>DDFO01000047.1:49478-53587 GCA_002337215.1 Phycisphaerales bacterium UBA1926 | reverse complement strand
GGGCTCCGACTCGTCGGGCGACGTGACCTCGCTGGTCAACGGCGCTCAGACTGCCGAGTACGACAACGCGTTCGCCAACGATGACTCGAGCCTCGCCGACGTGGTCTTCGAGATGAACATCTCGAACATCACCTCGAACTCGGCCGATGCGGCCGGCTCGTTCGTCATCACCGACATGGACGGCGACACCATCTCGGGTACCCTCGCGGGTGCCTGGGCTCGTGCGTCGGCCGGCGCAACCGTCCTGTTCTTCAACGGCACGCTCACCGACGTGGTCTACACCGCGAGCGGCAACGGCACCTTCGAGGGCGTCGGCGGTTCGGGCTTCGGTCTGACCCCCTACCTCCTGAACAACTCGTTCTCCGGCGGCCTCGTCCAGGTCAGCTTCGGCGTCGAGAGCTTCTTCGACGAGAGCTTCGAACTCTCGGGCTCGCAGTTCAGCGGCACCATCGTCCCGACCCCGGGTGCGGCGGCCCTGCTGATCGGTGCGGGCGGCCTCGTGAGCCGTCGTCGCCGCTGATCGACGATCGCAACGCGATACAAAGCCAGGGGCGTGGTCACTGACCACGCCCCTGTTCTTTTTGCTGATCTGTGTGCCGTGCTCTCGCCCGCCGCGGATGGCGTTTGGTGAGGCCGGTTCCGGCGCGCTTCACCGCTGCGGCCGAACCCTGATTCGGATCTTGATTCGGGTCTTGATTCGGGCGGCGACGGTTTCGGAGCAGCCTGCTTCACGGAAACCAGATTCGGGGAGGCCTCGCCGCACCTGCGGGTTCGCTGCTCCCGTGCTCGGCTCAGCGCGAGGGCAGGACGGGCGGCTCGTTGAACTTGCGGTTCGTGTAGATCGGCTTGATGTCGGAGGCCTCGAGTTCGCCGGCGCCGTCGATGCTTGGGACGAACCGCAGATCGGTCGCGGACCCCTGCACTCGGAGCAAATAGGGCCCGCCTTGCGGGAATTCGATCCACTGACCCGGCGCGGCCTCGAACTCGATCGGGCGGATCCCAATCTGGACGGGCGCACCGGCGTCGGGCGCAGAGAACTGCCGGACACCGGACGGGTCCAGCCGGGCGTCATCGACGATCATCGTCTCAGAGTTCTGGTGCATGACATCCACGAGCAGCGCGCCCGGTGTTTCGTTCATGACCGTCACCAGCGTGCCGGTTGTGGCGGTCTGGCACCCCACCATCGCGGAGCAGACGGCGGCACCAAGGGCCGAGAGCGTTGAGAGTCGGGCACATGTCGTCGTCATCGCGGGGCCTCCGTGGGGTTCGTCAATGGGTTATCGGCGATCCTCTTGGATGATATGAACTTCCTCGATGACCGTGGTTCGCCGCGCCACGATCGATCCGGTTCGTGGCGGCTCGCTGTCATCCGAAGCCGGAGCCGTCGAGACGCGATCTCCTGCGGTCGCTGGGCCGAATTCTCGATCCTCCCGGCCCTGGAACCCGGAAAGAAACTCGCCGCGAATCCTCCCAACAAGCCTCCCGAGGCGTCGCATCTTGCTTGGGTCGCCCGTTTCCATGTCTTCAGTGTAGAACAGTCTCTGTGAACGACACTCTGGGCGACGGCCGAGAGAGACTTGGCCTGTCTGGTCCATCGACGAGGAGGCTTTGTATGCAGGAGATCGTCGAACACCCGCACACGGAGGGGCACGCCGACATGGCGCATGAGCTGTTTCGCGAGGAGCAGCCTCTGCACCAGAATCTGATTGTGCGCGTTCTCGTCCCCCTCGAAACGGTGATCGTTCTCGCGGTCATGGTCCCGATGCTGTGGGCCGGGGCTGCGCTGCCGCCGCTGCCGGTGCTCGGGCTGATCGTGGCGGTCGTCCTTGGCGTGCCCTTGCTGCTGCTCACCGTCCGGCTCACAACGATCGTGATGGATCGAGAGTTGATCATCCGCTACAGGCCCTTCCCGGGTCGCCGGGTGCCGATCGACGAGATCCGGTCGGCCGAGGCGATTCGTTACAACCCGATCGCGTCGGGGGGGTGGGGCTGGCGGATCAGCGGCGTGTATCACCGGGTCTTCAATGTCTCGGGCGATCGCGGAGTGCACGTCACGTTCGGTGACGGGAAGTCCGACCAGTTTCTGGTCGGCTCCCGGAAGGCGGAGGCGCTCGCCGAGGCGATCGAACTCGCACGGTTCGCCGCGTCGGACAACGCGTGACTTCCCGCCGGCTCCGGCGTGAGACACGCAGACGCTGCGCGCACGAAAAAGGGGGCGGTTTCCCGCCCCCTTGCAGAGTTCGTCGATGCCGGCTCCGGTTACGGGCAGCCAGCGCTGAACGCGGCGACGAACAGGCCGATGTCGGCGAGGTCGAAGATGCCGTCGTCGTTCAGGTCCGCGATGGAGTCCTGGCTGGTGAAACCACCGGTGAACGCGCCGATGTCGGCGAGATCAAGGATGCCCTCGGGGGCCGCGAGGTCGGCCGCGTTGCAGGGCCCGCCGGTCGGATCCTCGCACGTCAGGCCCTCGATGCGGACGGCGTCGACGCCGGCCTCGACGACGGTGCCGATGTCATCGCTGGCGATGAAGCGGATGCGGACGTTGGCGGTCGGGGTGACGAAGTCCGCGACGCGGAAGGCCTTCTGGACCCAGCCGCCGCTGACTTCGGGACCGGTGGGGCCAACCGTCTCGAGGTTGGACCAGTTGCTGCCGCCGTTGTTGGAGATCTCGATGACGAAGGTCTCCTGGAATGCGTTGGCCGCGCTCCCGTCTTCGTTGTTGTCGAACCAACGGGCGTAGCTGAGGATGGCCTCGGGGCTGTCCGAGAGGTCGAAGTTGGGCGAGGTCAGCGTGGTCGAGCCGCCGTCGACGTCGGAGTTGTCCGCGCCGTTGTCGGTGATGTAGCAGAACGCCGAGCCGTCGAAGTCGGTGCCGGGGTCGGCGACGCGGTCGTCGCTGCCCTGCGAGGGCACCGTCCGCTGCCAGGCGCCGTCGGTCAGGCCTGCGGAGTTGGTGACCGACCAGCCCTGGTCGCTGTTGAAGTTGTCGTTGAACTCAACGGCGAGCTCGCCGACGATCGCCGAGAAGGGCTCCGCTGCGCCGCCCGAGGGAAGGCTGATGGTGCCCGACTGGTCGCCGGTGATCTGGAAGAAGTACTCGGGGTTTTCGCCGCACGCCACCGCGGGGATGGACGCGGTGAAGTCCTGGCCACCCGCGGGCTGGAGCGTGATCGACTGGAACGAGCCGCCGTCGGCCCGGAAGCGGAGCACGCGGTTGCTGACAACCTCGTCGTTGGGGTCGATGCTGACCGTCACGACGGTGGGCACGCCCGGGTCGAGCTGGTCGGGTGCTTCGGAGATATCGATGCGTGCCGGGATGAAGGGAAGGTCTTCGATCGTCGCGAAGAAGTTGTACGCCTGGATGCTGTTGGTGTTGCCACCGCGGACCCGGGCGTAGTAGGTGCCCGCGTCCTCGACGACGTAGGTCAGGACCTCGGCCTCGCCGATGCCGGTGCTGTCCTCGCTGGCGAGCACGGTCGAGCCGTTGCCAGCGATCAGGTCGACCTTGAGGTCATGGATCCGCAGCGAGTCGTAGTTGGAGCCTGCCGAGCAGGAGCCGTTGTTGTTCTGCGGGCCGTCGAGATAGGTCTCGCCGGTGGCGGTAACCTGGATGGTCAGTTCGCCCGGCTCGGTGAACTCGATCTCGTACCAATCCACGTCGCTGTTGTCGTCGATGCTGACAGCGCTGAGCGAGAAGAAGAACGGCGTCCCGATGTCGGTCGCGGAGCCCGCGTTGTCGTTGGGCTCGTTGAAGTCGCCGTACTGACGCTGGGCGTGCAGGCGGTCGTCGAGCTGGGGCCCGTCGTAGGCGGTGGAGATGAAGGGCTCCATGAGCTTGGTCTGGTTGGCGGGGCAGACGTGGCTCATGCCTTTGCCGTGCCCGTGCTCGTGAGCGACGATGTTGCGGAGGCGGAGCGAGTTGCCCCCGGTGTTGTTGTAGAAAGAGTCGAAGGCGTCGAGGACCATGTCGCCGTTGTCGGGGAAGAAGTTGTACGCGAGCACACCGCCGCCGCCGTCGAGCGAGATCGCGGCGATCCGGACGTCCGCGCGGACGCCGGCGACGCCCGAGTTGAAGCCCGAGCTGTGGTTCGCGCCGTCGTCGTTGGGCT
>DDFO01000047.1:48460-49375 GCA_002337215.1 Phycisphaerales bacterium UBA1926 | reverse complement strand
TTCGCGCCGTCGTCGTTGGGCTCATAGACGTAGTCGTTGCCGCTGAGCTCTTCCCAGCGGTCGAAGACCTGCTGGAAGAGGGGCTGCCAGTTGCCGGGGTTCCCGTAGATGCCGTTCATCCAGCTGAAGAGCTGGCTTCCGGCGCTGCCGAAGCCCGCGTCGTTGACGGTCGTCCCGTCGGCGACATAGCCCCAGGTGATGATCGTCGGATCGCCCTGGCCGAGCCCGCCTCCCGAGAGCGCGGTGCTCGACCAGCGGTTGTTGAGCTGGAAGCGGTTCTCGGGGTTGAACATCAGGGCGTCGAACGCCATGACGACATCCTCGGGGGTGTCGGGCGCGAAGCACGCGGCCATCCCGTTGGCCTCGCCCTTGGCGAGCATGTCCATCGCACGCTTCCACTCGGGGCGCATCGCGTCGTACGACTCCTCGGTCAGCAGATTGGCGACGCGCGAATACGCACCGTCGGCGTCCCCGGCGCGGATCATCCCGCCCGCGATCGCGATCCGCTGCTCGGTCGGCAGCGCGTTGAACATCGCCAATTCCAGACGATCGACCATGCACGCCTCGGCGCACGCGTGGTCGGTGGTCGTGATCGGAAGCCACGGCTGCGCCGCGCCCGCGATGCCGGTGAGGCACCCCGCCGCGGTGAGAACGCTCAAGACCCTTGCACTGCTCATCAAAGACTCCTTTATTCGCCACCCGGATCGGGTGGCACGAATCGATCCGATCTTTCTCCCGGCCTTCGCCGGCTCGGACCCCCATCGAGGTGATCCGGTCAGGCGACCCGGCGTGTCGATCGTGAATATCGGACCCGATATCGGGCCCGCCCTCTGAACATCAACCGGGGGCGAGACCCTGCCCCCGTGAGACCGTGAACGCGGCCCCGAAGAACGGCGTCAATAGATCGGCGTGGGG
>DDFO01000047.1:44946-48357 GCA_002337215.1 Phycisphaerales bacterium UBA1926 | reverse complement strand
GGGGATCCGGAGGATCCCGCCGATTCGTGACGCGCATGGACTGTCAGTTTTCGCCATGCAGTTCAAAACGTACCTGCACCTGTGATACTCCGATAACCCGGAGACGCCCTACGAACATCGGCAGAACAGCCAAGTCCGGCATGGGCGCACTCTCTCCGTACGCCCGTATATACGCCGCGGTACTGCTGTTGGATCCATTGTTCGTGTCAGATCGTCGATTCGCACGGCACATCTGCGTAGGTCTACCGAGGCATCACCAGTGTGGATGGCCTCCGGGGGATGGCTACTCGTTTTGACCGCGTGTGAGCCGTTCGAGGCCTTCGAATGAGCGGATGTGCAGGTCGCGCTGGGGGAAGGCGATCTCGATCCCGTCGGCCCGGAAGGCCTCGGTGATGCGCATGTGCAGTTCATGCCGTACCGAGATGAGATGATCGACATGACCGATGAAGACACGCAGCTCGAAGTTGAGGGTGCTGTCGCCGAACCCGCGGAAGTAGACGTGCCACTTCGGGTCCTTGAGCACGTTCGGTGTCTCGCTCGCGACACGCTTGAGCACCTTCTCGGCGAGCCTGACGTCGGCGCCGTAGGACACGCCGACCGGGATGGTGAGGCGCAGGATCGGGTCGGAGAGTGTCCAGTTGATGATGTCGCCGGTGACGAAGTTTTTGTTGGGGATCACGAGTTCCTTGCGGTCCCAGTCGGAGATGGTCGTCGCGCGCATGCGGATCCGGGCGACCGTTCCCGAGACGCCCCCCACCGTCACGGTGTCGCCGATGCGGATGGGACGCTCGGCGAGAATGATGAGACCCGAGACAAAGTTCGCGAAGATCTCCTGGAGGCCGAACGCGAGACCGAATGTGAAGGCAGCGGCGAGCCACTGCACGTTCGACCAGCCGATATCGATCGCCCCGAAGGCCGCGACGATGCCGATGATCGCGATCAGGTACCGCAGAATGGTGCTCAGCGCGTAGCGGCTTCCTGCGTCGAGCGGCAATCTCTGGAGCACGGCGATCTCGACGAGGCCCGGCAGATTCCGGAACGCGATCACCGTCGCGATCAGCAGAATCAGCGCCATCCCCACGTCGGCAAGCGTCAGGACGATTGTCTCGCTCTCGGACGCTTCACCGGTGCCCGAAGTGTCGCCCGATGCCGGCATCGGCAAGCCTGTGTAGGACGACGCCGAACCGCTCGAACCCTGCGTCTGGGTTCCTCCGGGCGATGCGTTCCCCTGGGAGGACGCCCCGGTGCCCCCGCTGTTGGATCCTGTGTCCGACGCCCCGTCGCGTGCGGTCGTGACCGATTCGAGAATCGGGATGCGGTCCGATTCCACCGCTTCGGCGATGCCCAGCCGAGGAAAGACCTCGATACGGTCGAGCATCCGCAACGCGGGCAGCACGTCGGCCCAGATCGCCGAGAGCGCGAGCAGCGCGATCACGGCGACGCCGGTCCGGAAGAGCTGCTGGGTCTGCTGGCTGATCGCCGGCAGGTCCACCTTCTCTTCGTCGAGCACGGGGGTTGCCTCGGACGGCATCGGCTCGGCGGTCGATGCCGCACCCGCCTTCTTGTCGGCGATCGCCTGCTCCCGACGGCGGCGTGCGTCCTCGACCGCGACCCGGCGCCGGGCGATGAACAGCCACCGCATCAACAGGGCGTTGGCGATGAGCAGGATGCCGAGCACCGCGAGGGTCGATTCGAGGCGGTCGCCGAGTTGCCTCGCGGTGTAGAAGTACCCGAGCCAGGGGAGCACGAACATCGCGAGCGGGGCCGCGGGGATCAGCACCGCCCAGACGATCCGCATGCGCTCGGCCCAGCCGCCTCGTCGCTGGAGCAACTGACCCACCGGTCCGTTCGGCCTCACCAGGAGCACGGTGACGACGAACATGCCCGCCGCGAGCGTCGCGAAGGCGAGCCTGCCCAGTGTCCGCTCGACGACATCGGTTCCGATCCCGTCCGCCATCACGAGCACGGCGACCGAGATCGATGCGAGCGGAACGAACCAGTGCGTGATCCGCCGGACCGCTTTGTTGACCGATGTGTGCCAGCGGAAGTGCACGTCCGCGAGCCCTCCGGTGCGGAACACACGCTTCACGATCGAGAGGGCGATGTACATCAGCCCGCCCGCGATGAGACCCTCGCCGGCGGCGATCCCGAGCGGTGTCTGCAAGGGGACGGCGGCGAGCAGCATCCCGATCGCGATGAGGGCGGTGCCCACGGGGAGCGCGAGCAGAACAGTGTGCAGCGCGGTCTCGATCGTGTACCGGAAGGCGTCGGTCCTGAATCGCCCGACCATTCCGGCGCACACTTTGGTTCGCCGCTTCGCCCATCGCGCGATGATGAAGAGCAACCCGACCACGCAGGTCGCGAGGAGCGCTATGGCCCAATGGACACGCGCCGCTTTGCCGGTCGCGTCCAGCAGCGCACGCCAGGCGGCGGGATCGCCGACCTCGTTGAGCGTCTGTCTCACGTCCGAGACAAGCGACCCGTCGTCGACCGCGATGCTCCGTACCCAGAGGGTCCGCTCGCGGATGTACGACTCGTAGGCGACGACCGCGGCGAGCAGGTCGGTCAATTCGTTCTTGAGCGACGACAGAGCGCTGACGTAATCGGTGGTGTCTTTTAGGAGATCGCCCCGAAGATCGCGCCGCGATTCGGCGAGTTCCCGCGCGATGGTTTCGAGCGTCGCGAACTCTTCGTCGCCGATCCCGGCCGCGCGGATCTCGGCGAGCAGTTCCGCGACGACGGTGTCGATCGCCCCGGCGCTGTCGCGATCATCGTTCGCCTCGATATCAGCGATCACCGCCGCTTCGTACGATCGCCGGACGTCCGCGAGCCGGCGCCGGAGGCGGGACTGATCCGTCACGCCCTCGTTCAGCGCCTGGTAGTGCCGGCGGAGCAACAGCCCCGTGGCGCGGGTCAGCCCGCTCGCATCGATCCGGCGCCTGACGTCTTGATACTGCGTCCGGATCTCATCGAGCGCGGTGCGTGCCACCTTCTTGCGGTCCACCGCTGACGCGATCTGCTTCGGAAGCCCGTCCGGGCCTGTCCGTGAGGTCGCGAGCCGTTCGGTCTCCTCGGCGAATGCCTTGAGCACCGGATGCCGACGCCCGGCTTCGCGGCGTTGGGCTTCCGCTTCTCTGGCCCTGGCGCGCGCCTCTGCGTCGCGTCGATCCCGCACGATCGTCTGCCACGCGGTGACCTTTGCTTCGGCCTGGGTCACGCGCCGCGCGGCGCGGTCTCGCCGGACCGGGAGCAGCGCACGCCGGGCGTTGTACTCGCTGAGCTCGGCCTCGAGCGCCGCGATCTCCGCGTCGATCGCCGAGATCTCCGCGAGTGATCGCAGGCCACGGGCGTCGGCCAGCGCGCTCCGCTCGGGGTCGGTTCCGGTCCACGTGGGCCGCTCGATCTCAGAGC
>DDFO01000047.1:19604-44896 GCA_002337215.1 Phycisphaerales bacterium UBA1926 | reverse complement strand
GCGTCGCTGCCTGGCCGACGCGATCGCCTCGGGGATCTGCGCGAGCCGTTCCTGACGCTTGGTCGCGACGGACTGGAGTTCGGTCACTTCGGCACGCGCCCGCTCAAGGTCCGCGGTTGCCTGGGCGAGCGCCTGTTCGAGCTCGGGAAGGGTCGACTCTGGGGGCGGCGTGGGCTTGACACTCTCTGCCGGTTTCTGGAGCTCGGCCTGGATCTCGGCGAGCATGGGCTCCGCCGACGCGGCGCTCTCGCGGGATGCCGCGGCCCGATCGATCGCGAGCGCGCGCCGATCAAGCAAGCCCAGCGCCTCGCGATAGACCGCGGCGGCCTGGGAATCCGATTCTGTGAGTGCGTCGAGCCGGCTCTGGATCGTCTCCCGAGCGGGCGGTTCGACAGAATTCGCTTCGTCCTGCGAACTGGTCTGCACTCCGGATTGCACCGCGGGGGCGAGATTCCCTGCCAGACAGAGCGTGCAAAGCGATAGGAGGACAAGCCGCTTGAGCGTGGGTTGCATCACACGGAGCCTACGCCGACGCGAGCGCACAAGACAACGCGAAACTCTGGAGCCCCCTCTTCACGGGCTCGAAGAGTGGTCGCGTCGGCATCCGTTCGGGCATTCGGGGAGCGAGCGAGTCAATGATCCCAATACTCGTCGCGGCCTTCGGCGTGGATATTGCGGAGGTAGTCGCCGTACTCGTTCTTGAAATAGCCTCGAGCGAGCGCACCAAACGCGTCGTCGCTGATGAAGCCCATCCGCCAGGCGATCTCCTCGGGGCAGCAGATCATCCGTCCCTGGCGGTCCTCGATCGCCTGCACGAAGACCTGGGCCTGGAGCAGCGATTCGTGCGTCCCCGCGTCGAGCCAGGCGAGGCCCCTGCCCCAGACTTGGACGTGCAGTTCGCCGTCGTCCATGTACCGGCGGTTGATATCCGTGATCTCGAGTTCGCCGCGCGCGCTCGGTTCGAGCTCCTCGGCGTACCGGGTCACCCGTTTGTCATAGAAATACAGACCGGGGACGGCGAACCGGCTTTTGGGCTCGGCGGGCTTCTCTTCGATCGAGACCGCCCGGTGCTGGTCGTCGAACTCGACGACGCCGTACCGCTCGGGATCGTTCACGGGGTACGCGAAGACCGAGGCACCGGTTGTTCTGGTCGCGGCTTCGCGGAGCGACGTCGAGAGTCCCCGGCCGTGGAAGATGTTGTCGCCGAGGATGAGACAGACGGGTTGATCTCTGGCGAATTCCTTGTCGAGCAGGAACGCCTCCGCGAGGCCGCGCGGCTGGTCCTGGACGACGTACGAGATCTCGAGCCCCCACTCGGAGCCGTCCCCGAGGAGCTGCTTGTACAGCGGGAGATGTTCGGGGGTGGAGATGAGCAGGATCTCCCGGATGCCGGCGAGCATGAGCACCGAGAGGGGGTAGTAGATCATCGGCTTGTTGTAGACGGGGAGGAGTTGCTTGCTGACAGCCCCGGTGAGGGGGCGGAGGCGGGTGCCGTGCCCGCCGGCGAGGATGATGCCTTTCATCGACTTCCCTCTCGAGAACGAGCGTTTCGCGACGAACCTGATGCCGCGACGGTTCAGATTCGGTGCCGCCGAGCGAACGGCGGTTTGCGGAGACATCGGCCCTCGCGGGGGGGTATGCCCAAAGAAAATCGCTCGCGGGCCCTGGTTTGGGCGTCGGCTCGGGTGGGGGCGTGGGAGGCTCGCCGGCTATCATCTTCCGGGAAGTGAGCCCGCTGCGGCGCGGGCGCGTGGGATGACACCCAGACAACACAGCTCGCGCTCGATCCGGACGCAGATCCGGAGCATTGCCCCACGCGGGCTGCGCGGGAATGACGAGCGTTGTATCGGGGTCGATATTTGGTTGTTCACACCGACGCGTACTGGCAGGAAACGGCGTGGTGACATCCCGGAAACGGGGCCCGGAGAGACCTTCAGCGGTACGATGAGCAGCAGACGCGGGCCCCGCATGGTGCCCGAGCGAGAGGATACATGCATGGCACAGATCGGAACCGAGCAGCAGGCGGACGGCCCGACGACCCAGGCCGGGGCGTCGATGGCGGCGCAGCTGCGCGAGCGGCTCGACGCAAAGACGGCGGTGATCGGGATCATGGGCCTCGGGTACGTCGGTATCCCGCTCGCTCGCGCGGTCCATACCGCCGGCTTCCGGGTTCTGGGCTTCGACGTCGATCAGAAGAAGGTCGACATGCTCATCGCCGGGGAGGACTATCTCAAGCACCTCGGTGACGGGCTCGCCAAGGACCTGATGTCGACCGGACGTTTCGACCCGACGAGCGACGCCACCCGGCTGAGCGAGGCGGACGTTGTGATCCTGTGTGTTCCGACCCCGCTCGGGCCGCACAACGAGCCCGACCTGAGCTTTGTGCATTCGAGCACACGCCTCGCCGCGGAGGCGCTCCGGCCCGGCCAGCTCGTCGTGCTTGAATCGACGACCTATCCCGGCACGACACGCGACGAGATGATGCCCATTCTCGAAGAGTCCGGCATGGTGTGCGGCAAGGATTTCTTTCTGGCCTACAGCCCCGAACGCGAGGACCCCGGGCGTGAGGGCACGACGACCGAGCGGATCCCCAAGCTCGTGGGCGGCGTGGACGCCGAGAGCACTTCGCTTGCGGTGCAGTTCTACTCGTCGTGCATCGCGAGCGTGCACGAGGTCTCCAGCGCGGAGGTCGCCGAGTCCGCGAAGCTGGTTGAGAACATCTACCGCGCGGTCAACATCGCGCTGGTCAACGAATTGAAGATGATCCTCGACCGCCAGGGCATTGATATCTGGGAGGTCATCGACGCCGCGAAGACCAAGCCGTTCGGGTTCCAGGCGTTCTACCCCGGGCCCGGGCTTGGCGGGCACTGCATCCCGATCGATCCGTTCTACCTGACCTGGAAAGCGAAGGAAACGGGATTCCAGACGCAGTTCATCGAGCTCGCGGGGCAGGTGAACCGGCAGATGCCCCACCACGTCGTGAAACGCGTGGGCGAGGCGCTCAACGACAAGGGCAAGGCGATCAAGGGCAGCCGGGTGCTGGTGCTGGGCGTCGCCTACAAGCCGAACGTGGACGACACCCGCGAGAGCCCGGCGGCGGAGATCATCGAGGATCTGCTCGGCCGCGGCGCCGATGTCCGGTATCACGACCCCCATGTTGCCGAGTTCCCCGAGATGCGCGATCACGATATCGAGATGACGGGCGTCGATCTCACGGCCGCGGAGATCCGCGAGGCGGACTGCGTGCTGATCGTCACCGATCACAAGATCATCGATTACTCGCTCGTGGGCCGGGAGGCGGACCTGATCGTCGATACGCGCAACGCGATGACCCGGGCGGACACGATCGCGGGGACACTCGTCAAGGCGTGAGTGCCGTTAATCCGGTGCAGCGGCGTCGAGTATCTCGTTGTATCGCTCGACGAGTGTGATCGCGTGCGCCTTCGTTGATCGGTCGGCGAGGAGGCGGCTTGTCTCCGCGGCGGTGAGGGCGATCCGTTCCTGCTGCGATGCATCGGGGCCCCTGTCGTGCTCGCGGCGCGCCGCGTCGATTGCCGAGCAGACGGACTCGGTGTCGGTGGGATCGAAGCACCACCCGGCGCGGAACTCCTCGATGATCTCGGGGATGCCGCCGAGATTGCCCGCGATGACCGGTGTCCCTGCGGCAACGGCTTCGAAGAGAACGAGTGGCGCGTTTTCCGGCCAGACCGAGGGCAGGACCAACGCGTCCGTTTGAGCGATCCGATGCTTGGTTTCGGTATGCGAGAGCCTGCCGTAGAACACGGCCTCGACCCCTTGTTCGACCGCGATGCGCTTGCAACGCTCAAGATCGGACCCGGTGCCGACAACGTCGAGCCGGAACCCCGTTCGGCTGGCACGCTCGATAAAGAGCGCGAGCCCTTTGTCGGGCTCTACCCGCCCGACGAAGAGCAGCGTGAACCGATCGTTGCGTGTGTCGGCAGAGACCGGATCGGCCGGCGGCGGGGCTGCGCGTGGCCCGGTGTCGACAGGGTTCGGAACAAACCGCACCTCCGGGCCGACGCGGGCGAGAAGATTCGCGTACCAACGACTGGGCGCGAAGATCGCGTCGAGCGTGCGGTGCCTGGCGAGCACCCGGTAGTTCACGAGGTGCTGGAGCGATCGCGCGGCGCTCACGAGTGGGCCGCGGCGATCCCAGACCCGCGTGAAGAGCTCTGTGTTCGAGACGAGCGGGTGTCTATTGGTATCAATGACCTCGGGGTGCCCCCGTGTGTACCGCAGCAGAGATGGGTTTGGGCATACCAGGTGTGCGTCGTGAGCCGTTGCGACGACGGCGATCGGACCCCGCCCTTCGCGCTTGTATCGCGCGAGGGTCGCGAGAATTCCTGGCGATAGCAAGTGGTAGAAGTTGTGGAGATGGACGACGTTCGGTCGGTGCTTCTCTAGCGCTGCACGCAGCAGCCTGCGCGCCGGTCGCGAATCGAGGTATCCGACGGGGCTTCGTCGCACGCCGGCTCCATCGCCCGTAAAGAGCGATGCTTCGACCCCGGTATCTCGGAGTCCCTCGACGCTCTGGTTGGCGACCACCTCGGCCCCGCCGAGTTCGCCGTAATCATTGACGACGAGAACCCGAATCGGTCGCGGCATTATGCGTTTCGCATCTCTTGCATGTTCGCACGCGGCGGGGCACTTTCCCGGACCGCCCACGACGCTGGTTTGGGACATGATCTGTCGGCGTGATGGCTCCCCAGCAGTTCGGCGATACGCACCAGTTTCGCGGACTGGGTCTCGCGAGAGAAATTGCTGATCGCGAGGGCCGAAGGGTCGAAAGTGATCTCTTGATTCGCGAGACTCGTGATTGCTCGCGCAACACTCTCCGGTGAATCGCCGGCCTGCAACCCGCGATCGAGCGACCGGACGATGTTCGACAGTTCTCCCTCGGGGCCCGTGACGAGGATGGGCGGGCCGGCGGCGATGTAGTCGAACAGCTTGCTCGTCAGCACTCCGGCTCGTGGATCGTGCCACTCGACCAGCAGCAGCGCATCGGCGTTGCGCTGCAACTGGATCGCGGCATCGCGCGGGAGCAGGCCGTGGTGATGGAAGGATCCCGACAGCTTATGGTGCCGCACCGCCTCGATGAACGGGCCGTGGTTCTCTCCGGCGAGCTCAAGCCGGACATCGATACCGAGATCGATTGCCTTTGCGATACCGCCGAGCACCGCGTCGATGTTCCGCCCGCTCGTGTTCAGCACACCGGTGTAGACGAGACGGAACGGACGGTTCGCGGTCTGGGTGAACTCGCGGGTGAGTTCGGACGCCGAGTACCCGTTGTAGATGGTGTGGACGTTTTTGTCCGTGCGCGATCTGATCCAATCGGACATGGGTTCGCTGATCGCGACAAGCGCGTCGGCGCATCGGAGCACCCGACGGTCGAGGGTGTGCTCGACCAGCGTGAACGGGAACAGCCCTGAGTAGAGGTTGTTGCCCGACCAGAGGTCCCGGTACTCGGCGATCCAGCGCTTGCCGAGACCCGCGTTCATCAACCGCATCGCGATGAGGTGGCAGGTGTACGGGCCCGCCGAACTCAGGATGACATCCCACTCGCCGTCCCGTGCCGCGAGGTCCCGCGCGGCCTCCGCCGCGGGTCGGACCCAATACCGACTCAGATCCGGCATGCGGACGGCGCTGGCGACACCGGTGCGACGCCGGATCGCGTTGATGACTCCGGCCGGGGAGTACTTGCGACGCGTCCGATCATTTCCCAAACCGGATTGGCCCGTTCCGTTCTCGCGAAGGCTCGACGCCCCTGCCTGCGTGGGCTGGTTTTGCCCCGCCTTCAACCAGGCTCGGCACTTCTCAACGGCTCGCGGCAATCGGAACGGGACCTCGATGACCCTGAAGTTTCCGCCGTCGAGCGGCGCGATCATGTCCTTTACCCGTTTCCGACTCGTGAGCACAGTGACATCGTGCCCCGCTTCACCGAACGCGGTTGCGATCGCATGGATACGCCGCGACGCGGTCGCAACGTGCGGCGGGAAAAAATGGCTGACAATCAATACACGCATACGGGGATTGCCCGGATCGTAGGCCGAAACGGGTTATCATTGGACCCAGCAAGAGCCATGAGGGAGCGGCGTTGGTCGCGATTCATCTCAACGGCGGAAGGGCTTCCTCGTGGAACAGACGGCGACAGAACTTCTCGAACAGCCCGTGATCGAAGCGAAGATCGGGCAGGAGGTACCGTGGCCTCCGAGGCAATCGCGCCGGCCTCTCCGGGTCGCGATGCTGCTGAACAACTCGTGCGCGAACGACAGCCGGGTGATCAAAGAGGCCGAGGCGCTTGCGCTCTCGGGGCACGAGGTCTGTGTGTTCTGCCGGGCGAACCCTGAGGTCCCCGAAAGCGAGTTCCGGAACGGGGTGCGGTACAAGAGGATCGTCGTTCGCCGCCCGCCGATCGACCGGATCGTCGGCATCAAGCTCGGGCTCAGCCGGGAGAAAAAGATCCGGCACGAGAAGCAGCCCAGCTATCTGGGCGTTCGCCTCGTCCGGTCCGGCTGCCTGCTGCTGATGAGCCCGTTCGTCATCGCCCTCGTGATCCACATGCGGTATGCCCGCCGGAAGTGCGAGAACGGTGAGGTCCCGAACTCGCTCCGTCGCGTCCACGCGGGGCTCCGGGCGATTCGGACGAAGCTGAACCATTTCAAGAAGAAGTCGGGCTCGCGGAGGCTCGGCCTGAAGGCCAGTCTTCTGCACCGGGCCCGGGTGATCGCCCGCTGGTGTATCAACCTTGTCGATCGGAACGAATCGTCGAAGCTCCGGCCCTTTCTGAACGTCCTGAAGAACTACTGGGGGTTCAGGCTCGCGATGGAGAACACCGTCGCCCAGTGGGCCCCGGACGTGGTCCACGCGCACGATCTCGTCGCGCTCCCGGCGGGCGCTTCGGTGAAGACGAAGACGGGCGCGGCGCTTGTTTACGACGCGCACGAGTTCGCGACGCTCGAGATCGAGAACGAGACCTGGCTCGCGAGGCGGTACAAGGTCAAGACCGAGCGGCGTTTCATTGCCAGGATCGACGGCATGGTGACGGTTTCTCGCGGGTTCCGCCGGGTCTTCGCGGACCTGTACAAGATCGACCCTCCGGTCGTTGTTTACAACACGCCCCCCTACGAGCCCGAAAACAAGGTTCAGCGCGATGTGCGTTCCGATCTCGGGTTGAGCAAGGACACGCCGCTGGCGGTCTACGTCGGGGGGCTGAACCCCCGCCGCGCCCTCCGACAGGTCGCCGAGACGCTTGTCCACGCACCGGAGTTCCACATCGCCAAGGTGGGCGGTCGGAACCCGAGATACGAGGCGATGCTTCTCGAGGCAGCCGAGGAATTCGGGGTTATGGATCGCCTGCACCTGCTCGACGGCGTCGCGCCCGACCAGATCATTCACTACATCCACACCGGGGATCTGTCGCTCATCACCCGCATCAAGTTCTCGTTGCAGCAGGATTTCTCGATGCCCAACAAGCTCTTCGAGAGCCTCTTCGGGAAGCTGCCGGTCGTGTGCGGCGAAGTCGCCGAGATCCGGGATTTCCTCAACGAGCACCCGCACGGCGCACTGATGAACTCGCTGGATCCCAGCGATATCGCGAGAGCGATGCGCGAGGTGTACGAGAAGAGAGACGAGCTCACGCCGACCGATGAGCAGCTCGCTGAGATGCGGACCGTCTACGGCTGGCCCGCTCAGGCGGAGAAGCTCGTCAACCTCTACGAATCGCTCCCTGTTCACTCGGAGACCACGAAGTGAAAATCATGACGATCATCGGTGCCCGTCCGCAGTTTGTGAAAGCGGCGATGCTCTCTCGCGCGATCTCAGAGGCGGGTGAAGGGATCGAAGAGATCTCGATCCACACCGGGCAGCACTACGACCACGCGATGTCGGGCGTGTTCTTCGATGAACTGAGCATGCCGGAGCCGGCGGAGAACCTCGGGATCTCCGGCGGCACGCATGGGGAGATGACGGGCCTGATGCTCCCCGCCCTCGAAGGAGTCATGGTTCGGTATGAGCCGACGGTGGTGGTGGTCATCGGGGACACCAACTCAACGATGGCGGGGGCACTGGCTGCCGCGAAGCTCTGCATCCCGATCGCGCATGTCGAAGCGGGCATGCGGCACTACAAGCGGGATATCCCCGAGGAGATCAACCGGGTTGTGACGGACCACCTCTCCGATCTGCTCTTCTGCTCTTCGGACCATTCGCGGGAAGCGCTGGCGCGCGAGGGGATCACACGCGGCGTCTCTGTCCCGGGCGATATCAGCTACGACCTCTTCAAGATGAGCGACAAGCACCGCTCGGACGACGCGACGCCGGACGGACCGTTCGTTCTCTGCACAATCCACCGTGCCGCGAACACGGATTGCCCGAAGCGTCTCGAGAGCATCATGCGGGGGATCGCGGCCTGCCCGTTCCCGGTCTTCCTTCCGATGCACCCCAGGACAGCCAAGGCGATGGAACGGTTCGGGCTCGACCTGCCCGCGAATGTGCTCGCCAACGAGCCCGTGTCCTACCACACCATGCTGGGGCTGCTCGCCGCGTGCGAGTACGTGATCACCGACTCGGGCGGGCTTCAGAAAGAAGCGTTCTTCGCGAAAAAACGCTGCATCACCCTCAGCGAGGTTTCGCCGTGGCAGGAGCTTCTCGACCTCGACGTCGACCGCCTCGTCGGCGCGAACACGGACGATCTCGTCGGCGCATACCCGTGGGCGGCCTCGCCGATCGAGACCTCCGCGCAGCCGTACGGCCGGGGCGACGCGGCGACGCGGATGGTCAGCGGCATTGTTGAGGCCTTCAGCGACTCACCCGAACCCGTGGGCTTGGCGTGACGCCCTACCGACCGGGGACCGGTGCCGGTTGCGAGGGACCCGCGAGCATCGCGGCCTCGTAGCGTTCAAGAATCTCTTCTGTCGGGCCCTCGGCGATGGTCTCGCCGTGCTCGACCCACACGATCCGTGAGCACATTTCGGTGATGATCTCGTTGCTGTGCGACACGATGACGCACGACAGATCCGAGTTGATCATGCTGCGGAGTTTCTCGCCCGATTTCTTCCGGAACGCGACATCGCCGACGCCCATGAGCTCGTCGAGCAGCAGGACATCGGCCGGGACGCTGACCGCGATCGAGAACGCGAGTCGTGTCCGCATCCCCGAGGAGTAGGTCCTCAGCGGGTTGTGGAGCGCCTGCTCGAGTTCGGCGAACTCGGCAATCTCCGGGACCATCGCCTCGATCTCCTTGCGCCTCAGGCCGAGAATCAGGCCGCCCAGGATCGCGTTGTCGTACCCGCTCAGGGAGGGGATGAACCCGAGATTCAGCCCCAGAAGGCGGATCGACACGTGGTTCCTGGTCACGATCCCCGAATCGGGCTCGATGATGCCCGCGATGATCCGCAGCAGGGTGCTCTTGCCGGCGCCGTTGCGCCCGATGATCCCGATGGTCTCTCCGCGCCAGAGATTCAGATTGATGCTCCGGAGGGCGGGCTTCTCGTGCCGTTCGTTCCGCAGCCTCCGGTTGCGGATCTTGTAGGACATCGCAACATCCTCAAGACTGATGATTGGATTTCCGGACCGCATCGAGAGTTCCTTCTAGGCCGCGATGATCCGCGGGTAGAGCCGGTTGTACTTCATGTGGATCACAAAGCCAACGAGTCCGCAGGCGAGCCCGACGGAAGCGGCGTATATCAGAAGCGGAAAATCTGGCGCTTCGCCCCGCATCATGATCGCTCTGAAGCCGTCGACCAATCCACTGAAGGGGTTCAGGCGGTAGATCGGAACAAGCTTCTCCGGGAGCCGTTCCTGTGAATAGAACACGCCGGAGACGAACATGAGGACCCGGAACGCGTGAGGCAGAAACTGCTGCGTATCCGGGAAGAACGGGACGAGCGACGAGAGCAGCGATGCGAGCCCGAGGATCATCACGAGCGTCGCCGCGAACTGGATCGGCAGCAGGAAGTACGCGACCGTCGGGAAGTAGCCGAGCAGGAAGTAGATCACCATGATCGCGGCGAACCCAAAGACAAAGCGGTAGCCCGCGACGGTCACTTCCTTGAACACGAACACGAGTTTCGGAATGTGGACGGTGCGCATCAGCCCGGAATTCGAGTAGATCGCGTTGCTCCCGCCCGTGACCGATTGCTGGATCCAGCGCCAGATGACGAGCCCGAGAAGAACGAACGGGACGAACTCATCGTCGGCGGAACGGAACACGACGACCACAAGGAACCAGTAGAGCAGGGCGTTGATCGCGGGATCGGCGAACCACCAGAGCAGCCCGAGATAGCCCTTCGCCGCTTCCTTTTTCACCGAGAAACGCGCGATATCGAGCGAGAGCATCGCGTAGTTTCGGTTCCTCAGCAATGTACCGATCGTCTCACGCAATCCTTGCCCGCTTTCGATCTGAACCTTGGCGGCTACTATAGCGCGGAGGCCGTTTCACGATGAAACCAGACAGCCCGAACATCGCTTATTTCGGCCGCGACGACCTCTGGAAACGGGAGGGATGCGCCGACTATCAGGAAGCGCAGATCAGCGCGATCCGAGCGATGATCCCGACGAATTCGCGGACGCTGCTGGATGTCGGGTGCGGCGCAGGGCGGCTCACCAACAGGCTTCCGGACCGACTCGAGATCCACGGGACGGACATCAGCCCGGCCGCGCTCGCGAAGGTCGAGCACCCCACGACGCTGGCGGCGCTCCCCGACCTTCCGTTCGATGACGACTCGTTCGACGTCGTGCTGTGCACCGATGTCCCCGAGCACCTTCCCGAATCCATCTACGAACGCTCGCTGCGCGAACTGCACAGGGTCGCACGGCATCGCGTGTTCATGGGCGTGCCGTTCGCCGAGAACAGCCGGGGGGCAACCTCTCTCTGCGGCTCGTGCGGCTCGCTCTTCCACATCAACGACCACCGGCGGCGGTACGAGCTCGACGACGCGCTCCGCATGTCGTCGCCCGGCGTGCCCGGCGTCGTCGTGTTCACGGGACGCAGACGGACCCGGCGGGAGATCGTCGCGCGGACATACCGCTCAGTCGCGGCCGACACGATCGGGTGGGAGCACGCCGTCTGCACCCGCTGCGCCGCCAACGACTCGATCGAGCACTGTCACCCGGATTCGAAGTCGCACCGCATCAGCCTGCTCTCGGGCGTTGTCGATGATCCCGCGGGCATCCACCCCGACTGGAGCGAGATCCTTGTCATCGACGATCTTGTCGAGGGCCTGCAGCAGCCGGCCGACGCCGCGTTGATCAATGTCGATCCCCACCCGGAAAGACGGATCCTCGAGCGTCGCGGAGAGGTCTTCGGGATGCCGACCGAGCGAGTGGCCGGCGAGACGGTATGGCTCGAACGAACGCACGAGCAGATCAAGTACCGCATGCTCGCACTTGTCGAGGACGAGGGCTGGGTGCCGGTCCCCGTCTGGCTTATCAATGTCGATCGCCTCCTCGGTCCGAACGCCGTCGCCTCGGCCGACCGGGAAGCGCTGCTCAACACGGCCTGCATCACCATCGCGAACACGCGTCAGGAAACGCTCGAGCTTCGGAAATCGGTCGGGAAACTCCGCGCTCGGATGAACGAACTCACCAAGCAACTCAAAGAAGCCGTTTCGCTGATCAATCCGGAGCCCGAGCAGCCCCCGCAAGCCGAGGCTGCCGAGGTGACTGAAGCGGCTGAAGCGGCTGTGACCGGCGCGGATCAGGCCGGGTCACCGCCGATGCAGGCAAGCCAGACCGAGCCGGCTCGGGATATAGAAAAAGGCTCCTGAACTACCGGCTCTTCGGAGGAGCGACGAGGCACCGCGCCGAGACCGACCGGTGCACGTCAAACTTCCGGAGGCGTCCAGGGCGGCGTCCCCTGCGGCTCCAAAAGCGTGCGGGTCTCTTGCCCGAGCTGGAACATCGCGTCGATGATGCTGCAGCCCGGCTCGAACGGCTCGAGTTTCTGCGGATAGACCGGGTGCTCGAACCGCTGGTAGGCGATCTCAACACCCCGGCTGGCATAAACCGACTCGTGCCCCTCCATGTACGACCGGGCCCCACGGCCCGCGACGTACAGCCCGCCACCGACCGCCGCGGTCGCGTCCGAGAGCATCTCGTTGTTCCGACCATCGATCCCGAGATCGGAGATCCGCTCCATCCGGGCGTCGAGACCGAGGTACGAAGCGATGTTCGTGATGAGTGACAGATTGAAGTGGTCGAGCCGATGCCCGGGCGCGACCGCGAGATAGACCGGCTCAAGAAGCGCGAAGACTTCTTGGAAGAACGGTGATTTCCCATAGGTCGCCCGGATCGTGTTGAGGTGCTGCCTCACGAACTTTGTCGACGGGATCGTGATCTCGGTGATCAACGCCTCGCTGCCTGGAATCTGGACGGGGACCGTCATCCAGTTCGTCTTGCCGCCCATCGGCACGCGGACCCGGTTCGTGTAGCTGCCTTTGCTGAACTGGACATTGTCGACGACCAGAAAAATGTCGGCGTTACGGAGCTTGTAGAAGTACCCCAGCCAGGGAAGGAAATTCGGCTGATGCGCAGCAACAACAACGGTCGAGCCGGGCGCGGCGTTTGCTGAAGGTGCTTCCATCAAAGTGACGGCTCCGTGGATACCCAGGGCTCGTCCCAGTGCTCGAACGCCTTGAGAGCCTCTTCGAGTTCGGCGTCGATCTCGGTGGGCTTGCCCCCGGTGCCCGCTCGGACATCGGGTACGAATCCGGTCGTTCGGAGTTCCAACCCGGTGCGCGACTCGACCTCGGCCCGGATCTTCTCCATCACCGTCGCCGGGTCGGAGATGAGTTCCTCATACTCGACGACGACCGCTTTCACGCCGTGCTCGGCGAGCTGCCTGGCGTAGAAACGCCTGAGGCCGAAGACCTGGCCGGCGATCTGCTCGGCCGGGGAACGCCCCTCGAGTTCTTCGATCTCGGGCGGCTGCATGCTCCACCAAGGCCCGGGATCCCCGTTGTAAGCGATCCGAGCTCTATAGATCGACCTCGCCTGATGGAGCGGGCGGCGGGATATCAGCACGAACACCGAGCCGGGGATTCGCTCGCTGAACCAACGCATGAAGTACGAGGGGTAGTACCCCTTGTAGACCACCGGTGCCCCCCCGGCCGCCTCGATCCGCGCGAGCTCCGCGCAGACATCCGCCGCCGCAACACCGCGCTCTTCGAGCACCGTGAACAGGTTCTCGACGCGATCGAGCCCCAGCAGCCGCATCCAGAAGTAGTGGATCCCGTGGATATCCCAGGGCAGCTCGGACCGGCCGAAGCCGGATCGGAACGAGAGCCTGTCTCGGCGTTCTCCCATGTCCCCGAACACGATCCGAGACAGCCGGACACCGACCTCGGGAGTCTTCCAGAAGCGCGCCGCGAGGTTGTCGACCCATGACACATCGAAGGCCTGGCACAGCGCCTGCGCGAGGAACGTCGTCCCGCTCCGAGGGCCCCCGGCAACGAACAGAGAAGGCCCCACCGGGGCCGATGCCGCGGGGACTTCCACCCGCGCCCCGAGCAGCGCGTCATTCATCGCGTCCAAGAATCGTTCGTCAGTCTGATCCGGAAGGTGTTCCGGCCTGCGGTGCGTCTTGTCCGAAATTTCCAGCAAGATCAGTTGCTCCGGGGGAATTGCTCTAGACTATTCGAACGAGCGCATTCTAGCCGGCAACGTCGTCGGCTCATGAAACCGGAGCCGATCACGTGTGTGGAATCGCAGGATTCTTGGGAAAAGCCGGCAACACCCTCTCGCGGGGTGCGGCCGAAGCGATCGGCCGGTCCATCGAGCACCGGGGCCCCGATGACCTCGGGTTTCTGGGCATCACCACGGACGGCAGGCTCAGCGCGGGACGCGACGCGGCGTTCGCGGAGGATGCCGAGATCGTGCTCATCCATCGCCGGCTGAGCATCATCGACCTGAGCGACGCGGGCTGGCAGCCCATGAGCGATCAGTCGAACCGCTACCACCTCGTCTTCAACGGCGAGATCTACAACCACATCGAACTGCGCGAAGACCTCGAGCGAGAAGGCGTCTCGTTCCGGAGCCACTGCGATACCGAGGTCCTGCTGCAGGCGCTCATCCGCTGGGGCGCTGACGCGCTGCCCAAGCTGACGGGGATGTTCGCCTTCGCGTTCCTCGACCGCGCCGACAGCCGGGTGATGTTCGCGAGAGACCCGTTCGGGATCAAGCCGTTCTTCTACTCCGACGAGAGCCGAGGGATCGCGTTCGCGTCGGAGATCAAATCGCTCCTGGAGTTCCCGACCGTTTCCGACGAACTCGATCCTCATTACCTCTACAACTACCTGCGGCACAGCCGATCGAGCGCCGGGAGCGCCACCCCGTTCTCCTCGATCCAGAGCCTGCCCGGCGGGCACCTCGGAACCGTCGATCTCAAGACGGGCGACCTCTCGGTATCCCGCTATTACACGCTCTCTCCCAAGCCGCGCGAAGGTCTCCGGTTCAAGAAGGCGGCGGCCGAGCTGCGCGAGCAGTTCCTCGAATCCGTGAGGCTCCACCTCCGGAGCGATGTCCCCGTTGGTTCCTGCCTGTCGGGGGGGATCGATTCGTCGGCCATCGTCATGGCGGCGAGACACCTCGAGGGCCCGAAAGCCGATCTCCACACGTTCAGCTACATCTCGAACGACTCGGCGCTGAGCGAAGAAAAATGGATCGACATCGTCAACAAGGCGTCCGGCGCCACGCCGCACAAGATCCGCCCGACCCACCGCGATCTCGTCAATGACCTCGACCGGCTCATCCGGATCCAGGACGAACCGTTCGCCGGGACCAGCATCTACGCGCAGTACCGCGTGTTCCAGGAAGCCCACGCCGCGGGCATCAAGGTCATGCTCGACGGCCAGGGTGCCGACGAACTGCTCGGCGGCTACCAGGGCGCGAGCAGAAGGGCCCGGCTGTCATCGCTGCTGAGAGCCGGCAGTCCGCTCGACGTGACCCGGTTCATCCTGGGCCTCGCCTGGAACTGCCCCGACACACCGATCATCGACGTGACCGCCGCAGCCTGGGCCCACGCGAACTGGCCCACTCCCGCCACGGAGAACCTGGTCGAACGCGGCCCGGACTGGATGGATACCGAATGGTTCACCGAGCACGGCGTCGCCAACACCACCTACGCCGACCCGCAGGACCAGACCGCCCTGCACGGCTACCTGATCAGCGCCGCGACCCGCTCGAGCATGCCCGCCCTGCTTCGTTACGAGGACCGGAACTCGATGGCGTTCTCGATCGAGAGCCGAGTCCCGTTCGTCACGCCCGCGTTCGCCGAGTTCAGCCTCTCGATGCCGGAAGAATTCCTCGTCGATAAGAACGGCGTCTCGAAAGCGCTCTTCCGCGAAGCAATGCGCGGCATCGTGCCCGACCAGGTTCTTGATCGCAAGGACAAGATCGGCTTCACGACCCCCATGGCGGCGTGGCTCACCGAGATCAGCGAGTGGGTCGAGCAGATTCTCCAGAGCGACGTGATCCACACGCAGATCGGCCTCAACCCAGAGGTCGTTCAGCGTCACTGGGCGCAGGTCAGGCGCGGCCAGCGACCGTTCAGCCAGCACATGTGGCGATGGATCAATCTCGTCAGATGGGTCGAGAACTTCAGAAACCCCGACAACGGGGTCTCGAGTGCCGGGCGCGAGGCGATCCCGGCGGGCGCCTGAGAGCCTCGGCCGTCCCGATCGGAAATATCCTCGAAACCCACGCTCGCACACCGCAACGGCAACAGAGTTTGCACGCAGAGTCTCATCGAGACCGCAAGACAGGAGTCATCTATTTGATCAACCACAAACGCAGAATTCTGGTGCTCGGCCCGCACACCGATGACGGTGAACTCGGATGCGGCGGACTGATGGCGAAGCGCACCCGCCTTGGTCACGAGGTGTTCTACGCGGTCTTCAGCCACTGCGCTCGTTCACTGAGCAAGGGCCAGCCCTCGACGATCCTGAAAGACGAAGTCCGCGAAGCAGCGGGAGTGCTCGGGCTCGATCCCGACAAGCGACTCGTGCTCTTCGATTACGACGTCCGCCACTTCCCGCAGTTCCGCCAGAACATCCTCGAAGATCTGATCGCGCTGCGTGCCGACATCGCCCCCGACCTGGTCCTGTGTCCCTCGCCGAACGATGTGCACCAGGACCACGCAACGATCTCACACGAGGCGATCCGGGCGTTCAAGAAGCAGTCGATCCTCTGCTACGAAGAACCCTGGAACAACATCTCCTTCTCAACGAACTCGTTCGAGTTCCTCGAGAAGGAAGATCTGGACACCAAGCTCCGCGCCCTCGCCGCCTACAAGTCGCAACGGCACCGACCCTACTTCCAAGAGGATGTCATGCGGTCGCTCGCGGTCACCAGAGGGGCACAGATCGAGGGCGGCTTCGCCGAGGCGTTCGAGGTCATCCGCTGGATGCTCTAGATCTCGGCGCACTCGAATTCACGCCCGCGTGACCGCAGACGTGCGAAGCACATCAGGACTTCGCCGTGCCCGATGAACCTCACTCGAGAACCCCTGCTCGATCATGAGGCGGATGTCGCCTCGAGCGAAGGGGACGGACCGGTCCGCTGCGTTGCCGGGCTCGACATCCGAGCCGCCGCCGGCGAAGCTCGTTCGCTCCGTTAGCTCGCGGCGACACCCACGGAACGTGATGCGCCGGCGTGCTCCCGCAGGTAGCCGACCACGGTGTCCACGACATGCTGCTGCTGCTCGTCGGTGAGCTCTGGGTAGATCGGGATCGCGATCGTTTCCCGGGCAGCAGCCTCCGACTCGGGGAGATCGCCTTCCTTCTGGCCCAGCCAGGCAAAGCACTCCTGCATGTGGAGCGGGACGGGGTAGTAAATCTCCGTGCCGACGTTGTTCGCCTTGAGGTGCTCGCGGAGCGCGTCGCGGTGCTCGGCGGGCACGCGGATGGCGTACTGGTTGTAGATATGGCGGGCGGGCGCGGCGGGACGCTCGGGGATGCGCAGCGCAAGGTCGGCCTGCCCGCTCAGGGGCGTCGCGCTGGTCGCGGCGCCCGCGTCGAGGAACGCCTTGTCGTAGAAATCGGCGTTCGCGATCCGGCCCTCGTGCCAGGAATCAAGATGACGGAGCTTGATGCGGAGCACCGCGGCCTGGAGCGCGTCGAGGCGGGAGTTGACCCCGATCATCGAGTGGTAGTACTTCGGCTTGCCGCCGTGGAGGCGGAGGATCGAGAGGCGCTCGGCGAGCTCGTCGTCGTTGGTGGTCATGATGCCGCCGTCGCCGAACCCGCCCAGGTTCTTGGAGGGGAAGAAACTGAAGCAGCCGACGTCGGCGACGGTGCCCGCCATGTGGCCGTTGGGATCCTTCGACCCGATGGCCTGGGCGGCGTCCTCGATGAGGGGAACGCCGAATTCGTCGGCGATCTCGCGGTAGACGTTCATATCCACGCACTGCCCGAAGAGGTGGACCGGCATGATGGCGGCGAGGTTGTCGGTCTTCTTGGCGACCTCGCGGACCTTGTCAGGATCCATGTTGTAGGTAACAGGGTCGATATCGACATAGACCGGCATGGCGCCGAGGCGGGCGGTGGAGCCCCCGGTGGCAAAGAAGGTGTACGAGGGGCAGATGACCCGCCCGTTCTTCCCCGCGTTGCACCCGATGTTGAGGCCCATGAGCGCGACGAGGAGGGCGTCGGAGCCGGAGGCGCAGCCGATCGCGTGCTTGGCGCCGGTGTAGGCGGCGATCTCGGCCTCGAACTCGCTGACGTTGGGGCCCATGACGAACCACTGGGAATCGCAGACCTCGTCGATCGCGGCGCGGATCTCATCACGCATCGCGCCGGTGTATTGGGCCTTGAGGTCGAGCAGGGGGACGGTCACTTCGGAGGGCATGGTTCTACCTTCTTTCATGCATGTCGCGTCGTCGCTGGCCGCCCAGGTGTGGGCAACCTCTGACTGGTGTTTCGCTTGCGCCCCGGCCCGGCGATGGGCGTGGGCATGAGCCGGGCTGTGCGGCTGCCCGGGATGTGTGTCGTTCCGAGGCGGTCGGCCACTGTGTCAGCACAGTGCCTTCGCGCTGCCAAAGGATAGCCCGGTCCGGATCATGAAACCGGAGATCGACGGTCTCAGCCCTGGGTCTCGCGGACCGGTTCAAGGGTGTCCTGAGCGGTCTGGTTGTAGGCGTTGCCGCAGTCGCCGCAGGTGATCTCGCCGGCTCCGTTCGGAGCGTCCTGCAGGACGCTGCCGCACCGGCAGGCCCAACCCCGTCGGCGAGCGGGCACGCCCATCATCATGGCGTAGTCGGGGACGTCCTTGGCAACAACAGCGCCGGCGGCGACGAACGCGTACTTGCCGACGGTGGAGCCGCAGACGATCGTGCAGTTGGCACCCATGCTGGCACCGGTCCGGATGCGGGTCTCCGCGTACTGATCGCGGCGGACGATCTCGGAGCGAGGGTTGTTGATGTTGGTGAAGACCATCGACGGGCCGCAGAAGACGTCGTCTTCCATCACCACGCCGGTGTAGACGCTGACGTTGTTCTGAATCTTGACGTTCCGGCCCATCTTCACGCCGGGGCTGACGACGACGTTCTGACCGATGTTGCAGTTCTCACCGATCTCGCAGTCGGGCATGATGTGGGAGAAGTGCCAGATCTTCGTCCCGTCGCCGATCGAGCATCCCTCGTCGACATACGCCGACTCGTGGACCTTGACGGCGGGGTTGTGCGCCAGCGCGTTGCGGGCGGTCGCGGTCTCAGCCGACATGAGCGACCCCTTCTTTGCGGACAACGACGGTCTCGGGGGTGCCCCCGGCGTCGGCGGGAGGGGTCGGGTCGAGGGTGACCGGGGCGCCGTTGCGGTCCATCGAGGCCTGAGCGGCATGGAGGATCTCGAGGACGCGGACGCCGGACGCGCCGTCCGTCAGAGGCCGAGCACGGTCGCCGACACGGTCGATGAAGTGCTGGACCTCGGCCTCGAGCGGGGTCTGCGTCTGATCGAACTCGACGGGCGTCCCCTCGCCCTTGACGGGAACCGGCTGCCCCTTCTCGAAGTCAACGCGCTGGTCGTGGAGCACGAGCTGCTTGTTGATATCGCAGAAGCTCGCCATCTTCTTGGCGCCGACCACGACGAGCATCTGCTCTTTGAAGGGGTGGAGCCAGGAGACGAAGACGTGGGCCCGGGAGCCGCTCGGGAAGGCGAGCTGGGTGACGGTCGCGTCGGCGATCCCCGGGGTGAGGAAGCTGCCGCCGGTCGCCACGACGCGCTCCGGGTTTTCGCCGATGAGGCGGAGGATGACGGCGATATCGTGCGGCGCGAACGACCAGAGAGCGTTCTCCTCCGTGCGCACCTTGCCAAGGTTCAGGCGGTTGGAGACGATGTAGCGGACCTCGCCCAACTCGCCGTTCTTGATCATCTCGTGGAGCGTGATGATCGCGGGGTGGTACTCGAGGAGGTGGCCGACCATGAGCACACGGCCGTGCTCTTCGGCGAGCGTGACGAGGCGGCGGGCCTCGTCGAGATCGGTTGTCAACGGCTTCTCGACGTACGCGTCCTTGCCGGCCTCGATCGCGCGGCTGGCGAGATCAAAGTGCGTCTCGGCGGGGGTCGCGACCATCACGGCGTCGATCGTCGGGTCCGCGAAGACCGGACCGGGCTCGGCGTAGATGTCGGCGCGCGGCGCGAGCTCGGCGGCGCGGGCCCGGCCCTCTTCGGTCGGGTCAACAACGGCGGCGACGCCGTGGACCGACTCGAGCGTGCGGACGATGTTCTTGCCCCATCCGCCGCAACCGAGCACGGCGATTCGAGGTGTTGTTCGGTCTGCCATGGCTGATGGTCTCCTCAGGCCCGGGGCGAGGATCAGGGCCTCGAGCGAACGGAAACAATAGGCATCGCACCGAGAAATCGCGTGAAATGCAGTGGTTGAAACTCCGCCTGCGCCGCGACCTGCGACGTCGTCAGAGCGGGCCCGACCGCGCCCGCTGTGGGCTTCACACCAGCCGGTTCCACACCGGCTGGGTGCACGACCCCGATGCCCCCGACACCCTCACGAAGCGATGCCCGCCCGGCTATGCTGCCGGACACTCCAAGGACGAAGATTCCGAGGACCGCGAGATCAAAACCTGGAGCGAAACCGCGAGAATCGCAACGCTCCGGCGCGATTTCGCCCGCCTGATTCCCGAGCCGCGCAGACCCCGCAACGGGTCCAGCAGATCTCCCTGCAGACGACTTCTCTGACAGGTGCTGCCAACCCGCTTGTGCCACGAAGACTCTTGAACGGACAACGAACCCATGAGCAAGAATCCCCCACATCAGGAGTGCCGGGAGAAGATTCTCGACGCGGCTCGGTCCCACGACCATCCGCAGCGCATCGCCCAGACCATCAGGCCGTGGTACGCATCGTGGGGACACAACTACGCGGCGATGCTCGCCCGGCTGATGGAAGACGGCGCACAGATCGCGCCGGTCAGCGACTGGCGCCCGCTCGGCGAACGAGACAAACGCACCGTCTACCTTCGTCACGATATCCACTGGACCGGGATCCCCGGCGCCCTGTGCACGATGGATATCGAGCGAAAACTGGGTATCCGGGCGACATATTACATTACGTGGGACTACCGAAAGCACGGCCGGGACCACCGAGACGACTACCTGTTGCTCAAGAAGTTCGGCAAAGACGACTTCGAGTATGGGTTGCACGAAAGTTGTCTCGACGAAGCCGTCTTCGATCTCGATCTCAACGGCGACGAATCCCCGGAGAAAACGAAAGACGCCGTGAACGCGATGATCGAACGCGACGGGCTCCGGGATGCGGACCCGTCCGCGCTGTTCGAGCGGAGCGAGAACGGGCTCTGGATGCTGCGTGAGCCGGACGCACTCCCCGACGGGCTCGGCCGGATCGTCCGGCGGGCACGAGAGATCCTGGGAGAACGCATCGCCGGTTTCCGCGAAGCCTGGGGCACCTGCCGATCGGTCAACGCCCACGGCGGCTACGCGTTCACCCAACTCCGTGCCCTCGCCGATCTCCCCGTCAACGGCAGCTTTATGGTGAACGGGGCCCCCGATGACGCGTCCGGACCGCGGAAGGACATGCTCTGGCAGTCGTTCCGAATGGCCCCGCAACACGTGATGGACGAGTTCGGGATCGAGGTCTTCTGCGAAGCAGCGGCGAACCACGACGCCGCCACCAACGGGCGCGCATCCGAGGTGTGGGACGCCCGGTTCAAGGACGCGAGCGAGCTCAGTTCCTCGATCGACGAGGCCGCCGCAGCGAGCCTGAGCACGTTTGTGCTCACGCACCCGGATCTCTGGGACGAGGTGCGGTACGAGGACCTTGTGGACATCGCGATCGAGCGGTCACGCCGATCGTCGGGGCCGCCCGAGCCGGGCCCGTACCGACACGCGATCTATCGCTCTGCACTTTCCCGAGCGATGGATCCTCACATGGCCCGGACGGCGGGCGACGCGTGGCGTGAAGACCCCGCGGCGCTCATCAACTACGGGTACCGGGTCGGCAACTTCGAGGACCGAGGAAAGAGGCTCGACGCGGTCATGGAGTTCCTGGACTTCCAGGGCATGCTCACGGGCGCGAGAATGATCGACCTCGGATCGGGCTCGGGAACGGTCGCCGCATACATCAGCAACTACCGAGGCGTCGGCGAGCGAGCCGCGTACGACATCGACACCGAAACACTCTCGTTGCAGCAGACCGTCGCCGACGACCTCGGCTGGGGCGACACGGAGACAGCCGAAGGGAACTTCAGCACGTGGATCGCGCCCGAAAAACCGAGCGACATCGTGATGTCGTACGGGGCGTTCGAGTTCTTCTTTCGAAACCGCGATGTCAGGCACATCTTCCGACAGGTCGGCCGCGCCCTCCGTCCGGGAGGCGTGTTCATCGCGAACGTGTGGAACCACCACTATCCATACCAGGGCTACAGCCGCGCAAAGTACGTGCAGCATCTGCCGACTCAGCCGCTGCGGCTTCTCGCGGCTCGCCTGCTCGGCAAATCTCCCAACTCGTCGTTCCGTTCACTCGCGCACGCCAGATGGCGTCGCGAACTCAGCAACGCTGGCTTCGGAGACATCCGCGTGCTCTATTGCGAGCCGACGAGGACCGGGTTCCGCATCGCCGACGTCAAAGAGGACGAACGAAGCCGGCTGCCCCACGTCTGGATCGCCGCCCAGAAGAAAAGCTGAAGGCAGCCTCGGCCCCAACCGTCGCGTTCCACGACGATGAACGGGGCGAATGCCCTTACCCTTGCACGCGCTTCAAGGCCATTCAGGATCGAAGCCCGCCGGAGGCCCGGGCCTCACAATGGAGCGGAGGAGACTCGAACTCCCAACTTCCAGCTTGCAAAGCTGGCACTCTACCAATTGAGTTACCGCCCCGGACGCCCCATCCTACGCACCCTCTCACCGCGGTACGCTGTCCCGTGCCGCGCCGATCGCGGCCACGACCGAAAAACCCCGGAGACCGCCATGAGACCCCTCGTTGCCAGCGTCTCGCTGCTGCTCACGCTCGCACTCTGCGCGTGCGGATCACCCGCACGTCGGGCGGATCTGCACGCGATCTATGACACCGCGGCCCAGAACATCGGGGCCGATCGCAACCCCGTCCTGGTCATCCCGGGCGTTCTGGGCACCAAGCTCGAGAGCCCCGAGACAATGCGCCCCGTCTGGGGGTCATTCACATACGGGGCGGCCGACCCCGACACCCCCGAGGGCGCCCGGCTGGTCGCGCTCCCGATGGAGATGGGTGTCCCGCTGTCGGCGATCCGAGACGAAGTCGTTCCGACGACGGTGCTCGACACACTCTCGGTCGATGTCGGGCTCCTGCGAGGCGTCGAGCTCGGGGCATACATCGACATCCTCAAAACGCTCGCGGCCGGCGATTACCGCGACGAAACCCTGGGCGAATCCGGCGCGATCGACTACAACGGGCTGCACTACACATGTTTCCAGTTTCCCTACGACTGGCGGCGTGATATCGCCGAGCAGGCCGGAGCGTTGCACGACCTCGTGCTCACGGCGCTCGCCGCCCAGCCGGAAGGCGCGCCCCGCGAGAAGGTGGACATCGTCGCCCATTCGATGGGCGGGATGGTCCTGCGGTACTACCTGCGCTACGGGCCGACGCCGCTGCCCGAGGACGGGTCGCTCCCCGAACTCGACTGGGAAGGCGCAGAGTTCGTCGAACACGCGATCCTCGTCGGCACACCCTCGGCGGGATCCGTGCTCTCGCTGGAACAGCTCGTCGAGGGCGTGAACTTCGCGTCGCTGATCACCCCCACCTACCAGCCCTCGGTGCTCGGGTCGATGCCCGCGATCTATCAGCTGCTCCCGCGCACCCGGCACGCACGCGTAATCGACGGCGCGACAGGCCAGCCGGTCGATCTGTTCGACGCCTCGACCTGGGAACGGTTCGGCTGGGGGCTCGCGGATCCCAACGAAGCGCGGACGCTCCGGCACCTGCTGCCCGACGTGCCCTCCGCGGAGGAACGCCGCGCGATCGCGTTGGATCACCTCGGCAAGTGTCTGGAGAAAGCGGCGCAGCTGCACCGCGCGATCGACCTTCCCGCGACGCCCCCTCCGGGACTCACGATGAGCCTTGTCGCGGGGGATGCCCACCCGACGCCCGATGTGATCGCGGTGCGTCCGGATGGGTCGCTCCGCGTCGCATCGAAAGCCCCGGGTGACAACACGGTGACGCGGACGAGCGCACTGATGGACGAACGGGTCGGCGGGCCGTACAAGCCGCGGGTGCGCACACCCGCGCACTTTGAGACCATCCTCTTCCTCGAATCGAACCACCTCGGACTGACCCGGGACCCGCTGTTCACCAACTTCGTGCTTTACACCCTGCTGGAGAAACCCCGAAACTAGGCAGGCCCTCATTCAGGCGAAGATGGTCCGCAATTTGGGCGGATTTCACGAACCGAATCGGCCTCGGCGTCGATTTCTGCCGGCATCCCCCCCTATCTTTTTTAGAGAGATTCCAATATTGATCCAGATTCTGATCCCGACGGGATCGCTTTGAACGCGACAGGAGCGACACCATGACCTCACATACAAGCAACGGAACCAGCGGGTCGTCGGCGGGCGGTTGCCCGGTTATCGGCAATGGCGGCGGCGGATCGGCCGAGACGTTCCAGGTGCGTTCCAACCGCGACTGGTGGCCCAACCAGCTCGACCTGTCGGCCCTGCGTCGCAACTCCCCGCTGAGCGACCCGATGGAGCGCGAGTTCGACTACGCCGCGGAATTCAAGTCGCTCGACCTCAGCGCGGTCAAGCAGGACATCTTCGCCCTGATGACCGATTCGCAGGAGTGGTGGCCCGCCGACTACGGGCACTACGGCCCCTTCTTCATCCGCATGGCGTGGCACAGCGCGGGGACCTACCGCATCGCGGACGGCCGGGGCGGCAGCGGCGCCGGGATGCTCCGGTTCGCGCCGCTCAACAGTTGGCCGGACAACGCGAACCTCGACAAGGCTCGGCGTCTGCTCTGGCCGATCAAGCAGAAGTACGGCCGCAAACTGTCGTGGGGCGACCTGTTCATCCTCACCGGCAACTGCGCGCTCGAATCGATGGGGCTCGAGACCTTCGGGTTCGGCGGAGGCCGGGTCGATCGCTTCGAGCCCGAGGACGGGATCTACTGGGGCCCCGAAACCGAATGGCTGGGCGACAACCGCTACAAGGGCGACCGCGAACTCGAGACCCCGCTCGGCGCGGTGCAGATGGGCCTGATCTACGTGAACCCCGAGGGCCCCAACGGCAACCCCGACCCGGCGGCGTCGGCGCGGGATATCCGCGAGACGTTCGCGCGGATGGCGATGAACGATGAGGAAACCGTCGCGCTGATCGCGGGCGGGCACACGTTCGGCAAGGCACACGCCGCGGGCCCCGCCGGCGAGCACGTGGGCCGGGAGCCGGAAGGCGCGGCCGTCGAGCAGATGGGCATCGGCTGGCAGAACTCGCTGGGCAGCGGCAACGCGGGCAGCACGATCACGAGCGACCTCGAGGGCGCGTGGACACCCACACCCACCACCTGGGACAACACCTACTTCGAGACGCTGTTCAAGTACGAGTGGCGACTGACCAAGAGCCCCGCGGGCGCCTCGCAGTGGGAACCCGTCGAGGAGGAGGCGTACACGACCGTCCCCGACGCGCACGACCCCGACAAGAAGCACGCGCCGATGATGCTCACCTCCGACATCGCGCTCCGCGTGGACCCGGCCTACGAGAAAATCTCGCGCCGCTTCTATGAGAACCCCGACCAGTTCGCCGACGCGTTCGCGAAGGCGTGGTACAAGCTCACGCACCGCGACATGG
>DDFO01000047.1:18788-19522 GCA_002337215.1 Phycisphaerales bacterium UBA1926 | reverse complement strand
CTCACGCACCGCGACATGGGCCCGCACGAGCGCCTGCTGGGTACCGAGGTCCCCGAGCCGCAGGTCTGGCAGGACCCCGTCCCCGATGCCGACCACGCGCTCGTCGACGCGGACGACATCGCATCGCTGAAGAAGTCCATTCTCGGTTCCGGCCTCACGCTCTCGCGTCTCGTCGCAACGGCGTGGGCGGCGGCGTCCTCGTTCCGCGGCACCGACAAGCGGGGCGGCGCGAACGGCGGTCGCATCCGCATGGCTCCTCAGAAGGACTGGGCGGTCAACGATCCCGAGGCCCTCGCGAAGACCATCCCGGTGCTCGAGAAGATCCAGGGCGACTTCAACGCCTCGGCGAAGGGCGGCAAGACGGTCTCGTTTGCCGACATCGTGGTGCTGGGCGGCTGCGCCGCGGTCGAGGAGGCCGCCCGCAAGGCGGGTGTCGAGATCGCGGTCCCCTTCCGCCCCGGGCGCACAGACGCGACCGAGGAAATGACCGACGCAGAATCGTTCGCCGTGCTCGAGCCGACCGCCGATGGCTTCCGCAATCACATCGCCGCGCACCACACCCGCCCGGCCGAACATCTCCTCATCGACCGGGCGGACCTGCTCACCCTGACAGCCCCCGAGATGACCGTCCTGGTCGGAGGGCTCCGCGTCCTCGACGCGAACACCGGGCAGTCGCAGCTCGGCGTGCTGACCGATCGCCCAGAAACCCTCACCAACGACTTCTTCACGACACG
>DDFO01000047.1:4024-18641 GCA_002337215.1 Phycisphaerales bacterium UBA1926 | reverse complement strand
GCCGCGAGCGAGGGAGCGACGGCGTGCGCTGGACGGCGACCGCCGTCGATCTCGCCTTCGGCTCCAACTCGCAGCTCCGAGCACTCTCTGAGGTCTACGCGAGCGAGGACGGGCAGGAGAAGTTCGTGCGCGACTTCGTGAACGCGTGGGACAAGGTGATGGAACTCGACCGATTCGATCGCTGAGACCGCCGAGACCAACGGCGAGACCAACGGCGAGATCTCGAATGAACTCCAAGCCCGGCCCGGCGTCGCATCGCCCGGCCGGGCTTTTTCATCGGGTTCTCTGGCTCTTCTCTCGCAGACGATCCGCCGGCAGAGCCCCACGGATGCCCGGGCGAAGACGGGTTATCGATCGCAGAGCAGGGCCCCGATCGTCCCGCTCTCGCGAGCCTCGCTGAGCGATCGAGATCGCTCGTCGTTCCCACGCTCGGCAAGAATGCTCGACAGCGTCTCGAACGCGTCCCGCCAGCGTCGATCCGCATCATCGAAGTTCGCGTCGAAGATGCACATCGCCCGCTCGGCACGCCGCTCGGCCTCCTCGAGACGCCCAAGAGAACGCAACGACTCGGCGACCGTGTGGAACGTCATGCCCCGGTACCAATGCGTCTCAGGGAGCGATTCGGCCTCGCGTGCCTCGACGGTTTCGAAGATCGGGAGTGCCTCGTCGTGCCTCCCGGCCCGCGCGAGCGCCCTCGCGAGGTTGAAGTCGAAGCTGATCGTCTCGGGATGATCGGGTCCCAGAGCCGCCCGCATCCCGGCCGCCGCGTCGCGTGCGAAGGCGATCGCCGCGTCGAAATTCTCCGCCTGCGTCTCGTTCATCGCCTGCGCGTTGATGATGCTCACCGTGCGGGGATGTCTCGGACCGAGGACGTCAGCCGCGATGGCGCGGCCTTCGGCCAGAAATCCGCGAGCCTCGTCGGTCCGCTCCAAGCGGGTCAGCAGCGTCGCGTAGCCCACCATCGCCGTGATCGTCCTGGGGTGCTCGGCGCCCAGCGTCTCCCGCCGGCCCTCGAACGCGGCGTTGAAGCACGCCAACGCGTCCTCGTCCCGGCCCAGCGCCGCGTACAGGTTCGCGAGCTGGTTGACCGATGTGAGCGTGCGCTCATGCGTCGGCCCGAGCGTCTGCTTCTTGCCCTCGTACGCCTCGACCAGCAACGGCTCCGCGTCGGTCATCCGACCAAGACGCATGTACGCCGACCCGAGGTTTGTCGCCGCCAGCAGATAGATCTCATCGAGCGGGCCCGCCTCGATCTTCCGCTCGAGCAGCAACGGCTCGACGATCTCCGCGGCCTCCGCGTACGCGCCGCGGTGCATCAGCGTGGTCGCGAGCGTGATCGCGTACGACACCGTCTCCAGATCACCCGGCCCCTTGTGCTCGATAAACAGCGCGACGCCGATCCGCGCGTGCCGCTCCGCCTCATCGAGCACACCGAGGTTCTGGTAGGTCTCCGAGAGCGTGAGCCGGATCCTCGCCTCCACGAGCGGCTGATCCGGAAACCGCCCCTCGATGTTCTCTGAGGCGATATCGACGACCTCGCGCATCGTGATGTCACGGTCCCGGTTGTTCTGCGGGTCGGCCGCGGCGAGCAGGTCGTTGTTGAGGAACTCATTGACCGCGTCGGCGATCGCACGCTCCTGCTGCGCGATCGCCGCGTTCTCGGCCGCCTCCTCCGCGTTTGCGCGCGCCTTCGCCTCCGCGTCGAGGGCCCACGCCGCCGTCGAGCTCGTCGCGATGATCCCGACGATGAGCACCACGAACACCGCCGCGAGCCCCGCGACCAGCACCGGGTTCCGCGAGGTGAACTTCCGCACGCGGTACATCGTCGTCGGCGGACGCGCGAGGATCGGCTCGCTGCGGAGAAACCGCGTGAGATCCGCAGCAAACAACGACGCGGACTGATAGCGACGGTCCCTGTCCTTCTCCATCGCCTTGAAGACGATCGTGCTCAGATCGCCCCGCGATTCGCGGACCAGCGTCTCGAGCGTGGGCGGGTCGTCGGTCTGCACCGTGCGGATCGCTTCGGGGAGCGACTTGTTCGCAAGGTCATGCGGCCGGCGATCAGCGAACAACTCGTACGCGATCACGCCCAGCGCGTACACATCCGCGCGCGTGTCGATATCGCCCGGGTCGCCCGCCAACTGCTCGGGGCTCATGTACGCGAGCGTGCCCACGATCTGCCCCCGCGTCGTCCCCACCTCGGTCATCTGCAGATCGGCCTCGTTGGAACGCGCCACACCGAAATCGAGGATCTTGGGCTGCCCATCGTCGTTGACGAGAATGTTCGAGGGCTTGAGGTCGCGATGGATGACGCCCTGGTCGTGGGCGGCGGCGAGCGCGGCGCAGAGCTGGCGGGCGACGTCGATCGCTTTATCCTGCGGGAGCTTGCCGATGCGGCGGAGAAGGGTGGCGAGGTCCTCCCCGTCTACGTACTCCATCGTGATGAAAAGGTCGCCGCCCTGGCCGTTTCCTTCGGTGGGCTGGAGCCTTGCGATGTCGTGGATTCGGCAGACGTTGCGGTGGGTGATGCCCCGGGCGAGGCGGACCTCGGCTCTGACACGCTCGGCGAGCGCGGGGTCCGCGGCGATGCGGGCTGGGAGAAACTTGATCGCGACGGACTGTGCGAGTTCGAGATCGTCTGCGCGGTAGACCTCACCCATGCCGCCCCTGCCCAGGAACGCGACGATGCGGTACCTGTCGGCGACGAGCTGGCCGGGCGTGAAACGGGCTTGGGGGGTGTTGGTTCTGTTGGTTGCGCGAGGGTTTGTGCCGTCGCTGCTCGACGGGTGGCTGGGCGGTCCTCCGCCTGGGTTCTCGGGCGTGTTGCGGGTCGCGTCCTGCGTGGCGTCCTGTGTGTCGTATTGCGCGTCGCCGTGGGTGGTGTGGTGGCGTTCTTCACCGTCGGGGGTCCGGTCGGGGTGGTCTTGCGGGGTGTCCTGCACGGCGTGGGGATTCCTTTTTCCTGTTCCACGATGCGGCGGCGTTGGCGGGGTGTTCGGTCGGTATGCTAACCGGGGCGGGTCGTCTCTGGGATCGCCTCGGGGGACGTGGGTCGCCCCGGGATCGCCGCCGGTTCTGGTTGTCGGGTTCTGGTCGTTGGAATCTGCTTGTTGGATATGGGTAGTCGGGTGTGGTGGGCGTGCTGGGCGCCCGGGCGGGCCCGGCTGATTTGGTTTTGTGCGATGGATGAGGTGCCGACAAAGCTCGGGGGGTACATCGTCGAGCGTGAGCTCGGGCGTGGCGGCATGGGCGTGGTCTACCTCGGGCGCGACCCCCGGCTCGATCGCCCGGTCGCGATCAAGGCGCTCAACGAGGAACTCGGGTCGCATCCCGAGCGGCTCGCTCGGTTCGAGCGCGAGGCTCGGACGCTCGCGTCGATCAACAACCCCAACATCGCGGTCGTGTACGGGATGGACGAGGAACTCGGGCGGCAGCTGCTGGTGATGGAGTATGTCCCGGGGAACAACCTCGCGGATCACATCAAGCGGGCGGGGATGCTCGACCCCGCGGAGGCGTATGCGATCTGTGTGCAGATCGCGGCCGGGCTTGAGGGGGCGCACGAGACGGGGATCGTTCACCGGGATCTGAAGCCTGCGAACGTGCGCGTGCGCGAAGACGGTGTGGTCAAGGTGCTCGACTTCGGGCTCGCGAAGCCGGAGGCGGATGTCCGGGCGATTCTCGGGGACAACGACGAGACGCTCTCGATGGCGCCGACGGCTGAGGGCCGGATCATGGGCACGGCCGGGTACATGAGCCCCGAGCAGGCACGCGGACGGCCTGTCGATAAGCGGGCGGATATCTGGTCATTCGGGGCGGTGCTGTTCGAGTGTCTCGCGGGCGAGCGGGCGTTCCGGGGCGACACGCCGATGGACGCGATGGTGGCGATCCTGGAGAAGGACCCGCCATGGGAGAAGCTGCCGCCGACGATCAGGCGGAGCGTGGTGGAACTGATCGGGCGGTGCCTCGAGAAGGATGCGAAGAAGAGGCTTCGCGATATCGGGGATGCGCGGATCGAACTGGAGACGATGCTGTCGGAGCGCAGCCGGCCTGATCCGAGACGGTTTCTTGCCGGGCCTGCGCTCGGGAGCGATCATGATCGCGGGCGGACTCGCGGCGGGTACGGGTCGTCCTCACACGGGCTGCTCTCCGGGACTGGCGGCTCGACGATCGAGACACGGCTTCCCGCGGATCTTTCGAGTTTCATCGGGCGTGACAGCGATCTCTCGAGGATCGAGGAGATGCTGGGGGATGCCCGGCTCGTCACGCTGACGGGAGCGGGCGGGTGCGGCAAGTCCCGTCTCGCGATCGAGGTTGCGCGGCGGTCGGCGCCGCGGTTCCGCGACAGCGTCTGGAGTGTTGACCTGGCGGCTGTCCAAGACCCGGATGTCTTCGGGGTTGAGTTCGTGACGGCGTTCGGTCTCCCGGAGGTCGGCGGGCGAGCGGCCGAGGACGTGCTGGCCGAGGCGTTGGCGGAGCGTGAGCTGCTGTTGGTCGTTGACAATTGTGAGCACCTCGGGCGTGACGTCGCGGTGCTGCTTCAGAGGCTGCTGTCGGCGTGCCCGGGGCTCCGGGTCATCGCGACGACGCGTGAGCCGTTCGGTGTTCCCGGCGAGTGGGTGTACCGCGTCGGTGTGCTCGGGGTGCCGCCGGTTGGCACCGACGACATCGATGTGATCCGAGGGGCGGAGAGCGTGCGGCTCTTTGTCGAGCGGGCGCGGGCTGTGAAGCCCGGGTTCGCGCTCGATTTGCGGAGCGCGGCGTCGGTCGCGACGATCTGTCGGGAGTTGGACGGTGTGCCGCTGGCGATCGAGCTCGCGGCGGCGAGGATGAAGCTGCTGCGTCCCGACCAGATCGCCGACCGGTTGCACGACCGGTTCAAGCTGTTGCGGAGCCGATCGGGAGATCCCAGGCAGCAGACGCTGCTCGCCGCGATCGAGTGGAGTTACGACCAGCTCGAACCCGTCGAGCGGCTTGCGCTCCAGCGGCTGAGCGTGTTCCGGGGCGGGGCGACGCTCGGGGCGGCGGAAGCCGTCATCGCGTGCGGCGGGGACGGCGACGATGACGGTGCGGGTGCGATCGAGTCGTGGGAGGTCCTCGACCTGCTCGAGCATCTCGTGGACAAGTCGCTGGTCGCCGTAGAGGAGACCGACGGGAATGGTGTGGCGGGGGAGACGCGGTACCGGCTGCTCGAATCGATCCGGCAGTACGGCTACGACGAGCTGGCGAAGAGCGAGAGCCTCGCCGCGGCGCGGGGAGCGCACCTTGCCTGGGCGGCGCGGCTCGCGGCGCGGGCCGAGGGGCAGTTGCTCGGCAGCGACCAGGTCGATTGGTTCGCGAGGCTCGAAGACGAGCAGGCCAACCTCCGCGCGGCGCTCGACCTGGTGTTCGAGGATCCTGTTGAAGAACGTGTGGAACTCGGCCGGGTGATCGGGGCGGGCGTGTGGCGGTTCTGGTCTGCGTGTGGACGGATCGCCGAGGGGCGTCGGCTGTTGATCCGGCTCGACCGCGTGAGCGATGGGATGGAGCCGACCGCGGCGTGGGCGCGGGTGCGCGAGGGGATCAGTTCGATCGCGACGTCAACAGGTGATCTGGTGCACGCGATCGCGTACGGTCGGGCGGGGCTCCAGCTCGCTCGGTACGTGTCCGAGAGCGGGGGGGACGGCGGCGACCAGCGGACGGTGGGGGGCTTGCTCGCGTGCCTGGGCGCGGCGTGCCTTGGTGATGGGATCCCGGCCCGCGCATGTGACTATTACGAGGAGAGTCTGGAGATCCGTCGGTCGATGGGGGACCGGGTCCGGGTGAGCGAATCGCTGTGCGGGCTCGCGTTGTGTGCTGTGCAGCTCGGTGAGCTCCAGCGTGCGGAGGCGTTGCTGCGTGATGCGGAGCAGACGCTCCGCGGCGCGGGGGGCGGGCTGCAGCTCGCGCGGGTGCACGCGGCGTTCGCGGAGTATGCGATCGCGGCGGGGCGGACATCCGAGGCGAAAGTGCGGCTCGGTGAGGCGGGGCGGATCAGGACCGAGATCGGTGCGATGACGGGGGTTCCCTGGTTGCTGGACCTCTGGGCGTGCGTCGCGGTGGAGGACGGGGATTTCGAGCGAGCGGTTCGGCTCTTCGCCTCGGCGGCGAAGGGCCGGGAGCGGCTGGCGTGCCCCGCGAGGCCTTCTGAGGTCATGTTCTGCGAGCGGTTCGTGCAGCGTGCCGATGACGAGGTGGAGAGCACGCAGCGGGGCGTGCTCGCCGAGGAGGGGTGCGGGCTGCCGATGCGGCGTGCGCTCCGGTATGCCAAGGGAGACGGGTGAGCCATGGGATCGACCGCGGTGTACGCCGGAAGCTTTGACCCGCCCACGAGCGGGCATGTGTGGATGATCGAACGCGGCGCGAAGCTGTTCGATCGTCTGATCGTCGCCGTCGCGCAGAACCCCGAGAAGGCGTACACGTTTCCCCTGAAGCAGAGGCTGGGCTGGCTCGAGACGATCTGCGGGCCGTTCGGGAACGTGGAGGTGGCCGATATCCGCAACCGTTTTCTGGCTCGGTATGCCGCGGATGTTGGGGCGGGGCACATTCTTCGTGGGATTCGCGATGAAGAGGACTACCGGTACGAGCGCGGGATGCGGTACATCAATTCGGACCTGAACCCGGAGCTCGAGACGGTGTTCATGATGCCGGCGCGGGGGCTGGGACAGGTGAGCTCGAGTTTCGTGAAGGGGATGGTGGGCCCGGACGGGTGGCAGCCGATCGTTGAGCGGTATGTGCCGGCGTGCGTGTTCGGGGATCTGATCGCGTGGGGCGAGTCGTTGGTCGCGGACGGCGAGAGTTCGTAGGATCGGCGATGCCCGACCCCGTTGAAACATTGCGTGTGCCGCTCGCGGACCTTCCCGACCCGCTGGCGATCCCGGTGTGCCGGGGCGGGGCGGGTGATTCGCCGCCGGTCGTTTCGGTCCGCCCTCCCGGCTCGAAGAGCCTGACGAACCGGTTGCTGCTGCTGGCGGCGCTCGCGGATGGTGAGAGCGTGCTGCGGTATCCGCTGCTCGAGGCCGACGACGCGGAGCGGATGCTCGGGGCGATTACGGAGTTGGGGGCGACGGTGTCGCGCGAGGATGGGCTTGTGCGGATCCGGGGCGTCGGCGGCGCGTGGCGTGTTCCCGAGGGCGGCGCGACTGTGAACCTGAACAACGCGGGGACTGCGACGCGGTTCCTTGCGGCGTCGGCGTTGTGCTCGCGTGGGCCGCTGACGGTGGACGGCAACGAGCGGATGCGGCAGCGGCCGATCGGGGAACTTGCGGAGCTGCTCACGGCGGTCGGAGCGAGCGTCGAGTTTCTGGGGGAGGATGGGTGCCCGCCGATGCGGGTGACCCGGCCGGCTTCCGGGCTCACCAAAGAGATCATCGAGATCCCGACGACGCGGTCGAGCCAGTTTATTTCGGCGTTGCTGCTGGTGGCGCCTTTCCTGCCCGGCGGGCTGACGGTGAAACTCGTGGGGCCGATCACCAGCGCGTCGTATATCCACATGACGGTGGGGCTGCTTGAGTCTCTGGGCGTGAGCGTGCGCACGAGCGAGGGGCTGCGGGTGATCCGCGTGCTGCCCGGTTGTGCGGCGTTCGATGTGGAGGTCGAGCCGGACGCCTCGGGTGCGACGTACTTCTGGGCGGCGGGTGCGTTGTTGCCCGGCTCGTCGGTTGGTGTCACGGGGCTCGGGGGCGATGCGCTGCAGGGCGATTCGGGTTTCCCTGATCTGCTCGCCCGGATGGGGGCGTCGGTCGCGGTGCGTGATGGAGTGGTGCGTGTTCGCGGGCCGGAACGGCTGGGGCCGATCCTTGCGGATATGAGCGACATGCCGGACGCGGCGATGACCGCGGCGGTGTGCGCCGCGTTCGCGAGCGGGACGACGATCCTCCGCGGCGTGCGCACGCTGCGCGATAAGGAGTGCGACCGGATCGCGGCGCTCGAGAGCGAACTCGGGAAGATCGGGGTGCTCGTCGAGACCGACGTGCGGGGCGATTCGGACGTGCTGACGATCACGCCTCCCGAGGGGGGGATCGATTGCTCGGCGGAAGCGCCGCGGGTTGAATTCGAGACGTTCGATGACCACCGGATGGCGATGTCACTCGCGCTCGTGGGGCTGCGGAGGCCGAACGTGTTCGTGAAGGACCCGGGGTGTGTCGCGAAGACGTACCCGGGGTATTTCGCGGATCTCGCGTCGCTCTACTGAGCTCTGTGATCGTCTTTGTCGCGGTTGATGGTGAGGTTGACGCGGGTGGATTTCTTCTTGCGGAATCCGGGGATCGCGTTGCGCGCGGCGATGGCGACAACGGCGAGCGTGATGACCGTCACGACCCAGAACTGCCAGTCGCCGATCGGGATGGGCTGGGTTGAGGACTGCGTCGCGGCCTGCGCAATCGTCATGGGTTGGCTCCCGTGAAGACGGCCGCGATGGTGTAGGCGATCAGGCCCCCGGCGTAGGCGAGGGTGGTCATGTAGCCGAGCTGGAGCAGGGCCCATCGCCAGCCGCCCGATTCTCGTGCGGTGACGGCGAGCGTCGGGAGGCACTGCATCGCGAGGACGTAGAAGACGAGCAGCGACCAGGATGTCGGTGCGGTGAAGATCGGGGTGGTCCCGTCGTCGCGGGTCGCGGTCGCGATGCGCTGGAGCCCCGTCTCGGTTTCGGCGGCGTCCTCTTCCCCGGCCGCGGTGACGACCGCCATCGTGGAGACGAAGACCTCGCGTGCGGCGAACGAGGAGAGCACGCCGACGGTGAGCTGCCAGTCGTAGCCGAGCGGGGCGAACACGGGCTGGGCGGCGCGGCCTGCCATGCCCATGAAAGTGTTCGCGGTCGCGTGCCGGCGTTCGGCGAGGTCGGCGCGATCGAGCAGTTCCTGTGCGTGTGGCGGTTCAACAAGCGCGGCCTGCTCGCGGAGCGTTTGCGCTTCCGGATTCGGGTCGGCGTGGGGGTAGGCGCCGAGCCACCAGAGGGCGACGACCATGGCGAGGATGACGGTGCCCGCCTTTCGCAGGAAGAGCCAGCCGCGGTCGCGGGTCGCGATGAGGGCGAGGCGGATGCTCGGCCGGCGGTAGGCGGGGAGTTCGAGGGCCATGGAGCGGGAGGGGCCGCGGAGGAAGGTCGAGCGGAAGATGAGTGCTGTGAACAGCGCTGTTACGGCGCCGAGGACGTAGCACCCGGTGAACGCGAGTGCGGCGAGAGCGGGTCGGTCCGCGAAGAGGATCGAGGTGAGCAGGACGTAGACGGGGATGCGGGCGGTGCAGGACATGAACGGCGCGACGAGGATGGTCGCGAGTCGTTCGCGGCGGTCGGGGATTCCCCGGCACGCGATGATGCCGGGGATGGCGCAGGCGTGGCTCGAGAGCAGGGGCACGAATGCCTGGCCGGGCAGGCCGAACGGGCGGAGCAGACGGTCGACGAGCAGGGCGGCTCGGGGGAGATACCCCGAGTGCTCGAGGAGCGTGATGAGGAAGAACATCAGGCAGATCTGAGGGAGGAAGATGACGGTCGCGCCGACGCCCCCGATGACGCCGTCGATGAGCAGGTCGCGGATGGCGCCGGCGGGGAGCAGGCCGGACGCGGTATCGGCGAGCACGCCGAACGAGGCATCGATCCAGTCCATCGGGTATGCCGCGAGTTTGAAGATGATCCAGAACAGAAAGGTCATCGAGGCGATGAAGACGATGGATCCAAGCACGGGGTGGAGGAAGACGTCGTCGAGACGGTCGGTGAGTTGTTCTGCGTCGGCCTGTGAGTTGCCCGCCTTGACGCACTCGGCGATGGTCGCGTCGACCCACTCGCGGATCGTGACATCGTGCACGGGTGCCGGCGGGGTGTGGGCGGCGTTCACCGCGGGGAGGATCTTGTCGACGCCTTCGCCGGTCAGGCCGTTGGTGGAGACGACGGCGCACCCCGTGCGTTCGGCGAGCGCGTCGGTGTCGATCCGGATGCAGCGGCGATCGGCCTGATCGATCCGGTTGAGGACGAGCACCGTCGGGAGTCCGATCCGCAGCGTCTCGGCGACCAGCCGGAGATTGCGGGCGAGATTCGCGGCGTCGAGAACGATGATCGTCGCGTCGGCCGGCGCATGATCGTCGTTGGCGTTGTCGGTTTCGATCCGACCGGCGAGGGCTGCGCGGCAGACCGCGGCTTCGCTCTGCTGATCTTCGGGCGGGCTGCTTAGGCGGTAGATGCCCGGGAGATCGGTGAGATCGATCCCGGCGACGCGCGTGCGCTGGGCGGACTGGGTCGTCCCCGGGAAGTTCGAGGTGTGGACACGGGCGCCGGCGAGGCGGCCGAACAGCGTGGACTTGCCGACGTTGGGGTTCCCGAGCAGGAGAACCCGGCGGATGCGTGGCTGGGGGTCGGTGCGTGGGGGGGTCGCGTGCGCCGGCGCTGGTGTGGTCACGGGTCGTGCTCGGGGCGGTCTGAAATCCGCTGATTGGTTGGTGGCGGGTCAGGAACGAACCGCGGGCCGGACGGCGATTTTGCTGGCAAGATCCTTGCGGAGCCCGATGCGGCAGGACCCGCCGCAGGTGTGATGGACGAGCACGACGCAGGGGTCCCCGACGCGGGCGATTGAGACGACGGCGTCCCGGTCGAGGCCCATCGACTCGATCATCGCTGCGCAGGTGCCGTCGAGGTTGCAGCCGTCGATCTGGGCGCGCTCGCCCCGGCGGAGCTGGGTCAGCGAGACGAGCGGACTCGGTTGCGGGGTGGCGATTGCCATGCGTCTTGATCGCTCCGTTGAAGGCGACATGCCTGGTCGGCCTGTGCAGCAGTTTAGTGCAGTTGAGACTCAGTTTCAACGGCGAGGGACCGTGTCTTCGGGACGAAGGGGCTCAGAAGGGCCGCGCGAAGGGGCGTCAGGGGGTCGTCATGCTGTTGATGAGGGCGTCCCAGCCCGCCCCGGCGGGGTCCATCGCCCCGGATCTCCCGGTCATTTTGATGAAAAGGTTCGGCTGGCCTGGGCGTTCCACAATGGCGGCACGCATCACGGTGTCAGTCTGGGCCGGTCCGCCCATGCCTCGGAATGTCCCCGCCATCTCGACGAGGTGGACGGTTGTCCCGGCGATCTGGGTTGTCTCCCGGCTTCGGGCCGAATCGGGTTCGGTGAACTGGCCCTGCCAGCGGGTGATGTTGGCGTCGATGTCGCCCCCGGCGAGCGAGAATGCGGCGACGGGCGCGGGGGCACCACCGGCGGCGGGCGCGGCGAGTTCGACGAGTCGCATGCTGTTGGAGGGCGGGCGCTTTTCCCAATTCTCGGGGATCGCGAATGAGAACTCGCCAACGGTGAGCCGCTCGGCGTCGGAGGCGTTCGTGGCCCCGGGAGTCGGGGCGGATGGCGTTGTGATTTCCTGCTCAGGGTGTTCGTGCCCTGCATGGTCCGCGCTGCCGTGGTCATGGCCTTCGTGATCCGCGTGGTCGTCCGTGACGGTGGGTGCGGTCACGTGATCGGGGCTGTTGCTGTTCTCGCAGGCAGGGAGGGCGACTAGTGCGGCGGATGCGATGCTTGCGGCGAAGAGTCGAAAGCTGGTGCAGGGCATGGTGGTCTCCGTTCGTGACGGGTATCTGTCGGTCGTTTCGATCAGGCGTTGGGGTCGGTTGTCGATTCTGCGGCGAGTTTGCGCCTCGCGCGTCGGGGTTTTTCGACCTTGAGTTGGATGAGATCGACAATCAACGCGAACGCCATCGCGAAGTAAACATAGCCGCGGTCGATGTGTTGATGGAACGCGTCGGCGATGAGCAGGACGCCGATGAGCACGAGGAAGGCGAGGGCGAGGACCTTGAGCGTCGGGTGTCTTCTGATGAAGGTGCTGATCGTCTCGGCCGCGAGCATCATGACGGCGACCGCGATGACGATTGCCGCGATCATGACGGGTATCTTGCTTGTCATCCCGACGGCGGTGATGACGCTGTCGAGGCTGAAGACCATGTCGATCAGGACGATCTGCGTGATGACGGCGCCGAACGTGGCGGCCTTGCCCTTGGGCTTCTCGACGCCGCCGCTGTGCTCGACCTGATGACGGATCTCCCAGGCGGCCTTCCCGACGAGAAAGAGTCCGCCGGCGAGCAGGATGAGGTCCTTGCCCGAGATGCCGAGCGGGATGGCGCCCTCCGTGCCCTCGGGAGGATGCGGCTCGTTGATGAACGGGATTTCGAAAAGGGTCTTCGTGAGGCCCATGAGCCAGGCGATCGCGAAGAGCAGCGCGATGCGGGTCAGCATCGCGAGCAGGAGCCCAATCCGTCGCGCCGCTTTTCGCTGCGACTTGGGGAGCGCGTCGGCGAGGATGGCGATGAAGACGACGTTGTCGATGCCCAGAACGATCTCGAGACTGGTGAGCGTAATGAGCGCGATCAGGCTGGCGACGGTGAAGAGGCCGGCGTCGCCCGTCGCGATCACGGGGGCTTCGGCGAGCAGGATGGAGAGGTCGGCAAGCATGGCGAGAGTCTATCTGCCTCGGTCCCGCCCGACGGTGTGTGCGGTGTCACCCGGTTTTGGTGTGCCGGGGTGTTGCCGGATCGGGTATGAAAATTGGATGCCGCGAAGCCTGGCGGACGATGAAGCGTGGTGCAGCGGGAGAGAGGCTCCCGGCATCCGGCAATATCCCAGGCCGGGGGCAAGAGCCCCCCGCCCGGCGACTCGATCAAAGGAGTTCGAAGGTGGCGAGCGACACTGGTTTGAGCAACGAAATGACGGTCATCGGGTGTGGCACAACGATTCGTGGCGAGGTCGATTTCGACCAGGGCGCACGGATTCTGGGTGTGTTCGAGGGCAAGATCCGGTCGAAGGGTGAGGTGCACATCGCCGAATCCGCCAATTGCAGCGCCGAGATCGATGCGGAGAACATCGTGATCGATGGCAAGACGAACGGGAACGTGATCGCTCGCGACCGCTGCAGGCTCAGCGAGCACGCGAATCTCACGGGCGACATCACCGCGAAGACGCTGCTTGTCGAAGAGGGCGCGACGTTCACTGGTCACTGCCAGGTCGGCGAGAACGCTGCGGCAAAGTCCGGCTCGGCACGCACCGCAACGTCGAACGGCTCGGCCCCGGCTTCGGGAACCCGTGTTGACTTCAAGCCGCCTTGGAAGGCCGATGCCGCGACCGTGGATTCGCTCACTGATGTGAACCAGACCGCGACGAACGGCTCGAAGAGCACCGCTGCATCGGGCGCTGCGTAACGCCTCCTCGAGGGAACGACATGCTGCGGTCTCGCGATGCTGCACCCGGTCTCGCGTTTCATGACCTGGGTATTCAGACCTCGTCGGTCCTCTGCTATCACTGCGGGCTCGATGCGTCTATCTCGGCCCGGGCGATGACAGCGCGATGCGGCGCGTGCGGCAAGAATCTTGATATCCCCGATGTCCGCATCAAGGGACACCACTGGGGCGGCATACTGGTGACGTGCGGTCGCGTCTCGATCGGTCGGAAGGCCGAGGTGACGTGCACGCTCGCCATCGGCAGCCTCGCCGCCGATGTGCTCGGCCGTTTCAGTGGTGTGCTCGTGAGCGGGGGCCCGGTGACCATCGGGCCCAAGGCGCGGTTTTCCGGCGCGGTGTGGGCGCCGTCGCTGCGTATCGAGCGGGGCGCGAGCGTCACCGGGGGGCCGTTCGTGGTGCCCTGCGATCCACTGGGTCATATCACGATCAATGGCAACGGGACGCAGGTTCCCGAGCCGCCGCCGAAGCGCGGTGCGGCGTAGTTGAGGCTTCGTGGTTGACCGTGGGCCGAGGCGTGCGATGATCTGGTCCATGCGCGCCGGCGGTTCCATACGAGTGAATGCGAACGAGGCTGTCGCCGACCCGGCGGACAGGGCCGGCGACGCTGTGGGCGACGAGACGCAGGCACGGTCGGCCCTGCGGGCGTTCGGCGTTGTGCTCTTTCCGCTTCTGATGGGGCTGACGTGTCAGACGCAGATCTGGCCCTGGCTCGCGATCCCGCTGCCACCTTTCGGGGTTCCGTTGACGCTGCAGACACTCTGGGTGCTGCTGTGTGCGCTCTCTATCGGGCCCAAGTGGGGCATGCTCTCGATGCTCGGCTACGTCGTCGTTGGGGCGATCGGTGTGCCGCTGTTCTCCGAGGGTGAATCTGGTCTGCTGACGGTCCTGGGGCAGACGGGCGGATACCTCGTCGGGTTCGCGGTCTGCCAGCCGGTGATCGGGGTGATCGTCCGTCGGCGGGATGGTTCAATCCGCGGCTGGGGCGCAATGATCGTCGCGGTGCTCGCGGGACACGCGGTGATCTTCCTGATCGGTGTGCCCTGGCTGTACGTCGTCCGCAGGCTCGACGGCGAAGCGATCACGCTGGGGCGTGCGGTCTACGGCGGGTTCGTCGTCTTTATCCCGGCGATGCTGCTCAAGTCCGGAATCGCGGTGCTCATCGGTCGGTGGGCGGCGCCGCTGGCGGCGAAGAGAATCTGGTAGCCCGATCGTGATGCAACAGCCCGACGACGCGGCGATCGTCAGCCCCAGCGGCACGTGAGCGGTTGGCCGTTGATCGCGCGCAGACCGGCGATCTGGAGCGCGCCGCGGTGCTGGACCGAGACGAGCGGCGTGATGCCTCGCTTCTGGAGGGCGGCCGACGCGCGGTCACTGAGCCACGTCTGGGCGCACGGG
>DDFO01000047.1:956-3937 GCA_002337215.1 Phycisphaerales bacterium UBA1926 | reverse complement strand
AGCCACGTCTGGGCGCACGGGTGCATGCTCTCGCCGTTCTCGGTGGGGATGACGGGCAGATCATCGATGGTGGCACCGCCCGCTGGCTCGGCCTGCCAGCCGACGGCGGTGAACGCGTTGCCGAGCGCGAGGCCCACGGCGACCGCGCCCGAGCCCCAGAGCAGGTCGTGGTCGGTCGGATCGCCATTGATCTCTTCGAAGTCGAAGCGGTCGATTTCGTCGGAGCGCGGGCCGAACGGGATTCGGAGGAGCATGCCGGGGCAGGTGAGGCAGAGCGCGTCCGCGGCGGGTGAGTCGGCGAGCGAGGCGAGGGCGTCGGCGGGCTCTCCCCAGTCGGCGGGGTTGGGTGCTCGCGTGAGGTCGGCGATGCCGGCGGTGTGGGGCGTGACCCCCGAGGCGAGGACGGCGCCGCCCAGGTGGGCGAGAGCCGCGAGGTGGGCGAGGGCATCGAGCGAATCGGGCGTGTGCCGCTCGAGGTGGAGCACGAGGGCCCAGGGGATGCCCCCGGCGGTCTGTGTCGTCGCGGTGACGAGTGCGTGCTCGAGGTCGGGGCCGTTGGCGGCGAGCTCGTCGTTCGATGCGTCGATCGCGAACAGCTCGAGCGTCTCGTCGAGTTCGATCCCGGTGACGAGCGTGTGGAGCCCGCGCCACGCGGCTTCTGTTCTTCGCCAGTCGGGGTCGCGGAGGACGGCCCGCATCTCGTCGGCGATCGACGTCTCGATCGCCTCGATCAGTTCGGTCTGCTCGGGGTCGCGGTCCGGGACGATGTGGGGACCGACGATCTGCTTGAGCAGCGAATCGATGGAGGCGGCGGCGCGCTGGGCGCTCGCGGGCTTGGCGCTCATCGAGCCGGAGAGCAGGCTCGCAAACTCGGACTCGGGCGTGCCGACGGCCTTGGGCTTGGTCTCGATCTGCGAGGCCGGCGGAGTGCCGAGGGTCGCCCATCCTCGCACTTCCTCGGCAACGGCCTGGTAGGACCCCGGGTCGCGGGCACGCTTGCGGAGATCGCGCAGCGCGGCGAACAGTTCGCAGTGGTCGTAGATCGCGTCGGGGTGGAGATCATCGATGGAGGAGAGGGGTATCTCGACTCCGCCCCGGGCCGGGAGGCGGACGGTGGTCCCGAACTCGCCGGGCAGCTCATCGAGCTTGTCGAGATCAACGCGGACAGGCTTGCGGCCTGTGAGGGGTTCGACAGTTCCGCGGGAGGCTCGTCCGGAGAAGTCGGCGATGACAAGGATGCGGAAGGGGCGGGCCTCGTTGGGGCGGTTGCCGCCCTCGGACGCGCCGTCTCCGGGGGCCCGGCCCTCGTTGAAAGAAAACTGCATCGACATCGCGCCACCCTTTCCCAGCGTGCGGCCCGGGGCGACCGCTCGGCGGAGCCGCTGCTCGCCGGGCGGTGATCGGACCTTTCCCTCCGGTAGTCTATCAGATGCCGGGTTGTGGTTGGCGTGTTGGGGGGCTCGATCGGTCGTGAACCTCAGGCATCAGACCGGGCGTGCATCGGTCAGGGCACTGCGAGCGAAAAGAACCGTATGACCTATGCCGCGATCAACAAGTCGTCTCTCGAGCACACGACATCCGACGCGTCGATTGAGTTCACGATTTTGATCGATGGCGACTGCCCATTGTGCAAGCACGAGGCACGGATGCTCGAGAAGCTCGACAAGGGGCGGGGCCGACTGCGGCTGGTGGATATCACCGACCCCGACTTTGATGCGGGCGAGTACGGCAGAACCTATGAACAAGTCATGGGGTCGATCCACGGTGTGACCAAGGACGGCGAGGTCGTAAACGGGATGGCGGTATTCCGCGGCGCGTATTCGGCCGTGGGGTGGGGCTGGCTGTGGGCACCGACGGGATGGCCCGTGCTCAAGCAGGTTTTCGACCTCGCGTACCGGGTGTTCGCGAAGTATCGGCTGCGGCTGACGGGGCGGAAAGACGCGTGCGAGGATGGACGATGCCGGGTGTAGGTGGGTCGGCGGCGAGGGCGATCATTCTGGTTCGAAGCCCGCGGCAAGGTAGGACAGAACTGCCTCTACTGCTTGCTCTCGACCTGGCGAATCCGGTTCAAGCAGCCGGGTCGCGAGATCGCGTGCGGTGACTCCAGAATCGGTGTAGTTCGTGAAGTACCCCGCCAGCCCGTCATGGGTCGCGTTGACCATGTACGGGATGTCGCTCTCGAACGTCCAGGTGTAAACCGCGAGGCCGTGCGCGGCCGCGGCGTCTCGCGCTGTATTGGGGGATTGGGCAATGGAAATGGGGGAGCGTCGTTCGACGAGGATGTCTTTCCTGGCGCTGATCGAGTCGCAGATCAACGCGACGTTTTCCATCGGCTCAGCCTTGTCCGTCTCGCTGAAGAGATAGCACAGCGAGAGGTCCGTGTTGAGATCGTTGCGGAAGACCCGGAGGGCGTCGAACTCGAAGCACTGGATCACGCAGGCATCGCTCCGATCGGTGTAGCCGTGCCGGGTGAGCGTGTCGATCAATGGGCGTTCGATGGGTCGGCCCTCGGCCAGGTGGAATGACGGACTCTTGGGCTCGGGGATGATGCCGACGTTCCGGCCGGAGGAGGCGTTGAGCGACTGAACCAGAGCGATCATCTCGTCGAGGGTCACGACCGAGTGGCCGTGCTGACGGACGCGTCCTTCTCGACCCAGTTTCTCGAGCATCTTGATTTCCGCGAGCGTGAAATCGATCGCGTAGTGCTCGCCGTCGTCGCGGGCGCGACCCGGGAATTTCTCAGCGACGTCGGTCGTGGAATCGAGCGTCAGATCGTGCGAACAGATGGGAACGCCGTCCTTGGTGAGCACGATATCGGGCTCGATGACATCGGCACCCATGAAATATGCCGCGGCGTAGGCGGCGAGGGTGTGCTCGGGGAGGTAGCCCGAGGCACCGCGGTGGGCGATGACCAGCGGCTTGCCATCGGGGCGGACGGCGAGATGGAATGCGTCGGGGTTGGGAGGGAACTGGGCTTGCTG
>DDFO01000047.1:265-786 GCA_002337215.1 Phycisphaerales bacterium UBA1926 | reverse complement strand
GAGCACGGCCGGGACGGCCGTGGCACGGGGGGGAGGTGATCGGCGTCAGGCGAGTTCGGTGTGAATGACGCAGTCGCCCTGGATCATCCGCTGCACGTGGCAGCGTTCGGCGATTTCCTTGAGACGTGATCGCTTCTCGTTATCGAGGTCGCCCATGAACTTGAGCGTGATGTCGAGATGGGGGACCTTCGTCGGCTTCTCGCTGCCTTCCTCGACGCGGAGGTCGTGGGTGACGGTGCACGAGATCCCGTCGGTGATCCAGCCTTTGCGGTCGGCGTACATGCGGGCGGTGATCGCCTTGCACGCGGCGAGGGACGAACAGAAGACCTCGACGGGCGTCGGACCCAAGTCCTGGCCCCCCAGGTCCTCGGGCTCGTCGCAGACGAACTCGTGCCGGCCGTCGGGGCCGATCGTGCAGGTGGTGTGGTAGTGCTGGGTGCCGAGCGTCGCGGAGGCGTGTGCGTTCATGTGGAAAGAGTAGGGAAGACTGGTCAGGGCGTCTGTTCAGGCTCGGTTCAGAT
>DDFO01000047.1:0-150 GCA_002337215.1 Phycisphaerales bacterium UBA1926 | reverse complement strand
GGGGGGGGGGGGCGGAGGTTGGCGGCGTGGAGCGATGGGCTGATCCCCGAACTGCCAGAGTGGTGATGTACCGGGCCGATGACTGGGTGCCATGGAGACACCGCAGAGCGGTGTCTCCATGCGGCAAGCAAGCTCGATCATGGAGAAGGC
>DDFO01000039.1:632-12824 GCA_002337215.1 Phycisphaerales bacterium UBA1926 | reverse complement strand
CGAACTCATCCTCGCCGACGAGCCGACCGCCAGCCTCGACCCCGAGAACGCGGGCATCGCGATGGATCTCATCCAACGAGTCTGCCGCGATCACAACGCCGCCATGCTCTGCGTCAGCCACGACCCGAACCTCGTCTCCCGATTCGACCGAAGCCTCAACCTCGCCGAACTCAACCAAGCATCAATGCAGTCAACCACCGCCTAGTGCCTTCTGCCTAGAGCCCATTGCCTTCCACCCACCATGCCCATCACCGACACCACACTCATCACCCGCTCCCTCGCCGCGCGCAAGTTCTCGACGATCACCACGATCGCCGTTGTCGCGCTCGGCGTCGCCCTCATGCTCGTCCTCCTGAGCATGAAGGACGCCGGCAAGCAGGCCTTCGACCGTGGACGCGGCAACATGCACGTCCTCATCAGCGGGCCGCAACAGGACCCGCTCGTCACCGTCCTCAACTCCATCTTCTATTCCGGCGCGCCCCGCAACTACATGTTCATCACCAAGCGTGACGAACTCCTCGCGACGAACCCACTCGCCTGGGCCATCCCCACCCAACTCGGCGATTCCTTCCGCGGCCTCCCCGTCATGGCGACAACCCCCGCCTTCTTCTCCGACTTTCAACCCGCCGAGAACACCACCTGGACATTCACCCAGGGCCGAGCGTTCGACAAGCCCTTTGAACTCGTCGTCGGCGCCGAAGCCGCCGCCATCAGAGGCCTCGCCCTCGGCGACCGTGTCTCCCTCACCCACGGCACCCCCAAGCAGGGCGAAGACCCCCACGTCCACGACGAATTCGTCTACGAGGTCGTCGGCATTCTCGCCCCCACCGCCACGCTCCACGATCGCGCCATCTTCAGCGATCTCACCAGCTCTTGGACCCTCCACGCCCACGACCGCCGACTCGGCGAACTGGGCCCCGACATCACCACAACCCCCGCCGATCTCCTCGATGAAGACAAGAAAATCACGGGCCTCTACGCCCGCGTCCTCTCCCGCCCGGGCCGCGACGTCAGCGCCATCTTCCAGTCCGCCTTCAACGGCCTCCGCTCCGATCCCACCATCACCGTCGCCGCCCCCAAACAGGAGATCGACAAGCTCTTCCGCATCGTCGGCAACATCGACCAGATCATCGTCGCCCTCGCCGCCACCGTCCTCGTCGTCGGCGCGGTCACCGTCATGCTCGTTCTCTACCAGGCGATGGAGCAGCGCCGCCGACAGATCGCCGTCCTCCGCGTCCTGGGCTGCACCAAGCCCCGCATCTTCTCGCTTATCGTCACAGAGTCCGCCTTCATCGGTGCCGCCGGCGCACTCGCCGGCACCGCCGTCGGCCTCCTCGCCGCCCGCGTCGTCGCCGACATCCTCTACCAACGCCTCGGGCTCGTCATCACCCCCGGCTTCGAACCGAGGCTCGTCCTTGGCCTCGCCGTCGCCACGATCGCGCTCGCCGCCGTCGCAGGGCTCATCCCCGCCGTCGCGGCATACCGAACCCCAGTCATCAAGAACCTCCGCCCCGCCGCGTAGTCTCCGGGCGTCTCCACCCGGCATCCCCACCCGGGCACCCCGGTGCCGCCACCCGCCGTAACAGGACGCGTGGCGCTCCCAAACCCCCGCACAAAACCACACCCCGAATCCACGCGTATCGTCCTCCGAACCAACTTCCAAGGGGGGCCCGCTCATGGTCCGCATCTTCTGGATCGCCATCGCTGTTCTTGCCGCCGCCACCGCCGCTGTGTTCTTGATGCCAGCGAAGGACACCGCCGCGCCCACGCTCACGGCCTCCGCCGCAGGCGAAAACAACACTCGACCCGCAACACCCGTCCCGGCCGCGCCTTCATCGGTCCCCGACGCACAGCCCCCCTCACAAGCCGCACCCGGGACCCAATCGGAGATCCAGTCGAACACGGAGGCCGAACCCACCGACGCTGTGATCAACAAGAGCACCGCGCAGAGCAACATGCCTCAGACCGCCGCGGAAGACCCCGCGCCCGAACCGGGCCGCCTCACCTCCAATGCCGACGCGAACGCCGACACCGAGCCGTTCAACCCGCCCTCCAACATGCCCCGGCCCGACCCGACCATCGACCCCGCCACCGCGCCGCCCAACCAGCCGACCACCGATCCGGGCAAACCCGTCACCGCGCAAGCCGCCCCGATCGAAGACCAAGCCGACGAGCCCGCCGCAACAGCCAAGACCGAAGCGAAGCCAGAAGCGGTGGAAGAATCAGCCCCTGATTCCGGCGTGAGCGACATTGCCACCCAAGCCGATCAATCAACTGATGTTGCGGATACAAGCCAAGCCAGCGATGACTCGTCGCAAGCAACCGAGGCCATCGCCGATTCGGAATCACCTGCCACCGAACCCGCTCCGTCCCCCGCCGAAGTCGTTGCGGAGAACAGCGGCGCATCCGCTCCCCCCGCGATCGCGGTTACGCCACGACCGAAGACCACCCAACCCGCACAGCCCGAACCCGCGGCAGAACCCGTCGTCAAAACCGACACCGGGCTCCTCCTCGACGGCCGATGGAAGGTTGACGGAAAAGGCACCAAAGCCGCCCCCTACAAGATCGACTGGGAGATGCTCGTCGCCGTGCAGCGCGAATACCAGCCCCGGCTCGGCCAGACCGAAATCCCCGAATGGATCGCGGTGCTCAACGGCAAGACCGTCACCATCCGCGGCTACGCTCTTCTCCCCATGGGCATGTCCTCGCTCTCCGAACTCCTCGTGATGCTCAACCAGTGGGACTCCTGCTGCATCGGCGTCCCGCCCACGCCGTTCGACGCCATCGAGGTCCGCCTCGCGCAGAACCTCTCCAACACCGCTCAGTCGATGTTCAGCCACACCGGCGCCCTCTCGTTCGGAGACATCACCGGCACGTTCAAGGTCGATCCATACATCGTCCAGGGATACCTGCTGGGCCTCTATCTGATGGAAGACGCCGAGGCCAACCTGCTGGGCCCCGCCGGGACTCCCTGACAGTTCCGCCGCAACGCCCGGGGGCATCGTCGCGCGCCGCCACCACTCGCAGTCGCAAGCCACGGTGCCACCACCCGCGGCATCGCCGCGCGTGTGCCTCGCCCCTATTCCCCGCCCAGTTCCAGCGTGCCCCGCAGCCCCACCGAGGCCTTCGGCCGACGAAGGTTCACGTCGAACAAGAACTCCGCAAACCGGCCCGGCGTCTGGTACTCGATCTCGCCCTCGAACTCGTACCGCATCGCGCCGCCCTCGTCGAAGCGGGCAGGCGGCACCAGATCCGCGGGCACCACCGCCGGCAGAACCAGTTGCTGCTCGCCGAACCGGGGCACCGTCACACGCGCGATCCGCTGGCCAGAGAAGACACGCCGCCCGTCGAGTGTCAGCGAGTACGTCGCCTGCTCGAGCGGCAACGGCTCATCGTTGCGGTTCTCCGCCCGGATCGTGAAATCGAGCACCACCGCCTCGTCCGTCCGCTCGCGCTCCGCCACGCCCAACACGCTGAACCGCGGCGCGGAAACAGATGAACACCCGCCGAGCAGCACGCCCAGCAGAATCGGAATCGCAACGCGAAACGTCAAGAGTGAGGCCCGGTGATTCACCTGATCGATCATGCGCGGAGGGTAGCAGACCAAGGCGAGCCGAGTCGTCCACCCAGCCTGTCAGGCCCAGTCATTCAGACCCAGTCAGCCGGGGATCATCATCCAGCGATGGTCCGCTCCCGCCTGGAGGTCATGCAACGCGATGAGCAAATCTTGCGTCTCATCAGCGTACTGCGCCCACCGCATCATCACCCCGACCAGCACCGCGCTCGCCACCCAGCCCAGGAGCTCGACCATCAGCCGACGCCGGTACGCGACCATCAGCAGCAGCGTCGGCAGGATCGTCAGGAACTTCCAGAGCGACAGATACCCGAGCGACCCGCTCGACATCACGATCCGCGCCAGCGGGTTCTCCTCGGCCATCCCGATCGTCGCCAGATACAGAGAAGTGATGTACAGGTCCACCCCGCTCATCAGCAGGATCGAGAGCGCGAGCATCAGGACCCGCGAAGACCGCCCGCGTCGCACGAACGCGAACACACCCGTTTCAGAGGGCGTATCGAGCTGGATGGCGGGGGCGAACGCCCCGGTGTGGACGATGCTCATGACGCCCCCGGATCGGCCCGAAGTTGCAACGGATCAATCGGTTGCGGGACCGACGACGAATTTTAAGCGCGGTTTGCACCAGTCACGCACGCAACGCCCCGCACAGCAGCCGAGTACAGTCCCCCGAAAGGGAGCCCCGTGCCGATAAGGCGAGCCAGCAACACAACACCCCCGACCCGCAGCCGCCCAGCGCGTCCCCGTTATCACGCCGCCTATCGGGCCCTCGCCGCCATACTCATCCTCTTCGCCAGTACTCCGGCGCACGCCCAGATCCCCGCCGTCACCGCGACCAACGCGACCTATCTGGACGACTCCACCCGAGCCAACGAAACGCTCCAGCAAATCGATGAATTCGTCCGCGCCGGCAGCCTCCACCAGGCCGCACGCACACTCCAGACCATTCTCACGCTCGAGGGCGACCGTCTCCTGCCCGCACCCAACGACCCTGATCTGTTCCTCCCCGTCCGCGATGCCGTCCACCGGGCCCTGCTCGACCGCCCCGCCCTGCTCGACGCCTACCGCGAACAGCAGCAACCCGCCGCGCAGACCGATCTCGACGCCGGCCACGCCGCGACCGTCTTCGCCACCCGCTTCCTCACCGACGCCGGCCTCGAAGCCACCCTCCGCCTCGCCCAGCAGCACTTCGAGGCCGCACGCTTCGACGCCGCCTGGCGCACGCTCCGCCAAATCGAGTCCCACCCCCGGTTCGACACGGCCCGCGCCCCCGCCGCCGAACTCGCGACAACCATCGCCGCCTACCAGCGTGCCATCGCCGCGCCGGATCCCGCCGAACAGCCCGCCGAACAGCCCGCCGCACAGGCCGCCACCCGCTGGCACATCCCACCGGTCGCCGCCTTGCCCTCCATCACCCCCCCGCCAGGCCTTACCAACGGCATCCGCCCCCCGGTCGTCACCACCCCGCCCACAGGCCCCTCGCCCGATCTCGACGGCATCGTTCCCACCCCCCTCGCCGCCGCGGATCTGCCCATCGCCCACCCGTGGGCCGCCCAGCCCGACCGCTCGGCTCCATCCCGCCGGCTCTACTGGGCGTTCCCCGCGATCCTCGACAACCTCACCATCATCAACGACGGCGACGCCATCACCGCCTTCGACCGCTTCACCCTCCGCCAGCGCTGGCAATACCCCCAGGGCCGCGTCCCGCCACCGGGCAACCGGGGCGACGCCGACCGAAGCCGAGGCAGAACGAGGCTCATCGAAGACCCCGCGACCATCACCGCCCATCGCGATCTCATCATCGCCCCGATGGGCAACGTCATCAACGGACGACGCGAGGGCGAGTCCACCATCGTCGCCCTCGACCGCGACACGGGCCGCGTCGTCTGGAGCGTCCGCCCCGATCTCCTCGCACCCGAACTCGAAACCGCCACCGTCCGGGGCCCCGTCACGGTCTACGCCGACACCGCCCTCGTGATGTTCCGCCGGAACGAACGCTCGAGGCGCACCATCACCACCTCAATCGCCGCCCTCGATCTCGCCGACGGCTCCCTCCGCTGGCACCGCTTCCTCGGCGCCGTCGGCGCGCTCCCCTACCAGCAGCAGACCCGCTCACCCCAGGCCATCACCGTCGTCGGATCCGTCGCCTACCTCACCGACGAGATCGGACTCATCGCCGCGATCGACGCGACCTCAGGAAACCCGGTCTGGATCCGCCGCCTCCCAGCCCTCTCGGCCGACGACAACCAGAACCGCCCGTGGGCCATCCACGCGCCCGTCGCACTCCCCGGCAACCGCGTCGCCCTCGTCAACCCCGACCGCACCGCCCTGCTCGCCATCAACCGCGACACCGGCGCGATCGAGCAGTCCCGCCCGACACCCACGCAGGGCGTCCACACCTATCTCCTCCCGCTGCCAAACACCCTCGCCGTCGCCGACCCGACCCGCGTCACCTTCCTCGACCCCACCAACCTCAACACAACCGCCGCGCAGCCGTTCGTCATCCCAGGCTCCCGCGCCCCCGCGGTCGGCCGCGTCGTCGCGACCGCCGACAACCTCTTCATCCCCGTCGAATCGGGCGTCCTCCGCGTCCGCCAGGGCGACAACGCGATCGCCTTCATCCCCCTCGACCACGCCGGCAACATCGACCTCGCCGACGGTCAGCTCCTCGCCGCCGACGACACCCGCCTGCGCACCTATCTCGCCTGGGAAACCGCCGCCGAGATCCTCAACGCACGGGCCGAGGCCGAACCCAGCAATCCCGAGCACACCGTCTCCTTCGCCGAACTCGCCTACCGCGCAGGCCGCACCGAGCAGATCGTCCCCGCGATCGACCGTGCAATCACCGCGATCCGCGAGTCCCGCGACCAATCGCCCCAGACCCAGACCGCCAACGCCTTCAACCGCCGCCTCTTCGATTCGGTCCTCGAGATCGTCAACCAGGCCCACAACGAACGCGAAGCGCTCGAACAAGCCCGCACACCAGCCGCAGACACCCCGGCCGCGATCACCGAGCCCGGCACGCTCCCGCCCCTCTCCGCCCAACAGACCGCGGAACTCATCAACCGCCTCGATCGTCTCGCCAACACCCCCGCCCAGCGCGTCGCCCACCTCCTCGCCGAGGGGCGGCAGGCCGAGCAGACCGCCCGCCCCGCCGACGCCGCACGCACCTACCAACGCATCCTTGCCGACGAAGTCCTCTCCGCCACCCCCTGGCGCGGCCAGCGCCTCAACATCCGTGCCCAGATCGAAGCGACCCGGCGCCTCATCCGCGTCGCCGAGAAGAACGGCCCCGGGATCTACCAGCCCTACGCCGCCGAAGCCGACGCGAAACTCGCCGCCCTCGAAGCCTCCCCCACGCTCCAGGACCCCGACGCCTACGAACAACTTGCCCGCGAATACCCCATCGCGACCGCCGCCGCCCGCGGCCGCATCGCCCAGGCCAAGTCGCTCCGCGCCGCGGGCCTCGACCGAGACGCCCTGATCGCCGGCAACGGCGCACTCGAATCCGTCCGCCGACTCGAACGGGCCGGCGTCCCCATCGACGACCAACTCCTGGGACGCGCCTTCGGGCTCCAGATCGCCGCCCTCGCAGACGCGAGCCGGATCGAGGAAGCCGCGTCGCTCCTCGCCGAGTTCAACGAGACCCACGCGGGCCTCCTCCTCCGCGACGACCAGGGCCCCGTCGACGCCGACTCCCTCTTCGACACCATCACCAGCCGTCTCGCCGCCCGCCGCACAGGCCCAAGGCTCGGACCCGATGTCCTCCCGGAGCCCGAGCCCCAACTCATCCAGGGATACCCGCTCCGCCCGCTCGCCCGACCCGAGCCCCGCGGCGTCGCCCGCGCCCGCTACGACGGCACCCTCATCGTCGCGAAGCAGGGCGGAACCCTCGCATGGCACGCCCCCGCCGAAGACGGCACACTCGCCCCGGTCTGGACCCGCGAGATCGATCGTGACCCGCTTCTCCTCCGCACCGATGAAGTCTCCGCGTGGATCTTCTGGCCCGATCAGACCGGAGGCTGGCTCGAACGCACCGACCTCGCCGACGGCAAGCCCCTCTGGACCAGCCGCGCCTGGGCCGACCTCGTCGATCAGATCGAGGTCGACGCAGACGAGCAGAACGCCGCCCGCCTCGACGCCGCCGACCGATTCCTCGACCCCCTCGCCGGACGGGTCAGGGGCTCGGAGATCCTGATCGCAACGGGCGCCCGCACACTCGTCTTCATCGAACGCGCCGGCCGCGCCGTCGCCCTCGACGCCGCCACGGGCCGCGAACTCTGGGCCCGCTACCTCCCGATCACCCAGGTCCACGACGCCGATCTCGCCGCAGGCGTGCTCGCCCTCGTGGGCGAAGGCCCCGACGCCGAGGGCAACCCGGGGCCCGCGCTCCTCACGCTCGACCCAAGGTCCGGCGAGAACATCAACACAGACGATCAACTCCAGTCGCCGCCACGCTGGGTCCGCGTTACCGAGTCGGGCGACGTCGTCGCGGGTCTCCGCGAACGCGTGATCTCCTATTCACCCTTCAACGCCGGGCTCAACTGGGAGATCAGCAACGAACCCCTCTTCGAGACCCGGGAAGCCTGGCTCAACGGCGCGACCCTGCTCGTCCGCGCCGACGACGACGCGCTCTGGCAGATCGATACCGCATCGGGCCGCCTCGCCGACACCCCCCTCGAGACCCGCGGCCGCATCGACACAACCGACCGCATCGTCGTCCGCAAGACCCCCTCCCGCCTCATCCTCGCCGCCGCCGACGGCGTCTGTGTCTTCGCCAACGACGGCGAACTCAAAGGCCTCGACGCCTTCAGCCAACCCGCCCGACTCCTGCCGGCGGTCGTCGCCGAGGACACCATCGCCGTCCTCAAAATCGAACGAGGCCGGTTCGGCATCGGGGGTACCCGATTCGCCATCAACCTGCTCACCCATGAATCCGCCCGCATCGCCCAGGAGACCGTCGTCCGCCTGTTCGGCGACCCGACCGATATGCAGGGAATCGACGGCCGCCTGCTCATCAACGCCGGTGACCTCACCGCCGTCGTCCGCCTGCCGATCGAAGAATCCGACCAATCGAACGCATCAACACGCGATAAACCGAGCGCTGAAACCCCCTGAGCCGATACACTCCTAAGAGATCCGATTTCTCCAAAGGAGGCCGGCATGAGCACCTTCACCATCCCCCATCTTTACGACGACGACGCCGACGATCTGGTCAAGATCCCCGAGCAATCGGACTGCATCCATCTGCTGCCCGGCGCGACATCGCGTGTCGAGGCGGGTGACCGCGTCCGCATCATGTGGGGCCACGACATGCTGCGCGACGTCATCGACGGCCGATACCGATCGGTGGTCTGCGCCGTCAATGACGAAGACAACGCGCACGGCATCATCGCCCAGCTGGTGAACCTCGTGACCACCAGCCAGTGGTCCGAACAATCGGTGACCAGCTACGCCCGCATGTTCCAGCAGTCGGTCACCGTCCACGCCGCCCACGACCGCGAGCCCTTCATCCTTAAGTATGACCTCGACTCGCTCACCATCCTCGCGATCCTCCGTCCGCACGGCCAGAACCACTTCACCATCCCGAACCTCGCCCGAGGGTTCCACACCGTCACCAAGATGCTCCAGGGCAGGCCGGACCGCAAGCCGGTGGCATCGGTCTCGTTCCTCGGTGCCGCATCCAATCGGCTGATCGATGACGACGGCTACGAGCCCAGCTTCGAGACCGTGCTGAGGACCATGTACGACGCGGGATTCCGGGGCGACGTCTACCCAAGTCTGCAGATGTGGTCCGTCGGCCAAACGGGCGTGTTCGGCACGTTCCCGTTCCCCGCAAGCCTGGATCGCATGCGGGGCGGCAGCAGCTGAGCGAGCCGCAACATTTCGAACGCTGACACCGACCGACTCCGGCAAACACCGGGGTTATCGGTGCAGACACACCCTTCAGCAGACCAAACAAAGCTGCATAATCGATTCTGCCCACCGATTTCAGAATTTTTTGATCAAATTCGGTGCACTCCCCGGTGGGAACCGGCTATCTTCCGCGTACGAACCCTCTTACGGGGGTGCTGTGTTTACACCCGCAACTCACGCGGGACCCCACGACCGGCGATCTCGCCGGAGACACCAGGAGAGAGACATGACCAAGACCGCTATCGCCATGCTCGTGGCCGCCGCCGGGATCGCCAGCGCCGACATCAACCTCGAGAACGTTGACCGCTCGGGCTACCAGACGTTCACCGCGACCGGCATCGAAATCGGCGCCCAGAACCGCGGCGGCGTCGCCCCGACCCAGTACGACAACATCGCCGCGGGCCCCGGCGGCTACGTTGCCTTCCCCGCCTCCAACGTCAACCCCCTCGGCGTTGCCGACTACCAGTCGGTCGCGACCAACAACATCGCCATGGACGAGTTCACGTTCGTCGGCGGCGTGGACGTCGCCGGCGAGACCGTGTTCTTTGACTTCTTCGACGCCGGCGGCAACTTCGTCGACGGCTTCGGCGTCGCGCTGTCGCAGGCTGGCAACTTTATCTGGACCATCACGATCGGCGGCGGTATCGAAGCGGCCGCGGGTGGCTTCGTCCAGATGTCGATCGACACCGGCGGCTTCGTGAACGGCAACGGCCAGTGGTTCCTCAGTGACGGCGTCGCGGCCGTGGGCGATGCCCTCGCCGAGGACGCCGGCGGCGGAAACAACTTCAACTTCGGCATCACCGGCACCGAAGTCCCCGCCCCGGGCGCGTTCGCGCTGCTCGGCTTGGGCGGCATGGTCGCCTCGCGTCGTCGTCGCTGATCTCAGCGCCTGACCGATGGTTCGACATTTTTATGCGATCTTGCGACGCCCTCGGCCTGGCCCGGGGGCGTCGTTCTTTTTGCCGGTTCGTGTTCCGACGCGGCGCGTCAACTCACGGGCAGCCCGCGAGGAATTCCTCGATGAACAGCGTGACATCCGCGAGGTCGTAGACCCCGAACGGCTCGGCGATATCCGCCGCGGGCAGCCCCGTTGTGAACGCGCCGACAAATGCGGCCACATCGCTCAGGTCGAGCACATCGTCTTCGTTCAGGTCGGCGTAGCACGGATCAACAGTGATCGTCAACCCGATGCCGATGACGCAGGCGAAGGTGTTGCTGCTCTTGAACTCGAGGGTGATCACATCGCCCGGGTCGACCGGGATCGAGTCGATCGCGGGTGCACCACCGCTACCGTTCGCGAGCGGCGTCGGGTTCGCGGACGACGAGCCGTCGTCCCACGCAACATTGCCGCCAGTCATCACCGCGTCGTTCACACGGATTCGCCAGTCCGCGTTCCGTGCGATGCCGGTGTGGGCGTACCACAGCACGCCGGCGAGATCGACCGCCTCGTCGACGGGGCTCGTCCATGTGGTGCCGATCCAGACCGATGGATCGTCCGCCTCGTTGCCGTGCATGCCGACCGAGCCGATCGGGATATCGAACCCGCAGGTGTCGCTCACACGCTTGAACCAGACGGGCACATGGTTGTTCTGTGGGAACGGTGCGGCGGCCCACGCGGGCTGCGGTGTGCCGAAGGCCTGGGAGCCCGTGTCGTAATCCGCGATCAAGGTCGCGATCGGCACGCCGCCGGCGCCGTTGTAGGACCAGACGCCGTTGGGGTTCTGGGTCACACTCCAGTCGGCCGTCAGATCCCAAGTCTGCGCTGCGGCAGACGACGGGGCCAACAACGCCGCCGCGGCAAGAACACAGTTGCTCAATTCAGGACACCTTCTCGGTCGCATTACGCACACTCCCTCCGACTGCGCCTGCCCGGCCGCGTCGAATTGGCCGGATGAGCGGCACGGTCCACCTTTATTCTATGGGCCCGTGCCCGTCGCTCGGAACGCGGTGTATCCAGGTTCTCATTGCGGCGGCGACAGGAACTGGTTGATGTCGAAGCCGGCTCCGGTGAAGCCGACGGGCATCGGACGGGTGCCCTCGCCCGGGAGGAGTGGGATGTTCCACTCGATGGTGTCGTAGGCCTGCTCGAGCGTGTCGTAGGCGAGGGGGCGGTCGCGCTCCGGGAGGACGCGACGGGTGGCGGCGAGGCCCAGGTCGGCGGCGGTGAGGGTGTAGCGGAGCGAGGTCAGGTGGTCGAGGCGCTGGCGGGCGTTGGGCTCGGCGGCGCTGAGGACTTGGTCTCGCTCGGCCTCGAGGGCGTTCTTGACGTCGGCGGAGCGGGCGCGGAGTTGGCCGTAGCGCGAGGTGTTGCACGCGGGGAGGAGGATGAGCAGGGCGGCGAGGGCGAGCAGGCCGAGGGTTCGTTGGGTGCGCATGCGTTGCTCTCCGGGGTGTGCGGCTGGCTTGGGCTGATTGACTGTACCCGGCCGGGGCGCCGGGCCGGAATGATGGGCGGCCTGGGGCGATTTGCGACCGGTGCCGGGCGGGGTGTTGCTACGCTCGTGGCTATGCGTTGCGCTGTGCCCGGTGGGCGGTTCATTCGATCCCGATCGACGAGACTGGTTCTCGCGCAGGCCGAGTCTGTGGGGCGGCGTTGGTAGAGCTGCCGTGCATCCCTTGCGGGGGGCAGTGCTGCAAGGGTCATCTGGGCGTTGCGCTCGATGATGGATCGGTGCTGCGGTTTGTGGATGGGCGGTGCCCGC
>DDFO01000039.1:0-529 GCA_002337215.1 Phycisphaerales bacterium UBA1926 | reverse complement strand
GCGGTGCCCGCACCTTGATGATGAGCGGGGTTGCCTGATCTACGAGACGCGGCCTCGCGGGTGCCGTGCGTTTGATTGCTCGCGGGAGCCTGGCTATCTGCGGATGCATCCGCACGTGGCGGCGCTGCTGACCGTGCACGGGGTGACGGTGACGGATCGCGGACCGGGCATGGGCGGGATGATGGGCGGGGACGGGTAGAGGGTGCTCGCTTCTGATCGCGTTCGATTTCTTTGAGCAGGGTGTCGGCGGCTTTACGGCTCTCGGCTGGGTCGGCCCACGAGTCGGCGCAGCGGGCGAGGGCGGCGCGGGCGGTTTGTTTGTGTGTGATCTCGGTGGCCTCGTCGCGGATGGCGGCGAGGTGTCTGAGTGCGCGCAGTTCGGCCTTGGTTTCGGGGGATTGGGCCCAGGTGAGGAGTTGGGTGAGGGTGAGGCCGTGGCGGGCGGCGAGGGAGGGGAGGGGGAGGGCATCCGCGACGAAGGCGCGGGGGAGGGAATGGGGAGGGGGGAATGGGCAATGGGAGGGGGGGG
>DDFO01000044.1:107614-131871 GCA_002337215.1 Phycisphaerales bacterium UBA1926 | reverse complement strand
TGAGTGTCCCACCCGCGGCCCGGATCTCACCACGGTTGTCGAGGGTCATCGTGCTGATCCCGCCGGTCCCGCTGAGGGAATGGCCAACATCATTGATGACCACGGACGTATCGATATTGTTGCCGAAGAACTGGCTCCCGCTCGCAAGGAAATCCATCGAGCCAGAGCCAGTGAGCGTGACCGTAGAATTGCTGCGCACGCGATACTCATCGGTGCCCACGCCCTCGAATGTCAGCGATCCGTTGTTAGTAATGGTGCCGGCGAGCGTGACCTCGCTCGTTGAGGTTGTGATGATCGTGCCGTTGTTCGTGATGTCTTGGAGAGTGCCGCCGGACATCCGGGTGACGCCCTGTCCGAATAGCGAGCCATCGATGGTCGTCGAGTTGAGGATGACCTCCCCGGAACCTGTCGGATCGAAGCTGCCGCCGTTGATCACGCTGCTGTTGAACGTGATTGTCGAACCGTCCCCAGCGAAGACCGTGCCCGCGTTGTTGGTCAGCGTGACGCTGCCGAGCGTGAGGAGACCTCCGTCCCTGGCCTCGATCGCACCGTTGTTGACCAGAGTCAGTGACGAAAGATCAAGGGTTTGGCCCATCCGATCAGCAAGGATGGTGCCGGAGTTGACGATCGTTGATGAAGACATGCCCGCGCCAAAGAACCCACCACGCCCCCCGCTCACCGACGCATCCTCAGAAAGTGCAATAGTCGCGCCAGATTGAAGACTGAGAGACGATGTGCTGCCCTCACTCAGGAATCGCACCTCGTCTGTGAGCGTCGCTGTCTGATCTGTGGTCACGATCAGCGTTGCTCGCTCGTCGAATGTCACAGGACCGGAGAGTACTGTACCGCCGTCGAGGCGAAGGTCGCTTACATCATTCAACATGACACCGCCGTCGAACAGCACCCCGCTCAGGCGGTTCCCTGAGCTGCCGTTCGCGGTCAGTACCACGCCGTCGGCGAGTTGAACGCTTCCGCCGGTGATCCGTCCGTTATTGAGTTCAAATTGACCGCCTGTACCGACAACGTTGAGTTGCGAGCCTGAATTTTCTACTGTTCCATTCAGTAGTCGGAAAATGCCACCGTCTGTCTCGAGCGTTCCAAGTCGGGTGGTCTCGAACGAGCCAAAGGTGATCGCCCCACCGTCGACGACGCGGAACAGACCGGCGTTGGTGACAAGATCCTGGGTTGGCAACACAACCTCTGACCCATCGCCGATTGCGGTGATGAGGCCGTTGTTGACGAGACGGTCGTTGAAGGTGAGTTCACCACCGCTCACTGCCTGAAGCGTGCCCGTATTGATCACCTCGATATTCGAACCGATGTCGAGCCGCAGCTGATCTGCGTTGGCGCTGATCGTTCCGCCATTCTGAATCGTGCTGACTGAGCCGCCGAGATGATTCACGAAACCTGCACCCGCCAGCAAACCCGAGGCACCAAGGGTCAGCGTCCGACCGCCAGTAAGTTCCACGGCCCCGAGGGTGCTTTCCCCGGCTGTGTCGAACACGACCGAGGCATTGAGTGTGTGATCGCCTGCAAACCGGAGAATGCCTCGGCCACGATCGTCTTCGGTTCCGGTGAAGTTCGTCCGGCGACCGAGTACAACAGCACCGGTGAATGATGTCGATCCCTCGACGACCAAACGGGCGTCCGCCGTGGTCTCCGATGAGCCGACCACAACGGCCCCTGTGACCGCGACATCGTTCAGCGTTCCATCGAAAGTTGTGTTACCACCATCGTCTCGGACCCGCAGCACACGGCCCGCCGAGGTCTGAATGCTGCCGCCACGAATGCGGCCGTCACCAGCGAGATCCAATGAGCCGAAGATGTTATCGAGCACGAGAGTCCGGCTTGTGTTGTTCAGCGAGCCACGCAGTGTGGTGCGCGAGCTGCCCTGCGAGATGATCGTGCCAAAGTCGTCGGTTTGCACCGAGCCGTTGAGGTCGAGGAACGAGTCCTGTAGGGTGATCAATCCTGAGTTCTGCCAAGCTCCGTCGAGCGTAAGCGTGCCACCGTTGGAGACCGTCACGTCGGCGTCGATTCCATAGAACCCCGTGAGTGAGAGACGGCCACCGTTGATCTGCTGTCCCTGATCGACAACGAACGAACCACCGTCCACGCGGATGTGCCCGCCGTCTTCCGCCACGACGGTACCGAGCGAGCCTCGGAGATCATCGAGTTCGAGCAGCGAGCTTGCACCGACAGCGCGGAGTGTTCCGGAGTTCAGGAGCTCATCTCTAATACGGAACTCGCCACCGCTGATCGATTCGAGCACACCGGTGTTATGCACCACTACACCGTTGCTGATGTCGAGGAGTGTTCCAATGGCATCCGCCCGGATAACGCCAGCATTATCAATGAACGCGGGGAGCGGCGAACCATTTCTTGAGATCGTCCCAGCTCCGACGAGCAACCCCGACTCTGAGACCGCGAGTGTCCGGCCGCTAGCGATGCTCATGCTGCCGAGCGTGCTGAAGCCCTCTGTCTCCATAACGATGCTGCCGTCGACCACGAGGTCGTCAACGATTGAAACAAAACCGACGTTGAAGTCGGAGTTGGCACGGCCAACGAGAAGCGTCCCAGCAAGCCCACCGTCGCCTTCAATCGTCAACGATGACGACCGCACTGCCACTTCGCCATCGATCGCGACATCCGAAAACGTCGAACCACCGCTGACCAGGGTGAGCCGCTCGCCGTCTGCGGTCACGATGCTTCCGCCGGTCATCGAGAGCGAGGCCCCCTCGAAACTTCCAGTCACAGCAGAGATATCGATGATGTCGCCACGGTTGTCGAGGCTCCCGGAAAGGAGCACGCGGCTGTCTCCGGTACGCTGCACAATCCCAATATCAGAGGTTTTGTAGGTGCCAGAAAGCGTGAGTTGGGCGTCGTTGAGTGAAATGGAACCGGTGTTTGTCCAGTCGCCGCCGAAGGTCAGCAGCCCATTGTCGATAAACAAATCAGCGGCATTGCTATAGATGCCCCCATCGATGCGAATCTCGCCGCCATCGGAGATCGCGATCCCGCCGAGATCTCCTCGCAGATCGTGAATCTCAAGAAGCGATCCGTCCCCGTTGGCGGCGAAGACGCCGCTATTCTGCGTCGTGCCGAGCAGGCGAAGAATTCCACCGTTCACCGCGGCCAGCGTGCCGCTGTTCAGCACATCGACACTAGAGTTGACGGTCATTGTCAGCCCGCTCGAGTCCGCGGAAAGCAGCCCCTGGATATCGAGCATGGCGTTTTCGGTACCGATGCGGGTAATCGTGCCTGCGCCACGGATATCACTCGTGGCCGAGACCGTGAGTGTCCGCCCGCCTTGTATCTCGAGTTGGCCGAGACTGCTATTCCCAGCAGTCTCAAACTCGATTGATGACGCCAGGGTGTGATCATCATCGAATCGGAGTATTCCCCAGCCCCTCTGGTCCTCAATTCGTGCGACAGAATTCGCACGCCCGATGGTAATCCCGTCGAGAAACTCTGTTCCACCAAGGACGACCAGCCTCGCAGTACCCGTTGTGCCGGTTCCTCCGACCAATACGCTCCCGGATACCGAGACATCGGTGAGGTAGCCGTCAATGGTGCTGCCAAATCCGAAATCGGCCACCTCGAACGATCGCCCATCGAGCGAAACGATCGAACCACCGCGGATCTCTCCCCCGCCATCGAGGGTCCACATCGGACTGGAGGCATCGAGCCGAAGCGTCGCACCCGTGTTGTCCATTACACCCTCGATACGGACACGGCTATTGCCGATCGAAACGATGTCGCCGAGATCGGTGGTGCTGAACTGACCGTCCGCGATGAGTTGCGATTCAAGCAGCGTGATCGAACCTTCGTTTCGCCACGATCCGTCTAGCGTGAGAAACGAACCGTTGGCAACGATCGCTTGGCTGCCGAGCGTGAAGTTCCCAGTAAGACGGGCATCCGAGGCGTCCTGTACCGTAATCGCTCCGACGCTGCCGGCCACTCCGTTGACATCGAGGAAGCCGCCCGCCAGAACACTGATCGGCTCAGCCGCAGCAAATTCGCCGCTCGTCACGGTCAAACGGCTGCCGTTGCCGATGACCAGTGCCGGCCCGAGCGAACCGGTCAGACGGTCGATGGCGATATCTCCGCCGCCGATTGCGCGAAGCTCTCCCTGATTGAACAGTTCAACACCGGCACTAAACGACATCGTCGTGTTGTTGCGATCCGATGTGATGATCCCGTGATTGGTCACACGGGACTGACCGCTGCCGGACATGAAAAAAGAACCTGGACCGCCGACAGTGCTCTCTGCAGACAGCACGAGCTCGGAACCATCAAGAAGAGACACGGAAGGCTGCGAGCTGTTACCTGACCGATCAAACACGAGATCGCCGTTGAGCGTTGTAGCCCCATCGATCGTCAGGTAGCCCGCACCACGGTTGTTCGTGGTGTTACCAACGCTATTTGCCTGGCCGAGGAAAATGTCACCGTTGACCGACGTATCGCCAACGAGGCGAAGCGTCGTCGAAGAAGTTGTGCCCAGCGCTTGAACCCGGATATCCCCATCGAAGTCAACACCGTCGGCGGTGAGCGTGCCGATGCCAAGCTCGAAGGCCTGTCCATTGGACGCCGATACTGTCCCTCCGAGGATTGTGCCACTGCCACCCTGAATGACGCCCAGTACGCTCGGCGCATTGAGGACAGCCCCCCGGTTGTCCAAAGTCCCGGAAAATACCAACCGGCTGTCACCGTTGCGGACGATCGTCCCAAGTCCAGCCGTCGTGAAGGAACCGCCAAGAGTCAGCTGCGATCCATCAAGCGTGATCACGCCGGAGCTCGACCATGTGCCATTGAGCGTCAGGAACGAGTCCTGGGAAACCGTGATCCCCGCGTCGATGTCGTACAGACCTGCGAGCGTCAGTCTGCCGTTCTGTAGAATCTGATTTCGATCGACGGTGTAGAACCCGCCATCGACCTGGACACGACCATCACCCTCAAGTGATATCGTGCCCAAGGAACCCCGCAGGTCGTCAATCTCGAGCAAACTCGTGGACCCAACGGCGCGAAGTTCGCCGTTGTTGTCGAGCCGATCAAAGATCCGGACATCGCCGCCACCGACGGCCTGGATGGTGCCCGTATTGATAACTTCGACCCCGCTGTTCATCAGCATCTCAAAGCCGTTGCGATCGGACGAGATCAAGCCATCGTTGACGAGCCGTGCATTAAACGCGCCGGAACGGCTGAAGAACGAGGGACCGGTGATTGCCCCCTTCTCGGAGACGGTGAGTGTGCGGCCGGACTCGATCGTGATGCCGCCGGTCGTGGAATTCCCATCTGTCGAGACATCGATCTGTCCATTGACAAGCGTGTCGCCCGCGATCGTGATGTAGCCTTCGCCGCGGTCGTTGTTCGTCCCGGAGAAACTCTGCCGCCGGGCAAGCTCAACAAACCCATCAACGATCGAATCACCTTCGAGACGCAATCTGCTTGAACTGGTCGTGAAGCGACGCTGAACAAGCACATCGCCAGCGATCGTCGATCCATCAATCGTGCTAGAGGAGCCGTCGATACGAAGGACTCGGCCGGAGAAGATGTCGATTGCGCCGCCTGTGATCGTGGAGTTGAACACTTGGAGATCGCCGAGTGCCGAACCGAGCGCCAGCGTCGCCCCACCATTATCGAGAAACGCATTCGAAAGGAGTACCGAACTGTCCTCAGACCGAGACGCGATCTGCAGACTTCCTGTCGAAAAACTCCCGCCCAAGTCCAGCAATGCTCCGTTCTGTAGCGTGAACGCACCGGTACCCGACCACTCGCCACGCAGACGGAGTGTGCCACCATCGAGCGACTGATTCTGGTTCACGGCGTATGAACCGCCTCTGATGTCGAGCAGACCTCCATCGAAAATTGAAACCGTGCCCAACGAGCCTCGCAGATCGGTGATCTCCAGTACCGAGTTCTCGCCGCTGGAAGCGAGGATCCCGGTGTTTTCGAGTCGATCGGTGACGAGCAACCGCCCGCCATCGATCGCCTCCATGCGTCCAGCATTGCTGACCCGAACGCCTTCATCGATGGAGAGCGTCAGTCCTGAAGCGTTCGCGAGGATCAATCCATCATTTACTAATGATGTCTGAAACGTCGCGGCTCGTGAGATGCTCCCCGCACCGACGATCGTGCCATTTGCATCGATGCTCAATGTGCGGTCACCCGCGATCTGCACCTGCCCGAGCGTGCTGCTGCCGTTTGTTTCAAACACGATCGAGCCGTTCAGGGTGTGGTCCGCGTCGAATCGGATGATCCCCCGCTCTCGTCGGGCATTTGAAGGCGTGTTTTGGCGGCCAAGCAGCACCGAGCCATTCAACTCGGTGCCGGCTCCGATCTCGAGCGTCGATGTGTTCGTCGTACCGAACCCGCCGACGCGCAGGTCCCCGTTCACGATCGAGCCGGAGATTCGACTGCTGCCGCCGCCAGTAACGATGAACGTCCCGAGCGGGGCGATGTTGATTGTTCCACCGGCGATCTCGCCATTCAGCAGAGAAAACAGCCCCTGCTGGATTTCGAACGCGTCATCGATCTGCAAAAGGCTCGAGGTCAGCCTGAGCGTCGCATCGGCCGAATCAAGCACCAGCCGGGTCAGACGCAAGTCCTGGTCAATCGTGATGGTGAATGGCGAGCCCGTCGCCGCGATGATGGCCTCGTACTCATCATCTTCACCGGGCAAACCATTATTCGGAATGACACCCCCGTCCCAGCGGGATGTATCGAACCAACTACCGCTGACCGCTTCGATCCAGCTCGCCTGCTCAGGCTCGCCCATCGCCGATGCAGATGCGACCGAGACCGCCCAGCCGGCCAACAGCGCGATCTTCCCAGCGGTAAGTGGGCTCGATTGCCGATCATGATTCACCGTTGCCATGTCTTCTCTCCGCGCCGCACACGGTCGCCCCTGCGCGATGATCCATCACACGAACCGTTACTCACTGCCCGATGAGGACATCCGCCCGAGATCCGTAACGACCGACAAAGATCGCGATATCCATAAGATCGATCGCCTTGTCGCCATTCAGATCTGCCGCGATGTCCTGCGATGCAAGAACATCAATGAACAGTGCTGCATCCGACGCATCGACCGATCCGTTGCCATCCAAGTCAGCCGAATCAGCCGCGCGGATACGCAGCACGGCGTCAACGCGCACCCACTCACCAGAATCGTCTTGGCCGGCGAGCGTCAGCAGTCCGGTGTCACTCGCCGACTCGACTCCGACCAAGCGAACATCCGCCGGAAGACCCGCTGTCAAGCCTGGCACCTCGTTGAGATCAAGCATGCCACCCAGATCACTCCACATGAACGCCCGAGCGTTGCCGTAGGCGTCGAGTGACGATCCGAAAACGACGCCGCGCCCCGCAACTGCGGACGCATTACTCTCTCGCCCGCCGAGCGTTCCAAGCGGCCGTGGCGTTGTCGAGCCATCTGCCACCCTGAACGCGACGAGCGAGCCATCCGCGGTCTCCGCCGCACCGACCACATCGCCGGCTTCCCCGATCGCAGTCGCGAACGCCAGCCCGCCGCCGAGCCCTGGGAAGATCACCGACTCTCCAGTCGGCTCCGCCCGACCCGCGGCGACTGAAAGGTCGGATCGCTCAACGTTGATAGCGCGCTGGCCTCGCGCGTTGACAAGATCTTCCGAAGATCCAGAACCCGCTATGCCGTCAGTCGCGGGCCGGACTGACACGACTTCTGCCGAGGCCTCGATTCCTCCGAATCTCGTGAATGCGCTGTCGACATCGGCCGCGGCTGGCAAACCAGCCCAAGCGGAGCCTGCATGCGCCCGATGATCAGTGCTACGGAGCGCCCGTACCTGTGTCCAAGACAAAGCCTCAACTCGCCGCGGAATTGGCGTGATCAATCCGTCGTCGCTCCCAGCGCGAATTTCGCCAGCGATCCCGCCCTCCAGTTCGCCATCGAAGGCAATCCGCTGATTCCAGAGAACCGAAACGGTGCTATCCAGCGTGTTCGCCGCGGCGATATCGATATCACCATCATCGTCGAAGTCGTCAGCGACGACGGCCGTCGGCACGTTCCCTGCTCCGTAGAACCGACGCGCCTGGAACTCGCCGAACACATCACCTTCACCATTGACCAGAACACCGACGCCGTCGTCACCAGACAATGCCAAGATAAGGTCCGGAGCCCCATCGAGATCGACATCCTCGGTTGCGACGCGCTCCGGCTCACCATCGACCACGATATCGCGACGCGGGAGAAAGTCGCCGTTCAGGTCGCTCAGGAAAAGAGACACCCGGTCGGAAGCCGCGCTGGTGGTCACGATGTCCGTCCCCCCATCACCGTCCACATCCACAGCGATAAGCCCGACCGCTCCGTCCACCGCCTGATAGACCTGAGGAGCAGAGAACGTCCCGTCGCCGTTGCCTCCGAAGACCTGAACGCTGTCAGATACCGCATTCACGACGGCGATGTCAGCACCAGGTGTACCGTCCAGCTCGGCGATCGCGAGCCCGCGAGGCTGGACTTGAGCCATCAACGTGACGATATTTGTTAGCGCACCAGCATCATTCAGGTAAACGCCGATCGTCCCATCACCGGAGTTCGAAACAACAAGGTCAAGATCGTTGTCCCCGTCGAGGTCGCCAAGAGCAACATCGCGAGGCGACGCACCCGCGACCAGGGTCTCCAGCGTCGGGAAGACCGGCCCGTTCGACCGCAGGATCGAGACCGACCCGGATCCCGCATTCGCGACGATCACTTCATCGATCTCATCTCCGTCGAGATCACCCGTCGCGATCCCCTCGGGCTCGACCCCGACGGGAATGGGTGCCGAAGACTCGAACGATGCAAACCCGTCACTGAAGAGGACCGCGATGGAGTCATCGCCCTGACCGGACACCACGATGTCCGGGAAATCATCACCGTTGATGTTGCCGGACGCGATGCCCCGCGGCGTCATCGGAGCCGGATACACATCGTCGTCGGCGTAGCTCCCATCACCGATGTTGAGCAGCACACCCGCGGTGTCGCCGATTGTGTTCGTCGTCGCAATATCGAGATCCTCGTCGACATCCAGATCGGCGAGCACGATGTCGCGCACGCCGGTCCCGGCGTTGTAGTCAGCCCGAGCAAACGTGCCATCACCCACAGCGAGCAGCACCGACACGGTGCCGGCCAGCGAGTTTGCGATCACAAGATCGTCATCGCCGTCGCCGTCAGCGTCGCCCGCCGCAATGCCCTCAGGCCCGTCCCCCACCGCAACCAACGATCCTGTCGAGTAGAGCCCGGCCCCGTCGTTGAGCAGCAGCGTCACCGTGTCGGAAAGCAGATCAGTCACCGCGATGTCGACACCAGGCGACTGGTCGAACTCACCCGTCGTCATCGCACGCGGGAACCCGCCGATCGCGTAGAAGGTCGCCTCGCCGAATCCGGTGACTCCGTCGCTGATGTGCACGGCGACGCCCCGCTCGATCTCGCCGAGCACGAGCAAATCGTCATCCCCATCCGCGTCGATATCGGCAAGCCGCATCGACCGCGGCCCGCGGATCGTGTCGAGCACGAAGCTCGGGGTGGTCGGGAAGGTACCCGACCCATTGTTCAGATACACAAAAACGGAGTCGTTGAGGCTGTTGGCGACAAGCAGATCGATGTCATTGTCACCATCGACATCGCTGCCAGCCATGCCGAGCGGAGATAGCCCGGTTCCGATGCTCTGCGTGTTAGTGAAGGTCGAGTCGGCGTTACTGCGATAGAGCAACATGCGATTGCCATCCCGCGCGGTGATCGCGATATCGGGCACGCCGTCACCCGAGAAATCCTCGGCGAGGACATTGCGCGGCCCAGTCCAGCCCTGATTGATCGTGGTCTCCGCCGCAAAGTCCGCGGCGTCGATGTTGAAATGCACCCGGAACTGCGTCCCGGTCTCGCTGCCGGTCACCAGGTCCTGGTCGCCGTCCTGGTCGAAGTCACCCGCGGCGATACCGCTGGGCCGATCGAGGGCAGGGACCTCCGGGTTGCCATAGAGCGGGCCGGGCGGGATCAAGCGGAGCGTGACCAGCCCCGAGTCGGTGATCCCATCGATGTCGGTTGGGACGCGGTCGGAGACGCCGAGCAGCACATCACCATCGACGAACGCAGTCGCACGGACACGGAGCTCGACCGGGCCGAGCAGGTTGACATCGAACGAATACCGCCCCATCTCGTCGGTGAACGCAAGGCCGCCGAAGCGGGTCGCGGTGGTGACGAGCGCACCCTCGGCGGGCGAACCGTCGGGATTGAGGATGACGCCGGTGACGGTGGTGGAGACTAGATCAGGCAGAACATCAACTCGCCGTACGGCCGTCGCACCTTGATTCGTTGCTCGAACAAATGCAGATCCCGCAGCCAACGCCGTCACCTCGCCATCCGCTGCAACGGTGAGAACAGAGGCGTTCGTCGACAGGTACGACGTCCCTTGCGCACGAGACGCCACCGACTGCGTTGTGCCGTCTGAGAGGAGCACAAACGCATTCGCGCTTACCGACTCTCCAGGACGGACAACTGTGCTTCCAAGCAATATGCTGAGGCTCACAGGGAGCAGCTCAGGCTCATCTGTAGGATTGAATCTGGCGAAGACCGGCACCGAACCCGATTCAACAACATCAAAGAACTCTGAACGCCCGATGAAGTTGCCGAATCGCTCGTTTCGGATCACAACTCGACTGAGGCGATCCGTCACCGGAATCCCAGAAATCGAAAGCGAGCCGTCTCTTCCAAGCCCACTCGCGCGCCCATCGACGGATGCCACCCAACCCTCGAGAAACAGGGCATCAATGAATAGGTCAACCAAGGACCCGCTACCAGACTCGATACTTTGCTCAGCATCTCCAAGCCAATCTAGGATTTGCTCAGTCTCACCGACGAGTGCAACTGCCGCCTCCGCGAGCGCAACAATTTTGTCAAGGGCAGGATCACCGGTGCCGCCCGGGATGGGCTGCGGGGGGTCGAGATCATCTAGTCTCTCTAGGATTTCACCAAGAAGAGACAGGACCTGCCTGATATTTTGCTCGGCCTGTAGGCCACCGATTCGAATCATCTCGAGTTGAGTTCGAAGGCGATCCACATCCTGCTGAATCAGTTGATTAGTTGGAAGAAGTGGACCACAGTCGGTGTGTAACTCGTTAAACCGCTCTTGCGCAAAGTCAATAGCAGCCTTTGCTGCGTCAATGTCCTGCTCCACTTGAAGATATGCGGCACGAACGCGGTCCAAGTCCTGTTGTAATGAGATGAGCGAATCTACGGTTACTCCACAAGCTAATATCGCCAAGCTACATCCAGCAACGGTTGGGCAACCAAGGACCGCACCACCGACGCATGCCACCGGCCCAGCCACTCCCTGCAGGAAGATCGACCCAATACCCGGTGTCTGATCCGAGTCACGAACATCTATCCAATCACGCAGCGACTGTCGAGCCGCGGATGTTCTCGATTCCGCGATCCGAATCGCAGAATCCATGGAAGCAAACAGCAGCTCTCTCTCGGCCTCCGAGCACAAGCACTGCTCTGTCAACACATCAAAGCAAGCGCAGTCATCAATCCCCCGACTCCCGTGATTGCCGACTCTCGGGATTGGACACTGATTGTCAGCATCACCGGTCGGCGGTGGCGGCGGCGCCCCACCACCCCACCCCGCGACCGTGATGCCAGACCCCGGCTCGCTCCGGATCAACGCTCCATCGACCGAGACCCGGGCCGTGCCCATGATCTCGAACTCCGCCATGTCGTTGTTCCACTGGAGCAGCTCGAAGATCGAGTTCGCCGGCAGCCCCGTCAGGTTCGGCAGCTGCACCTCCATGGGCGGGTCGAACCGGGCGTTCTTGGGCGCGATCGTCCACGCGAGCGGGAATGCGTTCCCGTCCGGAAGCGGCATCGGTAATTCATCAAAGTGCACCTGGTTGAGCCGCAGCGTTTCCGGATCGCTCGGCGAGGGCCGCGTACCGTCCTCACGCGTTAGCGACCCGGCCCGGACGAGGAACCGGAGGCCCTCGATGCCCGCCATCGTCACCTCGACATCCTGCGTGCCGTCGTAGAGGAACTCGTTGGCCGGGTCGAGCATGGGGAGCCAGACCGGGTCGGGCAGGCCGTTCGCGGCGCTATCGGTCAGCGTGAAGTCATACGCGACGAACGGGAAGGTCCAAGGCCGATCGATCGGCTCGCCGCCGAGCGAGGTCGCGTTGACCCCGTCCACCTTGAGATGGGCCGGCCCACCCGGAAGATCGTCATTCAGAGCATCAATCGGCAGGTGAGAAGCATCGAACGTAAACCGCCCATCTTCCCCGGAAAAGATCGGCCCGAGCACGGTCTGGGCCGGGCCATCCGGGAACTCGAGCGTCACCGTGAGCATCGCCTTCGCCCCGCCGATCGGGCGGTTGGCATTGTCGAGCACGAGCGCCGAAAAGGTGGTCGGTGCACCCTCGACCCGCTCGATGCCGACCGATGTGAATGTCGCCGGCAGCCCTGGATTGCCCGGGAACGACGCCTCGACCACGTTGATGCCTGGCGTGCGACCGGTGAGCAGTGTCGCGGTCGCCCGACCGTTGTTGCCCGTATTCACCGTGACAGACGAGGCACCGCCGGCGAAGAGTGCATCGTTGCGCACGACCGTGAATGTGACGGGTACGCCCGGCACAGGATTGCCGTCATCGCCATCGGTGACGAAGGCCGAGATCGGGCGAGGAAGCGGCGCCCCGGCCTCCGACCGCTGGTTGTTCATGTCGCCGACCAGAATCCGCTGAGGGGCACCGGCGGTCGTGCTGGCGCAGAAGTACGCCGCACCGGTCAGATCCCGACTCGTCACCGCGACACGGTTGGCCCCGGCCCCCGCGGTGCTGCCGAGACGCATGTAGACCTCGGCGACGCCCGACATGTCGGTAAAGACCTGCACGCGGCGAGCACCGTTCTGTGTGTCGCCCTGTATCTCAGCGAGTAGACCATCGTTTCGCTCGACCTCGAACGTGACGAGTTTTGCGGCAAGGGGCATCCCGTCCGGGCGAGTGAGTTGCACGCGAAGCGGCTGTGAAAGCTCGGTACGAGCCGGCCCTTGCTGACCATCGCCCGAGATAACGGTGAGCAGCGGCGTGCCCGGCGGCGGATCGAATCGGGTGATCTGCTGCTGCACCATCGTTGTGTTGCCGAGGACATCCGTCGCGACGATCTCGAGCGACTGGGCCCCGAGCTCGATCGGAAGGCCGGCAATAATGAATGTGCCGTTCGTGCCCGAGCCGACATCGACCTGAGCAGGCACGCCGTTGATCGTGACTTCGAGCCCCTCAACGCCGGCAAACTCATCCCCGACACGCCCCACCACCGTCACCTGAGGCTCGATGATCTGGCTCGTGGGGGTCGGGAAGTCCACGGTTACGAACGGGGGCGACGTGTCGCGCACGACATCAACCGTGGCGGAGGCGCTGGTCTGTCCACAAGGCGAGATGCCACTGACGAATACCGTGGTGAGGATATTCTCGGTCACAACCAGTTCGGCCGAATAGCGGCCATCTACAACAGGTACGACTCGAACACCCTGGGGGCCGATCACCCGGGCGAATTCCGCACCCGGCGCATCACCCGCGATTGTCACTGTGGGCTGTGTGACGAGACGTTCAACCGGATCGATCGCGGGGATCGGTGCAGGAACGAGCCCATCCAACACGAGCGGTGTCGCTGGTGGGGCGAGGAGTTGCCCCGACAAATCAGCTATCGAGTTCGAGATACCGAGTCGGTATTCCCCGCAGCGTTCAAGAGGAGGGTCGAATCCGAATGTTGCGGAAGACCCATCCGCCGCGACGATGACCGAATTTGCCTCTTGGAGAACGGCATCAAGGTCGGTGACGAAGACATCAGTCCGGTCAACACGAGCGGGATCCACCGGCTCGCTGAACGAAACAGTGACCTCGGAGATGTCATCGAACACCGGATCGGCAGGGTCTGGGGAAATCGCTGTTATGGTCGGCGCCACACCATCATCAGTTGGCAGGAGCAAGCCAACGCCATTCGACCAGATCACGATGTCAAGGACATTAATAAAGCCGTCCGCGTTCAGGTCCGCGAGCGGGTCATACAAGTCATCCCCGACCTCTAGCCCGATTGCAGTGATCAGTGCGACCGCGTCGGCCAGATCGATGATGCCGTCACGATTGGCGTCACCCTGCAATGCGCTCAGCTGAAACACCGCACGACCGCCCGGCAGGCCGTTTCCACTCGGAAACAGCGGCTGCACTGGAGACAGTAACTCACCGTCAAGGAGATTCCCGGCCAGATCGGTCACGCTGAAGTCAACTACAACAGTTAGCACATCTGCGAAGACTGGTCCCGAGGAAAGCGACACAACCAGTTCGGCTGGATCGGGCCCCTGAGCAATTTCAAGAGCGAATTCTTCCCCGGTTTCGAGCGACCAACAACGAATAGCATCCGAAGGTGATATCACCGGCTCGGTAAACCGAACGGTGAATGCCGAGATGCCTGATTGATCGACAACCCGGGCTCCCGGAGCAGGGTTAACAGCCAAGACCCGCGGGGCGACCGTGTCTGTGCCCTGTATACCGGGAACAGGAGCAACAACCTCGGAGCGGTCTACGAACTCCGTTGCATCGGCACCCGCCGAAAGGACGGCTAGGGCCGCCAGAGAACAACCGATCGCACGGACCCATCGCGTGTTCAGCATTCTTTTCTCCCCATCGCTTAGCGGAAAGGAGACTACTGATACAGCCCGCTTTAGTCAACACGATTCAGTCCAGAAACCATAACCCCAATGCCGCAAACATTCTACGAGCTTTTTCTGCCGACCACCTTCATCGCGGGGCTACCGGCTGACTCCAAGGTGGCCGGGCTTACTTGCGGGCTTCGTGGGGTCTCCTTCGGCCTCAGGAACGATCCACTGGACCTCAGACGCCACAGGATGAGGCTCAAAGCTCCATGACTTGAGATAACACGGTGACTGCTCGGCCGTGTTGATGGAGCGAAGGGTGATGCTTGCCAGCCTCTTTCGTATGCTCGCACCGACAACGGCCGAACCGAAAACGGCGTCGGAACACATCACTATGCGATCTACTGCGAGATGATGCGTCCTCAGACAGGACCTAACATGATCCATCGGATAGCCGGCAGGCCCCCGGCGGTTGGTCGGGTGTATCGCAAAATCTGCTTTCTCCGCCACGGCCGCCCGGCCCGGAGGAAAGGTAGCACGCCATGAGCACCCGCGAATCGGACGCCGCGCGTACAGACAAGTCGGATACTGCTTCGCGACACAGCACTCTAAAGCCTGACTCGCAAGGCGCGGCTGACCTTGTCGTACTTTTCATGGTTGCCCGCGACCTTGCTCAGATTCAATGCGACTACCCGAACGCAATTCCTGAGACCGACCACAGCGTGTGGGTCGAAGAGATCATGTCGCATGTCGAAGCGCTTTTGACGAATCCAGGCTTCGACGGCATCAAAAACCTAATGGAGTCATCGGCGATTCTTAAATTGGATATTCCGCACCGATTTGCCACGCTGATGTCTATGGCGACGATGGCACATCCGGCGATGGCAGCGACCCATGACTCGCGGGATCATTTGCTGTCCGCGATCGATAAGACATTGGGTATTTGCCAAGAAACGGCTTCGGCGAACGTCAAGAACCAGATATTCCGCTTGACCAATATGATGGTCCAATCTTGCCGCTGCCCCACTGGCACTGATGTGAGTGAATTTGCTGAGGCGGCTCGATTCCTGCAGATGGTCAACCGATATTGGCGGCTCGCCTCTGAACTGGTGAAAACCCAGACATCCTACCAGGTTGGCTTCAGTCCGCATCCGCTGTTACACCTCATCGAGAACATCCGTGACCGGCTCAGGACGTGCTTCACACATCTTGTGCATCTAGATGGCGCAGCTGATGTTGGGCAGGCGTGCGACCAGCTCCTCAGTATGTTGACTGAGGGCGAGATTGACAATCTGTCCGTCGTCGAAGAATGGACGAACGGCGAACTCCGAAAGATCGAGCGTTTCCTTGCCCGCGCCAACATGACACTCGGCGGCCGCGAGTACGCACTCACCGCGCCGGAGGTGTACTTCATCAAGCTGTGCGAACAGTTGATTGCGGAACATGACCGACGGATTCGACATGCATGGAAGCAGATGCTTGCGAACGCTGATTCCATCGCGGCAAAGCAAAGCACTCCGAAACTACCTGCCCCGTCACAACCCGACTGCGCTCCACCCGCTGTAAACATCTGCAATTGGGCCGAAGGCGGCGAGGTATTCACTGAAGCGATTAAGGCGTCGGCCGCCTCGCGTTCGGCCCGCGAATCGGGGCGACCAACCAGTTCAACTGGACAACGGCCGCCCAGTCAGCAGGTGGCCAAAGGTGCGGATTGGCGCGACGTGCAGCGCCGACTCTTGGAAATTCGCGACCGGGGCGAGCCGTACACCAGCATTGCGAAACTCGCGACGAGGCTTGGCTGTGCCAACGCCACGGTGCAGAAGGCCATCAAGGACTCTGCCCAGCTCAAGGGCTGGCAGGCCCGGCATTTGGAGTCGAAGCGATCGCCAAGGGCGACGAGCATGAACGACGTCGTGACGGACAACGCCGAGCAGAGCCGCGAGGCCGACCCAGCGACGAACGCCGAACTGGATGATGTGGACGCCGTGTTCGCACGGCTGATCGAGGAAGCCAACCCCAACGAACGGGCCCAGCTCAATCGTTTCGATTCTGCCCAGCGCCGGAAGATGGTCTCGCTGCTGCAGGAAGATCCAGACAACTACGATCGACTTCTCGGTCGCAAACCGTGACGCCCACCGCGTGCCCCGTACCGCATTGGAATTGGAACACAGTCAATGATCACCGGCGAACTCAAGTCCAAAGTCGACCGCATCTGGGACACGATGTGGTCCGGCGGCATCTCCAATCCCCTCTCCGTCATCGAGCAGCTCACGTACCTGCTCTTCATCAAGCGGCTCGACGAGCTGCACACGCTCAAGGAGAGCAAGGCCAACCGTCTCAAGCAGCCGATCGAGGACCCAGTCTTCGCCCCGGATCAAGACGGCCTCCGCTGGTCCCGCTTCAAGCAGACGGCACCCGAGACGATGTTCGACATCATCAAGGACGAGGTCTTCCCCTTCATCAAGCAGCTCGGCACCAACAACGGCGACGGCGATCCCGAGGACTCGACCTACAGCCACCACATGAAGGACGCCATCTTCATGTTCCCCAAGGCCAGCCTCCTGGCCAACATCGTCGATCAGCTCGATGGCATCGACATGGCCGACCGGGACACCAAGGGCGACCTCTACGAGTACATGCTCGGCAAGATCGCCAGCGCCGGGCAGAACGGCCAGTTCCGCACGCCGCGCCACATCATCAAGCTCATGGTCGAGATGATGGACCCCTCGCCCAAGGACATCATCTGCGACCCCGCCTGCGGCACGGCCGGCTTCCTCATCGCCGCCTCCGAGAACCTCGTCGATCACCACGCCGACGAGATCTACAAGACCGAAAAGTCTCGCCGCCGCTTCAACGAGGGCACCTTCCACGGCTTCGACTTCGATCCCACCATGCTCCGCATCGGCAGCATGAACATGCTCCTGCACGGCGTTGAGAACCCTGACATCCAGTACAAGGACTCGCTCGCGCAGGCCGAAGCGGGCGATGCCGAGAAGTACTCGCTGATCCTCGCCAACCCGCCCTTCGCGGGCAGCCTCGACTACGAGTCCACCGCCAAGGATCTCCAGCAGATCGTCAAGACCAAGAAGACCGAACTGCTCTTCCTCGCCCTGTTCCTCCGCCTGCTGCAGACGGGCGGGCGGGCCGCGGTCATTGTGCCGGACGGCGTGCTGTTCGGCTCGTCCAAGGCGCACAAATCGCTCCGCACCATGCTCGTCGAGGACCAGAAGCTCGACGCGGTGATCTCGATGCCCTCGGGCGTCTTCAAGCCCTACGCGGGCGTCTCCACGGCCATCCTGCTGTTCACGAAGACGAACTCGGGCGGCACCGAGCATGTCTGGTTCTACGACATGCAGGCCGACGGCTTCTCGCTCGACGACAAGCGGACGCCGCAGGAGGGCAAGACGGACCTGCCGGACATCCTGCAGCGCTGGAAGAATCGGGATAAGGAGATGGAGCGGGCGCGGACGGATAAGAGCTTCCTCGTGCCGAAGGCCGAGATCGCGGGCAACGACTACGACCTGTCGATCAACCGCTACAAGGAAGTCGAGTACGAGGCCGTGGAGCACGAACCGCCGCAGGTGATTCTGGAGCGGTTGGCGAAGCTGGAGGCGGAGATCGCGAAGGGCCGCGAGGAGCTTGAGGGGATGCTGCAGTGATTACTTCAAGTGCTCCGCTCGGAGAGCTTGTCGAGATTCGCGGGGGCGGAACTCCAAGCAAGGCTCGCGCCGAGTTCTATCGAAACGGTTCTGTGCCCTGGGTCACGCCCAAGGACATGAAGAAGTGGGACATCGATTCGTCGATTGACCGCATCACTGAACAAGCACTTGAAAATAGCACAGCGAAGCTGATCCCGCCGAACAGCGTCTTGGTTGTCATTCGATCTGGTGTACTGAAGCACTCACTGCCCGTTGGGATCTCCAGAGTTCCGCTTGCAGTGAATCAGGACTTGAAAGCTCTGATCTGCGGACGTGAGGTCTATCCGCAATATCTCGGGCGATTTCTGAGGGCAAGAGCACCAGTAATTCTTAGATCGGTTAGAGGTACAACGGCCGACAACATCTCTACGGCCGTGTTGAAACAGCTTGAGATCCCTCTCCCGCCCCTCGCCGAGCAGAAGCGGATCGCGGGGATTCTGGATGCGGCGGACGCCTTGCGGGCCAAGCGGCGCGAGTCCCTCGCCCAGCTCGACACCCTCATCCAAGCCACCTTCCTCGACATGTTCGGGGATCCGGTGACGAATCCGAAGGGGTGGGATGTCGTACCGTTTGAATCGCTGGGGAAGAGCCGCCTCGGCAAGATGCTTGATGCCGCGAAACAGACGGATGAGGACCGTTGTCCCTATCTCGCGAATCTGAATGTCCAGTGGAATCGCTTTGTCTTGGATGACCTCCGCGAGATGACTTTCACCAAAGCAGATCGTGCCGAGTTCGCCCTTGAGCATGGTGATCTGTTGATTTGCGAGGGCGGTGAAGTTGGACGTACAGCAATCTGGCGTGGAGAGATGGAAAATGTGTTCTTCCAGAAGGCACTTCATCGGGTACGGCTTGAGCCTGACCTCGCTGTCCCAGAGTTTGTGCTTTGGTTCATGTGGTTCATGGCAGAGCATGGGGGATTCAGCGACTTCACGACATCAGCGACCATTGCCCATCTCACGGGAGTTAAACTGAAGCGGCTGCCCGTTCCGCTGCCTCCAGTGCGCCTGCAGCGACAGTTCGCATCGATTTTCGAATCTATCGATGAACATCGGGAGCAGCAGACTGAATACCGCTCCGATCTGGATGCCCTGTTCAGTTCGCTCCAAGCCCGCGCATTCGCAGGAGAGCTGTGATGAGCAACTTCAGCTTCCTGCCGTCGTCGTTCCGAGCAATTACGGACTCTGCCTGCAAGGCCGATGGCCACATCCTCGGCGATCCCCGCGCCGCTTGCTTCCACGCTCGCTTCGCCCTGGAGTCGATCGTCCACTGGCTCTACCGCCACGACGCCAAGCTCCAGCTCCCGTACGACCAGAGCCTCGGGGCGTTGCTCCACGATCCGGGCGTCCATGGCCGCACACGTGAAGGGTGGGCCTGACCATGGCCGTCTCCGCGAACTTCATGTTCCTGCAGAACGAGTTTCCGTTCGTGGCCGAGAGCGCGAACCTCGCGGAGCAGTCCATCTACCGTGACCCGCGAGGCGCCTGCTTCCACGCCCGCCACTGCCTCGAAAGCCTGATCCGGCGGATCTACAAGGTGGACAAGTCGCTCACCCCGCCGAGGGTCACCAACCTCGACGGGTACATCAACGGCGAGGGCTTCGTCAAGCTCGTGCCGGAAGCGGTGTGGGCCAAGGCGGAGTATGTGCGGCAGGCGGGCAACAAGGCCGTGCACGGCAAGAAGGCCCCGACGCCGGAAGACGCCCTTGCCGTGATGCGGGAGCTGGCCCACGTCGTCTACTGGGCCGGGCGGACGTACCTACGCAAGGGGGCGGAGCAGCTCAAGGGATACGCCTACGACGAGTCGTTGATCCCGACCGACACCGCTGGTGCGACCGCGAGCCTGGCGGAGCTGGAGGCGATTCAGGGAAAGCTGGACGCGGCCGCCGCGGAGAAAGAAGAGACCGAGGCGGAGCTCAAGAAGCTGCAGGACGAACTCGCGAAGTACAAGGACGAGAACGAGCAGGCCGAGGACACCCACGACTACAACGAGGCCGAGACCCGGATGCTGATCATCGATCTGGAGCTAACCCGGGCGGGGTGGCCCCTCGACAAGCCGCGGGACCGGGAGTATCGCGTCGAGCCGATGCCCAACAAGGAGGGATTCGGATTCGCCGACTACGTGCTCTGGGGCGACGACGGCAAGCCTTTGGCGGTGGTCGAGGCGAAGAGAACGACAGTGAGCCCCGAGGCCGGGCAGCAGCAGGCGAAGCTGTACGCCGACGCACTGGAGCACATGCACGGCCAGCGCCCGCTCATCTTCTACACCAACGGGTACACGACGTGGCTCTGGGATGACCTGGCCTACCCGCCCCGCAAGGTGATCGGGTTCTACAAGAAAGACGAACTGCAGCGGCTGATCGTGCGCCGGACGCAGCGCACGGCGCTGGATGTGGTCGAGATCAGCGACGACATCGCCGGGCGGTACTACCAGAAGCGGGCGATCACGAGCATCGGGCAGCGGTTCACGCAGCAGCATCGCAAGGTCCTGCTGGTCATGGCGACCGGGACGGGCAAGACCCGGACCGCGATCGCTTTGGTGGATCAACTGATGCGAGCGGGGTGGGTGAAGCGGGCGCTGTTCCTCGCGGACCGTGTGTCATTGGTGAATCAGGCCGTCGGGGCGTTCAAGAGGCATCTACCGAGTTCGAGCCCTGTGAATCTGGTCACGGACAAGGGTGCCACGGGCCGGGTGTACGTGAGCACCTACCCGACCATGATGGGGCTGATCGACGAAACGCAGGGCAACGAGGCCAAGTTCAGCGTCGGGCACTTCGACCTTGTGATCATCGACGAGGCGCACCGGTCGGTGTACCAGAAGTACGGGGCGATCTTCAGGTACTTCGACTCGCTGCTTGTCGGGCTGACGGCCACGCCGCGGGAGCAGGTGGACAGGAACACCTACCAGCTCTTCGGGCTGGAGCCGGGCGTGCCGACGGACGCGTACGAGCTGGAGACGGCGGTGGCCGACGGGTTCCTCGTGCCGCCGCAGGCGGAGCAGGTGGACCTGAAGTTTCCCGGCAAGGGGATCGAATACGACGACCTCAGCGAGGAAGAGAAGGAGGAATGGGAAGGGCTGGACTGGGGGGATCAGGGCGACGGCCCCGGCACGCCGAAGAAGGTCAACGCCGCGGCGATCAACCAATGGCTGTTCAACATCGACACGGTGGACAAGGCGCTGCGGCATCTGATGGAGCACGGTCACAAGGTCGAGGGCGGGGACCGGCTGGCCAAGACCATTATCTTCGCCCGCAACCACGACCACGCCGTGTTCATCGAGGAGCGGTTCAACCATCACTACCCGCACTACAAGGGGCACTTCGCGCGGGTCATCGACAACTACGCCAAGTATCCCCAGAGCTTGATCGATGATTTCTCGCTGAAGAACAAGGCGCCCCACATCGCTATCTCGGTGGACATGATGGACACCGGGATCGACGTGCCCGAGGTGGCCAACCTGGTCTTCTTCAAGCCGGTGTACTCAAAGATCAAGTTCTGGCAAATGATCGGTCGGGGGACACGCCTGTGCCCGGACCTGTTCGGGCCGGGGGAGGACAAGGCGGACTTCCGGATCTTCGATTTCTGCTTCAACTTCGACTTCTTCCGCGAGAACCCCGACGGGATCGAGCGGGGGAGCGGGGTCCCGCTGGGAACACGGCTTTTCCGATCGCGTGTGGAACTGCTAGCGACGGTTCAGAGAGAGACCGAGCTGGACCCGGGCGCGAAACTGGCCAGTTCGCTGATCGACACCCTGCACGGCGAGGTCGACGCGATGAAGCTGGACAACTTCATCGTGCGGATGGAGCGGGAGGCCGTGACCCGCTTCAAGGACCGGGAGGTGTGGGGGGCACTGAGCGAGTCCGATGTCACCGGGCTGCAGCAGAAGATTGCGGGACTTCCCAGCGAGCAGGAATCGGAAGACCTTGAGGCCAAGCTGTTCGATCTGATCGCCCTCCGCATGCAGCTCGCGACGGCACAGGGGGACGCGGGGTTGTTCGAGTCGCAGCGGCAACGGGTCGTGGAGATCGCGATGCTGCTGGAGGAGAAAAGTGCCGTGCCAGCGGTCAAGGCCCAGCTGGGTTACCTGGCCGATCTGCAGACCACGGAGTTCTGGGAGGGGATCACGCTGGCGATGCTGGAGGACATGCGGCTGCGGCTGCGCAACCTTCTCAAGCTGCTCGATAAGAAGGCGCAAAAGCCGATCTACACCAACTTCGCGGATGAGGTGGAGGGAGTGCGAAAGGTCGAGATCGGAGCCATGCCCAAGATGACCGGGCCGCAGTACGAAAAGCGGGTGAAGGAGTATCTGGAGACCCACCAGATGAACGCCGCCATTCACCGACTCCGGAACAACCATCCGATGACGCAGACCGATCTGGACGGTCTCCAACAGGCCCTGATCAAGATCGGGGAAGAGGACGGGGAGACGCTGCTGTCGAGCTGGATGGCCCGGTCAGAGGCACCCTCGCTGCCGCACTTTGTCCGGAGCCTTGTGGGGCTGGACCGCAGGGCGGCGATGGCGGCGTTTTCCGGGTTCCTGAACGACGAGAGTCTGAACCCACCCCAGATCCGTTTCGTCGAGATGATGATCGATCAACTCACCGCCAGGGGCGTGATGGACGCCTCGTCGCTCTACGAGCCGCCCTTCAGCAACCTACACGCAGGGGGACCAGACGAGTTGTTTGCCGGAAAGGACGCCGTCATTGCTGAGATCTTCGAGGCCCTCGAGTCCGTGCAACCGGCGATTCAGACCGGCACCGGCTAAATCCTCGTCGTGAGTTGGCAGATGGGTTCCTGACGACCGGCACTCGTGAGTGCAGGGTCGTACCCAATGCCCACCGTTCGCGAACGTTCACGGGTGCAATATCGAGCCTGACGCACCCGAGGAGCCCAATTTCGGTCCGTTCGCGTGAACGAGCGCCTTCCTGTGAGCCCAACGCGGCCAGATACAGGAAGGCTGGTTTCACGAATGACGATTCGACCCGTTACGAAGCTCCGAACGCCAGGCGTGCTGGCGGCGGATCTGGACGTCCCGCTGCATCGTGTGCTGTACGTGCTACGCACCAGAACACACATTGCTCCATCGGCCCGCGCTGGCCGGCTCCGGCTCTACGACCGTGAAGCCGTCGCCCTGATCCGGCATGAGCTGAATGCCATCGACGCCCGACGGGAAGGGGGCGGCGATGTCTGAAAACGCGCACTTTTCTGCTGATGCCCGAGCGAAGTCCTTGGATAGCGGCACTGAACAGCTGCTCATCGACGCGAAAGATGCCGCCGCCATGCTTGCCATTGGTGCCCGGACGCTCTGGACCTACACAAATTGCAACGCGATCCCCTCCCGGAAGATCGGGCGAGCAGTCCGCTACTGCCCGGATGAACTGCGGGCATGGATCGGAGCAGGCTGCCCGACCTCGCCCGGCTCCGCCGACCGCGTGCGAAAGGAGGCGAGGCGATGACCACGAGCCCCGCCACGGACGGTCTGCTCGCAGCACTACGGTCCCGCGGCTTCGACCCCAAGCAGACCGGGAAGGGCTGGACATGCCGCTGCCCCGCCCACGACGACTGTAACCCGAGCCTCAGCGTCAATGTGGGCGAGGACGGGCGAGCCTTGGTGAAGTGTCACGCCGGATGCGAGACGGACGACGTCGTCGCGGCGCTGGGTCTGAAAATGCGGGACCTCATGCCCAAGGACGACCACTACAAGCCGAGCCATAAGACTGGATGGGCGCGCCGTGTCACCGCTTCCCCTGTCCCCGAAACACTCGCTGATACACCAGTGAGGCGGGGTTCTGGGGACGGGGACAGCAGGGATACTTCCGAAACGTGCTATCCCGCGGCTCGCGAAGCGGTGGCAGAACTCGAACGTCGGCATGGCCCCAGCTCGATCCTTTGGACGTACAACGATGCGGCAGGCG
>DDFO01000044.1:65528-107556 GCA_002337215.1 Phycisphaerales bacterium UBA1926 | reverse complement strand
GCGGCAGGCGAGCCGGTGGGAGTCGTAGTCCGGTGGGACCGTGGGAACGGCGACAAGGATGTCCGCCCTGCGACTCGGTCTGACTCGGGCTGGGTGCTTCGAGGGATGCCGACCCCTCGCCCGCTCTACGGCCTGCCGGAGCTTCTTGCCGCCCCTGACGAGTCCACGGTCTATGTCACCGAGGGGGAAAAGGCGGCGGACGCGGTGCGGGAATGCGGCCTGATCGCCACCACGAGCCCCCACGGCTCGAATTCGGCGGGCAAAGCCGACTGGTCCCCGCTCGCGGGGCGAGACATGGTGATCCTGCCGGACCGAGACGACGCTGGCGAGAAGTACGCCATGGACGTGGCGAATCTGTCGGTCAAAGCCGGGGCTCGAACGGTGAGGATCGTGCGTCTGGCGGACCGGTGGGACGCGTTGCCGAAGGGCGGGGACGCAGCGGATGTACTCGAGCTCGAAGGAGGCGACACCGAGGTGTTCCTCGCGGGACTCGACGCGCTGAAGGCCGAGGCCGAGTCGGCTGCGCCGGAGCCTCTGGACATACCCCCGCGCTTCGAGCCGTTTCCGCTGAATGCACTCCCGGAGCCGGTCCGTGGATACGTCGGCGAGGCAGCGAACGCGATCGGGTGCGATCCCTGCTACGTAGCGCTTCCTCTGCTGGCGGGCCTGGCGGCGGCAATCGGCAACACGCACCGGCTCGAACTCAAGCGGGCGTGGACCGAGCCCGCGATTCTGTGGTGTGCGATCGTCGGCGAGTCGGGCACCGCGAAGTCTCCCGCGATGGATGCGGCGCTCCGTCCCGTGAGGGAGCATCAGCACCGGGCGATGAAGGAACACGAGCAGACCATGGTTAGCTGGGAGGCTGAGCACGCTCGCTGGGAGGTGAGGCACAGCACATGGAAGAAGGACGCGGCGAACGGCTCCGATGACGATCCCCCCGTCGAACCCGAGAAACCCGTATGTCACCGCACGTGGACGGACGACATCACCACAGAGGCCCTCGTCTCGCGTTTGAAGGAGAACCCGCGCGGTCTGCTCATGATCCGGGACGAGTTGTCGGGTTGGTTCGACTTCGATCGCTACTCCGGTGGAAGGGGAGGAGGTGGCGAGGCAAAGTGGTTGGAGGTGTTCGGTGGGCGGACCCTGATCGTCGATCGGAAGTCCTCAGGTACTGAGTACGTCCCGCAGGCCTCAGTGAGTATCGCGGGAGGTATCCAGCCGGAGACGCTGCGGCAGTCACTCGAACAGAAACACCGGGACAACGGCCTCGCGGCCCGATTACTGTTCGCCATGCCACCGAGGCAGCCGAAGCGGTGGACCGAGGACGACGTCAGCGAAAGCACCGAAGCCGAGGTCAATACGTTGTTTGACCGGCTTTACGCCCTTGAGCCCGACTGCGGTCCGGAAGGCGAGGCCCAGCCCCACATGCTCGGGCTGGACGCGAACGCGAAGCGGGTGTGGGTGAAATTCGTCAATGAACACGGGGCCGAGCAAGCAGATCGCACGGGCGATGAGGCCGCTGCGTGGAGCAAGCTAGAGGCCTACGCCGCGCGCTTTGCCCTAGTGATCCACCTCACCCGCGTCGCGGCGGCTGATCCGTCAATCGCAGATCAGAGATTGGTCGATGTGGTGAGCATCAGGGTGGGCATCGCTTTGGTGCGATGGTTTGCCCGCGAGGTCGAGCGTGTCTACGCCCGGCTTTCCGGTGACGATGAGGCCCGCGAGAATGACCGCCTGCTCGAGTTCATCGAGGGACGCCAAGGATCGGTTACGGTTCGTGAGTTGACGAAGGGGATGCGTCGATACCGCGGCAAGTCTGACGAGGCGCGCGAGGCACTCGCGGCGCTGGTGGAGGCGGGATACGGACGGTGGGAGTATGCATCGAGGGGATCGAAGGGGGGCCGTCCGCCCGAGCGGTTTGTCCTTGGCCGCGAGCCTGTCGACACCGTCACCGTCACCGAAACCCCTCATAATCAGACTGTGAGCCCGGGTTTCGGGGACGAGGAGACGGAAACATCCTCCGAAGGCGAAGATTGGGGGACACTGTGACCGGGCCAGTTTTCAAACTCGGCTGGTTGCTGGTGGACCTCGGAGCCGAGGGCATCGAACTCGCGATCGATCCAGCCGATGCGGATCGGCTCCGTTACCGCCCCGTCACGGGCCCAACGCCGCTTGTAGATCGACTCCGACACATGAAGCACGTTGTGCTCGCAGCACTTCGGGGTCGCTATGTGCCCGATGGATCCGACGTTGAGATGGCGTACGTTTTCGGAGAGAGACTCGGGATCGCAGAGGATCTTGGGCTACCGACCCATGTCGGATCATCGGCCTGGTTGATAGCCGCCGGCGAATCGCTTGCCATAGAACACGAATCGAACATCGATCGACGGAACAAGTTTGACGCCAGAGGCATCTCGACACGAATTCTCTGACGCAGGCAGTGGCGCTGGGTCGCACCGCGTCGCATAATCAGGCAAGGAGGCACACGATGCCAAGCATCTACAAAAAGAACGGCAAGGGGAATTACTACGTCTCCTTCTACGATGCGAATGGCCGCCGGGTCGAGAAGTCATCGCGCACCACCGACAGGCGGGCAGCCGAGCGCCTCGCCCGCGAACTGGAACACGACGCTCTTCGGGCCCGGGAAGGACTGATCGATCCCGCGGCCGAGCGACTGCGGGACGAGTCGAGGCGAGCAGTGACCGAGCACGTGAATGCGTACCGGGACGCGATGGTCGCGGCCGGGTCGTCAGGCAAGCACATCGACCAGACGATCAAGTACATAAACGGGATCGTCGCGTCGCTAAACTGGACGACCGCCGCGGAGATCAGGGCCGAAGTCGTCGCCCACCACCTCCGCACTCAGCAGCAGGCCCTCGACCGCTCGGCCCGCTGGTTCAACGCCCAGCTCATCGCGATCAAGGGGTTCACCCGCTGGATGTTTCGACACGGCCGCCTCGCCACCGATCCGCTGGCGACCCTTTCACGGGTCAAGGAGACCGCTGACCGCCGGCGCGCGCGGCGGGCGATTTCGGCACGCGAATCGGAATCGCTCGTAAGCGCCGCGGAATCTGCACCGACGGTGCAATACACACGCGACGGCAAGAAGCTGGAGATGTCCGGGGACGAGCGAGCCGCCCTGTACGACCTGATGCTGGGCACCGGGCTCCGGCAGGCCGAGGCGACGAGCCTGACGCCCTCGTCCTTCGAGTTTGACTGCGAGGGCGGCCCAGTGGTCACCGTCGCGGCTGCGTACAGCAAGAGGCGACGCGACGACGTCCTGCCCCTGCCACAACACGTCGCCCGGCGACTCCAGCGTCTGCTCAAGAAACGGGACCCAGCTCAGCTGATCTGGATCCTGCCGCACAAGCCGGTGGACCGGATGCTCCGCCCGGATCTCGCTCGTGCGGGCATCGAGTACGAGGATGCGGCCGGCCGCCGCGTGGACTTCCACGCCCTGCGTCACACATTCGTGACCCGGCTCCAGCAGTCCGGTGTTACCCTGAGCGTCGTGAAGCACCTCGCCCGCCACAGCAGTTCGTCGACGCTCACCGAGGAGGTCTACACCCATCTCGGAATCGCCGATGATCGACGGGCGTTGGAGCAGGCCTTCGGGTCGACGCCGGATGCCTCCGAGGCGCAGCGTGCAACCGGCACGGACGGGCGGGCTGCTGAGGAGCACCTGCCGGACCTCCAGCAGAGACTCCAGCAGTCCGGGCGCGAATCAATGCAATCGGGTGCGATTCGCTGCGACGATGACCGCCACGGCATCGTCGGTCGCATCGGGGCGCAAACCAATGCAAATGCGGGGGATCGCAACGAAAAACGGCCCATCACGGGCCGTTTCACAAGTCGGGGTGGGGAGATTCGAACTCCCGACCTTCTGACCCCCAGTCAGACGCGCTAACCAAGCTGCGCTACACCCCGCGGTGTGTGGTCCGCCCGGGCATGCCGGACGAGCCGTGGCAACGATAGGCGGCTCCCGACTATCCTGCACACGTGAACAGCAACATGCCATCCGAATCCACCCCCGCCGAACCAGGCCCGACCGGGCCCATCCTCATCGCCGGAGCACGCGTCATCGACCCCGCCTCGGGGCACGACCGGATCGCAGACATCGCGATCAGGGACGGCAGAATCGCCGGGATCGGGCCCGATCTCGACCGCACCGACGCAGACCGCGTGATTGACGCGGCGGGGCTCATCGCCTCCCCCGGCCTGATCGATCCGCACGTCCACCTCCGCGAACCCGGTGCAGAGCACAAGGAGACGATCGCGACCGGCACCCGCGCCGCCCTCTCCGGGGGCTTCACCACCGTCTGCTGCATGCCCAACACCGGCCCCTGCATGGACTCGCCCGAGGTGCTCGGGTTCGTGCGCCAGAAGGCGCATGAAACGGGCCGCTGCCGGGTCTTCCCCGTCGCCGCGGCGACCGTGGGCCGCCGGGGCGAGCAGATGGTCGAGATCGAACTCTGCAGACGCGCGGGCGCGGTCGCGTTCAGCGACGACGGCGATGTCGTGCAATCCGCCGGGATGATGAAGTCGATCATGACCGCCGTCGCCCACGCCGGGTCGGTCTTCATGCAGCACTGCCAGGACACGACGCTGACACAGGGCTCCGTAATGCACGCGGGATCGGTCGCGACGAGGCTCGGGCTCACGGGCTGGCCCCGCGAGGCCGAGGAGATCATCATCGAACGCGACGCTCGGCTCAGCCGGGCGACCGGGTGCCGATATCACGTGCAGCACCTGTCGTCGGGCGGGTCGGTCGAGATCGTGCGCCGGGAGCGATCAGAACGCGGCCCCAACGGTGTTCCCTTCACCGCCGAGGCGAGCCCCCACCACCTCACGCTGACCCACGAGGCGTGCGACGGCTTCAACACCGCCGCGAAGATGAACCCGCCCCTCCGCGAGCAGGCGGATGTGGACGCGGTGATCGAGGGCGTGGTTGACGGGACGATCACGATCCTCGCGACCGATCACGCGCCGCACGCGCCCGAGGAGAAGGCCGCGCCGTTCGATGATGCCCCGTTCGGGATCATCGGGCTGGAGACGGCGTTATCGATCTACGCCGAGGTGCTGGTCCACAGCGGGCGGATGGACTGGCCGGCGATGCTGGCGCTGATGACCGTGAACCCGGCGAGGCTGTGCGGGCTGGACGCCGGATCGGGCGGGCCTGGCCTCGGGTCGCTCGCGGTGGGCGGGCCCGCGGATGTCACGCTGATCGATCCGGATGCGGCGTGGACCGTCACCACCGACCAACTCGCCGGCAAGAGCGTGAACACGCCCTATCTGGGGCGCACAGCCCGATCTCGGGCGGTCGCCTCGATCGTCGGGGGTCGGCTCGCGATGCGTCGGGAAAATCCTGCAGACGCCGGTGAGTTCCTTGTCGGGAATGCTGAAGCGATGAACGCGGGTTCCTAGAGTTGTGACCCACCGGTCCGCGACCGGTCGGCCCGGGCCTTGTGATCGGCCACGCGGGCCCGCGTCGGTGGGGTTTCGACTCACCCACGCCGCACCGCACGCGGCGCGAAAGGACACAGCGCAATGGCAATCAAGGTTGGTATCAACGGGTTCGGACGCATCGGGCGCCTCGTCTTCCGTGCCGCGGCCCAGAACTCGGACATCGAAATCGTCGGGATCAACGACCTCGTCCCCGCCGACAACCTCGCGTACCTGCTGAAGTACGACACGATGCATGGGCGTTTCCGCGTCAACGGCACCCCCGCCGAGATCAGCGCCACCGAGAACTCGTTCACCGTCAACGGCAAGACGACCAAGACCAGCGCCGAGCGCGACCCGGCCGCGCTGCCCTGGAAGGACCTGGGCGTCGACTACGTCCTCGAGTCCACCGGGCTGTTCACGACCGACGAGACCGCCGGCAAGCACCTCGCCGCGGGCGCCAAGCGGGTCGTCATCAGCGCCCCGACCAAGACCCCCGACACCGTGAAGACCATGTGCTACAAGGTCAACCACGAGAACTACGACCCCGCGACCGACAAGGTCATCTCCAACGCGAGCTGCACCACCAACTGCCTCGCCCCGATCACCAAGGTCATCAACGACGAATTCGGCCTCGCCGAGGGTCTGATGACCACCGTCCACGCCGCCACCGCGACGCAGCCGACCCAGGACGGCCCGTCCAAGAAGGACTGGCGCGGCGGGCGCAACGCCTACCAGAACATCATCCCCGCGAGCACCGGCGCCGCGAAGGCCGTGGGTCTGTGCATCCCCGAGGTCAAGGGCAAGCTGACGGGCATGGCGTTCCGCGTGCCGACGGCGGACGTGTCCGCCGTCGACCTGACGTTCAAGACCGAGAAGGCGACGAGCATCGCCGAGATCAACGCCGCGATGAAGGCCGCCGCGGACGGCCCGATGAAGGGTGTGCTCTGCTACACCGAAGAGGAAGTCGCCTCGAGCGATTTCATCGGCGACCCCCACAGCTCGATCTACGACGCGAAGGCGGGCATCGAGCTGAACGCCAATTTCTTCAAGGTCATCAGCTGGTACGACAACGAGGCGGGCTACGCCAACCGCTGCATCGACATGCTCAAGATGATGGCCGAGAAGGACGGGATCAAGTAAACCCGTACCGGTCGCGATGACGCGATCGGGGAGAACCTGAGCCGAACGAGCCCCGGGCGCCAGCCCGGGGTTTTTCGTGCGCGGAACGCACCGCGAAGTGATCAAACCGGATCGTTCACCCGGAGAACAGCGACCCGAGGATCGCGTCTCGCACGCCGGTCATGGGCATCGAGCCGCCCGAGCCGCCTCCGGCCTCTGAGCCCGACTGCGTCATCATCAGCGGGCCGAGTTCGGGTCGGCTCGGAGGCCTGCCGTGCGAGCCCTTCACGAGCGACGCGTCGAGCGGGATCAGGTCCATCAGCGTGCGGAAGCCGAGCTTCTTGCGGATGAGCCGCGACCCGATCGCGAGCTTCGCCGACCCGATCGCGGGGTCGATGAACAGCTCGCACGGGTCGTACCCCGGCTTGCGATGGATATCGACGCACCGCGCGAAGTCGGGGGCACGGTCGTCGTCACGCCAGTAGTAATAGGTGAACCAGCGTCCCGGCTCGGCGATGAGCACAAACTCGCCCGCGCGCTCGTGGTCGATCCCGTGCGCACGCTTGCCGCTTTCATCCAGCACACGGCCGACGCCTGTCGTGCGCTCGCACACCTCCCGGACGGTGTGCAGATCCGCGGCATCGCGCACGTACACATGGGCGATCTGGTGATCCGCAACGGCAAACGCTCGGCTCGCGCCCGCGTCGAGCAGCTCGCGCCCGTTCTCGATTCGCACGCGCGCAAGTCCGGCCTCTCTCAGCGCCCGGTTGATGTGAACGCCGTCGGTGACGGGCTCGATGCCGTATTCGCTGACAATTATCACGCGTGTGTTCGTTCGCTCAAAGTGAACCAGGAGGTCCCCCACCACCGCGTCGAGTTCGGTATCGGCCTGTTTGGCTTCTACAGAATCGGGCCCGAACTTCTGGAGGGCATAGTCGAGGTGCGGCAGGTAGACCAGCGTGAGCGTCGGGTCGCGGGCTTCGTGGACTCTGATCGACGCGTCGGCGATCCAGCGGGTCGATTCGATCGACGCGGCCGGGCCCCAGAACCGGAAGAGCGGGAAGTTGCCCAACGCGCGTTGGAGCTGGTCGCGGAGCTCGGACGGCTCGCTGTAGCAATCCGGGATCTTGCGGCCGTCGGCGCGGTACTGGGGGCGGGGCGTGACCGAGTAGTCGGCCGACGAATACATGTTGAACCACCAGAACATGTTTGCGCAGGTGACCGACGGGTCGCGCTCGCGGGCGGTCTCCCAGACCTTGGGCGCACGCACGAGCCGGTTGGACTGCTTCCAGAACTTGATCTCGGCCTCGGCCCGGTCGTACCAGCCGTTGCCGACAACGCCGTGCGAGGATGCGTCCACCCCCGTGAGCATCGCCGACTGGCTTGTGGTCGTGACGGCCGGGAGGGGCGGCGTGAGATGCGTGAGCGTTGCGGATTCCCGGAAGCGCTGGAGGTTTGGCATGTGCGCACCGATCCGGGTCTCGGTCAACGCGACGATGTTGAGGACGGCGGTCTTGTGGGGTGGTTTCGTACGCACGGTCAGGTCCCCGGGACGGTTCGTTGCAGAATGATCGTCAGCAGCCAGCACCCGACGGCGATCGCCGCGAGATCGAGTCGATCGAGCAGCATGAGCAGGGTGGCGTCAGCGAGGCAGATGCCGGCGAGCCAGCCGGCGACGGCCTGCGGAATCCGACCCTGGCTCGCGACGCGGGCGTTGCGGAAGGTCCACCCAACAAACGCGGCCGCGACGAAGATCGTCCAGAGCAGGCGGTCGGGACGGTACGCGATCGCAGCGATCAGATAGGGCAGCGGAAGGAGGAACCCCCAAATACGACCCAGACGCGCTCCTGCGATGTCTTCCCGGCGCGCGGCGAGCGTGACCAGCACGATGTAGAACAGGATGGCACGGGCCGGCGTGATCGCGGCCTCGGTGACGCGGACGAGTGCCGCCAGAGCATCTGTCGCCCCGGCTCCCGCGGGGTCGCCCGACCCCATCGCGATGGAAGCGGCGAACAAGTAGACCGTTCCGCGGCACGCTCCCATCAGCAACGACGTCCATGCCGATTTCTTGTGGAGCAGGTCGTAGGCGACAATCAGGATGATGAGCCAGGCAGCCGTCGTGAAGAACGGAACGCGGTTCCCGGGATGGACGAGGCCGATCAGCAGCGGCGTGAGCACGCCCCCGACGATGGTCGCAGCCGCGGCCCAGGTTGCGAACCGTCGCGAGAGTTTCCCGCGTGGGATGGGACGGTCCGGCTTGTGTTCCCGGTCCCAATCGGCATCCACGGCGTCGTTGAGCAGCATGCCCCCGGTGTAGAACAGCGACACCGCGAGCGTCGCCACGAGCAGCGGACGGAGCAGCGCGACAGAGTCGGCGTCGCCGGCGTGACCAACAGCGGCGGTCCCGACGAGGACGTTTGTCCAGACCGTCGGCAGGTTGCTGACGCGGGCGGATTCGAGCAGTGGCCTGATCACCGATGGAGGTTAGCGAACGTCTACCCCATGCGGGCGCGAGTCCGGCGGCATCCGTCAGCACCCGGCAGCACCCGGCATCGGGGGATGAATCCATGCAGGCGGAGGCGCGGCGCGATGCGAGGGAATCCGAACTGCGTGCGCAGGAAACGCGGATCGCCGTCTCGATAACCCGCCGGGGTCGGGTTGTGCGGGTGGAGACGGTCGATCCGCCTGCCCCGCGTTGAACGGTGCTTCTGCCCGCAGGTCCGCCGACCGATAGCCCCCCCGATGGAACCCATCCCGGGAGACTCAGTTGTGAAACAAACCCCGCTCCGACTCGCACCTTCGATGAGCGCCGTCTGGCGCGATTGGTACGCCGCGACCACGATCTCTGCGGCGTGCGGCCTTGTCGCCGTTGTCGTGCTGATCGCGGGTTGGGTGCAGGCCGACGCGAGCGTGTCACGCCGCGCCGTCCGCGACGGGCTCATGGTGACCGGGCAGAGCGCCCTCGTATCGGCACCGCGAACGGAGTCCGGCGAGATCGATCAGATCGCCGTCGAGAACGCCCTCGCGAGTGTTGAAGGGATCGAGAACGCGCAGTTTCAGCGTTCCCCGGTGCCGCCCTCTGCCGAACGCCCCGGGTATGTCTCCGCCTCGGTTCCGCTCGACGGGGGCACGGGCTTTCTCGTGCTCGAGAGCGAAGTCGAGAGCGGCATCGGATGGGCGGGCTACTCGACCGCGGGGCTCATCGCGATCGGCGTCGTGGTGCTCGGCGGGTTCGCCGCGATCCGGCTGGACCGCGGGAACGTCGGCCTGCGCCGCGTCGGGTCTGCGCTCGCCGCGATCGAGGCGGGAGAGACCGACCCTGCGATGCTGACCATTGCACCGCGGTTCGGGCCGGCCGCGGAATCCTGGAACAGCATCATCGCGACGCGGGATTCACTGGAAGACAACGAAGACACACCTTCAAATGATCGCCGCGACGAACTTGTGCCCGGCGGGGATATCTCGACGAGCACGCTCGACGCGGTCCCCTACGGCCTGATCGGGCTCGATCGGGGAGGACGGGTCCTGTTCTGCAACGGCGCGGCCGCGACGATGCTGAGCGTCGATCGTCGAAAAGTCATCGCCGAGCCGATCGATCTGATCGGCGCACTCGAACCGGCTCGTGCCGCGATCGATTCGGTCACCGAGGGCGTCCGTCCGCGAGCGTCCGAGGAATTTACCGCCGGCGAAACCGGGAGCGAGCACACCCTGCGTGTCGCCATCCGCGGGCTCCGCAAGTCAGACGGCGCGCACGTACTCGTGCTCGTCGAAGACGTGACGCAGCAGAGGCTTACGGACGCGGCGCGGGATTCGTTCGTTGCCCAGGCGACGCACGAGCTGCGGACGCCGCTCACGAACATCAAGCTCGCGGCCGAGGAGGCGATCGACGCGGGCGCCGATGACCCCGCGACGGTCACGATGTCGCTGAACATCGTGAATCAGGAGGCGAGGCGTCTGGAGCGGGTTGTCACCGACATGCTCAGCGTCTCGGAAATGGAGGCGGCTTCGATGTCGCTGAACATCGATGACGTCTCGCCCTCGAAGCTCCTCGACAACCTCGAGACCGATTACAAGATGCAGGCCGCGGAGCGGGCGATCGAGTTCACGGTCAACAAACCCCCGAAGCTGGAGGCCGTGTTCGGCGATCGCGAAAAGATCGGTCTGCTGCTGCACAACATCGTCGGCAACGCGATCAAGTACACCCCGGACGGGGGCAGCGTCACGGTGACATCCACGCAAGACGCGGACGAATGGGTCGTGGAGGTGCGCGATACGGGCCCCGGCATCGCTCCCGACGAGCAGGCCAAGGTCTTCGAGAAGTTCTACCGCGCCGGCAGCGCGAAGGAATCGAACGTCGTCGGTACCGGTCTGGGCCTCGCGCTCGCCGCCGAGATCGCCCGCCTGCACGGGGGCGAGATCACGCTCGACTCGGTGGTGGACGAGGGCAGCACCTTCACCGTCCGGCTGCCGCGGGGCACGCAGGCCGCGGGTGCCGCGGGGGGACACGCGAAGGCGGCGTAAGGGAACCTCATGGACTTCAGCGAGCAAAAACAGGGAGCGGTCGTCGTGTTCCGGCCGGGCGGTCCGCTGACGCAGACCGAGGCGGAGGTGTTCCTCGAGCGGTTCCGCAAGGCGATCAGCGCGTCGATGGGCAAGTGCGTGCTCGACGCGAGCGATATCTCGTACATCGACAGCGCGGGCATCGAAGCGATGCTCGATCTGAGTGATGGGATGGCGGACCTGGGGCAGAGCCTGAAGGTCTCGCACGTGAACGAAACACTGCGTGAGACGTTTGATCTCACGCGCACGGCGTCGGCGTTCGAGTACTTCGACGACATCAACGCGGCGGTAAGGAGCTATCTGTGAGCGGCGACGGGCGCGTCCGAATCGGCGATGCTCTGGTCGCGTCCGGCGCGGTCAGCGAGGAGCAGCTGCGCCGCGCGCTCGCGGAGCAGCGGACCACGGGGCGCCGCGTCGGCGAACTGCTCGTCGAGCAGGGGATCGTCACACCCGGCGCGCTGGTGCAGGCACTGGCGGCGGTTCAGGGTGTGCCCGGCTGCCGGCTGCGGCACGGCCTGATCGACCCAACGCTGGTCAAGCTGATCGGCCAGGAAGAGTGCGAGCGTCTGCGCTGCATCCCGATGTTCCGTGTCCGCGGAACGCTGACGGTCGCGATGGCGGACCCCAAGAGCCTTCCCGCGATCGACCGACTCGCCAGCCTGACCGATCAGAACATCCAGCCCGTGCTGGCACTCGAGAGCGACATCCTCGAGTTTGTTCGCAAATACTCTGGCGAGAACGTCGATGTCGATGAGTTCCTGACATCGCTGACAGAATCGGATGTCGAGGTCGTCGAGCGCGAGGCTATCGACGAACACGACGCGACGGACCTCGACCACATGGTCGACGGGAGCCCGATCGTCAACCTCGTCAACGTCGCGCTGCTGACCGCTGTGCGGGACGGGGCAAGCGACATCCACATCGAGCCGAGCCAGCGCGGAACCAGGATCCGGTACCGCATCGACGGAATGCTGCGGGACCTGATGCGTCCGCCTCCCGGCATGCACTCGGCCATCGTGAGCCGGGTGAAGGTCATCGGGAAGATGGACATCGCCGAGAAGCGGCTCCCGCAGGAGGGACGCGTGCGGATCGTCGCCGAGAGCCGGGAGATCGATCTCCGTGTCTCGAGCATGCCGACGCTGCTTGGCGAGAAGCTCGTGGTCCGCGTGCTCGACAAGAGCAACCTGCACGTCGATATGAACGAGCTGGGCCTGCGGGAGGAGCCCCTTGGCAAGCTGGTCAAATCGCTCCGTCAGCCGCACGGCATGGTGCTCGTCACCGGACCGACCGGCAGCGGCAAGACGACGACGCTCTACTCGGCGCTCGATCTGCTGCGGAGCGCGGAGAGCAACATCCTCACCGTCGAAGACCCCGTCGAATATCAGCTCGACATGGTCAACCAGATCCAGGTGAACGAGCAGATCGGGCTGACGTTTGCCCGTGCGCTGCGGTCGATCCTCCGCCAGGACCCCGACATCATCATGGTCGGCGAGGTCCGCGACGAGGTGACGGCCCGCGTCGCCGTGCAGGCCGCGCTCACGGGCCACCTCGTGCTCGCGACGATCCACACCAACGACGCCCCGGGCACGATCGCCCGCCTGCGCGACATGTCCATCGAGTCGTACCTGATCGCGAGTTCGCTGAACGGCGTCGTCGCCCAGCGGCTCGCGCGGACGGCGTGCCAGTCGTGTGTGACCTCGTACTACCCGCCCGAGAAGGTGCTCATGGAGGCTCGTCTCGATCCGAAGCGGTCGGGCTCGTTCCGTCACGGAACCGGCTGCCAGCAGTGCCACAACTCCGGCTTCAAGGGCCGGACCGGCATCTACGAGGTTCTCGAAGTGTGCGACGAGATGCGTCGCGCGATCACGGCGGATGCCGAGACCTCGGCGATCCGTGAGATCCACCATCGGGGAGGTGGCAAGAGCCTGCGTGAAGAGGGTGTGCTCGTCTCGCTGAACGGCATGACAAGTCTCGAAGAAGTCCTGCGGGTCACGCGGGGCGAGGACGACATGGAGGCCGAGGCGATCCCGCCGGCGCCGGCCGTGCCGACCGATGGCATCGACAGCGGGAGGGCCGCCGCGTGAACAAGTACAGCTATCAGGGATACGAATCCAGCGGCACGGTCAAGCGGGGGCAGGTCGAGGCGGCGTCGTCCGACGAGGCACGCGAGAAACTGTCGAGGCAGGGCCTTTTCGTCACCGAGCTCACAAAGGCCGGGTCCGAGGCGGCCGACGAAGACGCGCGCCGCGGCGGCGCCCGGGCGCCCTGGAAGATCATGAAGCGGCTGAGCCGCCTCTGCGAGTTCAGCCGGCAGCTCTCCGTGCTTGTCTCGACGGGAACACCCCTGGTGCAGGCGTTGTCTGCAGTCGAGCGGCAGGCCTCGGATGACGAGTGGAAGGCGATCCTCCGCGATCTCCGCGAACGCGTCGAACAGGGTTCCTCCCTCGCCGAGGCGATGATGGAGCACCCGGTGGAGTTCGACGCGCTGACCCACAGCCTGATCGCCGCGGGTGAGAGCGCGGGCAACATGCCCGAGATGCTCAAGCGGCTCGGCGGCATCGCGCGACAGCGCCAGAAAACCATGCAGACGGTCATGGGCGCGATGCTCTACCCCTGCCTGCTGATCATGGTGTCCTTCATCGTGATCGTCGTCATGCTCGTCTTCGTCGTGCCACGGTTCGCGGGCATGTTCGAATCGCTCGACGCCAAGCTCCCTTCGACGACCGCGTTCCTGCTGATGCTGGGCGACATGATCCGCGCGTGGTGGTTTGTCATCGTTCCGGTCGTCGTCGGCGTTCCGATCGCCATCTTCTTCGCGCTCTCGAAACCGGCCGGCCGCCGGTTCGCGGATCGAGCGATGGTCACGCTCCCGGTGCTCGGTCCGGTCGCCCGTTCGCTCAGTCTCGCCCGCATCGCCCGCCTTCTCGGCACGCTCCTGACGAGCCACGTCAAGCTGCTCGAGGCTCTCGAACTGACGCGCCAGGCGTGCGGAAACTCGCTCTATCGTGAGCTGCTCACCAGCGCGAGCGCGAAGGTAACAACGGGCGAGGATCTCGCCCGCGTGTTCACAAACAACAAGCTCATCTCGCCCGCATTCGCGGAGACCGTCCGCAACGGCGAGCAAACCGGCAGGCTCGGTGAAGCCCTCACCGGGCTGAGCGTCTTCATGGATGAGGACAACGAGACCGCGGTCAAGTCGCTGACGTCTCTGATCGAACCGATCATCCTCGTTGTGCTCGGCGTCGTCGTCGGGTTTGTCGCCCTCTCGCTCTTCTTGCCGCTCTTCGATCTCACCGCTTCGGCAGGAGGCCCCAAATGAAACGCTGCCCTCCGATCGGGGTCGATCTCGGCGCCCACTCGATCAAGGCCGTGCAGTTCGACCCGGGAGGCGGTGTCGTCGCCGCAGCGGATATCGCGCGGCAGGACCCTTCACTGCCGATCAACGAGACGGACATTGTGCACCTGCGCGGCGTCCTCTACCGACGCGGCTTCATGGGATCGCGCATTGTCCTCGGGGCCCCAAAATCGATGATCCAACGGGTCACGCTCGATCTCCCGCCTCTCGATTCGGGCGCCCCGATCGAGCAGATTGCCCAGTCCGAACTGTGCCGGCAGCGCGAGCTCCTACCGGGTTCGTTCGAGTTCCGCTGGCACGAATCGCCGCAACCCCCGCGGCACGCCTCCGGTGCACGCGCGGTGACGGAACTGTGCACCCATCAATCCGCGAACTCGCTGCTCGACCTTATCGAAGCCCAGGGATTCGATCCCGTCGCCCTGCACAGCCAGTCCACCGCGTACGCGGCGCTCGCGACGAGCAACGGCTCGGCCGCGACCGTCGCGGTTGTCGACCTGGGGTGGTCCGATGCCACGATCCTCACCGCACGACGCGGGGAGGTCCGGTTCATCCGGGCCGTCTCCAGCGCGGGCCTGGGTGCGCTCGTTGGCTCCGAACGGTGGCTCGCCGAGTCGCTGGGCGACGCACTCCGTGACGCGCTCATCGAAGGAGACTCGAGCCCGCTCGCCGAACCCGAGTTTGAGACGCTCCTCAAGCGGTACCGCGCCAGTGTGGGCGCCGAGATCAGATCGTCGGTCGAGTACCTGGAGGGCTGCAACGACGAAGAAGTGCCTTCAACGCTCATCGTGCTGGGCGGCGGCTCGGTCGTGCCCGGCGTCCGCGAAGATCTCATCCGGATCGTGGGCCGCGCCGAGCCGGCGGGTCTTGTGGATATCAGTGCGGGCATCGGCATCGCCGGGGCGCTCGCGTCGAGCGGTTCCAGGGCGATCCCCTCGGAAGACGCAGAAGATATCAATGCCGAAGCACACGCTCACGGGAAGGCGGCCGCATGAACCACGCCATCTCATTCATGCCTGTGCCGCGGCGGATCGCCCGCCGGCAGCGCAGCCGAAAAAATGTCTGGATCGCGATCAATGCGGTCGGGTTGCTGCTCGGGGGTACCGCGATCGCCGCGACGCGTTCGCAACTCCAGCGGTCGGAATCCAGCGCGATGCAGGCGACCGACGCGGCGCAGGCCCGCCTCGATTCCATCGTCGAGGAGCAAATCACGCTTGCCGCCGAGCTCACGCGAATCGAATCGCGTCTGGTCGCCCACGCCGAGGCGACGCAACACCCCGACTGGAGCATCCTGCTCGCCTACATCTCACGGATCGGTGCCGACGAGATCGCACTGGAGGGTTTCGTGCTCGAACGCGGCGACAGCGCGGACGTGTACTCGGTGGCCCTCGCGGGCGCCGCACGCTCCCAGAACGCGGTGACGCGATTCCTGCTCGCCCTCGAACGCTCCGGCGTCTTCGCGAGCACGACGCTCGTCCGCAGCAATCGAACCGACGCGGGAACCTACACCTTCGCGATCGCGTGCCGGATCGGCGAGGAGCCGGCACCGCCGCCGGAGGAGGAGAACGGATGAGCGGGATCACCGACCCATCGGTCTTCAAAATCGACGCAATCGGCGGCCTGTGCGCCGCGGGCGTGCTCGCCGCGGTCGTGCTCCTCGCTGCCGCGCCGGCGATCACGGAAAAACGCGAGCGGGCCGCACGAGAAAGCCATCTCATCGAACTGCGAGCGGAGACCGACCACGCGGTCAGCGTTCTGCGAGAGACGAGGACGCGCCTCCGCCGCAGCGAGCAGGAGAGCGAGCAACTGCCCGACCATCTGAAAGCCGAGCACGACCTCAACCAGCGCATCGCGCAGATCGTTGACGACACGGAAGCCCACGGGCTCGCGGTCCAGACGATCCTGCCGGGGGAGCCCGAGCGCGGGGACCGATACACACGGACCCCGATCGAGCTCAGCACCAGGGCGCCGATCGATGCCATCGCCCGATACCTCCACGACCTGCACGCGTCGTCGCCCGACCTGGAACTGACGAGCCTGGAGATCCGTGAGCCCGACGAATCCGGGATGCTGAACACACTGATCCGCGCAGAGTGGATCACCCTCACAAACTGACCGTCTCGGGGGATCATCCCTCCGATCAGGGTGGCATCCGAGCACCTGAATCTGATGGTGTTCCCCATGGGGATGCCTTCACGAAAATTCTTGCTGCTCGGGATCGCGGGCGTCGCCGGTATGGCGATGCTCGCCGATCAGACGCTCCTTTCCAAGGCCTCGGCCGGGCTCGGAGAGCTCAGCGGTGTCGTCGCGGAAGTCAAAAAAATCCAGACGATCGCGTCGTCGCTCGAATCGGGCGATCCGAACGCGTTGCAGGGCCTTCTCGAAACACTCGCCACCGACGAGGGCGTCACGCCCGGCGAGGCAAGCCCCGATCTGTTCGGGCTCGCCTCGTTCATGCCCGCCCTGGCATCGGCGACAGCCGAGAACGAGGCGGACGGCGGCGATCCGATCGCCGAACTTCTCGCCGGACCGACGAGGGCCGAGGCGTCTTCAAGGCCCGCCGCCCCCGCCGGGCGTGTGACCATGGTCCTGAACGCGTCGAACGGCGGCATCGCCGTGATCGACGGGAATCCCATCCGCGCCGGCCAGACAATCGACGGCATGACACTGCTCCGCGTTCACGAGGACGGCGTCACGGTCCGAAAAAACGAGTCCGAGACATTCCTGTCGCTGCGGTGAGGGTTGTGACGGTTGGGCGGGACACGAGGGCGTATCGGAACAGTCCGGCTCGGTGCATTGCTCAGGTCCGTGGTTCATTTTGTCGAAACCTTCTCCAGATCGAGTATCCAAACACTTTCTGGAGATCATGAAATGGGACCGAACATCAGCATCAAGCGTCGCGGATTCAGCCTCGTCGAACTCGTCATCGTCGTCGTCATCCTCGGGATCATCGGGGCGATCGCCATCCCGCGGATGAGCCGCGGTGCTTCGGGTGCCGGCGAATCGGCCCTGATCGCTGACCTCGCGGCGCTCCGCAACGCGATCGAGCTCTACGCCGCCGAGCACGACGGCACCTACCCCGCCGTTGGGACCATCGTCGCGCAGCTCACCACCTACACCGACGCCGCCGGCGACGCCCAGGCGACCGCCGACGCGACCCACGTCTACGGCCCCTACCTCCACAGCATCCCGACGCTGAAGGTCAAGGGCACACGCAAGGGCTCGAGCGGCATCGCCGCCGCCGACGCCGCCGGTATCGGCTGGATCTACACCGCGTCGACCGGCAGCATCGCCGCCAACTCGTCTGAGACCAGCTCGGACGGCTCCACCACGTACGACGCGTTCTGATCAACGCACGAAAGCGACGCTCTATGGGCGCAGCACCGTTTGCATCTCGATCCGCTCGGCGAGGGTTCACCCTCGCCGAGCTTGTCGTTGTCATGGTCATCATCGCGACGCTCGCCGCGATCGCGGTCCCCCGCTACGCCTCCGCGAACGCGTCGTTCCGGGCCGACGGCGCCGCCCGCCAGCTCGCCGGGGAGATCGAGGAGGCCGCCGCGCAGGCCCGCGCCCGGTCCACGACGGTCCGCGTCCGTGTCAGCGCGGGGGGCAACAACTATAACGCCGCGGTGATCAGCCCGCTGACCTACATCGCGATCCTCGATATCACCGACCGCCCGTTCAACGCGACCGTCGAACGCGTCGATTCCGCCGACGGGACCCGCAACCTCGATATCAACGGGTTCGGCGAGTTCTCGAACGGGTTCATCGTCGAGCTCAAGGCCGGCTCCCGAACACGGTTTGTCTGGGCAGACCCGGACACCGGCACCGTCCACGTGGGCAGCGAAGATGAAGCCCTGGAGTTCACCAAGTCCGCTCGATACCGATGAACCAGCGAGCCAGGCACCAATGAAACGACGCCACACACATCGTGCTCGACGCCCCGCGTTCTCGCTCATCGAGCTCGTGATCGCGATCGCGCTCACCGGCATCGTCTCGCTCGCGCTCATGTCCGCACTGCTGCTTTCCGTCGGCGCGATCCCCGACAGCGACGATGCGGCCCTCCTCGCCGCCCGCATCGACAACGCCAACGAGTTCCTGCTCGCCGACGCGATGCTCGCCAGCCAGATCACCGCCTCGTCAACCGCCAAGATCACGCTCACCGTCCCCGACCAGACGGGCGACGACACCCCCGAGACGATTGTTTACGCTTTCGACTCCGGCACCCTCACCCGCGCCGTCAACGGCGCCGCCGCCCGCACACTCGTCGATGGGTTCTCCGCCGGGCAGTTCGCGGTCACCGCCACCGACGGCCGCGTCACAGGGATCACCGCCGTCATCAGGACCGTTCGGGGCTCCATGTTCCGCGTCAGCGTCGAGTGCCTCACCAGGCCGGAGGTGATCTGATGCCACGTGAGTTGGCACGCCAACGCACCGCTCGGTGCCGGTCTCGGCTCGCCCCCCCGGGCATCAGCCTCGTCGAGGTCACGCTCTCCATCGCCATTGTCGGGGGCCTGCTCGCGTCGGTCTTCACCGCGGTCGGCGTCTCCGCGAAGCGCGGTTTCTCGACCACCCAGCGTTCCAAGGCGACCTGGCTCGCCCACGATCTACTCGCCGAGATCGGTGCCAAGCCCTGCTACGCGGACGTCGGCAACGTCCTCACGCTCACCCCGATCGATCTCAGCGACCTCTCGGGCCTCAAAGCCGAACAAGGCCCCAGCCGCGCCGCCTTCGACAGCGTGTACGACTACGCCAACTGGTCCTCCACGCCTCCCGTCGACACCGCTGGCGAGCCCCTGCCCGGCTACACCGGCTGGACCCGCGTCGTCACCGTCGTCCCGATCAACCCGAGCACACTCACGCCACGCACCGTCGACGACGGGGCCGCGCTCGTCACCGTTCTCGCCATCGGGCCGCACGGTCAGCGTCAGACGACCTCCGCCATCCGATCCTCGACCGCCGACGAACTACGCGGGATCGACCACGATAGCGATACGGGAGTCACCATCAGCGTCGGCGGCCTGATCACGCTGAAACTCGGAGGCTGAATGGCACACCACACCACCCAATCGCGAGCAACCCCAGCACGACCGACGCGACCATGCCGACCCGCTCCGGGCCGAAACCGGGGCGGCGTCTACCCGATGGTTCTCATCGTCTCCGCCGCCGCCGCGACCGCCGCGCTCACTGGCATCGCCGTCCGAAGCGCCACCGACAAACGCGTCGCGACCACCGCCGATCTTGTCAGCGCCCGCCTCATCGCCCGGTCCGGCATCGAGGCCGCGCTCCAGGTCATCGCCGAGGACGGCAGCTGGCGCACCGACTTCGGCGTCAACGAAACGTTCTCCTACGCCATCCATCCGGGCTCGGCCGATGTCCTCATCACCGACGAGACGGACGGCGACCTCTCCGACGACACGGATGATCCCTACACGCTCACGAGCGTCGCCAACGTCAACGACGCGAAGGCCACCCTCCGCGTCACCGTCACCCCAAAGGCCTCGACGTACCGTGAACGTGTCCTCGCGGCAGGTCCGATCCGCTACTGGCCGTTGGACGAGACGTCGGGCTTCACCGCTGATGATCTGACGGGCAACCAAAATGCAGGGCACACCAACCCCGGCGCACTCGGGGACCTGACCGGCTACGACGGTGGGCCCGCAGCACTGATGGACTCGGCAGCAGACTTTTCATTCGTACCACACAGCCCCGACTACCTGCTCGATCAGGGGACGATCATGTGCTGGGTGTATTGCTCAGGTGATGCAACCGGCGACCAGACGATCCTCGCCAAAACTCGAGGGGCCAATCAGCAGGGTGATTTCATCCTGACCATGAAATGGGGATCACTCGACCTGTTTGTCACGTTCGACGACGGAGACTCCAAAAGTTTCGACGAAAAGTCGCTCGGTGCCATAACTCCAGCGAAGTGGACGCACGTCGCCATCACGTTCGGGGATGACGTACGCGGATTTGTCGACGGTGTTGAGCAGAGCAAGAGCGGCGGCAAGAAAACGAACACCGCGTCTTGGGGAACTGCGGGCGGAGCTGCTCCAGGCAACTCGCACGGTTTTCAGTTCGGTGCTGCGTACAAGAGCATTGTCCCCAGCGAATCGGTGAATGGTTCTGTTCGTGATGTCATTATTTTTGATTCCCAACTCACCGAGAACGAGATTGCAGCATTCCTCAACGCCGAAAATGCCGATGTAGCGGCCGAAACAATCATCCCAGAGGACTGGGCATGGATCGTGAACTAGGACTCCACGGCGACGGAAACCGACGCGTCCGAGGCGCGACCTGACGGTTCGTTTCACGGCGTGTTCTGCAAAACGGATTGTTCTGCGAGACAGGTTGTTCTGCGAAACAGGTTGTCCTGAGAAACAGGGTGTCCTGTGCGGCGGATCCGACCGAATCGCCCACGACGCGTGTCGATCAGGCGCAGCCGTCCTAGGCAGCGAGGCCGCTCTCATCGGCATCCTGCTCGTTGACGTTCTCGCTCCCGTGCCGCTCAAGCAACGCATCGAACGGCGCGAGATCGATCGTCAGGAACACGCCCGCGAGATCGGGGTCGAACTGCGAGCCCCGGCACTTCTCGATCTCCGCGAGAACCTCCTCGCGCGAGCGGGCGGAGCGGTACGCCCGGTTGCTGCTCATCGCGTCGAAGGTGTCCGCGATCGCGAGCGCCCGCGCCATCGGGTGGATCTCCTCGCCCTCGAGGCGGTCGGGGTAGCCGCGCCCGTCCCACCGCTCGTGGTGGTGCAGCACGCCGGGGAGCAGGTCCCGCACCGACGGGATCGGCTTGAGGATCTCGTACCCGATCCGCGGGTGCCGCTTGATGAGCCCGTACTCGTCGTCGGTCAGCTTCCCCGGCTTGCACAGCACCCGGTCGGGCACCCCGATCTTGCCGATGTCGTGGAGCGTCCCCGCGAGCTCGTACCGCTGGACCGTCTCCTCGTCCAGGCCCGCGGCCCGCGCGATGAGCCCGCCCAGCAGCGAGACCCGCTCGGAATGACCGCGCGTGTAACGGTCCTTCGCGTCGAGCGAGGAACTCAGCGCCTGCAGCGTGCCCATGAATGTCGCCGTCTGCTCGGCGTAGAGCTTGATCGTCTCCAGCAGCGAGGAGATGCACGCCGCCACCGCGTCGAGCAGCTGCGTGTCGAAACTCGACACATCCCCGCCCTCGTCGTTCTTGCCCGCCATCACCAGCCGGCCGACCACCTGAGACCGCAGCTTGATCGGCTGGATGACCAGCGCGAGCCCCTCGTTGTTCTCGGGGGTCACGACCACCGGGCCGTCGTCGGCGCCCCACTTCGCGAGCACGTCGCGTGATTCGGCCTCGTACGAACGCTCGGGCTCGCGGTCGTTGGCGGTGAAAACCCGCCTCGACAGCTCGCCCAGCAGCTCGGCATCGTCCCCGAAGACCGCCGCGACCCACGCGCACTCGAGCGTCTCGATCATGTTCCGGAGCGATTCATCGACGATCTGGTTCGCCGACGAGATGTCGCCCATCGAGCGCACGAGGCGGTAGACCATCGCCATGTTCTCGTACGACTGGCTCAGGTACCCGCAGTACTCGCCCATCGTCTGGTCGGCGTCACCCACCGACAGCAGGTCGTCCGCCGTCAGGCACAGCGCCTCGATCACGTTGCCGGCGTTCGCCACCGAACCCGGCGCGAACACAACAGCGTGCTCCGTACGCCGGTTCGGGATCCACACCGCGTAGGGCACGCCGCTCGGCGTGGTCGCCCGCGTCGCACCCTCGGGACGGATCTCGAGACCGCCCAGGCACGCCGCGATCTCGTCGGTGCCGGGGTCCGCGAGCGAGCGCACATCGACGCCCAGCAAGCCCGCCCGTTCGGTGAGCGTCTCGACCGTCGCCGCGATGTGCTCGCCCTGTTTATCCCGCATCAGGCCGCCTCCGCCGAGTCCGCCCCCAGCCCGGCGAACACCTCGGCCACGATCTTGACCATCTCGTGCGAACTGAACGGCTTGGCGACCAGGCGGATGATGTTCGTCCGCTCGACCGTCGCGTCGTCCGCCCGGTGCCCACGGCTCGTCAGCATGACGATCGGGATCGCCGCCGTGCTGGGCTCGGCCTTGAGTTTCTCGGCCAGCCCCAGCCCGTCGAGCCTGGGCATCTGCAGGTCCGATATAATGATGTCCGGCTGCGTCTCGACAATGCGGTCGAACGCCTCGACCCCATCGCGGGCCGTCGCGATGGTGTACCCCTCGCGTTCGAGCCGGCGTCCCAGGATCTGGGCGACATGCAGTTCATCGTCAACGAGAAAAATCGAACCGGGCATCGGCATCTCCGATCGTGCGTGCGTTGATCCGGTCTTATATCGGGAGACCGCCGGTCCGCCTTTGGGTCGATCACCGATTCTGCCGATGGTCCACCAGCCGAGCCGCAGTCCCACGCTCCCGGCCCTCTCTTCGGGCGTCCGAACGTCCGATAGACTCAAGCCTTTCCGCACCCGAGCCATCCAATGCCAACACCGACACCCCAATCTCCGACGACCGACGCACCATCCCCTCTGGCGCGCGCGCTCGCGGCACAGTCCGCGGCCCAACTCGGCGACCTGAGCCGGGCCCGCGGCGTGGACGCCTCCACGTTCGCCTCGCTCGCCGACCGCGCCCGGGGGCTCGCCGACACCATCGGAGCATGGGACGGCACGGCAGACTCGGCCGACCCGTTCCGTGCGCACGCCGCCGTGCTCGGCGACGTCGCCCGGTTGATCGAGGACCCCAAGGCCAGCGCGATCCCGCACAGCAACGACCGGATCTACAGCGCGGTGCTCGACATCACCGAACTCGACCCGATCGTGCGCACGCTCGGCGCGACCGAATCGGGCCGCGCCGCGGTCCGCCGGCACCTCGGCACCGCCGACGCCGCGATCGCGCGGGCCGACCGGCTCGTGCTCGCCTTCGCCGGTGTCTGCAAGCGAGGCGGGATCGGCATCACCCTGCCAGAGATTCCCGGCTCAACCGCGGGACTCGAGATCGACGGCTGGCGCGCCGCGTGCGCCCCGGCCGCACCGCTTGCGGACGCCGGGTTCGAGCCGAGCATCCGCGACGCGGAGACCGCCCTGCGCGCACGGAAGCGTCCGGGCCTGATCATCCTCGAGGCGGGCCCGCTGCTCGACTGGGACCCGATCCGCGTCGCCGAGGACCGCGTCGCGATCGGCGTGATGCACGACCGTCTCGACGCGTTCATGGTCCGGGGCCGAGACCGCGTGCTCGATTGCATCGGTGACGACCAGGCCTTCGGGCTTGTCGTGCACGCGACACTCCCGGCGACCAACGCCGCGTCCAAACGGATGCTCTTTGCCGAGTGTTTCCGCGCGGTCAACCTCTGCGAAGCCGACGACCCGCGGGCCGACGGGTTCCGCACGCTCGCCGAAGCCATGGGCCGCGCCAAGGCCTGACCACCCGCGACGGCGAACTCATCCTTCCGCGAGCCCGAGCCGGATCGCCGAGACCGTGCCCCCGACATCGGGCGATTCGACGGCACCGGTGCGGAGCGTCTCGAGCAGTGCGCGCGCGTCCGGCGGGAGCGGCGACACGAACGACATCGTCTCCCCGCTGATCGGGTGCTGGAACGCGAGCAGCGCCGCGTGCAGCGCCTGGCGATCGATGACCGTCTCGCCTTCTCGACCCTGCTCGTCGATCGCAACGAACGCACGCCCGCCGTACATGTCGTCGCCGATGATCGGGTGGCCCTCTTCGGACAGGTGCACACGGATCTGGTGCGTCCGGCCCGTTTTGAGTTCGAGTTCGACGAGCGAGAAATCCTGGTCCCCCACCGCTCGGTCGTGAAGCCGGTACCGCTCGCGGACGCGCACGATCGTGACGCTGTTCTTGCCCAGCTCATCGTGGCGGATGACCATCTTCTCGCGGTACCCCTTCTCCTTGCTGGGGTGCGGGCCGATCGGCTTGTCAATCACGAACCCGTCCTCGGCGACCCTTCCCTTCACGAACGCGAGGTACCGCTTGTCCACCTCGCGGAACTCGAACTGCCGCCCGAGCTTCCAGTGGGCCTCCTCGGTCTTCGCGAAGATGATGCACCCGGTCGTGTTCCGGTCGAGGCGGTGGACAACGCCGGGCCGAGCTTTGTCGGCCCCGACCGGGCTGAGTTCCCCCCCCGAGTTGTGCTTGAAGTGCCACGCGAGCGCGTTGATGAGCGTCCCGCTCTTCTCGGCCCGCGCGGGGTGCACGATGATGTCGGGCCGCTTGTTGAGCACAATCAGGTGCTCGTCCTCAAACAGCACGTCGATCGGGATCTCCTGGGGAACCACCTCGGTCGAGGGCGGCGGCGGGACCACAACCTCGACCGCGTCATCCTTCCGCAGCTTCGTCGCAGGGCGCGCCTCGGTGCCGTTGACCGTCACCCCCCCCTCGCCGATGAGGTGCTGCAGCTGGTTGCGGCTCATGAACGAGATGCGGCTCGTGAGGTACTTGTCGAGCCGGCATTTCAGGTCCCGGCTCAGCTCGAACCGCACCCGAAACATCGATTCGTCGCTCTCGCCGGACTCGGCGGCGCGGCGGTACGCGAGCTCGATCGCCTCGGGATTGACCTTCCCGCCGCGCAGAATGAGCGGCGGGTCGTCCGGCGACGTTCCGATCGCGGGGCTCTCCCCGGTCGTGCCAGAAGGGAGGAACGAGCCGCTGACGCGTTCGTCGGACTCGCTCATCCGTCTTCGGGGGTGTCTGCGGGCGGATCGGTCGCAGGAGGTTCGCTCTCGGCGGGCTCGGTGTCGGTGGGCTCGGTGTCGTTGGGCTCGTCCGCGCCGTCGCCGGGAGTGGGCGCCTCGGCACCCTCGTCCTCGATCACCTCGGTCGTCGCCTCAAGGGGCTCGGGCTCGAACGGGAGGCGCGGGAGTTGGGCACGCTCGAACAGCGTGACACGCTCCGCTTCGCCGACCGACTCGGCCAATTCCGTCGCGACCTCGGCGAGCGGCGCGAAGCCGAACTCGGTCGCGAGCGACCCGGCCTTCGCGTATCGCTCCTTCGCGAGCTCGTTCTCACCCGCGGATTCGGCGACCGCCGCGAGCCCGAATGCCGCATTGATCGCGAACAGCCCACGCTTGGGATCGCCCGCAACGCGGCTCGCGACGCGCTGGTAGAGCCCGCCCGCCCGCTCGCGGTGGAAGGCGATGTCGTCGTCGCTCAGCGCGGCCTCGGGGTCGCTCGCGTCCGCCGCGGACGGATCGAGACCCGAACGCACCGCGTTGAGATGGATCTCGGCGGCCCGGAGCAGCGCGAGCTCGCTGACACTCGCGACACCGTCGAACTCGTCGGCGATCGCGGTGAGGCTGAAGACGCTGGGGCTGCTCGAGCTCTCGATGTTGCCGAGCTGCGCGAACGCGTTGTCCTTCTTGCGGAGCTTGCGGACCTCGTACTGGTTGTACAGGAAGTAGCCGCCCGAGACGATCGCGATGATCAGCAGGACCGGCGTGGACCATTTCTGCAGGAAGTCGACGAGTTCCTGGTTGACCCGCGATTCTTCGAGGCCGGCGCCTTCCTTGATTTGGGTTTGTCTTTCGTCCATCGGTGCCTCGCTGCGTGCTGGGATCGGGTCGGGGTTGGGTCGGGGTTGGGTCGGGGTGAAGTTCCGGGCCGTGGGATTCCACCCAGGCCGCAACTCTAGGAGTCCCGGGCGTTCCGGTCAGTCCGGGCTACCCGGCCCGATCCGAGTCATCCTGAGCCTCGTGCCAGAACCGCCAGGGCGCGTCGTCGGCGAGCACGCCCGGCGGGACGAGCCTGTCCCGGATTGTGCGCACAAAGTCAGTCAGCCCCGCTTCACCGAGGGCCGAGACCTCGAGATCCGCGTTCCAATCGGGCGTGCCGAGATCACGACGGAGACAGACGGTGAGCGTCTCGGCGGGCACCTCGAGATCGGCGATGGGACGCGATGACGGATCGCCGCAACTGAGCACGAGGTCGGCGGTCGCGATAGCACGATCGGCGATCGCGATCGCCTCGGCGTCGATGCCAGAGGCCTCGAGGAGCCGGCCGGGCGTATCCAGGTAGCGGACGACCACCCCCCCAAGATCGAGCGTCGCGCCGACATGGTCGCGGGTCGTGCCAGGCTCGTCTGCGACGATCGCGACCGACCGGCCTGCGAGCGCGTTGAGCAGCGTGGACTTGCCGATGTTGGGAGGCCCGACCGCGGCGACGAGGGGCGGATCGAGCAGCCTTCCGAGCAGATCGTGGTCGGCGAGAGGATCGCCCGCGGTGTGCGCACGCCAGCGGTCGGGCTGGGCGAGCAGCAGGTCGACCGCCAGCGGGCTCGGTGCCCGCGCGAGCGTGGCGAGCATCCGCTGGTCGATTTCTGATTCGGCCTCGGGATACACGAATGTCTGCGATCGGCGCACGCCGAGCGACTCGAGCGCGGCGGCGAGCCTTCGCACGATCGCGGTGCCGCCGTGGGGGAACAGGTCGAGCGTTGTCTCGTCCCAGCGGATCGCGAGCCCCTCGTCGATGCCGAGCAGGTGTCGGAGGCGGGGCGTGCCGATCGGGAGCCCGATCGCGGCGCGCTCGAGAAACGCGTCCATTCCGAGAGAGGTCTTTGTGCGCACCTGAACGCACGCGATCGCGCCCGTGCTGTTGGGCGGCGTCGCGATTGTGTACTCGGCTGCGGGCACGGCGGCGTCCATCGCTGGGGTGATCAGTCGTCGTCGGTTTGCTGCGCTGCTGCGGCGGCCTTGTCGATGCACAGCCCGATGCCGAGGAGTTGCAGGTTCGGCACGAAGTGCTCGATGATGCCCTCGGATTCGAGCAGGCCCGCGTCGCCCCCCGTCGCGATGACCTGGGGCCAGGCGTCGTAGTCGTCAGCAAACCGCTCGACGGCAGCGCGGACGAGGCCCGCGATAGCCGTGCGTACGCCGAGCTGCATCGCGTGGGCCGTGTCACGGCCGTACGGTCCTCGCGCTGGGTCGGGCTCGACGGGCTCGAGCTTGGGCAGGGCGTTGGTGTGCTCGTGGAGCGCGTCGAGCATCATGCGCACGCCGGGGGCGATCAGGCCGCCCTGGAATGTGCCCTCGCCGTCAACGAAGTCGACGGTGACGGCGGTGCCGACATCGACGACGGCGCACGCCTGCTCGGCGCGGCTGTAGGCCGCGATGGCGCTGAGCGCTCGATCGCGTCCGAGCGTCGAGGCGTCGTCGAGCTTGTGGACGAGCGGGATGGGGATGTCGGTGCCGATGCGCACGATCTCGACCGCGGGGTGCTTGGAAGAGATCTGCTTGACGACGTCGTTCTCGGCGTCGCGGTGGACGCTCGCGACGGCGGCGAGATCGGCGTCGGCCGCGCGGTCCCCCAAGCGGGCGAGAGAGCCGTCGAAGTCGGCGTGCTCGATCGAGACGGCGTCGGTGACCTCGCCCCCCGACCAGATCCCGAGGCGGATGCGGGAGTTGCCGATGGCGACGAGGATCACGGGGCGGTCGGTGTGGGTGGACATTCGCTGGGCTCCGTCGAACTGGTGAGATGAACCCTAGACGGGCGGACCGCGCGAGATCCGTCTCGGTTCCGGGCTAGGCTAGAGCGACTCGGCCGCGTTGGGGCGGCCGATAGAGGCACCTTCATGCTGATCCGCTGCGAGACCGATCCTTCTATTGAGCGTGTCGAGATCAACGGGTTCAAGTTCCCGCTCGGGGTCTATCCGGTGGAGGAGATCGAGCCCAAGGCGGGGTACCGCGTGGAGTTCGAGCCCGCGGACGGCCCCGGAGATCCACAGTTCGGCGATGAGATCGTCGAGCCCTGGCCGGACCGGTACGTGTTCGACATCGTGATCAGCGCCGATCGCGTGGACGCCCTGTACCGCCAGCTGCTCCCCCTGCTCCCGGGGCGGGTGTACCCGATCCTCGATTTCATCGGGCACGACGCGTACCGCGAGGTCGATCCGTACCTGTCCCGGGTCCCTCTGGGGCTTGAGTGGCTGATCGACGGCGTGCGGGCGTGCCGGCCTTTCTTCTTCGAGGACGGGATGGTCGGCTTCGGGGCCCTGTGCGATGACCCCTTCTGCCACATCTTCGTTGACGAGCACAAGATCATCACGCTGCGGTGCGAGCCGGACCTCAAGCCGCGATTTGAGAAAATTCTCAAGGCGTTCGACCTGAGCGAGACCGCTGAGCCCGCGGGGGCGGACGCGGCGGCCCACGAGCACCGGAACGTCCTCTGGACCCCCGAGGACCGGCCCGATCTGCTGAGCGCCGAGGAGATTGTTGAGGACCTGCGGGACGCGTGGCAGCTCGATCTGAATATCGATATCACCCGGAACCTCGACGACGCGGGGCGGGATCTGGGGCTCACCCCCTGGCGGTGCCTTGTCCGCCTCGAAGGGGGGGAGCGGACGCGGTACGCGGAGGTGCTGCTGGTCGCCGACTGCTTGATGCACGCCGAGGAATTGTCGCTGGATGCGACAGTTGGCCTGCTCGCGGCGGAACCCCCGGCACCGGCTCCGGAGGGCGAGGAAGCCGGCGAGCCCCGCCCTGAGGAACCGTTGGTCATCGCGGCGGACCGGATGACACGGACGCAATTCGAAGAGATCGTGGCGGATTCTGAGTCGGGGCAGTCGGGCAAGGCTCGGAAGATCCCGGACCACGCGGGGGTGGTGTCCGGGAAATGGGTGGTGTGAGAACGCGGGGCTGAATCGGGTGTGAATCGGTGTGTCCGGTAGAAACACGGTGCCACTTTTTTTCAAGATCCGTGCAAGAAAGTGGTCGGAGCGACGCAGCCCGCGTTGCCCGGCCGTGTAACACCCTGTATCCTGCCGCTCCGCCGAGGGCCCAGAACGGGCGACCGAGGCGGTTGACCGTGGCCTCAGCGGCCTCGGCTCAGGAGATGGACCGCCCCGCACGGCGGAGAAACAAGCGAGCAGCGCACCCGAGACGCACGGCGGTTCGGGTGCCGGGGGTGGTGCTGCCCGGCGAGGGCGGCCGAATGGCCTCTAATTTCCAATACTGGAGACTCGGGATGGCAACCAGCATGGATCGATTCTGCGTTCTCGCGGCGACCGCCCTTGTTCCGGGCATCGCGGCGTGCACCGCGCTTGCGGCCGGGACCACGGGGACCGCGGTCGGTCTTTCGGCGGAGGCCTCGAAGGAGGCGACCGCGAGCGGTGTGATCGATCACATCGTCGAGCTCTCACAGAAGGATGAACTGATCCGCGCCGAGGCGATGATCGCTGACTTCCTGGCGGGGCCGGCCTCGGTGACGCTGAGCGACGCGGAGAGCCGGCGTATCTTCGAACTCCAGCGTGACGTGCTGCGTCGGGTCCGCCAGGCGGACCCCAACGATCTGAGCGTCCAGCGCGGCCGACTGGCGCTCGCCCAGGAAGACCTCGCTTCGGCTGAGCAGCACGCCCGTGCGGTGCTCGCGTCGTCGATGGCAACCGAGTCTCAGCGGATCGGGGCGAACGGCCTGCTTTCTGTCGTCGATATCTCCCGGTCGGCCCTCGCACCGCACGTCGATTCCCGCCTCGCGGGCGCCGTCGAGGCGTTCGATGCCGGGGCGTACGACCTCGCGGAGCGTGCCTTCTCTCGGATCGCCCGGTCGGGGCTGACACTGACGCCCGCCCAGCGGGAGATCGTCTCGTCGCACCAGGCTCGGCTGCGTTCGGTGAACGCCGGGACGGGGACGTACGCGTCGTCGTTTGCGGTCGATGCTCCAGCGACGCTCTCGACGCTCCAGCCGGGCGTTGCAAACCGGACGGACTGGAACCGGGCGTCGGCGGGCGACGCGGGTTCTTCGGGCTCGTCGGACGCGAGCGGGACCGGTTCTGAAACTGGCACTGCGATGGTGCAGCCCGCGGCCGACCCGGCCGGCGGCGCGACCGATGCCCCGCAGGAAGACCTTCTTATGACCGCCCGCCGGCTTCAGGCGGAGAGCACGCTCGCCGAGGCGGACGCGGCGTGGCAGAACGGACGGTACACCGACGCGTCGCGTCTGTACCGCGAGGTAATCGACCTCGGGGCCGGGCTGCTGCCCGCCGAGACGCTGGCGCGTGCTCAGGCGAACCTGACGGAGGCGGAGGTTGTGCTCCGCGGGAACCTGCCGTCGGGCAATCTGCTCGGCGACGGGATCAACACCCGCAGCATCGCGCGGCAGGCGACGGATGCCGAGTTTGCCAACGCGATCGAGCAAGCCAAGTCGGCCCTCGCGTCGGGAGATATCCCGCAGGCCCGGAACGCGGCGGCGACCGCCAAACTGGCGCTCAGCAACGGCCGTGACCTTTATGACATCTCGACATACGAAGCCAAGCTTTCTGAGGCCGACGATCTGCTGATCCGGATCGCCGAGGCCGAGGAGCGGATGCAGGTTCGCGGCCGGGAGGATGCGATCCGCCAGGCGGACAGCGCTGCTGAGAAGACCCGCCTGCAGCGTGCCCGGGAGACGGACGCGAAGATCATCGGGTTCATCGAGAGCGTCCGCGCCCATCAGTTGGAGCGGAACTACGAGAAGGCGCTCCAGGAGGTCGAGCAGATCCTGTTCCTCGACCCCAACAATCCTGCGGGGCTGCTGCTCCGCGACGTGCTGACCGACACCATCCTGCTGCAGGACTACGAGGACGCGAGCAGCCGACGCCGCCCGAGCTACGTGCGTGAGCTCGTGGACAACTGGGAGGCGACAATCGCGCCATCGGACATCATCAACTACCCGGCGGACTGGAAAAACATCAGCCAGCGCCGCGGCGACCCGATGCAGTTCAGCGAGAGCGCCGTGAACCGCGCGGTGCTGTCGTCGCTGGAAGACAAGCGGATCCCCGTTGACTTCAGCGACAACAACCTCGAGGACGTGCTGTCGTTCGTGGCGCAGGTCGCCAACATCGAGATGGACATCGATTGGCCGGCGCTCGAGGACATCGGGGTCAACCCCGAGACCCCGGTCTCGCTCCGCCTGACGAGCGTGCCGCTCGACACGGTGCTCGACCGCGTGCTCGACAAGGCGTCGACACCCGACTTCCCCGCGGGGTGGGCGGTCACCGACGGCGTGCTGACGATCGCGAGCGACGAGGTGCTCCGCCGGAACACGGTGCTCGAGATCTACGACATCCGCGACCTGCTCATCGAGATCCCTGACTACGACCAGGCCCCGCAGTTCGACCTCAACACCGTGTTCCAGCAGGCCGGCCAGCAGGGGGGCGGCGGCGGCGGGCAGAGCCCCTTCCAGGTCAACCAGCAGAACCTGAACGACCAGTACGACCGGGACGCGCTCGTCGAGGACATCCGCAACCTGATCCAGGAGAACATCGACCGCGAGGGCTGGGTCGATTTCGGCGGCGAGACCGGCACGATCACCGAGCTCAACGGCAACCTCGTGATCGTCAACACGCCCAAGAACCACCGGCAGATCACCGGTCTGCTCAGCAAGCTCCGCGCGGTCCGCAACCTGCAGATCAACGTCGAGAGCCGGTTCCTGCTGATCAACGAGGATTACTTCGAGCAGATCGGCCTCGACCTCGACGTCTACTTCGCCAACAACAACGAGTACGACACGCTGCGGACGATCGATCCGACGCTGCTCCCCGAGGACTTCTTCAGCCGCGACGCCGCGGGCAACCTGACGATCAACCGGGCGGTTTCGGGTGGCAACTTCTTCGACACCGACGGGGACGGCATCGCCACCCCCTTCGAGCGCGAGGGCCTCGTGGCGATCATCGAACGCTGGGGCGGCGACGTCCTCGACGACATCACGGGCGACCTGGACTTCCTCGTGCTGGGCTCGCGCCCCGACGAGCCGCTGCAGCCCGCCCCGAACGCGCCCCGCGTGGTCTACGACGAGTACCTGCGTCTCAAGAACCGCGTGGACCGGTACGAGGACCTGTTCGAGGCCGCGAGCGCGTCGTCGATCCCCGTGCTCAACCAGAACCGCCTGCGCACGCTCATCGGCGAGCTGCCGAGGTAAGAGCTGTCTGAGTCGTGAGCCTCCGCTCACGAGGTCCGAGTCGCGAGCCTCCGCTCACGAGGTCCGAGTCGCGACCCTCCGCTCACGAGGTCCGAGCCGTGAGCCTCTTGCGGGTCTGTGAGCATCGTGAATGAGCCGCGCCGCTCGCCGGTGAGCGTGTGAAGAAAGCGCCGACGATGGGCTCCGCTCGCAATTCCAACCAACGGACCGGCCCGCTCGGCTACGCGACCTACGGCGTGCTGCGCGGCGCGATGATGGCGCCGCAGATCGCGGGGCCCGCTAACGCGCTGAGCATCGCACGCAGGCTGGGGCGGACGTTCGGCGGCATGTCGTTCAATAAGAAGCGCATCGACCGCGCCATCGAGAGCCTGGGGTTCGTGCTCCCCGACTCGGACGAGGCGACCCGCCGCGAGCTCGCGCTGCAGAGCTACGAGCACCTGGCGATGCTCGCCGTCGAGGTCGCGTTCCTGCCGCGGGTGCTCACCGAGGACTCGTGGTCGCGGCACGTGGACGTGGGCGACGTGGGCCGGGCGCTCGACGCGTTGACTGGGGATCGCCCCGTGATCCTCATCACCGGGCACTCGGGCAACTGGGAGGCGATGGGCTACACGCTCGCCCTGCTCGGCGTGCGCGTCCACGCGATCTACCGCCCGCTCGATCTCAAGCCACTCGACCGGTGGATCCGCCGGACCCGCGAGCGACGGGGGCTCGAACTGGTCGATAAGTTCGGCGCCGTCCACGCGGTGCCCCGGCTGCTCGAAGAGAAACGCGCCGTCGCGTTCGTGGCCGACCAGAACGCGGGCGACCGCGGCGTGTTCGTCCCGTTCTTCGGCAGGCTCACGAGCACGTATAAATCAATCGGGCTCATGGCGCTCAAGTACAACGCCGTTATCGTGAGCGGCGGTGCCCACCGCGTCGGCTGGGACGCGTCCGGCGAAGAACGCGCCCAGGGGAGACGCATCGGGACCAACAATCTCCGGTTCCGCGTCACCGTGGACGACGTGTTCGGCCCCGAGGAATATCTCGCGCAGCCCGACCCGCTGTTCTACCTCACCGCCCGATATCGCCGGTCGCTCGAGAACCTCGTGCTGGCCGAGCCCACCCAGTACCTGTGGATGCACCGGATCTGGAAGAGCCGGCCCCGCCACGAACGGCTCAACAAGCCCTTCCCGGACCACCTGCGTCGGAAACTACTCGAACTGCCCTGGATGGACGAGGCGGGGGTGGAGCGGATCGCGGCGCAGTCGGACGCGGACCGGGCGTTCCTCGCCGAGCGGGGGATCGACCGGATGCCCTGAGGGTTCCGCCCGAGTTTTCGGTGGTCGCCGCGACACAGGCCGGGGGGGCGACACGGTAGAATGACCGCCGACGCCGAACGAACAGGCCGAACGACTGGTGAAGAGAAGCCGCCGGTTCGGCGGGAGGAACGCGATGAGCGGTGACGATTACGAAGGCAAACTCGACGGCGTGCGTGTGCTGATCGTCGATGACGACCGCGACATTCTCGAATCGTTCGAGGCCGCCCTCGCGAGCGAGGGCGCCGAGACATTCACCGCCAGCGACGGGAACACCGCCATCACGCGGTGCAACGAGCACAGGCCCGACGTGGTCGTGCTCGACATGATGCTGCCGGGCCGCTCGGGCTTCCTGGCGCTCGAGAAGATCAAGGGCCACGCCGACAGCCCGAGCGTGGTGATGTGCACCGCCAACGAGGGGCAGCGGCACCAGGCCTACGCCGAGAGCCTCGGCGTGGACGACTACCTCCAGAAGCCCGTCCCGCTCAGCCACCTGATCGACACCGTCGCCCGCCTCGCCGACGCCAGAGACGACGACCAGGACGGCGATTCGGACGGCGACGACGAGTAAGAACGACCGCTGACCCCGCGGAGACCGCCAGTGGCCAAGCGACGCCAGCTCGCGCTGATCAAACTCGAAGACCCCGACGACCGGATGAGCCCCACGGTTCCCATGGGTTCGCGCGACGAGTTCGAGGCCGGGCTCGCGAAGTTCAACACCGCCACCGATGGCAGTTCGGGGAAGGGCACCGGGTCGGTCACCTTCTACGGCCCGGGGCTGGTCATCGAAATCGTCCCCATGGACGGCGTCGTGCGCCAGGCCCTCGTCTACTGCCAGAACGAGGACTTCGCCTTCCCCATCCTCTTCCGGATCTGCCGGGAGAACGGGTGGAAGCTCCAGGACATGGACTCGGGCCAGATGTTTGGGTGACCACGGACTCAGCCCACCACGACCCCGCCGCCCGCCTCCGCCCCACTACCATCGTCCGTGACCGACCGCTACCACCGACAACGACTGCTGCCTGACATCGGAAACGCGGGCCAGACGCGACTGGGACGCTCGCGTGCGCTCATCGTGGGCTGCGGCGCGCTCGGCTGCGTGTCGGCCGACCTGCTCGCCCGGGCGGGGGTCGGGACGATCACCATCGTCGATCGAGACCTCGTCGAGGAGACCAACCTCCAGCGGCAGACGCTGTTCGATGAGTCGCAGGTCGGCGCGCCGAAGGCCGCCGCCGCGGCCGACCGCCTGGCGGCAGTCAACAGCGGCGTGCGCACGATCCCGGTCGTCGCGGACTTCGCCGCGTCCAACGCCGAGCGGATCGCGGCCGACGATGCGGGACACGCTCCCGACGTCATCCTCGACGGCACCGACAACTTCGAGACCCGGTTTCTGATCAACGACCTCGCCGTCAAGCTGGGCGTGCCCTATCTCTACGCGGGCGCCGTGGGCACCTCGGGCATGCTCGCGTCGTTCCTCCCCCCGTTCGGCGCGGACGCCTCGCCCTGCCTGCGGTGCGTATTCGAAGGCCCGCCCCCCGCCGGGTCGCAGCCCACGTGCGACACCGCGGGTGTGATGGGGCCGCTGGTCTCGGTCGTCGCCTCGCTCCAGGCGGGTGAGGCGATCAAGGTGCTCACCGGTGCGCACGACAGCGTCCGGCGGACCCTTCTCGAGATCGACGTCTGGGGCAACTCGGTGCGCGAGGTGCCGCTCGCGGGCCTGCTCGACCCGGCGTGCCCGTGCTGCGCGGCGCGCACGTTCGCGTACCTTGATCACGCCGAGGCCGGCCCGGTCGCGATCTGCGGCCGCGACGCCGTGCAGGTCACGCCGGGTGTCCGGACGAGGATTGATCTCGACGCGGTCGCAGAGAAACTTCGCTCGCACGGCTCGTTCACGACGACACGGTTTCTCGTGCGCGGTCTGCTGGACGGTGAATCGATCGAACTCACGGTCTTCCGCGACGGGCGCGCGCTCGTCGGGGGCACGACCGATCCGGCGCGGGCCCGCTCGATCTACGCGAAATACATCGGGGCCTAGCGCGGTTCACGGGGCTCACGCCGACACCTCAAGACCAGACACACAAAGGAACACCACATGGACAGCATCGCATCGATGATCGTGACCGGGGCGGAGCGCGCGTTCGGGCTGGGCGAGCTGCTTCTCAAGGGCGTGCCCGATGACGGGTTCGCCCGGTTCGCGCCCGGGGACGGCACGCTGATCAACGCGAACCATCCCGCGTTCATCTACGGCCATCTCGCGATCTACCCGACGCGGATCCTCGCCGCCGCGGGGCAGGACGGGTCGGCGATCGCGCCGCCCGCGAACTATCTCGAACTGTTCGAGGCGGGCAAGGACTGCGTCGATGATCCCGACGGGTCGGTGTACCCCGCCCGATCGGAGATCGTGGACCTCTTTGTGCGGTCGCACCGCGCCGCGATCGACGCCGTCGGGGGCATGTCGGACGAGCAGATGAAAGCCAAGCATCCCATCGAGGGACGGATGGCCGAAGCCTTCCCCACCGTGGGCCACGTCGCGAGTTTCCTGCTCGTGGGTCACACCATGATGCACCTGGGGCAGATGAGCACCTGGCGCCGGGCGATCGGGCTCGGGTCGGTGATGTGATCGCCCTTGCCGGTTTTGCTCCCGGCCGGTTTCCATCCTGGCTCACCGGTACCCGGTCTCCATCCGACGGTTACCATCGGGCGTGGGTGACTTTCTTTCCTGGTCTCTGGCCGTCAGTCTCGTGTTTCTCGGGACGCAGATCCTTCTGAGCGTTCGCGTGCTGCTGCGCCGTTCGCCGCTCGTCAACGCGCCCGCCTGGCTGCTCGTGCTCTGGCTCCTCCCGCTCGCCGGGATGATCCTCTACCTGCTCATCGGGGAGAACCGGCTCGGTTCGATCCGACGCAAGAAGTTCGTCGAGACGCAGCGCGAGCTCGCGAGTTGCGCCAACGAGCTCTGGCTCGCTCGCGAAGAAACCTGGGACGACGGGTACGAGCGTTTCAGGACGCTCGCTCAGTTGGGCGTCTCCTTGTGCGATTCCCCCCCGGTGGAGGGCAACCGGCTGAGCTTGCACGCAGAGGCGGACAAGACGCTCGACGCGATGATCGCAGACATCGACAACGCGTCGTCGCACTGCCACCTGCTGACGTACATCTTCCACCCGGTCGGCAAGCCGCTGGAGGTCGCCGAGGCGCTCTCGCGCGCCGCGGCAAGGGGTGTTGATTGCCGCCTCGCGGTGGACAGCGCGGGGAGCCGGAAGTTCTTCACGTCGGGCCTCGCGCACAGGCTCCGACTGTCGGGTGTCGAAGTGCTCGAGCTGCTCGAGGTCAACCCGCTCCGGCTGCTGTTCCGGAGGCTCGATCTGCGCAACCACCGCAAGGTGCTCGTCATCGACGGGCGCATCGCCTACGCCGGGTCGCACAACATGTCGGACGATTCGTTCCGGCCCAAGGGGCCCAACGGTCCCGGCCCCTGGCACGACGCGACCGTCCGCGTCGAGGGCTACGCCGCCCGCTCGCTCGCGCTGATGTTCATCTCCGATTGGAACAGCGAGTCGGAACGACCGATCCAGGACGTTGACGGGTTCCTGCCCGATCTCGACGAGCGCGAGCCCGATGACATCACCTCGGCGGTCCAGATCCTGCCATCGGGCCCTGAGAGCACGCCCGGAGCGATCCAATCGACCTTCGTCTCGGCGATGCACCTGGCCGAGCGCGAACTGATCGTGACCACACCCTACTTCGTGCCCGATGCGCCGCTGATGGTCGCGCTCACCACGGCCGCGGCGCGGGGCGTCGAGACCACGCTCATCGTGCCCGACAACAACGACGCCCCGATCGTCGATCGCGCGGGCAAGGCGAACTACAGCAGGCTGCTCGACGCCGGCGTGCGCATCATGCGGTACACACCGGGATTGCTGCACGCCAAGACGATCACCGTGGACGGCAAGGTCGCGCTCATCGGATCGGCGAACATGGACCAGCGGTCGTTTGCGATCAACTTCGAGGTCACGCTCGCGGTCTACGACAATCCGTTCGCGAGCAGGCTCCGCCAGCTCCAGGAGCAATACATCGACAACAGCATCCGCGTCGATCCTCAAACCTGGTCCGACCGGTCGATCGCGAGCCGGCTGATCAACAACGCCGCGGCGCTGTTCGGCCCGCTGCTCTGACGCTCAGGCCGGGCGACCGCCCGTGGTCAGGGCGTCCAGAGCTCGCCCTGATCGGGCGTGATGATCTTGTCGACGTCGTCACCCGCGGCGTCGAGCAATCGTCGCAGAGGCTCGTCGGCGGGCTCGTCGCTAAGCTCGAACGTCGAGTGGTGCATGGGCAGCAGCAGCTCCGAGCCCATGTCCGCAGACATCCGCCAGGCCTGCTCGGGTGTCGCGTGGGCGTGCTCCCAGGGGTCGTACGCGCCGATGCCGAAGATCGAGAGATCGACCCGGCCCTCGGACGCGATCGTCTCGAATTTCCGCGTCAGGGCGGTGTCGCCCGCGAAGAAGTACCGACCCTCGTCGCTCTCAAGCAGGTAGGCGTTGCAGCCGCGCCATCGGTCGAGGGCGAACCGCGAGCCCCAGTGATCGGGCTCGCAGGCGGTGATGCTCAGGCCGTGGGTTTTCCAGGCCTCGCCAGGCCCGATCTCGTGGACCTCGCCGAATCCTTCGGGGATGAGGTCGCCGGTCTTCGGCGCGGTGATGATGGTCGTGTGTTCGCTCGCGAGGCGGTGGAGGGAGGGCCGATCAAGATGATCGAAGTGGGCATGCGAGATCAACACGAGATCGATGTGGGGAAGATTCGCGGGCTCGATGGGCGCAGGCGTATGCCGCGAGACGCCGTAGGTCCGCCGGCCGATCCGCGGGCCGATCCGCCTCGAGAAGACCGGATCGGTCAGGATCCACTTGCCCGCGAGGCGGAGAAGCACTGTCGCGTGCCCCAGCCACGCGGCGGCGACGGGGGCGGGGTCCGCGAACCGGTCGTGCGGCTCGCGCGAGGCGTCGCCGTGCCTTGGGTGGGGCGCATCGGTCAGCGACCTGGCGAGCTGCGCGGGGTAGCGGCGCAGCCCGGACCTGATCATCTTGCGGACTCGGTCTGAGGGCGTCTTTGCCATCGGGGGATGGTACGGGGCAAGGCCGCGAAGGTCGCAAGAGGTGGTGTTCCGTCCCGAGGGCGGGCTTGCGACAGGCAGACCGGCGGACTGTGCGTGTTGGACCGCGGGGCTCGGTGCGGTACGCTCGTGTGATGAGAACTCCGATCGCCGCACTGATGATCGTCTGCGCCGTCTCGGCGCTCGGGCAGCCCGCTGATGACAACCCGCTCCGCGGGCCTGACGTGCCCGACAGCAGGACCCAGACGCTGGTCCGCAAGACCATGACGGGCCGGCTCGAGCCGCTCCGCGTCCGTCCCGAGGTCGCGGCGTTGCAGGAGTTGGGCCTGGACCAGGCCACGGCGGAGGCCGCGCGGGCGGTCGCCGATGAACGCACGTTCTCGATCACGATGATGCTCGTCGATGAGCTCGATCTGATCAAGGAGATGACCGACAAGCGGACGGCCGGTGACAACGAGGCGGCGCAGGCGCTCTTTGGTGAGATGTGGGACAATTTCGAGCCCGGCGCGCCCCGCGCGCCGCTGATCGAGCCGCTGAAGGCCGTCCTCGACGACGAGCAGATCGCGACGCTCGAGGGCCTCGTCGATGAGTACTGGGAAGCGCTCATCGACTGGGAGCTGCGCAATAACGAGAAGCGACAGCAGAACCCTCAGGTCCGCAAGCGCGTGGAGCGGCGGATCGCCCTTCGCCTGTTCCAGCGCGAGGTGCAGGAGGGCTACGAGGCCTCGCTCAGGCGGTACCAGCAGGCGATCGATGCGATCGCCGAGGCGGTGCAACCCACCCCCGAGCAGCGGGAGTCGATCCGCACGATGATCATCGAGCACATCAAGGCAACCCGCTTGAACGCAACCCCCGCGCAGCGGCGGACAGTGCAGATGCGGATCTACCGGATGCTCGACGATGACCGCAAAGAGAAGCTGTTCGGATATCTGACCGAGATCGTGATCCGGGACTGACACCCGCCTTCACGACCTCGGTTGGTCCGTTTATCGATGCCGTCAGCATCAGCCGTTCAGCGACGGCGCCGCGAGACGAGCCCCGTGAACGCGAGCAGCCCCGCCGACGCGGGCGCGGGGACGCCGACCACCTCGAACGCGAGGTCGTTGAAGGTGGGGTTGAAGACGCTGAACCCCGAACCGTCGAAGAAGTCGGTGCCGTTGACCAGGTCGCCCACGGTCGAGCCCGACCAGACCCAGGCGTCTCCACCGGGGGCCTCGAGGGTCGCTCCGACACTGATCCAGTACTCGCCCGCATTGAGGTCGAGCCCCGCGAAGGAGATCTCCTGCATGTACTCGATGCCGCCGCCGAACAGGGTGGCACCGGTCGCGACGGCGTTGGTCTGCGCGAAGGTGTAGCTGCCCAGGTCGATCGCCGACGACTCGTCGACTCCGCCGAACCCGTCGGACTCGAAGAGCACGACGGTCCACGAAACCATGTTGGTGACATCGGGCGATGAGAAGTTCTGGCTGCCCCCCCACCAGCGGATGCCGGTGACCTCTGAGTCGCCCGAGAGCGTGAAGTTGTCGGCCATCCGCTGGCTGAAGAACTGGCCCGGCACCGCGTCGGAGAAGAAGCTGGGCGAGCTCGCACGGTCGCTGGGCTGGCTGACAAGGACATCACCGCTCGCGGCGACGCCGAAGACACCGATCACGCCCGCCGAGATCATCAACTGGTGCATCATGTTCTGGTCTCTCTCTAATTCAAAGCGCGGCCGGGGCGGCCGCGCGGTGCTCAAATGTGTTCCGATTCCCCGTTGGCGTCCGTCTCAGAACACCGGGAATCACTCCGAGCAAACTATAGAGATGGTTCCGCGAAGCGCAAATCTGAACCGGTCCACCGGGTGAGAAATCGGCCGGCTCGAGCGTGTTCTCGGACGGTGATCGGAGCCGCCGGAGGCCCTGCCAGGACGACCGGTCCCCGAAAGCCGTGCCCCGAAGGTCGCGCTGGATGACAGGGCATTGAGCCGTTCAGGCGTCGCCCTTGCGAAAGACCGCGACCACGTCCTCGACCGGCACGACGAACAGGCGGTTGTCGCCCTCGAAATCGACCGGGATCGCGTGCTTGGGGTTGAAAAGAACCCTGTCGTACTGCTCGATCGGGTAATCCGCATCGCTCTCGATCTGCGTGCTGATGGCGACAATCCGCCCCGTCAGCGTCGGGATCTCGATCTTGTCGGGCAGGTGCAGCCCGCTCTTGGTCTGCTTCTTGTCGTCGTCCTTGCGGATCAGGACCCGCATGCCGATGGGCTCGACGATCTCCAGCGCGGCGGCGGGCGATGATTTGCGGGGTGTAGCCATAGAACGGACGATATGCGCCCCACGAGGGGCGGGTATGCTCTCCCGACGACGGGCCCCATCGCGTTCGTCGCAATCACGCCGACCACCGTCTTCGGAGCCCTGAGCCGTGCACGAATCCGAACTCCCCAAGCTCATCCTCGATGTCCCCGACTTCCCCAAGGCGGGCGTGAACTTCAAGGACATGACCCCGCTGCTCGCCGATCCATCGGCGCTGTCGCTCGCCGTCGAACTCATGGCGAACCCCTACCGGGGCGAAGGTGTCGAGCTCGTCGTCGGTGCCGAGAGCCGGGGGTTCATCTTCGGGACCGCGATCGCCCAGGCGCTCTCGGCGGGGTTCGTCCCGGTCCGCAAGCCGGGCAAACTGCCGCGCGCCGTGCACGGCATGAACTACGACCTCGAATACGGGACCGACCGCCTCGAGATCCACGCCGACGCGATCAGCAAGGGCCAGAAGATTCTGCTCGTTGACGACGTGCTCGCGACCGGCGGCACCATGCGCGCCAAGTGCGACCTTGCCGAGAAGATCGGCGCCGAGATCGTCGGCATCACGGTGCTCATCGAGCTCCAGTTTCTGGAGGGCCGGAAGAAACTCGGTGCCCACGGCGAGAGCGTGCACGGCGTGCTGAAGTACTGAACCATCCAGATCCGCCCGTCGAACGGCCGGGAACCCGATCGCCGATCACTCGACCTTGAACGGCGTGTTCGCGGTCGCCGCCCGCCCGGTGCCGTCACGCACCGTCACGAAGAGCCGATACTCGCCCGCCTCGCTCGGTGCGTTCAGCCTCGCGCTCGCGTTGGATTGGACGGTCAGCTCGGGATATTCCTGCAGCGATTTCTCGGGATCGCCCCCGGCGCTGACAACCTGCGACTCGGCGACGATCAGCCACTCGTAGGCGAGGTCATCCCCGTCCGCGTCGCGGGCCTCGACGCGCGCCCGGATCGCCGCCCCCGGCGC
>DDFO01000044.1:60911-65433 GCA_002337215.1 Phycisphaerales bacterium UBA1926 | reverse complement strand
GCTCTGCGTCACCGAAGACACGATCGGGCTGATCGTCGGCGCGTGCTGGTCGGGCTGCTCACCCGTCCACAGCTCGGTCATCATGTCGAGCGCCTGGGTCGTCTCCCCGGTGGGCAGGATCATGCCGTACCACGTCGCGGTCTTTTCCTGCTTCTGGCCCCAGAGGAACACGTACGAACCCAGGCAGCGGTCCGGCGCAGACGCGATCGCGGTCTCGTAGCCCATCCGGAACGACTCGGCCTTCTCCGTGCTCGTCTGCTCGAGCGGCGCGCCCCACGGGGCTTTCGGGCTCTGCCAGTGCCCGCGAGGACCCCACTCGGTGACGAGGTACGGGCCGTCGTAGCCGCTTCGCTTCAGGGTGGCGGGCACGCCCGCGATGTCGGCCGCGTACGAGTTCACCGCCAGCAGATCGACGTCGGGGCACAACTCGATGAACGCGTGGATCTTCTCGGGCTCGCCCCCCGCGATGACGACATCGGTCGGATGATGGGGGTCGATCGACTTCACGATCTTCGCGAGTTCGTTCAACTCACCGAAGACCAGCCGCGGGTCGCTCATCAATTCGACCTCGTTGCCGACTCCCCACGCGAGCAGCGCGGGGTGGTCCTTGAACTCGGTGACCGCGTCGCGGACCATCTGCCGCTGCCGCTCGATCGCGGCCTGATCGCCGTAGTCGAACCCGTGACGAGGGTGCCCGATCCAGATGCCCATGTGCACCGTCAGACCGTTTGCGTGCGCCTCGTCGAGCACGCGCTGCGCGTTATCGATGTGCCAGGTGCGAACCGAGTTCGCCCCCGCGGCCGCGAGCTTCGCGAGGTTGCCCCCGCCCCCCGCACCGCGCACAAAGTAAGGCTCGCCCCCCCGGAGCATCCTGTATCCGTCGGCGGTCTTCTCGATGCGCACCGGGATCGGCCCTTCGGCCTGATGATCGGGATGGTGATCCGCCGTCCCATGAACGGCGCAGGCCGGCGACACCAGCAACGCGAGAACGCAAGAGAACACGAACAGCACGCGGGCAAGGTTGAAATGTGGCATGAACAGATCGTAACAGTTACAAGGTTCTCGGACAAACCGGCAATCCCGGATACGGCGTATTTCGGTGTTCCGAGCGGATATGGCGGGCTCGTTCCGGGGGTTCCAGATTGGGGTTTGGGCCGCACAGTGGGATTGGCTACACTGTAACTGTTTCACGTTGGCGTCTCGACGGCACCCCCGTCCAGATCGTCTTGTCCGAATCACCCGGCCGGGCGTCAGGCCCAGCCCGGCCCCAGGAGTGTGGGATGGCCTCGGTTCGCAAAATCGCCAAGGAAGTCGGCGTCTCGGTCGCGACCGTTTCGCGCGCTCTCAACGACCATCCCGAGGTCAACCTCGAGACCAAGCAGAAGGTCATCGACGTCGCCAACCGGCTGGGCTACGTCCCGTCGATGAGCAAGACGCCCAGCAACGTCATCGGCCTCGTCTATCCCTCCGACCCCGTGCGCACGAACTTCGGCGACTTCGAGAGCGCCATGCTCGCGGGTATCCTCCAGGGCATCAACGAGCAGAGTTTCGACGTCACGATCGTGAACCTGAGCCGGGACAAGCAGGAAGGCGAGAGTTTCACGCGGTTCTTCCGGCGCAAGGGTGTGCGGGGTGTGATCGTGCGCACGCTGTCGGGCGCGACGATCGCCCAGGAGATCGCCGGGGAGGGGTTCCCCTGCATCATCGTCGCCGACCGGAGCGAGACGCCGGGCCTGAACTATGTCTACGCCGATTCGCGGATCGACAGCGTGCGCGCCGTCGAGCACCTGATCTTCCAGGGGCACACGCGGATCGCCCTCGGCGCGCACACCGTGATGGACTCCGACCACCGCGACCGGGAAGCGGGGTACCTCGAGGCGCTCCACAAGCACGGCATCGAGATCGACCAGGACCTGATCGTGCCGCTCCCGTCGAGCCCCGAGTCGGGCGCGGAAACCATGGACCGCATCCTCTCGCTCGACGACCCCGCGACGGCGGTCTACTTCACGACGCCCCTCTCGACGGTGGGCGCCCTGCACCGCTGCCTGGAGCTCTCGATCCACGTGCCCCAGGAGTTCTCGATCGTCGGCTTCGACGACAGCGAGGTCCGCAAGAGAACGTTCCCGCCCTACACCTCGGTCTGCCAGAACGCCGAGCAACTGGGCGTCGAGGCCGCCCGATGGCTGACCCGGTCGCTCAACGACCCCACGCCGCAATCGCTGCGGATCAAGCACGCGACGCGGTTCGAGATCAACGGCTCGACGGGCATCAAGCCCGCGCACCCCGTGCGCCTGCGCACGGACGGGGTCGTGCTGCGGAAACGCTGAGCACTCGGCTCGGCGTGAGAAGGGGAGTCGCGTGTATATTCGCGGCGTGCGGAACCGCTCGCTCGGAGTCTGGATCGTCCTTGGGCTCGCATGCGTTTCGAGCGTGCTGGTCGCGGTGCGCTCCGAGGCGGACGAGGCCGAGGGATTGGTCTTCTGGACCTTCGCCAAGCCGCACGCCGAGATGTACCGCCCGCTGATCGCGGAACGCAACGAGCGGACCGATCCCGACGTGTCGATGCAGCAGCTCGCGCTCGCGGTGGTCGAGCAGCGGATGCTCGGGGGCTTCTTTGCCGGGGTGCCGACCGCCGATCTCATCGAGGTCGAGCGCGGCATCGCGGGCCGGGCGTTCACCGGGCCCATCGAGAGCGTGGGGTTCACCGACCTGACCGACCGGCTGCGCGCCGAGGGGCTGATCGACGCGGTCAACCCCGCGTCGTTCGGCCCGTGGACTCGGGACGGCCACATCTTCGGCATCCCCCACGACGTGCACCCCGTCATGCTCGGGTACCGCCGCGACCTCATCGAGGCCTCGGGGGTGGACACCGCAGCGTTCGAGGCGATCGAGACATGGGATGACTTCGCGCGCACGCTCGCGCCATTGCGGGCCGACCTCGACGGGGACGGCGACATCGACCGCTACCCACTCGCGTTCTGGCCGACCGATCTCGACAAGGTCGATCTGCTGCTGCTCCAGGGCGGGGGCCAGCTGTTCGACGAGACGGGGGCGCTCACGCTCGCGACCGAGACGAACGCGAGGCTTCTCGCGAGGATGGTCTCGTGGTGCGTCGGGCCGGACCGGATCGCGTGCGAGGTGCCCGATTTCTCGATGTCGGGCAACAAGCTCAAGGAAGACGGGTACGCGGTCTGCTACTTCTTCCCGGACTGGATGTGCGACGTCTGGAACAAGGAGGTCGCGTCGCTGAGCGGGAAGATGCGGCTGATGCCGCTGCCCGCGTGGGAGCCGGGCGGCCGGCGGACGAGCGTCTGGGGCGGGACGATGCTCGCGATCCCCAAGACCGCGCCCGACTTCGAGGCGTGCTGGGCGTTCGCGAAGTATCTCTACTTCTCCGACGAGCTCGCCCGCGAGCTGTACCGGACGGGCGACATCATCACACCGGTGCGCGCCCACTGGGCCGACCCGGTGTACGACGAGCCCGATCCGTACTTCGGCGGGCAGGCGAAGGGGCGGATGTACATCGAGCTCGCGCCGCACATCCCGCCCCGCTCGTCGTCGCCGTACGCACGCCGCGCCATCGAACGGCTCGGGGACGCGGGCATGCGCACGCTGCGCACCGCCCAGCAGCGCGGCGTGCACACGCCCGACGACCTGCTTCCCATCGCGATGGCGAGCCTCGAGCGGGCGCACGCGGAGGTCGCGAGACAGATGGCGCGGACGGCGGTCTTCCGCGATGGTCCCGGGGACCCCGTTCCGAGCGGGGCCCCGGCACCCCCGGGAGCCCCACCCGCCCCCCAAGCCCCGGAAACCGAAATTCGCCCCCTGAATCCGGAGGGTGACAACTGATCATGCGCTCACGGAACAGGGCGACGCCCTACATCCTGCTCTCGCCCTTTCTCGTTACCTTCGCGGTCTTCCTCGCCTACCCGCTCGCGCGGTCGCTGCTGCTCTCGACCGAGCGCACGTTCGGCCCGGGCGCCGGCGCCTCGGTCGGGCTCGAGAACTTCCGGATGCTGCTGAGCGACCCGCTGTTCTGGAAGGCGGCGCGGAACACGCTGATCTTCACCGCGGGCTCGGTCTTCGTGCAGCTCCCGCTCGCGCTGCTGCTGGCGCTCGCGCTCAACAGGCCGGGGCTCCGGGGCAGGGCGCTCTACCGGCTGATCTTCTTCAGCCCGCAGCTCGTCGGGCTCGTGTTCAGCGGGATGCTCGCCTCGCTGATGTTCGAGAAGAAGACCGGGCTGGTGAACAGCCTGCTGCACCGGGCCTTCGGGTTCGACCCCGATTTCTCCTGGCTCCAGGTCCACGTCCTCCCGATGCTCATCATCACCGCGCTGTGGATGTACGTCGGGTTCAACATGATCTACTTCCTCGCGGCCCTCCAGAACGTGGACCGCTCGCTCACCGAGGCCGCACGCATCGACGGCGCCAACGCGACCCAGCGGTTCTGGCACGTCACGCTCCCCGCGATCCGGCCCGTGGGGACGTTCGTCGTGCTGCTCTCGATCATCGGCAGCGTCCT
>DDFO01000044.1:57584-60806 GCA_002337215.1 Phycisphaerales bacterium UBA1926 | reverse complement strand
TCGATCATCGGCAGCGTCCAGCTCTTCGAGCTCCCGTTCATCATCTTCGGGCAGACCCCTTACGGCGGTGCCGGCCCCGAGAACCGCGCGCTCACGCTCGTGATGTACCTCTACCAGCAGGCCTTCGAGGTGGGCGACCTGGGCTACGCGAGCGCGATCGGGTGGCTCATCGCGGTCTTCCTCTTCACGGTCGGGCTCAGCCAGCTCGCGCTGCAACGCAGGGGGACGGCATGACGCGAAGAGTCTTCCGCGCGCTGCTCAGCCCCCTGCCCAGGCCGCGCCCGCGGTCGCTCGCGCTGCACGCCGTGCTGCTCACGCTCGCGATGGTCACGCTCGTGCCGATGGTCTGGATGGTCACGACGTCGTTCAAATCGCTCGCCGATCAGGGCGGGTCGCTGTTCCTTCCGTCGGGCGACGGGTTCTTCGGCGTCGCGTGGGACCGCCTCACGGTCGTCAACTTCGTCACGCTCTTCAGGGAAGCCAGGCTCGGGCTCGCGCTGATCAACTCCGTGTTCCTCGCCTCGGTCGCCGCGGTGGGCGCGACGCTCTGTTGCGCCGCGGGGGGCTACGCCCTCGCGCGGTTCGAGTTCCGGGGCAAGGGGCTGATCACGGCGCTCGTGCTCGGCGCGCTGATCATCCCGCCCCCCCTGCTGCTCGCGCCGACGTACGAGCTGCTCTACCACCTCGGACTGCTCGACACGTACTGGGGCCTGCTGCTCCCGGCGTTCGCCCCCGCGTTCGGAGTCTTCCTGTTCCGGCAGGCAACGGTGCAGTCCGTGCCGCGTGAGCTGCTCGAGGCGGCACGCATCGACGGGTGCGGCGAGCTCCGCGCGTTCGCGACGATCGTGCTCCCCCTGCTCCGGCCCATGGTCGGCGCGTTCATGCTCATCACGTTCCTCGCGTGGTGGAACAACTTCATCGGGCCGCAGGTCGTGCTCCAATCGCCCGAGAAGTACCCGCTCGCGGTCGCGATCGCGCAGCTCAAGGGCAACTACTACCAGGACTACGGCCTGCAGATGGCGGCGACGCTCGTATCGGTCGCGCCCGTCATGATCCTGTTCATGCTGCTGCAACGCGATTTCATCGCGGGGCTGACCGCGGGCGCGGTGAAGGGGTAACGCCGGGTCGCTCGGCGGGCGGGCAAAGAAAAAGCCCGGCGTGCGCCGGGCCTGATCAGTCTGTGGATTGCGGGCTCCCGGTTACGGGCAGCCGCTCGTGAACGACTCGACGAACGCGGAGATGTCGGCGAGGTCATAGACGCCGAACGGCTCGGCGAGGTCCGCCAGGAAGATCTGATTCTGGAACGAGCTCGCGAACACGGAGATGTCGCTGAGATCGAGCACGCCCTGGGGGAGCGCGATGTCGGCGAGGCACGGGCCGGACGTCTGCTCGGCACCGAACCAGTCGACGTTGAAGCCCTGACCCGTGCTGCTCGTGTTCTCGAACCGCATCACGTATTCCCCCGCGGGGATCTCGATCTCGGCGGTCGTCGTGACCCAGTTCTGCCAGCCCCCGGTGCTCGGGACGATGAAGTCGGCACCGAAGTCGGTCCCGTCGAAGAGCAGGCGGAATGAGCCGCCCGACGATTGCGACGCGACGCTGGCGTCGATCCGGTACCGGCCCGTCTCCGGGATCTCGATGGTGTACTCCATCCACTCGCCGGGGCTGAGGAACCCGACGTTGTACCCTCCCGCGCTGCTGACCTCGATGTCGACGCCGTTCTCGAGACGGTACTCCCCGCCCTCGTTGAACAGCGACGTATCGCTGTACGACTGGCCGGCATAGCCGTGGTCGTAATCCTCGGCCTCGACGCGCTGCGTCAGGTCAGCCGGTTCCCCGTTGAACGGGACCTGGAGCTGCTCATAGACGCGGACGTAATCGACCGCCATGGTCTTGGGGAACGGCGAGCCGGCGTCCGGGTTGGGCACGAAGTTGCCCCCGACCGCCATGTTCAGCAGCAGGTGGAAGGGCTGGTCGAACGGCGCGTTCGGGTCCGACGGCGCGGCCCCAGAGAACCAGTTGTTCTCAAACTGTGCCATGAAGAGCTGGTCGTCGAGATACCAGCGGATCCGGTCGGGCTCCCACTCGACCGCGTAGGTATGGAACTCGTTGCCGAAGCTGCCGCCGATCCCGTTCGAGCGGAATACGCGATTGCCGGCGCTGCCGAAGTGGATCGCTCCGGAGACATACGACGCGTCCTGCGATGCCTCCATGATGTCGATCTCGCCGCTGAGCGGCCAGCCGCCGTAGACGCTGTTCTCGGGCATCATCCAGAACGCGGGCCAGAGGCCCTCGCCCACGGCGAGCTTGATGCGGGCTTCAAAGCGCCCGTAGCGGGCCGAGAACCGGCCGAAGGACCGGATGCGAGCGGACGTGTAGTCGCGTCCGCCGTAGTTCTCCCGCTGCGCGGTGATCAGCAGTTCGCCGTTCTCGACACGGATGTTCTCGGGGCGGTCGGTGTAGTACTGCAGCTCGTTGTTGCCCCAGCCGTTGAGGCCGAACTGGGCACCCGTGCCGTACATGAACTCCCAGTTGGAGCCATCGACGGCCGAACCGCTGAACTCGTCTTGCCAGATGAGGCTGTACCCCTCGTCGGCGAGTGTCGGCTGCGCGTTGGTCGCGGGGACAAAGAGACCCCCCGCGGCGAGCAGACAAGTATAATCGATCGGCTTCATCCCGTGCCTCTCTATTCTCTGTCGCACGCCGCGGGTCCCTTGGCCCGTAGTCAGCGACGCTGGTTTCTGTCAAGCCATCGCTCGTCCGGTGATGAACACCAGACCCCGGCGACGACCTCAACGTCAAATTACAACCTCATCGGTCCGTAACTGTTACGGCTTTGTCATAATATAGTCGATTCGAACGGTCGCTACCATGTGTTTCATCTCGACTCGCACCGGTTTTGTTCCGGCCCTGCAAGATGAGATCCGATCGTGTGGAGGCCGACGTGGCGGACGTGATCCTGAACGGCGTGTGTAAGGTGTACGAGGGCGGGGTCGAGGCCGTCCGCGATGTCGACGTCACGATCCCCGATGGTTCGTTCTGCGTCCTCGTCGGCCCCAGCGGCTGCGGCAAGAGCACCACCCTGCGGATGGTCGCGGGTCTCGAGGAGGTCAGCCAGGGGACGATCACGATCGGTGGCCGTGTCGTCAACGACGTGGCCCCCAAGGACCGCGACATCGCGATGGTCTTCCAGAACTACGCGCTCTACCCGCACATGACCGT
>DDFO01000044.1:55895-57370 GCA_002337215.1 Phycisphaerales bacterium UBA1926 | reverse complement strand
TTCCTGTTCGACGAGCCGCTCTCAAATCTCGACGCGAAGCTGCGGGGCTCGACCCGGGCCGAGCTCAAGTCGCTCCACAAACGGCTGAAGACCACAACGATCTATGTCACCCACGACCAGGAGGAGGCGATGAGCCTCGGCGACATGATCGTGGTCATGGCGGGCGGCGAGGTGCAGCAGTTGGGCACACCCCTCGAGGTGTTCGACCGCCCGGCAAACCGGTTCGTCGCCGGGTTCATCGGCACCCCCCCGATGAACTTCTTCGAGGGCGGCCTCGAACGCGCCGGCGATGAGACACGGTTCGTCTCGGGGCCCATTTCTCTGACCGTCCCCGATGCCGAGATCGACGACGCGGCCCGCGAGCGGATCGGACAGGGCACGACGCCGATCGCGCTGGGGATCCGCCCGCAGGCGGTCCAGGAACTGACCGACCCCGCGGCGATCGACGGCGCGCGCGCAGGCGGCCGGCTCCTCGAGATCGTGATCGACATGGCCGAGCCGCTCGGCGAGCAGACCGATCTGCACGCCCGCGCGGCCGATGGCACGCCGCTCGTGTTCCGTCTTCCCTCGCGCGAAGGGCTCGGCTCGACCGGCAGCGTCGCGCTCTCGATCGACCCCGCCCGGCTCCGCCTGTTCGAGCCCGGCGATTACGGGCGATCGGTGGGACGCCCGCGGGCACGCGCCGATGTCCTACCCTGACTGCTTCCACCGAACGCACGCCGTCCCGAAACCGTCTCGCCTCTTCCCGATTCCCCACACGCCGGAGCCCCGATGTCCTCATCGACCCCCCGATTCCCGAGTGACTTCCTGTGGGGTGTCGCTTCGTCCTCGTATCAGATCGAGAGCGCCGTGGACGCCGACGGGCGCACGCCGAGCGTCTGGGATGTCTGCTGCGATCGCCCGGGCTTCGTCAACGACGGGCACACGGGCGCGACCGCCTGCGACTCCTACAACAAGGTTGACGAGGACGCGGCCCTGATCGGTGATCTGGGCGTGGGCGCCTACCGCTTCAGCGTCTCGTGGAACCGCGTCATGCCGGCGGGCGACGGTGCGGTCTGCGACAAGGGGCTGGGCTATTACGACCGGCTGGTCGACGCGCTGCTCGCCCGCGGCGTGGACCCCTGGGTGACGCTTTTCCATTGGGATTTCCCGCAGGTGCTCCACGAGCGGGGCGGGTGGATGAACCCCGACAGCGCCAAGTGGTTCGCCGACTACACCGAGGCGGTGGTCAGCAAACTGGGCGACCGGGTCAAGCACTGGATGACGCTCAACGAGCCGCAGTGCTTCGTCGGGCTGGGCCACTCGATGGGCGCGCACGCGCCGGGGCTCACGCTCCCGCGGCGCGAGGTGCTGGTGATCCTCCACCGCTCGCTGGTCGCCCACGGGCACGCGGTCGCCCGGATCCGTGCGCACGCCGACGACCACAAGATCGGCTGGGCCCCCGTCGGCGTGACGGGCTATCCCGACACCGACTC
>DDFO01000044.1:54873-55831 GCA_002337215.1 Phycisphaerales bacterium UBA1926 | reverse complement strand
GTGGCGGGCTATCCCGACACCGACTCACCCGCCGACATCGAGGCGACCCGCCGGTTCATGTTCGAGCGCTGCGCCCAGGGCGAGGGCTGGTCGTTCTCAAACGCCCTCTACGCCGATCCGGTCATCCTGGGCAAGTACCCCGACCGGTCCTACGGCCCCGTCATCGACGAGCTCCCCGACTACACCGACGATGAGCTCAGGATCATCAGCCAGCCTCTCGATTTCTACGGGGTCAACATCTACCAGGGCACGCGCGTCAAGGCCGGCCCGGACGGCGAGCCGATCGCCCTCCCGTTCGGCCCCGGGCACCCGCGCACGATGATGGACTGGCCCGTCACCCCCGAGGCGCTCTATTGGGGTCCCAGGCTGCTCGCCGAGCGGTACAAGCTCCCGGTCTACATCACCGAGAACGGGCTCGCGAGCACCGATTGGGTCGCCAAGGACGGCGCGGTCCACGACCCGGCCCGCATCGACTACGTCGATCGCCACCTCGACCAGCTCGCCCGCGCGATCGCCGACGGCGTGGACGTCCGCGGTTACTTCCACTGGTCGATCATGGACAATTTCGAGTGGGCGTACGGCTACACCAAACGCTTCGGGCTCGTCCACGTGGACTTCGAGACCGGCGTGCGCACGCCGAAAGACTCGTACCGCTGGTACAAGGACCGCATCGCCGCGCAGCCGTGACCGGCTCTGGATGAGCGTGCCCCGCGCACGGGTTGCACACGCGGTGCGCTACGCCGCCCTTGACCCCTCCTCCTCGCGCCCCAGAACGCGGAGGCAGACGCCGATCAGATGCTCGCGCGAGATCGGCTTGGTCTCGTAGGCATCGCAACCAACCGAAAGACAGCGGGCCTCGTCTTCCCGGGACGCGTTCGCCGTCAACGCGATGATCGGCGTCCGGTTGCCGGTTGCGCGGAGTTCTTCGACCAAGGCGTACCCATCGAGCACCGGCATC
>DDFO01000044.1:42423-54823 GCA_002337215.1 Phycisphaerales bacterium UBA1926 | reverse complement strand
TACCCATCGAGCACCGGCATCTGAAGATCGGTGACGATCAGGTCCACATCGGGACGCTCGGCGATCAGGCACAGCGCCTCGGCCCCCGTCCCCGCTTCGACGACGCGGGCCCCGGCGCGCTGCAGGTGGAATGACAGCAGTCGGCGATTGTCGCGGCTGTCTTCGACCAGCATGACGTTGACGCCGTGCATCGCCGGGCGGACCGGCCCGATCTCGGAAATCCGTGGGCGAACCCCGGCGCAGGCCGCGAAGAAGGCCTCGGGGTTCTGGATGATCGCGCCCTCGGCGGGCGGCGCGTTCAGCGACACCGTGAACACACTCCCCACGCCCCGCTCGCTCTCGACGGTGATCTCGCCGCCCAGCAGATGTGCAAGGTCGCGGCTGATGCTCAGCCCGAGCCCGGTGCCGCCGAACCGTCGAGTCGTGGACGCTTCCGCTTGCCTGAAGGGCGCGAACAGCGACCCCATCGCCTCCGGGTCGATACCGATGCCGGTGTCTTCGATCACGAAGCGGAGTGTCTGCGCGTCGTTGTCGTACCCGACGCCGAGGGTCACCGTTCCGGATTCGGTGAACTTCACGGCGTTGCCGACCAGGTTCACGATGATCTGCCTCATCCGCGCGGGATCGGAGATGACCAGCGAGGGGATCGGAGACTCGCACCGGACCTCGAGCGCGATGCCCTTGGCGACCGCGCGGTGGCCGAGCAACTCGATCGCGTCGCTCGCGATCTCACCGGGCGACGCCGGGACCTGCTCGATGCTCATCAGACCCGCCCCGATCTTGGAGCAATCGAGCAGGTCGTTCACGAGCGCCAGCAGCTGCGCGCCGTTCCGCGCGATCGTTGACGCGAAGTCCGCGACCGCCTGGGGGCTGCGGTCCGCGTTCTCGGAGAGCAGCTCGGCGTAGCCGATCATCGCGGACAACGGGGTGCGGATCTCGTGGCTCACGTTCGCCACCAGGGTGCTCTTGAACTCGCTCGTGCGCTCCGCCTCGTCCCTCGCCTTGCGCAGCGTGGACTCGAGTTCCATCCGCTCGAATTCCGTCGCGGCCCAAGCCGCGAAGACCGTGAGCACCGCCTCGTAGTCGAAGTGATCGTGAAGCGGTTTGTCATCGACAACATGCAGCACACCCAGCGGTGTGCCGTCGCTGCTGACGATCGTCGCACCCGCGTACGAGTCCGCGCCGATCTCATCGAGCATGGCATCGGCGGGGAACCGATCGCACACCCCGGTGTTGAAGATGCAGAAGTCCTGCTCTGATGCGATCTCGCAGGGCGTCCCGGCGAGGTCGTACGTCACGGGTTCGGCGGGCTCGCCGCGGTGCCAGCCGCCGATGAGGTCTGCTCGCCGTGTGCCGGATTCATCGGAGTAACGTGCGATCCCGACGAACATGACATCGAACGCCTCGGCGAGCGATCGCGCCATTCCTTCGAGCGCGTCCTCGCCGTCGTTCCGGTTCATGCACACCACGGACCGCAGCGCGGTCTCGCTTCGTTTCTGCTCATCGACGAGCATCCGCACGCCGACCATCCGCGTGGGGCGTCCCATCGAATCGCGCTCGACGACCTTGCCGGCATCGTGGATCCAGACCCAGTCCCCCCACTTCGCGCGCACGCGATAGTCCCACCGGTAGCCGGCGTCTTCACCCCGGAGGTACCCCCGGCACCTGTCGCGCATCTCGTCGAGATCATCCGGATGGCACAGCGCGTGCCACTGCGTGTTCGGTGAGTTGAGCTCGCCCGGGTCGTAGCCGAGCATTTTGTGCAGCATCTCGTCGCAGGTCGCCTGCTGGGTCTCGAGACGGTCGCTGTCGGGCGGGAGGCGAACATCCCAGAGCCCGATACGGGCGGCCTGCATCGCGAGCGAGAGACGGGTCGCCGTGTTCTCGAGCCGACGCTCGGTCTCCGCCTGGTCGGTAACATCCCAGTTCGCGCCGACGACGCGTTCGGCGATTCCCGACTCGTTCCGGACCACGGTCGCGGACGTGCGCACATCGCGAATGGCACCGTCCGGGCGCACGATCCGGAAGGTCGTCTCGAAGTTCCCCAATCCCTTGACCGCGTCGTTGAACAGCTTGTTGGTTTGCTCGATGTCGTCGGGATGGACAATCCCGGTCCAGAGCTCAGACGACGGCGTGGTGATCGCGGGATCGGTCCCGTAGATCCGGTGCATCGTCGCGTCCCACTCGAGCCGGCCCGTGCGCAGGTCGCGATCCCAGAAGCCGATCCCCGCGTTGTCGCTCGCGATTCGGAGCCTGGCCGAGAGCGTGTCGGAGGCCCTGCGCGTTACAAACGACGAACGCAACAGGGCGAACGAGAGCATCCCGATGAGGAGCACGGCGATACCCAGGACACCAAGCAACCCGCCGACCACGATCTCATGATCGCCCGCGCGGCCCTCGGCGATGGTCCGGGCACCGAACGCGAGAAACGCGGTTCCGACGACGACGCACAGCAGCACAACGCCCGATCGCGTCGACTTCGGGTGTCTCCGCGCAACCGGGCTCCTTGCGTGCTCGATTCTTCTATCAGGCGTGTGCAAATCACATCTCTCCGAACAGCAATCGCACCACGGTCAAGGCACCGCGACATCGATCCCAAGAATCGGTGTTCTCCGGGGTCGGCTGCACTCCGATTCGTTGGCGAATTCAACTGTCGGCCCCGTAAAACCACGGATCGATGGTTCTACGGGTACCTCCCCATTTCATGCGTTGAGACGAACTGTGAATCCGACCGCGGGAAATTGAATCCGCGGGCGTCTAGAGTCGATGAGTCTGTGAGTTCCTATAAAAATCGGAGTGCGAATGCGACTCATACTCTCAACGAGCAAGGGCAACATCACAATCGAGCTGGACGCTGAGAACGCCCCGATCTCGACCGAGAACTTCCTCGCCTACGCCGACGCGGGTGAGTACGACGGGACGATCTTCCACCGCGTGATCGAGGGATTCATGATCCAAGGGGGGGCGTTCACCCCGGATATGAAGCAGCGACAGGGCTCACGGGGCGGCATCAAGAACGAGTGGGAGAACGGGCTCAGCAACACCCGGGGCACCCTCGCGATGGCGAGGCTCGGCAACCAGCCCGACTCGGCGACCAATCAGTTCTTCATCAACGTCAGTGATAACGACTTCCTGGACCAGCCCCGCGACGGCGCTGGGTACGCCGTCTTCGGGAAGGTCGTCGAGGGCATGGACGTCATCGACGCGATCAAAGACGTCCCGACGACCAACAAGGCGGGGCACGGGGATGTGCCGGTCGAGCCGATCCTGATCGAATCAGTGAAGCGAGCCGACTGAGGTCGCTCGGCCCATCCGAGAACCAGCAACACCGACGCCCGGCTTCTGCCGGGCGTTTTCGTGCGCACACGCCTGAACTCCAAAAACGAACGCCCGCCGAGGTGGGACTCGGCGGGCGCGGGGAGGTTGGCAGCGGGGCTTGGGGAGGTCGTGGTGGGAGTCGCTCCGCCGCCGGTCACGAACTGTCGAATCCCGGCGATCGGAATCGCCGACTCAGGCCGCTTCAGGCTCGACGGCGCTGCCATCGAACCCGGAAAGCACTCGGCCCGCGTCGGCGAGCCGAGCACATCAATTTCGCTGCGCCCCCGTGCGTCGGCGGTGCGTCCCTGCGCCGCCACCCGTCCCTGGGCTCGCGTCCCGCCGCGTCGTCCTCGATCGCGGCGAGTCCTTCAAGGGCCGGCCCGGCGTCCTGTGCCAAGCCGCGTGCAGCATCAACGCTCGGAGCGGTGGCCAAACCGCCCGATCGCTTGCACCCCGAGGCGCATCGGCGACCATGCCGACTCGCCCGCGCGGGTGTGTTCCGTCTCGGCGTCGCGTCCGGGAGCGATGTGCATGATCGTCATGCGTCGTCCCCACGCCGCCGGTCTGTTCGTTCTGTCTTCTCGATGAGGGCCGCCATCTCGCGGAAGCGGTCCTTGATGTTCGCCTGCCACCCGGCCCGGGCATGCACCTCGAGCCGGTTCCGTGCGCCCACGACGATCACCTCGCCCGGCATCTCGACCAGGTCCAGGTGCCACTTGGGGAGCCGAACGCGCCCGTTCTTGTCCATCTCCAGGTGCTCGGCAAAGCCGAACAGGCTGGTGTCGATCTTCGCCGCGTCGCTCCCGGCGGTCAGCGAATCGTCCAGCAGCGACGCCTGATTCTCGAACGTCACCCCCGGGTACAGCCTGAGAATCGAACCGTCCGGCCAGGGCACGCAGTACCACGCCGTCGGGGTCTCGGGATCCGCGGGCTCCGGCAGGCGCGCACGAAACTTCGAAGGAACGGCGAGCCGTTGCTTCGCGTCGATCGTGATCTCGGCCTGTCCGGTGAAGAGCACGGGTGCGTCCCGATTCGGTGTTGTCCAGTGCGGTCATGGGCGTTCCTGCCCCGGCCTCTGGCTGCCGGTCTCTCGAAGACCCCACGGTGGGAACGCCGCCTCCTGCTCGCCCCACGCCGCGGATGTGTTGTGGGATTATGCCCTACTCTGCCCCACAACGCAACACATCATCGCCCCTTTTGCCCCACGACTTGCCCATTGGACGAGATTTTTGACGATGAACCGAACATTACCCTGATTCTGTGGGCATTCTGTGGAAAACCTGTCGGAGACGGCTGATGCGACGAGCCGAATCCGGCGATGTTTGCGGGTACAGCCCTGATCACGGGCCGTTTACGGGCTTGCGCCGCATCCGGTAGACTCGCGCGGGGTGGCGCCGGGACCGCACCGTCTCGTGCGCGGGGCTCGTCGATTCAGGGAATGAGATGACCAACTCGGGTGGAGCCGAACCGAATAGCCAGAGCGTGCCCCCGCTTGGCACGCCCGCCCGCGATGCACCGGCATCGGACGCGATGATGTACTTCCCGCGCGGCGTCTACATCATCACCGCCGAGCACGAGGGCGACCGATCGGGGATCCGCGTGCTCACGGCCCACCAGTGCGCCGAAGAGCCCGTGCTGCTCGCCGTCGCGGCGCGGAAGGGTCACTCGATCGAGCCGCTTATCCGAGACAGCCACCACTTTGCCCTGTGCGTGGTCGATCCCGACGACCGTCTGCTGAGCCACAAGTTCCCGCAGGGCGGCGAGCCGGTGGGCGGGGGCGACCCGTTCGACAGCATCCCGCACGAGGTCCTGGCCTCCGGCGCGCCGGTGCCCACGCGCTGCATCGCGGCGTTCGACTGCGAGGTGGTGCGGCACTTCGACCTCGAGGCCGACCACGAGATCTACGTGGGGCAGATCCTCAAGACGAAGATCTATCAGAACTCGGCCGCCAAGCCGGTGTGATCCGGTTCGGGCCCGTGCCGAGAGGACGGTATCTACGAGAGCATCTCGTCGATGATGGATGCGATCGTGCGCTCAAAGTGTTCGGTGGAGAACCGCTCGGCGTTGGCGCGGCACGCATCGTGGGGGTGGGCCGGGAGCCTCGCCGCCGCGGCGACGATCGCGACGGGCTCGTCGCCGTCGAAATGCACGCCCGTTGATCCATCGATGACCGAATCGAGCGCGCCGCCCGCGCGCCGCGCGACGACGGGGCAACCGCACGCCTGGGCCTCGACGGCGACGATGCCGAAGTCCTCGATCTGCGGGTAGATCAGGCAGTGCGCGCGCCGGTAGAGATCGATCAGCTGGTCGTCGGTGACCCGGCCCTTGAACTCGATGAGTCCCGAGGGTGCGCTCGCGGCGTGCTTCTTGAGCGACGCGATCGCCGACCCGCCACCGGCGATGACGAGCCGGGTGTTCGCCCGGATCGCGGCGTCGATCGCGAGATCGGTCCGCTTGTAGGGCTCATGGGCGCCGAAGCAGAACCAGAATTCCTCGCGTGGGACCGTCGGATCGGGCGTGAACATCTCCGTGCGCACGGGCGGGTGCACGACGCGCGCGTCGCGGCGGAAATGCTCGCGGATCTGTTCGCGGACGTGCGAGCTGTTGGCGAGAAACTGATCCACGTGGCCGGCGGTCCGCGCGTCCCAGGTGCGGAGCCGATGGCCGAACAGGCCGAACCCGACGGCACGCACCCGGCCTTTGAGACCCCGGGTGTACTCGCCGGTCGCCGACCAGAGGTACCGCGCGGGCGCGTGGCAATAGCACAGGTGGGGCACGCCCGGCGGGGGTCGGATGCCCTTGATGAGTCCTGAACTCGTCGAGATCAGCAGGTCGATGGGCCGGCTCGCGTGGTCGCGGGCGAGCGCCCGGCTCAGCCCCTCCACCGCCCGCGGGTAGGCGGGCAGGAGCCAGCGCCGCGCGGGGAGCGGGTTGAGCGCACTGACGCGTCGCTCGAAACGGTCGATCGCGTTGCCGTAGTCGCCGTGCCCGTCGAAAAGGGTGTAGAGGTTGCCGGCATCGCCCCGCTCGAGCGCGGCCTCGGCGATGTCGGCGAGGACGGCCTCGCCCCCCCGGTTATCGACGAGCCAGTCGTGGGCGAGCGCGATGCGTGGGCCGGGGAGACGGGGGGCGCGGGCCGATTCCGCGCCCGCGGGTGCGGTTTGAGGGTTTCGGGCGGAAGTGTCGGGGGTCGCGTCTACCATCGGCGCATGTCTGGAACCGACAAGCGTACCACGTCTCCCTTCGGCGGAACCGTTGATGGCCGCACACCGACGCCCGCGAACCGATTCGGCGTTGACTACGCGGCCGAGGCGGCGCGGCTGGGCGCCCCCGTGCGCCCGATCATCGACGCCCACGCCCACATCAACGGGGCCCGGGCGAGCGCGATCTGGAAGCAGACCGCCGACGCGTTCGGCGTCGTGAAGGTGTACTCGCAGACCCAGCTCAAGGACGCGTCGGCGGTGCGGGGCGTGCTGGGCGACGCGGTCGAGTTCATCGCGATCCCGGAGTACATGTCCGAGGACCGGGAAAAGTCGTTCACCACGGGGTTCGTCGAGAACCTCGAGATCTGGGCGGATGAGTACGGGGCACGGTGCGTGAAGCACTGGGCGGCGCCGCGGATGTGGGACGTCGCCAACGAGTTCGACGATCCGTACGCGATCGCGGCGATCGACGGGGCGTGGCGGCGGCGGGTCGCGGACCGGGCGGCCGAACTGGGGATGATGATGATGGCGCACATCGCCGACCCCGACACCTGGTTCGCGACCAAGTACACCGATGCGGGCGTGTACGGCTCGAAGAACGAGCAGTACGACCGGCTCGAGCGCATGCTCGAGGCGTATGACATGCCCTGGCTGATCGCGCACATGCTCGGCTCTCCTGAAGACCTGACGCGGATCGCCGACATCATGCGGCGGCACCCGAAGATCATCCTCGACACGAGCGCGACCAAGTGGCAGGTTCGGGAACTGAGCAAGCACACGAACGCCGAGTTCGTGGCGCTGTTCACGGAGTTCGAGGGGCGGATCCTCTTCGGGTCCGACATCGTGAGCAGCGACGAGCACCTGCGGCCCAGCGATCCGGACTCGCCCCGGTTCGGCGTTCAACTCGCGAGCAGCGAGGCGGAGGCGTACGACCTGTATGCGAGCCGATACTGGGCGCTGCGGACGATGTTCGAGACCGATTACGAGGGCGAGAGCAACATCGCGGACCCCGACCTGATGATGGTCGAGCCGGACAGGTACAACGCGATGAGCGCGCCGATGCTGCGGGGGCGGACGCTGCCCGACGAGATGCTCCGGGTCCTGTACGGCGACGCGGCGGAGGCGACGATGCAGGCGTGGTTCGATTCGCACCGGTGAAATGAGGCCCACGATGCAGGAAACACCTACCGCCGGTTCGGTGCCCGACCCGGGTCGCGACGCGGGACCATTCGCATGGACGGGTGTGCGCGTCGGGGTGCTGTGCAACGGTGTCGCGGGGCAGGGGAGCGACGCGGCGGAGCGGGCGGCGCGGGTCGTGGATGCGCTGCGCGCGCACGACGCCGAGTGCGATGATCTCGGCACGCTCCCCGATTCGATCCCGGCGCAAATGAAACGGCTCGGGGAGACCAAGCCTCAGGTCGTCGTCGCGGTGGGCGGTGACGGGACGGTGAACGCCGGGGCGAGGGTCGCGATCGGTGTTGGAGCGTCGCTGCTGGTCGTCCCGACGGGGACGATGAACCTGATCGCGAAGGACCTGGGTGTGCCGCTGGCGATTGATCGGCAGTTGATGGACCTCACGCGTGTGCGCCCGCTTCGGGTCGATTTCGGCGAGGTGAACGGCGAGGTGTTCCTGCACTCGGCGGCGCTCGGGTTCGTCCCGGAGATGACCAGACTCCGCGAAGCGCTCCGCGCGAGCGAGGGGCCCGTTGACTGGACCCGGAACGCGGCACGGTTCGCGCGGGGGCTCGGGGCGGTCTCTTCGCGCCGCGTGCGGATGGCGACGGAGCGGGGAGAGGCCGAGCGGCGGACGCGGAGCCTGCTGGTGACGTGCAACCCGCTCGCCGCGGCGGGGATCGTCTCGCACAATCGTGCAACGCTCGCCGCGGGGACGCTGGGCGTGTACGCGTCGGCGCACGAGGGCGCGTTCGCGAGCCTTCGGCTGTGCTTCTCGCTCGCGTTGGGCGGGCTGAGCCGGGATGCGGGGACGGACTGGGGAACGTGCGAGTCGCTGTCGGTCGAGACCGGGCGGTCGATGTGCGAGGTCTCGTGCGACGGAGAGATCGCCGAGCTGCGTACGCCGCTCGAGTTTCGGTGTCACCAACGCGGTCTGACGGCGCTGGTGTGTCCCGATTGGGACCGTGCCGGGGACGGGCCTGGTGTTGGGGCGGGAGTCGGGGCGGGATGAAGATCGTCCACTGCTCGGACATCCACTTCGGGACCGAGGACCCCGCGATCGTGCGCGCGCTGGAGTCTCGGATCGCGGAGATCGAGCCGGACCTGATCGTCGCGAGCGGGGATTTCACGATGGCGGGGCGTGCGCGCGAGTTCGCGGGGGCCTCGTCGTTGCTGCGTCGGCTCGGCGAAGCGACGGGGTCGCCGATCGTGGCGACGCCGGGCAATCACGATCTGCCGGTATACAACCTCCTGGCGCGTTTCGTGCGCCCGCTGGGACGGTACCGCCGATGGATGGGCGCGGTCTCGCAGCGGGCGTTCGTGGACGAGCGCGTCGCGGTGCTGTCGCTCAACTCGGCACGGCCCTGGGATTTTTCGCTGAACTGGTCGAACGGACGGCTGAGCACCAAGCAGATCCTCGAGGCGGACCGGTTCTTCGCGGCTTCGGCGGATGTGCCGTTCCGTGCGCTCGTTGTGCACCACCCGTTCCATGTGCCCGAGGCGCTGCCGGGTTTCCGGCGGATCGGGCGGTGCGATGAGATGCTCGATGTGCTGGCGCGGCGGCGGGTGCACGCGGTGCTCAGCGGGCACCTGCATCTCCGCGAGGTGATCGCGCGGGATATGGACATCGAGGCGGATCGCTGGACGGTCCGGCTCGTGCAGGCGGGGACGGCGACCTCGGTGCGCGAGCGGGATGGGTCGGAGCGGAACAGCTTCAATCTGCTGCGGGTTGGTCGACCGGGCGGGTTGGGCGCGGAGACGGACGGCGTGCCGACGGTTGCCATCGAGCCGCAGGTGTGGGACGGCGAGCGATTCGTGGTGGGCGACGCGGCGGCTGGTGCGTCTGGTTGACCCCGGCGGTTGTGCCCGAGCCCGCCGGGTCATCGCACCCGATAACTTTGGAGGCTCCCTTCCTTGGTATGGCCTCGGTGTTTGCTGTGTTATGAAACGGTGAAATACGGCAGATTCTGCGCGATCTCGCGGATTTTGGCTTTCATGTACACCCTGATTTTGGGTAGACTTCTGCACACCCAAATTGGGTGTTGCTGGGATGTTCGTGCATGAATTCGAGGAGAGAACAGATGAGAACTGTGATTGCTGCCGCGCTCGCGGTGATGGCCGGGGGGGCGACCGCTGGATCGACGTACGCGTGGAGCGATACCAACGTCGGCGGCAATAACCGCGGCGGCGACATGACGTCCATCTCGACGCGTTTCAACCAGACGACGCAGACGTTCCGCTGGGAGGTCACGTACAGCGACCAGATCACCGAGGGGTTCACGCTTGCGGTGAACGACGGGCCGAACCCCAAGGGGACGCGGCACGAGCTGGCGCTGATCTACTTCGACGCGACCGGGTTCGACTCCTCTGGCAACTCGAGCGACGTGAACGTTTCGGCGTACGAGTACAGCGGCAACAACGACTCGCGCTCGTGGGAAAGCCCCGGCGTGCTTCTGAATCAGTCGGGCGACGCGGGGTTCATTCTGAACGCGAGCGCCCAGGACAACGCGAACGGCTCGCGGACGTTCGTCCTTGAGTTCAACGCGTCGACGATCAACTCGTTCTACGACACGAGCACCTACCAGGATTGGGAGGGCGTGCAGTTCGACTCGTCGATCGGCGTGTGGTTCCACTCGTTCAAGGATCTGACGACGAACTACGACGCGAACGGGATGCTGAGCCAGTGGAGCGGAGTTGACGGCTGGCTCGACTTTTCGAACCAGAACACGACGCTCGTGCCGATGCCGCTGGCGGGCGCGATGGGGGCCGCGGGGCTCGGGTTGGTCGCGGGTCGCCGTCGTCGGCTGAGCTGATCGCGATCTCTCTTCATGAAGCACTGCGCCGTCCGGCGATCCGGGCGGCGTTTTCGTGCGCCGGTGGTACGCCGGGATCGTGACCGGGGCACCGGGCGGAGCGGGCAGCCGCTCAGGAACCCGGTGATGAATGCGTCGATGTTGGTGAGGTCGAAGATGGTCTTTCCGTTGAGACCGGCGACGCGGTCGCCCTTGAAGAAACCATTGGCGCACACGCTGACGTCGGGGAAGTCGAGTTGGCCGCAGAGCAGGACGGCATCGAAGGGCCCGCAGCGGATGATGCGTGAGGTGACGCCGAGCGTCCCGGTCACGATGGTGTAGGGGTTGGGGGTGGTCCTGTCGAAGATACGGCCTGACGTGCTGGGAATCGGTGTTTGCGAGGCAGGGCACGTACCAACGACGATCGGGCGGACTGAGTCAGTCTGCGACGAAGCCGTCCCAGCGTCGCATGTACTCGATGAATGCGGGGCCGAGCACGCATGCACGCAACTGCTCGGTGGTCAGCGGCGGCCGCGACGGCGAGTCACCACGCGCGGCGACACGGGTGGGCCAATCGGGGTTGGCGATCGCGGCTCGCCCCAACGCGACGGCGTCCGCGCCGTGGTCGAGTTGCCGTCGAGCGTCCTCCACAGTCCAGATATCCCCGGCGGTGATGAGCGGGACATTCGCAGGCAGTGCGTCGCGGAAGATTCGGGCCGGGTGCTGCGACGGGTACTTCTCGCTGTTCTTCGCGGCATCCCACAGCGAGATGTGGATGAAGTCGGCGCCGTCTTCGCAGAGCCAGTTCGCGACTTGGAGGGATTCATCGAAATCGAGGCCCGGGACGCTCGGCGACGACTCCGGCGATAGACGAACACCGATGATGAACTCTTCGCCGGCTGCGGCCTTCGATGCACGCATGGTGCGACGCAGCAGACGAGCGCGATTCTCGAGCGAGCCACCCCATTCGTCGGTGCGCCGATTGAGCACGGAACTGAGAAACTGGCAGAGCAGGTATCCGTGCGCGCCGTGGAGTTCGATGCCGTCAACGCCCGCGGAGGCGAGCCGGTGCGCGGCCTCGGCGAACGCTGTGATCGTGTCCTCGATTCGGGCGACCGATGCTCCGGAAACCTCGGGCTCTTCTGACCCCGACGGGCTGCAGGACCATGGCACCGGACGGCCTGGGAGCCGGGCGGCTCTCGCACCACCGTGATACGCCTGTCCGATCAGGAGCGAGCCGTGGGCCTGAACCTCGCGGGCGAGTCGTTGCCAATCGGATTGCAGGGTATCTGAGAACATGCCGAACTCGCCCTCCCATCCCTGTCCGTCGAGTGAGACATGGGAGGCGCAGGATTCGATGGTTCCGAAACCGCCTGCCGCGCGGGCAACGAGGAAACCGAGTTCGTCGTCGGAGAGCGAGCCGTCCTCGTGGCTTGACTTGTTGGTCATCGGCGCCACCCAGAGCCGGTTGGGGGCCGTGCGGCCGTTGGCAAAGGTCAGTGGCGTCAGGAGACCGTCGTTCATACTGCGATCGTTCCCCATCGTTTGGGCAAGCTCAAGGCGCGGCACCCTCGCGTGTCAAGAAAGCGTCACGCGGAACTTTCCTGAGAGTGGACATTCCAAGGACGTGATCGCCGAACATGATGTCCGGGGCGATGGGGGTTGCGAGAGGAAACGGGCCCCGTGGAGGCCGGCTGTGCCGCATGGTTGCCAGGACCGGATCGGGTGACGGGTCTCCGGGGGCCAGTCCTGGGGGTGTTGGCACGGTCGGTTCTCGGGGGCGCATACGCTCATGGCCCATGCTCCACGCCCGCGGGATCGGCAAGACACTCGGGTTCAAGACGCTCTTTGAGGGTGTCTCGCTATCCGTGCACGCGGGCGATCGTCTTGGGATCATCGGGCCGAACGGCGCCG
>DDFO01000044.1:32206-42354 GCA_002337215.1 Phycisphaerales bacterium UBA1926 | reverse complement strand
GATCATCGGGCCGAACGGCGCCGGGAAGAGCACGTTCCTGAAGCTGCTGGCGGGTGGCGGCATCGCGGGGCTCGGCCCGGACACGGGCGAGATCAAGACAGACAAGTCGATCCGCATCGCGACTGTTGCACAGAACGACACGTTCGACGATGCGATGTCGGCGGTCGATGTCGTCTCGCGGGCGTGTCTCGATGGGGCGACGGCTCGCGGGGAGCACCCCGAGGCGCACCACGCCGAGATCACGGCGGAGATCGTCCTCGGCAAGGTCGGCTTCCCGAGTGAGATGTTCGGCAAGGAGGCCGGCACGCTTTCGGGCGGGTGGCGCAAGCGGCTGTCGATCGCCGCGGCGCTCGCGGGCGCGGACGGGGAGCCGGACGTTGTGCTGCTCGACGAGCCGACGAATCATCTCGATATCCGTGGGCTTGTGTGGCTCGAGCAGTTTGTGACTCGGCTGACGAGCCGGGGCCCGGCGGCGGCGGTGTTTGTCACCCACGACCGGGCGTTTCTTGAGCGGGTCGCGACGCGCGTGGCGGAGCTGAGCGGGGCATACCCCGACGGGCTGCTCACGGCGACGGGGAACTACACGGAGTTCTTACGGCGCAAGCAGGAATTTCTGGACGCGCAGGCCGAGCAGCAGCGTTCGCTCGCGGGTCAGGTTCGCAAGGACCTCGCGTGGCTCTCGCGTGGGCCGCAGGGTCGGGGGACGAAGGCGAAGGGCCGGATCGACCAGAGCCACGAGCGGATGGGCACGCTCGCGCAGCTCAAGGAGCGGTCCTCGGCGGCGGCGCAGGGCGGGTCGCGGGTTGAGTTCAACGCGTCGGCACGGAAGACCAAGAAGCTGATCGTTGCGAAGGGCGTCAGCAAATCGCTCGGCGGCACCCGGCTGTTCTCGGGGCTCGACCTCCGGCTCGGGGCGGGCGATCGCCTGGGGCTGCTGGGCCCCAACGGGAGCGGCAAGACGACACTGATCCGCGTGCTGACTGGGGACCTCGCGCCGGACGCGGGCTCGATCGACCTTGCCGAGCCCAGGCCTGAGATCGCGGTGTTCAGCCAGCACCGAACGGAGTTTGAGCCCTCGCTGCTGCTGCGCGACGCGTTGTGCCCCGCGGGGCAGCACGTCACGTTCCGCGGGCAATCGATCCATGTGTCGGGCTGGGCGCGCCGGTTCCTGTTCACGGATCATCAACTGGATCAGCCCGTGAAATCGCTGAGCGGGGGCGAGCTGGCGCGGGTGCATGTCGCACGGATCATGCTCGTCCCGAGCGATGTGCTGGTGCTCGATGAGCCGACCAACGACTTGGATATCCCCACGCTTGAGATCATGGAGGAGGCGCTCGAGGACTATCCGGGGGCGCTGGTGCTGGTGACGCACGATCGGGCGATGCTCGATCGGCTGACGACGGATGTTCTCGCGCTCGACGGTGCGGGGGGCGCGTCGATGCATGCGAGTCTTGAGCAGGCGATCAAGGCGGATTTGGACCGAGCGAAGGCCGAGGAAGCGGTAGTAAAGAGTGAGGCAAAGTCCTCGGAGGTCTCTGGGACCGGTTCGCCCCCGAAACAGCCCGGCAAGCGGGTCAAGCTGAGTTACAACGAGCAGCGGGAGTTCGACGGGATCGAGTCTGCGATCGAGCGGGCGGAGGCGGACGCCGCCCGGGCGGAGGCGGAGATCCAGAAACCCGCGGTGCTGGCGGACCATGAGAAGATGGCCGAGGCGTGCGCGGTGCTCGATGCGGCGCAGGCCCGGGTGGCAGCGCTGTACGCGCGGTGGGACGAACTCGAGACGAAGCAGACGGGCGGGTAGGGCCCGGGGCCTGTCGATTCAGGCAGGATCGCGGGGCGATCCGGGATCTCGCGATCGGTCGTTCTGTCTCGCCTGTCGGCGCGGCATCCGGATGGGGATCGCCCCTTGACGCGGCCTGATCGGGGGATCGGGAATTCGGGTGTCTCCCGCGGTGATGCCCGCTCCGCTCGGCGTGCGAACCTCCCGCCAGATGCCACCGTGCTCGGCGTGGACTGTGTCATCATCAGGTCACACCGGCGCTACCAGAACACGGTGTAGAAAGCGACGACGAGCAGGATGACGACACACCCGCCGATGGCGGCCGGGATCGATGTCTTGAGATCCACCTGGGAATTCTCGGGGAGTTCCCAGTTGTCGGTTCGCGGCTTCAACAGGGCGAGCGACAGGACGACGCCGAATGCGATGACCCAGGCGACGAGGGTTTGCAGGAGGAAGTGGAGCCCGTGGAGGCCGGTGGTCATCGCGGCCCCGGTCGCGGTGTCGAGCACAGGTGCGCCCGACTCATCGAGGACGGGCTTGAACTGCGTGAACTGGAGGACGCCGTACGCGATCGGCCCGACGATCAGGGCGAGCGTGCCGGCGATCGCGGGTGCCTTCTTCAGGATCAGCCCGCCGAGGAAGGCGGCGACGGTGCCGGGCCAGATATAGCCCTGGAAGACCTGGATGAAATCGAAGACGCCCTTGAAGTTCGGGAGCCTGTCGAGGATGGTGGCGAGGGCGGCGCCGACAACAACGAAGAGAACCACGGCCGCTCTGCCGACCCAGAGCGTCCGGGTGTCGCTCGCGTTGCGATCGATGCGCTGCTTGTAGAGATCCATGGTGAACAGCGTGGAGGCGCTGTTGAGCATGGACGCGAGCGAACTGATGACAGCGCCGGCGATGGCGGCGAAGAGGAAGCCTCGCATGCCGGACGGGATGAGGTTCCGGATCAGTGTGGGGAAGGCCTCGTCGGCGGCCGCGTCAGCGGTTCCGATGCCGAGCTCTTCGGGATAGAGCTGGCTGGAGATCATGCCGGGCATGACGATGAAGAACGGGACGAGCAGCCAGAGCGCAGCGGCGAAGACCATGCCCGACTGGGCATGGCCCAGGCTCTTGGCGGCGAGGGCCCGCTGGACGATGAACTGGTTGAGCCCGCAGTAGTAGATCAGCACGATCCACATGCCCCCGAGGACGCCTGTCCAGGGCAGGTTGGGGTCGTCGGCGGGCTTGATCATGTGCAAGCGATCCGCGTTGGTCTCTGCGAAGACGTCCCACCCGCCGACGGCGTCGAGGCCGGCGAAGAAGGCGTAGGCACCGCCCCCAAGGAGCGCGGCGCCAAAGAAGAGATCCGCGACGGCGACGGCCTTGAGCCCGCCCCACGCGGTGTAGGCGGTCGCGGCGATCGCGAGCGCGACGACGCCCATCCAGAGGGGGACATCGAAGATCTTCTGGATCGTGAGGCCACCCGAGTAGAAGACGCTCGTGAGGAGGATCGCGACATAGATGACGACGGTGTAGCCCGACATGATGGTGCGGGTCGTCGGGCTGAACCGGCGTTCGAGGAACTCGGGCATCGTGTAGATGCCGGCTTTCAGGAACCGCGGCATGAGCGTGAACGCGACGACGATGATGCCGACCGAACCCGCGAGCTGCCAGTTTGAGACGGCGAGCCCGACATCGCCAGCGCCCTGGCCCGCCATGCCGACGAGTTGCTCGGTCGAGATGTTCGCGGCGACGATCGAGAGGCCGATCATGGGCCAGACCAGTCCCCGCCCTCCGAGGAAGTAGTCCAACCCTGTACGTTCGCGTCGGCTGGCGAAGAGGGCGACGCCGATCGCGACGACGAGGAAGACGGCGAAGACAGCCAGGTCGAAGGGGGTGAGGGAGACGCCCGATGAGGCCGCGGGGGAGACGGCGGTCGCAAGACAGAGCGCGGGGAGCGGAGCGAGCGGCATGGGATCTCCTTTATCGCACACCGAGCGGTCTGCGTTCGCGGCCCCAAGAATAATCGAGAGCAACACGCCGCGGGCGGACTTTGCCTGAGACCTGTCCATTGGGCGGCGGGGCGACAAAGAAGAGCAATTGCATCGCAATGTGGCGCATCGATCCCGTCGGTTGGGTTTTGGCGACCGGTACACTCTGATGCCGTGTGTTGTCAGAAGGTGAGTCTCGCGCGTTTCGTGGTCACCGGCTTGTTCAGCATTCGATGGAGTTTGTGGCATGACCGAATGGACGGACGATGAGAGTCTGTTCGAGCAGGCTCGGCGCGAGTTGTACTCGGCCGTGATCGGCGACGTGATGGACACGATGGGTGCCGTCCGTCAGTTCCTCCCGCCCCGCGTGCAGCCGCTGCGGAACGACATGGTCGTGATCGGGCGGGCGATGCCGGTACTCGAGGCCGACGACGTCGGGGGTGAATCGCCAGGGCGCGCGGACGCGACGCTTTCGCAGCCCTTCGGGCTGATGCTCCGTGCGCTCGACGATCTCAAATACAACGAGGTATATCTCTGCACGGGGGCGTCGCCGACGTACGCGCTATGGGGCGAGTTGATGAGCACGGCGGCGATGAACCGCGGCGCGGCCGGGGCGGTCGTGAACGGATACTCGCGCGATACGCGGGGCATCCTCAAGCTCGGATTCCCAACATTTTCATACGGGCGGTACTCGCAGGACCAGCGGCCCCGCGGGAAGGTCGTGGACTTCCGGTGCGCGATTGAGATCGAGGGCGTGCGGATCGAGCCGGGCGACATCGTGTTCGGCGATCTCGACGGTGTGTGTGTCGTCCCGCGGGCGATCGAGCGTGAGGTGTTCGCCGGTGCGTTCGAGAAAGCGAGCGGTGAAAAAACAGTATTCGAGGCGATCTCGGGCGGCATGCTCGCCCAGGACGCGTGGGACAAGTACGGGATCATGTGATGCGGGAACTCGACGCACAACTCGCGCTCGACGCCGGGTGCACGCTCGGCGAGGGCCCCGTCTGGTGGGATGGGGCGCTGTGGTTTGTGGATATCGAGGGGCGCGCGCTGCACCGGTATGAGCCGGGCGACCAGGGGGACGACCGACGCGGCGGCGTGCACACGCGCTACTCGGTGCCGGGGCGGATCGGATTCGCGGTGCCATCCGTTGAGCACGGCTGGGTGATCGCGCAGGACTCGTCGATCGCGTCGTTCCGGCCCGGCGATCCGGAGACAGCCGAGCCCGTGGAGCTGCCCTCAAAACTGGCGGTTGTCGAAAAGCCCGAACGCAGCACGCGGATGAACGACGGGAAGTGCGACCCGACGGGCCGGCTCTACGCGGGCACGATGCACATGCCAACGAAGGACGGGGCCGGGGCGTTGTACCGGTTTGGAACAGGCGTGAAGCCCGAGCTGGTCGTCGGCGATGTGACCATTTCAAACGGCCTCGCGTGGCACGAAGCGTCGGGCACGATGTACTTCATCGATACCGCGACGGGGGGGGTCGATGCGTTCGATTGGTGTCCCGAGACCGGCGAGATGTTCGATCGGCGGACCGTCGCGACGCTCGAGAACGGGTACCCGGACGGGATGTGCATCGACCGAGAGGGGTTGCTGTGGGTCGCGATGTGGGACGGCTCGCGCGTCGCGTGCGTCGATCCGGCGAAGGGGAAGGAGATCGGTTCAATCCGTCTCCCGTGCCCCAACGTTACATCGTGTTGCTTCGGCGGTGAATCGCTGGATCAACTCTGGATCACGACGGCGCGGATCGGGATGGACGCTGACGCGCTTGCCGAGCACCCGCAGGCGGGCGGTCTGTTTCTCGCACGCACCGGAGCGCTCGGGCTGCCAACGACGCCGCTGAGATGAAAACCGCCGGGACAGCCCACGCGAGACCAGGCGACGTTCGATGAGGGGAACGATGAAGATACAAGAGGTGAACGTCTGGCTCGTTGAGGGTGTTAAGTACAACTGGACGATGCTCAAGATCATTACCGACGCCGGGCACACGGGCGTCGGCGAGGCGACGAACTGGCCGGGAAGCCCGATCATCGAGTCGGCCGCACGGCACGCCGGCGAGCGGATCGTCGGGCTGGACCCGATGCGAACTGATTTCATATGGACAAAGCTGTACCGCGATCTGAATTGGATCGGGCCGTACGGCGCGAGCATGTGCGCGATCTCCGGGATCGACATGGCGTTGCTCGACCTCAAGGCGAAGGTGCTGGGCGTGCCGATGTTCGAGCTGCTTGGCGGGGCATACCGCCGGCGGGTGCAGTTGTACGCGAACTACTGGTTTCTGAGTGCGTCGCACGAGCCGAGCGACTACGCCGAGCAGGCGAAGATCGTCGCGCAGAAGGGCTTCACGGGTCTGAAGTTCGATCCCTTTGCGCACACAAACTACCTCTACGGCGATGATCTCGCGGACAACCTCACGCTCACGCCGGCGCAGCAGGACCGCGCGTACGAGATCGCGGCCGCCGTTCGTGAGGCCGTGGGCGACGGCTTCGCGATCATGATCGAGACGCACGCGCTGCTCAACAGCGAGGTCGCGGTGAAGATGGCGAACAGGCTCGCACCGCTCGGGATCACGTGGTATGAGGAACCCGCGGGACCCGAGAACGCCGAGACGCTCGCGGCGTTGCGCCGCCGGCTCCCGTCCGATGTGCCGATCTGCGTCGGCGAGCGGCACTACACACGGTTCGGCTTCCGCGACGTGTTCGAGAAGCATGTCTGCGATGTTGTCATGCCGGACATCACCCGGTGCGGCGGGCCCTCCGAGATGAAACGCATCGCGACGATGGCGGAAGCGTACAACGTGCTCATCGCGCCGCACAACCCCAACGGCCCACTCAGCACGCTCGCGAGTGCGCACGTCTGCGCGTCGATCCCCAACTTCTTCCGCTGCGAGTTCATGCTCAACGACGTGCCCTGGCGAGACGAGGTCATCACCGAGCCGCTCGATGTGCGGGACGGGTTCCTGCATCTCTCGGATCGTCCCGGGCTGGGCGTGGACCTTGTCGAAGACGAACTCGAGAAACACCCCGGCGTGCGCGGGATGAACGACCGGGCGGGGTTCTATGTGTAACGCGGATCACACGCGGGTGCGTCCGCGGACAAGTCACCCAGAGAGGCGGTAAGAAAAGCATGGCGCTCAGCATCGATCTCGGCGGACGTGTCGCGCTCGTCACGGGTGTCACCGACGGCATCGGCGTGGGAATCGCGCGCAAACTCGCCGAGGCGGGATGCGATGTCGCGGGGTGCGGGCGTCGCGATGCGGGCTCCGGGCAGGCGCGGCGGTTCGTGTCGATCGTCGAGGGATTCGGGCGGCGGGCGTTCTACGCCGAGACCGACGTGAGCGAACGGGAAGGGCCGCGCGGCTTTGTCGACGCCTCGGTCGATGCGCTGGGTCGGCTCGATGTGGTTGTGTCCAATGCGGGTCGGAACGTGTTTGAGGGTGTCGACGGGTGCGACGAGGCGCAGTGGCATGCGTGCATGGAACTCGATCTCGCCTCGCACTGGCGGCTCGGCAAAGCGGCGTACCCAACGCTCAGGCAGGGCACCGATTCGGTGTTCGTCATCAATAGTTCGAACCACGCGTACAGCACGCTGCCGGGGTGCTTCCCGTACAACGTCGCGAAGGCGGGGCTCATTGCGATGGCGCAGTCGATGGCGCTCGAGTGGGGCCCCGATGTCCGTGCCGTGGGGCTCGCTCCGGGGTTCATCGATACGCCGGGCGGCGACCGGTGGTTCGGGACGTTCGACGACCCCGCCGGCAAGCGGCGCGAGGTCGAGCGAGCGCACCCCGTCGGACGGATCGGGACACCCGACGAGATCGGCGGTGTGTGCGTATTCCTCGCGAGCGCGTATGCGCGGTTCGTCTCCGGGACGACCATCCTCATCGACGGCGGCCACGCCGCGAACATGGGCTGGTAGGACCCGCTGTCCGGGAGATCCCGCGTGCGAGTCGCTCCGCGTTCCCAGAACCGCCGGCGGGCACCCGCCCGTTCGATTGTGCACGTGATCACGACGCTCGCTGCTCCGACACCTGGCGTGAGTGTCAGCCGTGCGCGGGCCGGGACCTTCGCGAGACGGGCGCAGAGTCACACTGCGCGAGCGCGAACCAGTGCGACCATCGTCGCGATGTCCATGTACGATCCAGAACGAGATCAACAAACGGCCGTAGTCTGAAATTATTCGCCGGCCGCGGGCTCTCGATCACCGAACCAGCCTCGCCCCGTCGCCCGCTTCGACCACGCGGTGCTCGGTCTCTCGCCCGGTCGCGGCCCTGTACGCTTCGCGGACCGAACCCGCGACGTTCTCCACCGCGCTGGTCTTCATCAGCGCGACGATCCATCCGCCGAACCCGCCCCCGGTCATCCGGGCCCCGAACACTCCGGGCTGGCTTCGCACGATCTCCGCGAGCGTGTCGACCTCGGGGCAAGACACCCGGTACGTTTCTGAGAGCGAGCGATGGCTCTCGTTCATCAGCACACCCGCCTCGGCGAGTCTCCCGCTGGGCAACAGCGATGTGAACGCTTCGACCCGCGCGTTCTCGGTGACCACATGCCGAACCGCGTCGACCTCGACGTCGGTGAGGCTCGCCGGCAACGTCTGGAGTTCGGCGAGCGTGACATCGCGGAGGGCGGGAACGCCCAGTTTCGGGAGCGACGATTCGCACGCTGCGCGTCGAGCCGCGTACCCGCCGTCGTCGTTCGCGTGCGAGACGGCGCTGTCGAAGATCACGAACACGGCCTCGCGGGGCGGGGGCATCGGGACCGCAATTGTTGTCGCGTCGCGGCAATCGATCCGGATCGCGCAGCCCTTCTTTCCCATCACCGCGACGAGCTGATCCATCAAGCCGCACGGCGCGCCGGCGTACTCATGCTCGGCGGCCTGGCACGCCCTCGCCTTCTCCACCGGATCGATCTGCAGCCCCCACAGGTGCTCGAGAGCGGTGGCGATCGAGACCTCCAGCGATGCCGAACTCGACAGACCGCTCCCTGACGGCACGTCGCTCGCGATGGCGATGTTTGCGCCCCCGGCGTCGGGTGCGAAACGCGTGCGCATCGACTCGAACGTCCCGGCGGCGTACCGCGTCCAGCCCGGCTCCCCCTCGAGATGGTTCGGGAGAATTGTCGCACTCGCATCGACGACCGGTTCGCCCGCGAGTTCTGCCGAGACGGCCGCGAACTCGCCGTCGCGAGGCCCAACGGCGCAGGCACACCCGTCCGACAGTGCCGCGGGGAAGACCAGTCCTTCGCAATAGTCGGTGTGATCACCCATCAGGTTCACCCGCCCCGGCGCGAACGCGACAAAGGAGGGCGGATGACCGAAGGTGGAACGATAAAGATCTGCGGCCCGCTGCGCCGGCGAGGCGTGCGAGAGTTGGAGTTTGGATGCTGCGCTGATCGACACGTTTCGCCTCCTGCGGGATTCCCTGATCCGTTCATCGGGATCAAACGCCCATCTCTTCACACTACTGATCCCCGTGTGAAGCACCGCTCGAAACCTCGCGGAGCCCGCTCATGATTCTCGAACATGACAAAGATCAGCAGCGCGATGTGATCGAGATTCAGGGGCACCCCGCCACGAACGCGTCAACAAAGAGCGTGATATCGGCCAGGTCGAACACGCCGTCGCTGTTGAGATCGGCCACCGAGTCTGCACTCAGGAACCCGGACACGAACACGGAGATATCGGCGAGATCGAGAACGCCCTTCGGGTCGGCCAGATCGCCGAGGCATTGCGAGGAGATTTCGAATAGATCGATCGTCGCCGTCCCGGGCGTCGATGAGAACATCGCCTGGGTGACCCCGACCCGGACGGTCGCGGGGAGGTCCGGCCTGGAAAACTCGACGAACGGGACCCAGACCGCGCCATCCTCGGAGTGGAATCCGATAAACGCGTCGCCTTGGCGCACGAGCCTGTAGAACGGGAACACGCCGCCCTCGCCCGCTTCACGCACGCGCACGCCGTCGACGATCGAGCGCGCCTGCGCAAAGTCGTTCGCCCCTTCGCGGTTCTGCTGCCCGACCCACAGGAATTCGCTTTCCGGGGCGGCCTGGTCCATGACGAGCATCGCGACGACATGAAAATTCAGATCATCCATCGCGCCGATCTCGAGCACGGCCTCGAAATCACCCGTGACGTCCCGATAGGCGACGGGCGCTTCGATGTTCCCCGCGACGATCCGCGTCAGCCCCGCGTTGCGCATCGTGAGCGAGCCGGGCTGGGTGATCGACTGATCGAAGACCGCGGCGAGCCCCGGGTTCAGCACACCGTCGAACCCGGTCGAGCCGACGGCGCCGGAACCGAAATCCTGCGTTGCGGCGAAGTCGTTCTGATAGAAGCTCGAACCGGGAATCGCGCCGAGCGGTGCGGCGATCGCCGTGCCCGGGAGCGGCAACTCGTTT
>DDFO01000044.1:14062-32169 GCA_002337215.1 Phycisphaerales bacterium UBA1926 | reverse complement strand
GCGTTGCCGATGTCCCTGGGAAAGTACGCGCCCCTCTCGCGGAGCGTGTCGAACATCGCCCGGCTCAGCGACCCCGCGAGCGGGTCGGCGCCGTCGAAGACGTCGTTCGCCTCGCCCGGATCGGCCGCGATGTCGTACATCTCCAGCCGACGCTCGTCGTAGAAGTACATCAGTTTGGAGTCGTCGCGGCGGATGGCCGAGACCCATTCCCCGCCGTCCACGGGGTTGCTGTTCGACACCGCCTGGGGGCTCCGGTGCGGGTAGTGCCAGATCAGTTCGCGTGAAGGGGCGGGCCCTCCTTCGAGCACCCCGACGAGGCTCACCCCGTCCATCGACGCGTTCTGACCCGCGTCGCCCTCAACACCTGTCCAGTCCAGGATCGTGGCGTAGAGGTCGTGCGTGACCGCGAGCGCGTCGGCACGCACGGCGCCCTGCGTGACGGAGGCGTTCCCGGTGTAGCTCACGATCAGCGGCTCGCGGATCCCGCCGCCGTGCACGCTGCCCTTGCCCTCGCGGTACGGGCGGTTGCTGGTGATGTCGAAGTTGGTCAGCCCGCCGTTGTCGGCCGTGAAGATGACGATCGTTTCATCGCGGATCGAATCGTTCGTTCCGGGATCGCCGTCCGGGTCGTCGAGCGTGTCCAGGATCCGCCCCAGCGACTCGTCCATCTTCTGCACCATCGCGGCGTACTCCGCGTCGGTGTGTCCGTTCACTGCGGCCGGTGCCATGCTGTTGATCTTGTTCTGGTAGTACGCGACGAGCGGCGCGGGGGCTTCGATCGGCGTGTGGACCACGTAGTGCGGCATGTAGACGAAGAACGGTTCGTCCGCGGCCGCCCGGTCGGCGATGAACGACGCCGCCTCCTCCGAGATCGCGTCCGACAGGTACGCGTCCGAGGGGTAGGTCCCCGGGATGTTCAGCCCGGGCATGCCCGTCCATGCGCCATCGGCGCCGGCGAAGAAGCCGCCCGCGAACCCGGGGTTGCCCGACGCGACCCCGGCGATGTTGGTATCGAAGCCCTGCAGCAGCGGGTTCGCCGCGGGGTTGCCCGTTTGCCCGAGGTGCCACTTGCCGAACGTGCCGGTTCGGTATCCGGCTTCGCTCAACGCTTCGGGGAGCAGCACTTCCGACGCGGGGACGTTCTGGACCCAGTCGCTCGGCGTGCGCACGAGCGATCCGGACGCGGTCGTCGAGCCGCCGATGAAGTCGGAGATCCCGTGCCGCGCGACCGACTTGCCGGTCATCAGCGACGCCCGCGAGGGCGAGCAGACCGGTGCCGACGCGTAGGCGTTCAGGAAGGTCACGCCCTCCCGCGCGAGGCGGAGCATGTTGGGCGTCTCGTAGACCCGGCTTCCCGTCGGGTTCACCGCCGGGTCGATCTCCCAGTCCGCGACGCCCATGTCATCGACGAAGAACACGATCACGTTCGGCTGGGCGGACGCGGCCTCGCCGATCGTCAAACCCGCGGCCGATGAGATCGCCACCGCGACGGCTGAAGAAAAGCGGAGGGCTTCCGCCCCCCGCTGATTGTTTCTGAAACTCACGGCCGTCACCCTTTCCTGGACTGGGCACTCGTACTCAACTGAACACCCAGCGGAGGGTGATACCACCGACAATCAGCGCCGGCGACGCATCGCGGCCAGACCCGCACCCGCGAGCAGGGCGGCGCCGGCAGGGGCCGGCACGTTGTTGTCGTAGGAGATCGAGGTGATCGCGAGCTGCGCCCCGGCCTGATCGGTATCGGTGACCTTGAGCGTCAGCGTCGCGCCGGCGCTCGCCGCCGCGTTCGCGAGGTCGAGGAAGCCGTCGTTGTTGCCGAAGGCGATGTTGAACGGCAACGCGAAGCTCAGCGTCCCGGTGAGCGCGTCGTAGATCGCGTTGAGATCAGGCTCTACACCGTTGGGGTCCTGGAACTGGCCGCTGAACGACGCCCCGGGATCCGCGAGGAAGCCGGAGATCTCGACGTTGGCGGCGCGGGAGAAGTCCCAGCTCATCTGGGTCAGCCCGGCGTTCGCCGAGAATGCCATTTCGAGCATCTCCTCGTTGCCGTTGTTGGGGTCGGTATCAGGGTCGTTGAACGCGTTCGCGTTGGTGCCCTGGTCGTCGATGCCGAGCCTGGCCGCGTTGGCGTTGAACGTCGCGGTGCTGCCGCCGATCAGGGCGCGCATGATGACGTCGCCGTTGTCGTAGGCCGCGGTGCTGCTGTCGCCCCCGTTGATCTGATCAGGGGTCAGGGTGACGATCGACGCGGCCGCGGAGCCCGCGAGTCCGGCCGAAACTGCGATCACGATCAGCTTTGCATTGCCCATTCAGGTGCCTCTCTCTCATTTTCGAGGTCTCCGGTCAGGAAACCTCCATCGCTCACAACCTGAACCACCCGCCCCCCGCCCACGGCGGATCCCATAACCGGGTGATTCAAAAACCAAGCCGCGCGTTCCCACGCGACTCGGTGTTCTGGGGTCGAGACGCCGCGGGTTCGCCACCCGCGGCTGGGGGAAGTCCGGCTTACGGGCAGCCGCCCGTGAAGTTGCTGACGAATGCGCCGATATCCGCGAGATCGAGGATGCCGTAGGGCTCGGCGATGTCGGCGATGTTGCAGCCCGGGATCATCCCGCCGCCCTCGCCGCTGGTGACCTCGACGCTGTAGAGGCGCTGCCGGGTGTCGAGGAAGATGCTGACGTCATCGGCGCTTGTCCCGAAGACGAAGAGCGGGTCGCTGATCGTCGAGCCGGGCGTGAAGGTCCACGAGAGCGTCTGGAAGGGGCCCTCGAGGAAGTCGTCGTTCGCGGGCAACTCGATCTGGTTCGGGGCGTAGTCCGGGGTGTAGTCCGCGAACGGCGACGGCGTCGCGGGGCGGTTTGCCGAATCGTTCATACCGAGGAACATGCCCCGGCCGAGGCTCCAGTTCTGGAGGTCGTCGACCACGACCGCGTTGATCGTGTATTCGGTGCCGGGGTTCATCGTCAGACCCATCATCTGGAAGGACCCAATACCGATCTCGACCTGCCGGCTGCCGTAGCTCTGCGTCACCAGAGCCGCGCGGCCCGCGTCGTAGTACCCAGCGCCCTCGTCGCCGTTGCCGACGAATTCGAGCCCGAGCGAGAGGGTGTAGTCTTCACCGGTCGAGCCCTCGGGGGCGACGAAGTCGTTGCTGTACTCGACGACGAGCTGGGCGTTCGCGAGGCCGGCGGCGGCGAAAAGGGCAAGCAGTGTGGTCTTCATATCGTTTCTCCTCTTGTCTGAATTGATGCGTTGCGAGACAAAGTCAAATTGAAATCCGCTGGCACGGAAACGCCCGTATCAGCGACTGATCCTGATGTTGTCGATCGCGAACCGTTGGTTCCCGCCCGAGACTCCGTCCGTTCGGACGAGCAGGTACGGATCCGAAATGGTTTCCGAAGGCGTGAACTCGAACGAATAGGTCACGAACCGCATGGGGTACGGGCCGTCGTTGCGTGGTGCGCTGAACGTCCCGGAACCGATCGAGCCCGTCGCGGTGATGCCGGGCTGGTCCTCGCTCACGCCGACCAGGAACGAGCCGCCCGTTGTCCAATTCTGATTGAAGTCCGCGGCCTCGAACCGGACCGTGTGCGGCACGCCCGCCTCGAGGGTCAGCCCGTCGAGCCTGATCGCGGCCCCGCCGTTCTCCTCGCTTGAGGTGAATGCCTGGACGAAGAGCCTGTCGTCGGCGAAGTATCTCCCGCCGCTCGCGCCGTTGCCCAGTTCGATCGCGACGAGGCCCGCCCCATCGTCGTCGAAGGCCAGAGATTCCTGTACGGTTTGCGCCCCGCCCGCGTCGTGGTCGCGCAGGAAGGCGAGGACATCGAAGAAATCGACCGCGCCGTCGAGGTTCAGGTCCGCCTCGTCGCGGCCTGCTCCGACATCGTCGAGGAACGCGAGTGTGTCGGTGTTGTCGAGAAACTCGTCCCCGTTCCAATCCGTGCGCGGCAGGTCCGGTGTGGAGACGCCGTCGATGACGAACGTCGTGACCGACTGGGGCGCGAGCGCCACCGCGAGCGAGCCGTCATTGATCGGGAAGTCCGGACGCTGGAAGACGGCCTGCGAGGGCGTCGTCATGAACGCCTGGGATGATTGCGGGAGCCCGTCGAAGGCACCCAGATCGAACACCATCTGCCCAACGCTCGTCGATTCGTTGAGCGCGACGATCGTGAGCCGCTGTTGCCCCGGGTTGTATGCCGCGAGCGCGTTCGACTCGCCCGAGTCGATCATGAAACTGCCGGGGCGGATGAACGCGGTGAACTGGCGGAACGCGTGATACTGGGGTCGATAGGTGAAGCCGGGCTGCCTTGTCGCGAAGTCCGACAGCATGCACGCCCACGTGTGGTTGAAGTGCGACGTCGAGAGCACCTGCCAGATGATCCAGGCCTCGAGACGCTCCATCTCGCGGAAATCGCCGATGATCCTGCGTGCGAGAACCATCGCGCTGTCATACTCCGAGGCGCCGCCCGTCCCGAATTCCGACATCCACAAGGGCTTCTGCAGCAGGTCGCTGATCTGGTTCAGCCCCGCCCGGTTGTTCGTGTTGTACGTGTGCGTCGTGACGTGCGAGAGCATCTCCTGCACCGACGTCGGGTACGACTGCAGCGAACTCCGGCTCAGATCGGTGGACCACTCTTCCGGACCCGAGATCGAGAGATCTTCGAGCCCCACCGCGTCGAGCCTGCTCCGGAGCTCCGTGAGCACGGCGGGGTGCGATGACGGGTAGAACGTGCAGCCCTCCTGGTTGCCGTTGCCGTCCCACCACGACGCGCTCGGCTCGTTGAGCGGCGTGATCGAACTGAAATCGACCCCCAGTGTGTCGCGGTACCACAGCGCGACATCCGCCAGATACTGGCAGTACTCGCCGTATCGGGCGGCCGCGAGATTCTCCCCGTTCGGGTTGCCCGAAGAATCCTGCGTGATCGTCATCCACCAGGGTGGCGAGTTCGCGTTCGCCTCCACGTACCGGACGCCGCGGGCGATGCCCTCGACCAGCACACGCTGCTGAGCGCGATCGGCGATGAAGTCATAGTCCTCGTCCGGCCCGTCCTTGTACGACGGCATCTCCCGTCCCGGTGTCATGTAGCCGGGCGGGAAGTCGGGGTTCTGCCCCGCGCCGATGTTGAGCCGAACGATCGTGAGCCCGAGCCCGGTCTCGTGGTCGAACACGGCGTCCATCAGGGCGTCGAACTCAGCGGGATCGCTCCAGGTCCCGGAAACGTTCGCCCACCAGGCGAGGGACGTACCCCAGCCCTTGAACTTCGGGCCGTGATCCGACGGATCGACATCGCCCGCGGACACGACGGCCCCGGCCGCGATCATCCCGGCCGCGCAGGCGACCATGCCGGCTCGCCTCGGCGTGCCCGTCCGCCCGATACCGCGACGGCCCGTGATCCGTTGGAACATATTGGTCAACATCTCGCGGTCTTACTCCCAAGCCTGCTGAACAGGAAGCCTGTCGTTCGGTGTGCAGTAGAGCGGGTTGCGGGGCCAACGGCCATCCTGCGGCGGGCTCTGATACGCGTCGTAGATCTCGCGGTGCCACTCGCCAAGCGTGCCGAGCCCACCCTCCTGGTCGCGCTCGACCACGAGCGGATTGCTCTCGCTGATCCACGCTTCTTGCCCGCGTCCATCGACCCACGACCCTGAGCCGTCGATCCGGGCGGTGTTGCTGCCCCACGATCCATACCACTGGACGCCGGCCTCGCCGCCCCAGCCGGAAGGCGAAACCCACAGCACGTTCCGCACGCCGTCCCGGGGCCATGCACCCTCCCAGAGGAAGATGCTGTCGCTGTACTGGAGCTGATCAACGCGGTAGCGTGAAGGCCAGACGCCCTGGTTCGTTATCGAAGTCGGCGGTGCCACGAGGCCCTGCAGCGCGCCGTTGGCGACATAGCTCGTCAGCTCCTCGACGGGCGACCGCGTCGTCTCGTTGTACGGGTCGTGGTCCGCGGGCGAGCGGAAGATATCCGCGATGCCCTCGTTGTAGACGTTCCGCTGACCACCGAGGTAGGTCCACAGCTGACCGGTCGCGTGCTTCTGCCAGAGATCGTCCTGCAGCGCCTGGGGAAGGTTGACATACCCGCTCGTCCTGTTCTCAGAGAACGTCCACGAGTGGAAGTTGTCGAACACCCAGCTGCTGAGCGGCCGACCATTACTCGTCTGATATCCCGGGCTCGGGAGATAGTCCTTCTCGTCGTTCGAGTACATCGCCGTGGCGAGGCCGAGCTGCCGCATGTTCGACAGGCTCACGACCTTCCACGCCGTCGCTCGAGCACGCCCGAGTGTCGGCAACAAGATCCCGATCAGCAACGCGATGATCGCGATGACGACCAGCAACTCGATGAGTGTGAAAGCCGGGCAGTTGCCCGGAACAGTTCGGCGGTCTTGGGTGGATCTGTTCATCACAGTCAACGCTACCAGCAGGAGGAAATCACAACAACATCGATATCGGCGACACACCGGAGAAAACCGCATCGCTGACAAACGAGAGCGGCCAACTGGCAATGACAAGCCGCGTTGAGCGCTTTAAACCGACACCGAGAGGCCAAAAACGGGCAACCAGCGACGCCCGAAGCCCCCTCGCCGCCGACCAAACCGCTCGCCATCAGGGGCACCCGACCCGTCCATCCTCGCGTGTGGGACGAACAGTTCAGCGGACCCGCAGCCCGATCTCGGCGACCGACGCGTACCGCCCGCCCCCCAGACTGCTCAGGCTCGTCAGGCGGACAAACCGGGCGCGTCGCGCCTCGCCGAAACTCACGGCCTGCGGCGCCCGCGAATCCGTGAACCGCCCGCTCGCGGCGAGGGCCCACGACGCGCCATCGTCGCTCACGTGCACCTCGTACCGGTCGATCATCCCGTTCGGGCCGGACTGGCGGGCCTGATAGGTGATCCCCGTGAGCTCCACCGGGTCGATCATCGACACGGTGATCGAGTGGGGATGCGAGGCCGATGGATCGCTCCACGCCGAATGCCACATGGTCCCGGGGTCACCGTCCATCGCGAGCTCGGCGCCGTACCCCGTCTCGGCGCTGCTCGCGCCGTGGACACGCGCCCCCATCCGCTGCTCGAGCGAGGGCTCCCGGAACAGCCCGCGGATCAGGTCCGGTTCGACCTCGACAGCCGGTTCGAACGCGTCGGACCCGAGGTACGCCATGACCCCTTCCCGCAGCTGGCGTGCGGCGAGCCGGCCTTCGAGATCCGTGTCCAGATCCATGGTCGTGACAAAGAGCTTGCCCGATCCCACCCGACACTCGAACATCGACGCCAGGCGACGCGACCGGAACCACGTGTCGATCGGTCGGACCACCGGCTCGATGCCTCGGGGCAACGCGTCGATGACCATCGCCCCGGCGCGCGCGCCAGGCCAGCCGATCAGGTCCCACCACTGCCAATCGGTGTGGCTCGCCGTCGGGAAGGACGCGAAGACCGGGTGCGACGGATCGACCGTGATCCCCAGCGTGTGGGGCGCCTGCCCGTCCGTCCACGCCGTGTTCCAGAACGCGGGCGAGAAACCGAACGCGACACCCCCGTCGACCGATCGGCCGTCCGCCATCAGCAGCACGGTCCCGCCGTCGTTCAGATAGTCCTCCGCGTCGTCGTCGAGCGCGCGCACGACACGCACGCCCTCGGGAACCGCCGCCGCGTCGGCCTTGGGGTACACCCAGATGTCCCACGCGTTCGCCGCGTCGGCATCCTCAACCTCGACCCGCAGCGTCGCCCGCGTCGGCTCATCGACCGAGATCGGCAATTCGATCCGGCCCACGTCGTGCAACGCCCCCGTGTCCAGATCCCCGGGGCGGAACGCCCCCGACCCGAGTTCCCGGCCCGTTTCCGCACTCAGCGTCCATGACACCTCCGCGTCGCCGAGGTCGCTCGCGCCGAACTGGGCGAGTTCGATCTGCGCCGAGAAGGTCTCCGCGGATTCGAAAACCCGCTTCGGGAGCCGGGCGAGCGGCACCACGGGCCCGTTAAACGAGCGGAACTGCTCGGCATCGACGTACGGCTTCGGATCCCAGAACGGATCGAGCACCCCCACGAGCGCCGTCCCCTGCCCCGGGAAATCGTGGATATCCAGCAGCTGGAACCCGCCGAAGCCCGGCGTCCGCAACGCCGCCTCGATCTCTTCCTTGTAGCACATCACCTGCAGCGCGCCGGAGTCCATCAGGAATCGCTCGGCCATCTCGGCCTGCCCGTTCTTCGCGAGGATGTCCCGGAAGATCTCGAAGTTCTTCGGCTTGAGCACCCCGGTGTACTTCGACATCTCCGCGAAATCGGGGAAGACGCACCACTGCCCCGTTTCGTGCGCCACGACCGGGACGCTGTACTGCTCGATGAAGGCCGTGTAGTCCCGCTCCGTCGCCGGGGGCTGGCTGTTGATCGTGCTGTCGAGTTCCTCACCCCACCGCTGGATGCGCGGCTGGTACCCCACGTGGTACTCGCTCGCGTCGATCAAAGGCCAGCCCGACGCGCTGGTGTAGAGCCGGCGCGGGTCCTGCGCTTTGTACCGCTCGACCCATTCGGTGAGGTAGACCCCGCCCCGCCCCGGGCCGCTCGGCTCGTTGCCGTACGCCATCATCACGAACGAGGGGTGGTTCCCGTACTCCGCCAGGATCCGGTCGGTCTCTTCGTAGACGTACCCGTCGATCGGTCTTCCACGCCCCAGTTCTGTCCCCTGGTTCACCCAGAAAGGCCCCTCGACCTGCAGATACACGCCGATCTTGTCCGCCGCCTCGAACGCTGCGCGGGGCGGGCACCACGAGTGATACCGCACGTGGTTGAGCCCGAATTCCTTCACCCGTGTGAAGACCCGCTCCCACGCCGGTGTGTCCATCGGGGCGTACCCCGTCAGGGGATAGATCGCGCAATCGAGCGTGCCACGAAGAAAGACCGGTGTGCCGTTGACCGTGATCCGACCGCTGGTCGTGCCGATGTCACGCAACCCGAAGTCCGTCGACGCATGATCCGCGCCCGACTCGCCCTCGATCGAGGTATGCAGCGTGTACACCTTGGGATCGAACTCGTTCCAGAGCGCCGCGTCCTCGCCCAGGTCCATCTCGACACGGACCATGCGCTCGCTGCGCCCGGCGACGGCCACCGATCGGGACGCCGAAACCGCCGGCACGCCTTCGGACTCGGCCCCCAACGAGAGTTCGACGGTGTGCGCACGATCGGCGGCGTTGGCGATAGTGACGAGCACGCTCGCCGACCGCGCCGACGCGTCCGGGGTCACGTGCACACGCGCGACCGTGACGGCCGGATCCGCGCGGAGTTCCATCGCGCCGATCACGCCGTTCCAGTTCGATTGCGTGTGGTCGGTCATGCTGTGCGCGTTCACACCCACGCCGTACGCCATCCGGTTGTCGATCTTGAGTGTCAACGTGTGCGCGCTCGGCGCGACCTCGCCGTCGCCATCGCCGACCACGCCGAGGTCATAGATGTGCGGCGTGCTCAGGCTCTCGCGCACGCCGAGCGGTTCGCCGTCCAGCCACGCTTCGCTGACCCAGTGGACGCGTTCGAGGGAGACCGACACGCGCCGGCCCGTCCATTTCTTGGGGATCTCGATCGTGCGCTCGTACCACGCCGCCCCGACGTAGACCCGCTCGGGCTGGAGCCAGAACGGCATCTTGAAGTTCTCGTCATCGCGATAGGGGTCGTACTCGGGGCGCGACCACTCACGCTCGCGGGTGTTGCCGATCCACGGCGATTCGGCGGTCGGCGTGTCTCCATACCCCTGCTGCTGGATCGAGCCGGGGAGCCAGACATCGCCCCGCTGGCCCATTCCAGATTCGAGCACGCCTCGCCCCGCATCGTCGGGATCGAGGGCGAGCGACCATGTGCCGCTGATCGTGATTACGTCGTCTGGCGCGGCCACTGAAAGAGGGGCAAGAAGAGCAAGACAGACCGCAGCGGAGACCGCGTAGAGGCGAGTGAACGACATGCTGGTTCCTATTCAGACAAGGAGACTTCGCGCGAAAGATTCATCGCCACTGTACCGAGACAGCGTGCCCGGGCGAGATCGGATCGCACCCATGGATTACTACGGCGGTGCTATTCTTTATCATCAAGCAGGCAGAAAAGACACACTCAGAAGGCTTTCTTGGCGGGCAAAGCCCGACACGTTGCCCTTCTTTGCACAGCGGTCGATCACACCTCGACCTTCCGATAGGGCGGGTCCGCGTTGTCCCGATCCGCGCCGGGCGTCACGCCGAATCGCCTTCGGTACGCGTCGAGCAGTCTGGATGAATTCGAGTAGCCGACGAGTTCGGCGATCTGGTGGAGCGGATAGGTCGTCTGTCGCACGAGCGTGCGCGCGCGGTCGAGCCGCACGCGATCGATCTCCTGCCTCGGCGATCGGCCCAGCGCCGCCCGGAACCGCCGCTCGAGGGTCGCCCTGCTCACACCCACGGCCGCCGCGAGATCCTCCACCCCCGACATGTTGCCGTTCGCCTTGCGGATCAGGCTCACGGCCTTGCCCACCGCGAGATCGTCGATCGCGGCGATGTCGGTCGAGAGCCGGGTCATGACCCCTGTCGGGCGCACAAGCCGGACCGCTGCCCCGTGCCCCACACGCTGCTCGCCGCTCATGAGACGGTCGAGTGCGCTGGCGCCGGCGTACCCCAGCGCCGCCGTGTCGGGTTCGATGCTGCTCAGCGGCGGGTAGGCGAGTTCGCACACCACCTCGTCATTGTCAACGCCCAGCACGGCGATCTGCTCGGGGACCGCGATCCCATCGGCTGCGCATGCCGCGAGCACCTGCCGTCCCCGAACATCATTCGCCGCGAGGATCGCCGCGGGCTTTGGCAGCGATCGAAGCCAGGCGACGAGCCCGGGGTCTTCGAGTTCGCCGCGCGCCTCGTTCCAGATGGTGCCCTTGTGCGAGCGCGGCGCGTCGGAATCGAATATGACCGGATCGATGCCGCGTTCGCGGGAATACGCGACGAATGCGCTCTGGCGACGGTCCGACCAGTCCACACCGTGGTAGCCGCAGAACGCCATCGAACGCAGACCGCGCTCCCAGAAGTGCTCGAACGCGAGTTCTGCGCACGCGGCCGCGTCCGTGTCGATCATCTGCCCGTTCGCGGGATGGAACGCGCCTCGCAAATCGACAACCGGCACGCCGAGACCCCCGAGCGCATCGGCGATCTCCTGATTCTCGGACCGGGCGATGATGCCGTCGAATCTGAGTTCGGTGAGGAACGGCGGGAACGCCTTTTCCAGATCGTGCTCGAAGTGGATCAGCCTCCATGATTCGTGCGTGCGGCAGTAGTCCGCAATGCCCAGCAGACAGCCGCGCCCGTACGCACGGGACGACTCGATCCAGAGGAGCACGCGTTTTGGTTCGAATGCAGGCACGGTGTTTGGGTTGATCGGCGTTGACTCGAGACGACGGACTTCGTCCACGATTCCCCTATCACATTTACATGATAAACCAGAGCGAGAAAAGAACTCACGCGAGCAATCAACGCCAATGACAAGGATAAGCAATGCACGTGCCGGACAAAGGGGTTCTCATCCCCGTTTTCGAGTGCATACTGGTTGGTGAGGGCAACGTCCATCGATTGAGGCGTCGTCCCGAACCCATATTGCCTTCCACGGCCGCGCGCCGTGGCGGCAATTCCGAGCGAGAGACGAAACGGGCCGCAAGGAAAGTGAGACCGGATGTCGCACGAGCAGTTTGAGCAGGTACGGGTCACACGGGAAGCGGTGACCATCCCGACGTACGGGATCGGCGAGCCCGATCGCAATCCGATGTTCCTTGAGAAACGTGTGTACCAGGGCTCCTCGGGCGCGGTCTACCCCTACCCGGTCGTTGATCAGATCGAGGACACCAAGCGCGACGTCGAGTGGGACGCGGTCATCCTCGAGAACGAGTATCTCAAGATCATGATCCTCCCCGCGCTCGGCGGGCGGGTCCAAATGGCGTACGACAAGACGAACGATTACCACTTCGTCTACCACAACCGCGTCATCAAGCCCGCGCTCGTCGGGCTCGCGGGCCCCTGGATCTCGGGCGGCATCGAATTCAACTGGCCGCAGCATCACCGGCCCAACACCTACGGCCCCGTGGACTGCGAGATCGAACGCCACGATGACGGTGCGGTCACCGTCTGGTGCCACGAGATCGACCGCATGAACGGCACGCGGGGCACGCACGGCCTGCGGCTCCGCCCCGGCAAGGCCTATCTCGAGATCGACGCGCGCCTGCACAACCGAACGAACCTCCCGCAGACGTTCCTGTGGTGGGCCAACCCGGCGTGCGTTGCCGACGACAACCACCAGTCGATCTTCCCGCCCGATGTGCACGCGGTCATGGACCACGGCAAGCGCGACGTCAGCGATTTCCCGATCGCGACGGGCGAGTACTACAAGGTCGATTACAGCCCCGGGACCGACATCAGCCGGTACCGCAACATCCCGGTTCCCACTTCGTACATGGCGTACCACTCGGATTACAACTACGTGGGCAGCTACGACTGGGGCAAGGGCGCGGGGCTGCTGCACGTCGCCAACCGGCACGTGAGCCCCGGCAAGAAGCAGTGGACGTGGGGCCATGGGAGCTTCGGGAAATCGTGGGATCGGCACCTGACTGATGAGGACGGGCCCTACATCGAGCTGATGTGCGGCGTCTACACCGACAACCAGCCCGATTTCACCTGGCTCCTCCCGGGCGAGCAGAAGACGTTCACGCAGCACTTCATGCCCTACAAGGGCGTGGGCCGGATCGGCGACGCGACCGTGGACGGGTGCGTGGGTCTCGACATCGACGAGAACGGCCCGGGAGGCCGGACGGCGGTCGCCCGCGGGTATGTCACCGGGAAGCAGCCGGACTGCCGGCTGGAGATCCGGCGCTATAACGCCGACGGCAGCGCCGAGGTTGTCGCCTGCACGACGTTTGACGGGACGCCCGCGAAGCACGAGGAACTCGCCGCGCCGATCGGCGACGCGGAGATCACATCGCTGGAAGTCGCTCTGCTCGACCGTGAGAGCAACACCATCGTGTCGTACCGGCAGACATCCGGCGCCGCCGAGCCCATCCCCGAGCCGGCCCGTGAGATCGGCTCACCCGAAACACTCGATTCGTGCGAGTCGCTCTACCTCGCGGCGCGGCACCTCGAGCAGTACCGCCACGCGACGCGGGACCCCGAGCCCTACCTCCGTGAAGCGCTGCGGCGCGACCCGGGGGACAGCCGGTGCAACACGGCGTTGGGCGAGATGCTGTTCCGGCGCGGCCTTGCGCAAGAGGCCGAGGCGTGCTTCCGCGCCGCGATCGAGCGCCTGACCCGGCACAACCCCAATCCCGTCACCGGGAGGGCGCATCTCGGGCTGGGGCTCGTGCTCGCGAACCGGGGACGCGACGAGGAGGCGAGGGCGGCGTTCTGGAAGGCGACGTGGAACGAGGCCGAGCAGTCGCACGCGTTCTTTGAACTGGCCCGCGTCGAGCGAAGGCTGGTCAACGCCGGGGCGACCGACGCGTCGCTCACGGGAGCGCTCGATCTGCTCGACCGCTGCATCGCCCGCAACGCTGATCATCACCAGGCCGTGCATCTGCGCATCGCGACGTTGTTCGATCTGGGGCGTGACACCGAGGCGATCGCGGCAGCCCGCGCCGAACTCAAGAAAGACCCGTTCGCGTTCGGCGTGCTGTGGGAGCTCACAACCCGGGGCGAAGAGCCCTGGACGACCTACGATCAACGGACGCGCGACGAGGCTCGGACGGTTCTCGAACTCGCGCACGACTGTGTCCACGCTGGCATGCCCGATCGCGCCCGTGGCGTGCTCGATCGGGCGATCGAGCGGACACCCGCGGCCGTTGATTCAGCGGCGATGCTGCATTACCACCTCTCGGCGCTGCTGCTGCGCATGGGTGATACCCAGGGATGCGACGATCGGCTGCGGATCGCTGAATCGATGCCGCGCGACCGGTGCTTCCCGAACCGGCTCGAGGATATCGCGGTGCTGCGGACCGCGATCGAGCGGAACGCGGCCGACGCGGCCGCGCCGTTCGCGCTCGGGAACCTGCTCTACGACCGGGGTCGCCACGACGAGGCGATCGCGTGCTGGACTGAATCGGCGAAGCGCGACCCGGAGTTCGCGACCCCGCAGCGGAACCTCGGGTTCGCGTTGTTCAACATCCGGGGGGACGGGGCCGCGGCGCTCGAGGCGTACGAGCGGGCATTCGCGATCGACACGACCGATGCCCGTGTTCTCTTTGAGCTCGATCAGCTCGCCAAGCGGCTGCGGCACGACCCGCGGGAAAGGCTCGATCGGCTCGAAATCCACAGCGATCTGTGCGACCGTCGCGACGACCTCGCGCTCGAACGCATCACGCTGCTCAACCGCGTCGGCCGGTCGCAGGAAGCCCTCGACCGGCTGCTCTCGCGCAACTTCAAGCCGTGGGAGGGGGGCGAGGGCAAGGTGCCAGCGCAGTTCACCCATGCCATCACGACGCTCGCCGCGGAAGCGATCGCGGACGACCAGCCCAAGAACGCGCTTGCGTTGCTGCAGCAGACCGACCCCTGGCCAGACTCGCTCGGCGAAGGCAAGCTCGCTGGCATCCAGGAGAACGACATCCACCTGCTGATGGGCGTGGCGCTGCGTGCGCTCGATCGCGAGGCCGACGCAAAGGCGTTCCTCGAACGCGCCGCGCAGGGGCTCGCGGAGCCGACCTCGGCGATGTTCTACAACGATCAGCCGCCCGAGATGATCTATTACCAGGGGCTTGCTTTGCGGGCGCTGGGTCGCGAGCGCGACGCCGCCGATCGATTCGAGCGGCTCGTCGCGTACGGCGACGCGCATCTCAACGACACCCCTGAGATCGATTACTTCGCCGTCTCGCTCCCCGAATTCCTTGTCTTCGAGCCGGATCTTGCGGCCCGCAACGAGCTGCACTGCAGGCTCATGATGGCGCTCGGCCTCGCGGGGCTCGGCAGGAACGCCGAGGCGAAGCGTGAGCTCGAAGCCGTCCTCGCGAAGGACCCGGCCCATGTGCTGGCGTCCCGGCTACACGCCGAGATCGAACGCGTCGGCAGGGAGAAAAACAGCGAGAAACCATCCGCGGCGGTGGATTTCAAGGCCCCGGCCGGGGCGGTCTCTGCGGTGCGCCGCTGAGATCGGCCGTCGAGCTTGTCTGTTGAGATCAATCGCGGGGTTGCCGCGGCGTGACCCCAAACCCCTTTTCGGCGGGTCGCTCCTCGCCCGTGCGCACGCGGCGCACCGAGGATGCGATCTGACTCGGCTCGTAGTTCTTCCAGCGATCGTTCGCGGCGTCGAGCGCACGCAGGAACCGATCGTCGGTGGAGCCCGCGAGCTGCGCGGCGCGGGCGGCCTCGGAGAACGCGTCGTACGAGTCCGTGGTCTCGAGGAGCGTCATCAGGGTTGACTCGGCCCGATCGGGTTCGATGCCTGCGTGCAGGCACCCGCCGGCCGCCATCGTGCGCACGCTCTCGGAGGGATCGTCGAGACCCCCGAGCAGCGCAGCGCGCACGCGTGCGTTCGCCGGGTCTTGGCAACGCAGCCCCGCGAACGCCCAGTAGCGCACGGCCTCGTGCCCGTCCTCCATAGCCGCGAGCTGTCGATCGAGCACGTCCGGCCCCATGCCGACGAGCATGGCCGTGTCGTGCACGCGGTCGAGCGGCAGACGGTCCGGATCTGCGGCGAGCCTCGGCCTGGGCTCGCCCGCGGCGCGGTCCTCGAGGATTGCCTCGGGGATGAGGCCGAGATCGCGCGACTCGCGCAGATGCGCACGGAGCGCGTCCCGCATCGCGTTCAGCCGGGAAGCGTGTTCCGGATCGCCCGCCAGGTTACGGGTCTCGTGCGGGTCGCTGGCGAGATCGAACAGGGCTTCGGCGGGTCGGGACTCGTCGAACATCGCCGCGGCCGCCCCCTCCAACCGGCCGGTCTCGTCGCATCGCACGAGTTCCTGATAGATAGCCGAGGGGAAGCTGTAGCCGAACCGGACGAAGTGAGGGCGATGAGGCAGGAATGCTCGCACGTACGCGAACCGACCGTCCATGACCGTGCGGATGTGATCGTGGTCCTCGCCCAGACGATCGCGGGCCGAGAACGCGTAGGTGTGCCGATCCGTGCGCGCACGCGGGCCGAGGAAGGGCTTGCCGTGCATGGACTCGGGGACCGCGATCCCCGCAGCATGGAGGATGGTCGGGCCGATATCGATGAACGAGACGACACGGTCGTTCGTGCTGCCGGGATCGCCATCGAGCATGTGGGCCCATTTCTCGGGGGCTCGGACGATGAGCGGGACCCGGGCACCGCGATCGAACCCGTGGCACTTGTGGTAGGAGTGCCCGGCGCCGTGGTCGGAAAAGAACATCACGATGGTGTCGTCGGCGAGGCCGTCCCGCTCGAGCCGATCAAGGATCTCGCCGGCCTGGCGGTCCATGAGCGTGACGCAGTTGGCGTAGCGGGCGAGCTCGTATCGAACGGCGGGCGTGTCGGGGTAATAGGGCGGGACGACGACGTCCTCGGGCCGATGGATCTCGCCTGCGCGGAGCTGCGCGAGCACGCGGCGCTCGTACTCGTCTCGCGACCAGACGCTCGTTCGCGATTGGTGGGTGACCTCAAGGTTGCGGACAGCCAGGAATGGGCGGCCGCCACGCGCCGGGTCCCACCACCCTGTGTTTCCCTCGTAGGTTCGGCGTTCGATCCGCCATGGCCCCTCGGCGTTGGTATCCATCTTCGGGCCGTTGGTGCAGTGGTAACCCGCGTCGCGGAGCAGTCCCGCAAAGCCTCGTGCATCCGGTTCGAGCGCCGGCGACGATCGGTGGTTGCTCGATCCGAGCGAGGTCTGGTACGTGCCGAAGAGCAGGGCGGTGCGGGCCGGTGAGCACACGGGCGCATTCGCGTACGCCGCGGTGTAGCGCACGCCCTCGCCCCCGAGCGCGTCGAGCCTCGGTGTCTTCGCGTCGTGAGCGCCGTAGCAGCCGAGATCGGGGCCCATGTCCTCGCAGGTGATGAGGAGAAAATTGGGGCGGTCCCGCGTCGTTTGCGCTCGCCCGAGCGACACGGTGAGCAAGACGAGCAACGCGGTGACGAAACGCGCGCACGCAAACGTGCACAGAGCGCGGGTTTGATGGGCTGCGCGGGGCGCGGCGCGGTTTGTGAGCATCGCCGGAGAGTACACTCGCGCTTGGAAAACGCAAGCGACCGCATCGTGCGAAAGACTCGGTGCAGACTCGCGTATGGCGTGTTTCCCGGAGCCTCTGATGCATTCACGATATTGCTCACGCCTCTTCTCGCGCGCGGTTGTCTTGGTGCTTTCGACGGTTGTCGGATCGCTGGGTGTTGCTGCCGCCCGGCCGACGATCGATCTCGCAGGGCGGTGGGAGTTCCAGCTTGACCCCGACGACGAGGGCCTCGCGGGCGACTGGTCCGGAGGCGACGGGTTCCCTGACACGGTCGCGCTCCCGGGCTCGCTGCAGGAGCAGGGGTTCGGCGCAGAGCCATCGCTGGAGACGAGCTGGTCGTCGGGGATTGGCTCCGGCCTGCTGCGCGATGAGCGGTACGTGCTCTACACGCGGGGCGAGCCGTTCATCTCTCCGTTCTTTCTCACGCCGGACCGGCACTACGTGGGCGCGGCCTGGTACGCACGCGACATCGAGATCCCACGGGGCTGGAACGACCGATCGATTGAGCTCACGCTCGAGCGCCCCCACTGGCAGACGACCGTGTGGATCGATGGCTTCGAGATCGGCAGCCGCGATGGGATCGGTGTCCCGCACCGGTACGTGATCGGCGAGGGGCTGACCCCCGGCGCGCACCGGGTTGTCATCCGCGTGGACAACCGCATGATCCAGCCGATCGGTCGGGACGCGCACGCGATCTCCGACCAGACGCAGTCGAACTGGAACGGCATCGTCGGCGATCTCACGATCGAGGCGTTCGACCGGGTATGGTCGCTGGATCCGGTCCGCGTCACGCCGGATGTTGCTGGCAGATCGATCCGAGTTGACTCGCGGGTGAGCGGTGAACGGGTCTTCGAGCGCGGCTCACTCACACTCGATGTCATCGACAGTGAAGGAAGGGTGGTCGCAACGTCCGGCTTTGACATTCGATCGGCCGAACGCACGGGCGATCACGGCGGG
>DDFO01000044.1:8302-13987 GCA_002337215.1 Phycisphaerales bacterium UBA1926 | reverse complement strand
GGGCGATCACGGCGGGTTTGCCTTCACCTGGTCACTCCCCGAGGCTGTGCAGCATTGGGATGAGTTCAACCCGGCGGTCTACACCCTGCGGGCGGGTCTGATCGATGACGCCGGCGAGCAGCGAGACGATGTCTCGACGACGTTCGGCCTCCGAGAGATCACCACCGACGGCACGCGGTTCCTGGTCAACGGCGAGCCCACGCTCATGCGGGGCGCGCTCGACTGCGCGATCTTCCCGGACACCGGCTATCCGCCTACCGATGTCGAATCGTGGCTCGAGATCTTCGGGACCGTCAAAGCGTTCGGCCTCAACCACATCCGATTCCATTCGTGGTGCCCGCCGAAGGCCGCGTTCGTCGCGGCGGATCGTCTCGGTGTGTACCTCCAGCCCGAGGTCTCGACCTGGCCTTCGCTCGACGACGGAAACGGGCTCGAGGATTGGCTGATGGCCGAGGGCGACCGGATGCTCCGCGCGTACGGCAACCACCCGTCGTTCGCGTTCCTGTGCGTCGGCAACGAGATGTGGGGCAACGGGGAGCGACTCTGGACGGGTTCGGACAAGGTCGAGCCGCTGGTGATGAGGTGGCGCGAGCGTGACCCGCGCCGGCTCTACTCGGTCGCGGCGGGCTGGCCGACCGCCGAAGCGAGCGAGTACCACATCCCGCAGGACATCCGCCTCCAGCTCTACCCGGGGCTCCGGCTCGCCGACCCGCCTCGGAACGACCTCGACTACCGGGCGTTCGTGGAGCGGTTCGATCGGCCCATCATCTCGCACGAGATCGGCCAGTGGACCGCGACCCCCGACCCGGAGCACGCCGAGGATTTCAAGGGCTTCCTGCGTGCCGACTACCACAGCGCCATGGAGGACATGGCGGTGCGGGGCGGCATCGATCACCTCACCGATGCGTTCGTCGGGGCAACCGGCGCGTTCCAGACCTTGCTGTACAAGGCCGAGATCGAGGCGGCGCTGCGGACGCCTGGGCTGGGCGGGTTCCAGTTGCTGGGGCTCCAGGACTTCACGGGCCAGGGTGTCGCCCCGGTCGGCGTCGTGGACGCGTTCTGGAAGCCGAAGCCGTACATCACCGCCGAGCAATACCGTCGCTTCGCCGGGCCGACCGTGCTGCTGTCGCGGATGGACTCGTTCATCTGGCACACCGACGAAACCTTCGAAGCAACGATCGACCTCGCGCACTACGGGCCCGGGCCGATCGAGTCTGTGTGCACGTATGAACTCGCCACCGACGATGGGGACGTGCTCGCGTCGGGACAGTTCGATGTCTCGCAGCGGGAGCGAGGCGTTGCGTCCGTCGGAGCGATCAGCGTCGATCTCAGTTCCGCGTCTGCTTCGATCAGTGCGCCGATCTCGGCGGAACTCCGGGCCTCGCTCGCGGATTCTCGCTCGAGTTCTCCCATCGAGAACTCCTGGCGGATCTGGGTGTATCCCCGCGAACTGCCGACCGAGCCCAACGCTGACGCGGTGCATATCGCCCGCGCTCTTAACGAGGCGGCGATCGATCGCCTGCGATCGGGCGGCCGGGTCGCGCTGTTCGTCGATCCCGAGCGCGTCGAGGGCGACACGTTCGGGACATTCCGCCCGATCTTCTGGAACCGCGTCACGTTCTCCTCGCAGCGCGAGCACGTCGTCGGGCTGCTGATCGATGATGATCATCCCGCCCTGGACGGGTTCCCGACCGAGACACACCAAGACTGGCAATGGTGGGACGTGATGTCGGACTCGAAGCCGATGCCGATGGGGTTCACCGCGACACCCGTCGAGCCGATCGTGCGGGCCGTGGACGACTGGTATCGGGCGCGCGGGCTCTCGCTCGCGTTCGAGTGCCTTGTCCCATTCGAAGCCGACACGCCGCCCGGTCGGCTGCTGGTCTGCTCGATCGACTTGCACGACAATCTTGAGAATCGCCCCGCGACGAGGCAACTCCGTTCGAGCCTGCTGCGGTACGCCGCGAGCGATGCGTTCGCGCCGACCGATGAGATCCCGCTCTGGGAACTCCGCCGTGCGTTCCGTGAGCCCTCCGCGATGCAGGCCGCCGGTGTGCTCGTCACCGCGAGCAGTTCCGCGAGGGGGTACGGCGTGAGCAAAGCCATCGACGGTTCGGCCGACACGTTCTGGCACACGCCCTGGGGCAAGGACCTCACCAGCCCGCCTCACACGCTCCGCATCGACCTCGGGAACACGCGCCGGGTCAGCGGGCTGGTCTACACACCACGTCAGGACATGAGCAACGGACGGATCGGAGAGTGGGCCGTTGAAGTCAGCGACGCCGGCTACAACTGGCGCACCATCGCGGAGGGCGCGTGGGCCAACTCCAAGGAGACGAAGCGGGTGTCTTGGGAACCGACGGAAGTCCGCTTTGTCCGCCTGGTGGCGAAGTCATCGGCAAACGGGGGCGCCTTCGCCTCGGCAGCGGAGATCGAGGTCAGGTTCGCGGAAGACTGACCGGTTACTCGATCGGGAGCACGAACGGGGACGCCGGCAGCGACCGCGTATCGAAGAGCGTGCCGACGTGGTAGGGCGACCACAGGTACCGGACCTCGGTCGCGTCGCGGATGCCCGGCCCCTGCAGCATCACCCGGTCAACGCTGATCTCCGCAGTGGCGGCGTGCCACGCACCGTCCGCAGTGCGGAACTCGAACCCCGTCGGAGAGACCTGGGTGCTCACCAAGCCGCCTCCCGTGTGCTCGAACGCGACGGCGACGCCCTCGCCCGATCGGCGTGCGCCGCGCGGCACGGGGCAGAGCGCTGAATCATCTTCGACCCCGTAGGTCAGCGCGAGCGAGGCGAGCGCGAGCCTGTCGCCGACCGCGCGTTTCTGGCGCGGATGGATATCGCGGGGCTCGCCGATGTCCGCGGTGACCACCATCGCGGTGTTGGGTACGCGGAGGGAACGCCGCTGCGATTCACGGACCCACGCCGTCCGGTCGTCGGTCTCCTTGCCGTATCGGAACGGCGCGATCTGCACGTACAGGAAGCTCGCATCGGGGTTCGCGGTGTCGCGCCGCCACGCGCCGATCATCGTCGGGAAGAGCTCCGCGTACTCGTTCGCGTTCTGCCGGTTCGATTCGCCCTGGTACCAGACGAAGCCCCGGGCGGCGAAGTTCCCGAGCGGGGCGATCATGCCGTGGTAGAGCGCGGCGGGAGAGTTGTGATTCAGGCCGGCCGGCGCCTTGTCGCCGGTCTCGTTTGCGTCCGCCATCGCGCGGACCGCGGCGACGTCGTCCGCGACCCCCGGGAAGGGCGCGAGATCGTCGAGGGGGGTCCACGCCTCGGCCCGTGTGCCGCCCCAGTCCGTCGTGATGACACCCACGGGGACGCCCAGACGCTCGCGCAGCGCCCTGCCGAAGAAGTACGCGACCGCGCTGAAATCGCCGGTGGACTCGGGCGACGCCTTCGTCCACGTGCCGTTGGTCTCACGCAAGGGCGTCGCCGAGACCCGCTCCTGGACATCGAGCACCCGCAGCATGGGGTCGTCGGAGGTCGCGATCGCGTCCCGCCTGCCGATCACGCCCCTGTACTGCGGCCTCAGGTACCGCACGCGCATGTGCATGTTCGATTGGCCGCTCGCGATCCAGACCTCGCCCGACAGCACATCGCCGATCGTGCGCGAGCCGGACGGGTCGGAGAACGTCATCTCGAACGGCCCACCGGGCGGGGGGGTCGGCAGTTCGACCTGCCACGTGCCGGCATCGGTGGCGGTTGTCTCCCGCGACTCTCCCCATGAGCCGGAGACCTCGACACGCGAACCCGGCTCGGCCCATCCCCAGACCGGCGCGTCGCGGTCCGCCTGGATCACCATCCCGTCGGCAAAGAGATCGGCAACATCGGGCTGCGCGTGCGCTGCTTGACCCAACACGCCGCTGAGAACTGACACGCTGACAACGACAGATCGCTTCATGGAGAGGCTCCGTTCGGACTTTCAATCAACCGCGGGCTGCCACGGGTTCAGCCCACCCGGCTTCGCGGTCAGGAACCGGGCGTGGTGGCGATCGAGCCAGCCGAGCAGCTCACGGCGCATCTGGTCGACCGTCTCGGACCGCGCCTCCGCGAGATCGTTCTGCTCGCCCAGGTCGGCACCGAGATCGAAGAGCTGCTCTTTGCCGTCCTCGTAGCGCAGGATGTACTTCATGTCGCCGCGCATCAGCACGCCTCCCGGAAACCCGCCCTGGTTGCCGTAGTGCGGGTAGTGGAACGCGAGCGCACGGTCGAGGGGCTCAGCCGAAACAACGCGGCGGAGCGATACGCCTTCGAGGCGGGAGGGGGGAAACCGCCCGTCGCGGAGATGGGTGCCGGCGCCGGTCGCGTCGAGGATCGTCGGCACGATGTCGCTCGTGTGCACGGCGGTCCCGACCGTCGTGCCGGCCTCGGTTACGCCAGGCCAACGCATCATGAAGGGCACACGGATCCCGCCCTCGTAGAGCCAGCCTTTCCCGCCGCGCAGGGGCACGTTGGATGTCGGTGACCCCTCGGACGTGCTCAAACCACCGTTGTCGGAGACGAACATCACGATCGTGTTCTCGCGGAGCCCGGCGTCGTCGATCGAATCGAGCAAACGCCCGATGTGCTCGTCCATCGCCTCGACCATCGCGGCGTACACGGCGTTGTCCTGCCGGATGCGGACCTTGCGTGCGGTGTTGCCGGGCCAGATCTGCTCCTCGTCGGTGTACCGATCGTCCTGATCGAGCCCCATCGCCGCCGCCCTCTTGCGGTACTTCTCGACCAGATCCTCGCGTCCTTGCAGCGGCGTGTGCACCGAGTAATAACTGAGCACCGCGAGGAAGGGTTGTTCGCCATCCCGGGAACGGATCCAGTCGATGGTCTCGTCCGTGAGCCGAGCGGGGAGGTGCTCGCCCTCGGGCGCGTCGAGCCCGATGAAGTCCGCGTACGGTGCGAAGTACCCGCCCTTCCAGCCCGGGTTGCCCTTGTCGCACCCCGCGATGTTGACGTCGAATCCCCGGTTCTGCGGGAGGTGCCGCTCGTGCCCGCCCAGGTGCCACTTGCCGGCAAAGAACGTCTCGTAGCCCGCGGCGCGGTGATACTCGGCGATCGTGGGCCGGGCGGTCGGCAGGTGATTGATCCGATCCGCGCTCAGGAACCGCTCGCTGCGGGAAGGGCCTTCGCCGAACCATTCGGTCGCCGCGTCGAGCGCGGGGCTGACGCCCGACATGATGCTCACCCGTGTCGGGCTGCACACGGGAGCCGCCGCGTAGCCGCGCGTGAAGTTCACGCCACTCGCCGCGAGCCGATCCAGGTTCGGCGTCTCGTAGAAGCAGTTCGGGTTGTTCGCACCGATGTCGGCCCAGCCGAAATCGTCTGCAACGATCAGGACGGCGTTCATCGGCTGCGCAGTTGATAGCGCCGTACAGAGCGCCGTCGCGAGAAAAGCCAGGAGCAGAATCGGTCTGTGAGTCATGTGGAGCGTTCCTCGTGTTGTCGGGCTGGTGACGCCCGGAACCGGTCAGATGAAGATAGCGGCTGTTCGGACACCGCAGTGGCGCTGACAAAGCACGCGCTGCGGTTGACAAGCAGATGGGGTTGACATCCCGTTGAACGGAGAATCGCAGACGGCGATCTCGATCCGAACCCGATCGGAAGGATCAACACACCTCTCCCCGCTCCCCCCCCCACTCCCCCGCTGTGACAAAAGAAAACGGCGGGCCTCCGAGGAG
>DDFO01000044.1:2094-8158 GCA_002337215.1 Phycisphaerales bacterium UBA1926 | reverse complement strand
CCTGCACGTCCGCGAGATCGAGCACGCCGAACGGCTCAGCGAGGTCGGCGGGGCAGGAATCCGCCGAGCACGAAACGCCGAGGATGCGCACATCGTCGATGCCCGCTTCCACGATCGAGCCCGAGCCGAGGTCGCTGGCGACGAACTTGACGCGGATCGCCGAGGTCAGGTTGACGAAATCGCCAACATTGAACCCGGTCTCGATCCAGCCGCCCGATGTCCCGGCCCCGGTGGGGCCGACCGTTTCGACGAGCGTGTAGCTCTGGCCGTCGTCGTCGGACACGAAGACCTCGAAGACATCCGCGTTCGGGGCGGCGCCGGTGCTGTTGGAATACCACCGTGCGTATGAGATCGACGCGGACTCAGTGCCGCTCAGATCGATCTGGTTGCTCACCAGCGACGTGGTGCCGCCGTCGACGTCGTTGTCGCCGAGCCCGCCGCCGAAGGCCCCCTGGCCGGTGACCCACGCGAGGGTCCCGAAGGGGGTGTTGTCGTCCTCCGGCTGCGCATCCGTGCCTCGCGGATCAACGAGAACCCAGATGCCGGTCGTGGCGTTGTCGCCGGGCGCGCCGGCCGTGAAGCCGACCGGGGTCTCGAAGTCGTACAGGTCGTCGAGGTCCACCTGGTCCGCGGCCAAGGCGCGGAAGAGGTTCGCCGACCCCGGCGACGCGCCCGAGGGGGCGGTCACCGTGGCCCCCGATTCGAGATCGAACGAGATGAAGTACTCGACGTTCGTGGGGCACTCGGCGGGCGCGGGGAAGGTGGCCGTGAAGCTCGTCGCGGATTGGGGCATGAGCGGGATCTGCTGGAACCCGGCCCCGGTATCAACATGGAACGTCCCGCTGCCCGGGACGACGGGGTCAACATCCGAGGGAACGATCTCGACGCTGATCGTGTCGCCGCCCGCGGAGGAAACGATGTCGGGCAAGGGGCTCGGGAATTCGATCTCGAGCCCGGTGACGAATTCACCGCCCGCGAACTCGATCGCGTTGCGGTAGACCGCGGTGCCCGTCCACCAGGAGACGTCTCCGTAGACGCTCGTGTTCGTTGTGCCGCCGGAGAGGACGCCCGCGATGACCCACTCGTTGCCGAACTGGACCATGACCGGACCACCGCTGTCTCCGGGCGCGGTCGTCGCCTCGAACTCGAGCGGCGTCGCGCTGCTGCCGAAGATCTGGTTCGCGCCGCTGGTGCCGTTGTCGAAGTCGGTCGAGATGATATTGCTGCCGGCCCGGTCGGGCGGGCTGCCGTACACATCGATGATGTTCTCGCCGCCCCAGCGGAAGCCGTCGGCGTTGAACCCGTGCCCGCTGCTGCCGAGCCCGTTCCACCCATACCCGAGCGTCGCGCAAACCATGCCCTCGAGGTCATCGGTCTCGTCGATCAGCCGCATGGGCTCGGCGATGTTGGCAGGGACCGGCGATGTCAGCGTGAGGATGGACACGTCGCCGCCGTCCAGCAGCGAGCCACCCCCGTCGGGCAGGCTCGACGACTGAACCGTCACCGAGAAATCGCTGCTGTTCGAGTTGTCGCCGAACACGATCAGCGCACCCGCACCGACGCTGCAGTGCCGCGCGCTCAGGATGACGTTCGGCGCGATCAGCGTGCCGGTGCACCCGACCGAGATCTCGACAACCGCGTCGAACGGTGCCGCGTACGCCCGCGAGCCCGCGGCGCCGATCGTGTTGTTGATCACGATACGGGGGAAGACCCCGTCCTCTGCCTCGGGCGAACCCGGCTCGTAGGTCTTCGTGTCGATCTGACGCTCCGACAGGATCTCGCCGGTCTCCGCGTCGATCACCGCCTCGAAGTGCGTGGGGCTCGCCGCCATCCCGAGGTCCGCCAGCGAGGTCGTGACCTCCCAGGCCAGGACGGCTTGGTCTCCCGTTCTGAACCAGACCTGCTTGACCACCGAATCGATCGCGTGGGGCAAGGCCCCCTCGACGATGTTCACCGCGACGTCCCGCCCGATGTTCACGGGACCCCGACGCAGCACCAGGTTCTCCGTCGGATCGTCGAAGACCCGCGACACTGTCCCATCAGCGTTCTCGACCACGAAGACCAGTCCGCCGTGGAGCGGGAGATCACCGATGTACTTCTGAAACACGATCGCGTCCGAGGGCGCACGTTTCCCGTGTTCCGTCACCTCGATGCGGAAGTCGCCCTGTTGCAGATAGGCGGTAGACTCGCCGCTCGACAAATGTGTCCGGACGGTCGCCTCGTCCGCGACGCACAGGCCGCTCATCCACAGGCCGCATACCAGTACCGTCCCCGTCACTCTCTTGCTCGTCATTCTTCAGTTCTCCAAAAGGCCGGCGCGATCGGCGATGATTCTCTCGTCAGCGACCAAAACGACTGGCCCGCATCCGTCCATCCCCGGCTCCTCAGTTCAATTCGACGAGGATACCTTGTGCGCCGGGGCAATCCTCGGTCGAAAGGCAGATTCAAGGTGGCTCTTTGTGACCATTGCACTATCGGACGAGCGACATGGGCGTGCCAAGCCCGATTCCTCGGGCCAAACAGCGTTGCGTGATGGTGCTGAGAAATCGTGGGCCCCGCCAGGCTGCGGCGAGACTCAGCCTGCCTTTGTTCGGTCATCCCTCACCCGGGTGGACCGCTCAGGGGGTCTGGAACCGCCGAAATTGCCCTGAGGGACACTCGGCCCGCATCAGCAGAATCACCGCCCTCGGTCTCCAAAGGACGCGACTCTGCGTTTCGGCAAAAGCGGGATCGTTCTCGAAGAACAGGCCAATCAGGCCCGAGCCGAGTGAAACCATGCGGTCGTATCAATCAGGAAAGCGGAGCGAGAGGGATTCGAACCCTCGGTACCGGCAATACCAGTACAACGGATTAGCAATCCGTCCCCTTCAGCCTCTCGGGCACCGCTCCGGGGGCCCGGTCAATTCCGGGCAGGGCGAAGGATAGCCGGTTCTGGGCCGGCGATCCAACGGACCTGCCGCGGCCATATGCACGAGGGGCGGTTATTCCGCGAACATCGCCTCGACGAAATTCGAAGGGTCGAACGGCTCGATGTCGTCGGGGGTCTCGCCCACGCCCACGAACTTGACGGGGATATCCGTCGCCTCGCGGATCGCCACCACGATCCCGCCCTTCGCCGTCCCGTCGAGCTTGGCGAGGAAGATCCCCGTCACGCCCGCGGCCTGCCCAAACTCCTCGGCCTGACGCAGCGCGTTCTGACCGGCGGTCGCATCAAGAACCAGCAATGTTTCGTGGGGCGCACCCTCGATCTGCTTGGCGGCGACCGAGCGGATCTTGGTGAGCTGCCGCATCAGCGGGTCCTGGGTGTGCAGCCGGCCCGCGGTGTCGAGGATGAGGACGTCCACGCCCCGGCTCTTGGCGGCGCTGCACGCGTCGAACGCGACCGCCGCGGGGTCGCCCCCCTGCTGGCCCTTGACGACCTCGACGCCGAGCCGCTCGGCCCAGATCTCGAGTTGCCGAACAGCACCCGCTCGGAACGTATCGCACGCCCCGAGCAGGACCGTCTTGTTCTCGGATCGGAGCTGGCCGCAAAGCTTGGCGATGCTGGTGGTCTTGCCCGCGCCGTTGACCCCGGTGACGAGGATGACGGTCGGCCCGGTCTCGGCGAACGTGAGCTCGCGGTCGGCGGCGGGCCAGCGGGTCTTCAGCTCGGTCTTGAGATAGTCGAGGACATCCTCGCCCCTGGTGAGCCTGCCGGCTTTGTAATCGGCGCGGATGGACTTGATGAGGGTCTGGGTCGTGGCAACACCCACATCGGCCTGGATCAGCGCGCGCTCGAGATCATCGATCAGCGCGTCGTCGAGCGTGCGCCCGCTGAGCATCGAACGGAGCCCGCCCACGAACGACTCGCGGGTGCGATCAAGGCCCTTCTTGAGCTTGCCGACAACGGACTTGAACAGGCCCACGGCTCAGCCCTCCGCACGCTCTGTGTTGGCGTCCTCGACCGCGTCCGCCTGCTCGATCGCGCGGTCGTGGGCCTCAAGATCGGCATCGGTGAACGCGTCGGCGTGATGCTCAACAGGGACGGGCTCGGGGCTCGCTGCGGACGTCTCGCCGGCGGCCTCGGCCTGCAGCCGCTTGAGCACCTTGCTGAGCAGCCCGTTGATAAACGCCGGGGATTTCTCGGTGCTGAACGACTTCGCGAGCTCGATCGCCTCGTTGATCGCGACCTTCGGAGGCGTGCGGCCCGAGTTCATCTCGAAGTGGGCGAGCCTGAGAATCGTGCGGTCGATCGGCGCGAGCCGGCGGGTAGGCCACTCGGGGGCGAGGGTTTCGAACTCCCGGTCTGCCGACCCTCGGGCGGCGAACGCGTCCTGGGCGAGGTCGAACGCCCGGCGCTCGTCCCGCTCGTTGAACGGCTCTTTGGGAGTGAGGAACAGGAGCCCCTCTTCTTCGTGCATCGTCTCGTCGATGCTGTGAAGAACCGTCTCGGAGAGCGCCTTGCGCATCTGCGCCCGGTCGTCGTCGGGGCGGGCGTCGAACTGGTAGAGCGCCACCAGCGCGAGGCGGCGGATGTCAGAGGGGGTCGCCATGAATCAGGAACTCCCGGCGGACGCGGGGGCGCCCGTCTTGTCGGTCGGTGTTCTGGAGAGCGAGAAATTCGCGGGGACGCCGTCCGCCGCGGTGTCATAGAGATGCCGGGCGGCATCGATGGTGTCGAGCAACGCGTCCATTGCCTCGGTGCCCTTGTTGCCGAGTTGTTGACCGGTCCCCGGCTGCTGCCCGTCGGTCCCGCCCGCGCGGGCGATCGCCTGCTCGCGGGTGTTGGCCGTGATGACGCCGAACGCGACGGGAACGCCGGACTGGAGGGACAGGGTCGTGAGCCCGCTCGCGACCGCCTGGGAAATATACCGATCGTGGTCGGTCTCCCCGCGGATCACGCACCCCAGCGCGACGACGCCCTCGTACGCCCCGCTCTCGATCGCCGCGGCGGACAAGGCGGTCAGCTCATACGCCCCGGGAGCCTCGACGATGCCCAGGTACAGGTCGTCGCGCCCAGCGAAGCGGCTCGCATACGCGGCCTCCGCGGCGGCGCGCATAGAACCCGTGACCGCGTCGTTGTATCGGCTCACGACGATGCACACGCGGGGTGGGCCGGCGGTGAGCGAGTCGGTCCGGTTGTGGGGGGCGGGTGCTGCCATCGGGTCGGGATGGTAGGGTGGCGGGCGAGCACCGCCCCGTCGCGTGCCCCACGTTTCTCGACTGTTTCTCCGGGGGCGAGCCGTGCCGGCCACCCCGAACGTGTCGCGAATTTCTGAGCACACCATGAGACCGATTTCCGCCCAGTTTGCCCGCATCGCCCCGGTGCTCCGTCTGACGCGGGTGAGTTCGGCGTTCGCGGCCGTCGCGAACGCGTGGTTCGTGATCCTCTGGACGAGGGCGACCGAGGAGGAACGGGCCGTGCTGGTCGCGACCGGGCGAGAGCTGGGCCCGATCTGGATCGATCTCTTGGCGGGCGCAGCCGCGGCCGCCGGGCTCTACGCGTTCGGTGCCTGCCTGAACGACGTGATGGACACGACGCGCGATCGGGCGATGCGGCGGGACCGCCCGATCGCCGAGGGGCTCGTCTCCCCCTCCGCGGCGGTAACGGTCGGCGCGTTCTCGCTGATCATCGCGACGCTCGGAGCCGTGTGGTTCGGGCAAGCCGCCGTGGTGCTGACGTGCGCGCTCGCGCTCGCGGTGCTGGGGTTCAACACGCTGGGCAAGTTCATCCCGGGGTTCGGGCTCGTGCTCCTGGCCCTGATCTACACGGGGCACATGATCGTGCCCAATATCCAACTCCGCTTTCTGTGGCCCGTGCTCCTCGTGATGACGCACGCGCTGCTCGTGAGCGGGGTGGCGCACGTGGTGGGCCGACGAGCCCCCCCGCTGACGCCGCGCGCGGTCTTCGCCGCGATCCTGGGCTGGGCGTTCTGGGCGGCGGTCCTCGCCGGGCTCGCCGCGGGACGATCAGGCGACACCGCGACCCCGTCCGACTCGGGCGAAGCGGGCGGTGCACTGGTCACGGAAACGACGCGCGGGTTCGGCCTCGACGTGCTCTGGCCCGACTGGGTCGGGCGCGCGT
>DDFO01000044.1:404-2005 GCA_002337215.1 Phycisphaerales bacterium UBA1926 | reverse complement strand
CCCGACTGGGTCGGGCGCGCGGGCCCCATCATCGTCTCCGTTCTCGCGGTCGTCTTCATCGTCGTGGTCGTCCGCCGGATCCGCAGGCTGGGGATGGGCCCGCGAACCGCCGAAAAGATCAACCGGTACGGCTCGCTCTGGCTCCCCGTCTACGCATGCGGCTGGCTCTTCGGCGCCGGGCACACCGGAGAGGGCGCGATCATGGCGTGCCTCGCGGTGACCGGTTTCCTCGGTATGTCGGCGCTCCGCGAGGTGTACGCCGCCGTCGAGCACCCGATCGGGTACCGGCGTTGAACGTGTCACGAGCACTCACTCGGGACGATTCGTTTCCGTCGATCATCGAACCTCGACCGATTGCCTCAACGCAATCCGCCATCTCATTCGCTCTGGCAGAGCGTCCCATGACATCCTTTTCTGGACGAGGATGGGTACTTATTTGACTGCACGCAATGTAATTAATTATGATCGGATCCGAGCGGTTGCAGACGCGGCGGTCGCAATCGTCCGTGGTCCGACAAATCCGCGAGGAGACTCTTCATGACAACACGAGGCGGGAGCGTTGCGCTGGAGGTCGGCCGACGGCGAGCATCGAATCGGGTGTGGAGGGTCTTCACCGCGGGGGCCTCCGCGCTCCTCGCTGTGCCCGCGACCGGTCAGGTCATAGACGAGGATCTCAAGATTCGGGCGAGCGACACACTCGCCGGTGATCTGTTCGGCAATTCCGTAGCGATGAGCGGCGGCACGGCGATCGTCGGCGCGCCTCTCGACGGCGACCTCGGAATGGGCGCCGGGTCCTCGTACCTGTTCGACACCGTCACCGGCAACCAGACCGCGACGCTCACCGCCCTGGACACCGCGCCTGGCGACCGGTTCGGCCGGTCCGTCGCCATCAGCGGCACCACCGCGATCGTCGGCGCCTGGGGGAGCGACGCCGCGGGCGAAGACGCCGGTTCGGCCTACCTCTTCGACACCGTGACGGGTCTCCAGATCGGAAGGCTCACCGCGGACGATGCCGCAGCGCAGGACTGGTTTGGATTCTCCGTCGCGATCAGCGGCGCCGTCGCGGTCGTCGGGGCGATGGGCGACGACGACGCGGGCGCTGAATCCGGCTCCGCGTACCTCTTCGATCTCACCGAGGGCGAACAGATCGCGAAGCTCACCGCGAACGACGCCGAACCGGGCGAACGGTTCGGGATGTGCGTCGCCGTGAGCGGCACCACCGTGATCGTCGGTTCCAGTCTGGACGACGACGCGGGGGATGGATCGGGTGCGGCGTATCTCTTCGATGCTGTCTCGGGCGAGCAGATCGCGAAACTCACCGCCGACGACGCGGCTCCGGGGGATGGATTCGGCTACTCCGTCGCCATCAACGGAACCACCGCGATTATCGGCGCGACCCGAGAGTTCGGTATGGGCCAAGGAGCCCGCTCGGCGTACCTCTTCGACACCACGACGGGCACGCAGATCGCGAAGTTGACCGTAGATGACCCCCTTTCGCATTACTTCGGCGCGTCTGTCGGCATCAGCGGCCCGTTCGCGGTCGTCGGCGCCTTTTGGGACCGCCACGCCGGTGCAGGATCCGGCTCCGCGTACCTCTTCGA
>DDFO01000044.1:0-325 GCA_002337215.1 Phycisphaerales bacterium UBA1926 | reverse complement strand
CCGCGTACCTCTTCGACGCGACCACGGGGGACCCCATCGTCAAGTTCATCGCGAGCGACGCGACCTGGTATGACCAGTTCGGATTCGCCGTGGGCGTCAGCGACGGCATGGCGATCGTGGGTGCGTTCGGTGATGATGCCGAAACCGGCTCGGCCTATCTTTTCGAGATACCCGTTCCCTGCAACGCCGCGGACTTCGCCTTTGAGTTCGATTTGCTCGATCTCGGGGATATCGTCGCGTTTCTCGTTGCGTTTACGACGCTCGATCCTGACGCGGACCTGAACGACGACGGGTCGATCGACCTCGCGGACATCAACGCCTTCGT
>DDFO01000038.1:143509-143796 GCA_002337215.1 Phycisphaerales bacterium UBA1926 | reverse complement strand
CGACCTAGTGTGCATCGTTTACGGCGTGGACTACCGGGGTATCTAATCCCGTTCGCTACCCACGCTTTCGTACCTGAGCGTCAGGTCAGGCCCAGTGAGTTGCCTTCGCCATTGGCGTTCCCATGGATATCTACGCATTTCACCGCTCCACCCATAGTTCCACTCACCCCTACCTGCCTCGAGACTGGGGGTTCACTCTGCAGTTCCACGGTTGAGCCGTGGGATTTCACAGAATGCCTACCAGTCCGCCTGCGTACGCTTTAAGCCCAGTGATTCCGATTAACGCT
>DDFO01000038.1:136242-143366 GCA_002337215.1 Phycisphaerales bacterium UBA1926 | reverse complement strand
CGCCCATTGCGGAAGATTCGTTACTGCAGCCTCCCGTAGGAGTCCGGACAGTGTCTCAGTTCCGATGCGGCGGGTCATGCTCTCACACCCGCTACCCGTCTTCGGCTTGGTGAGCCGTTACCTCACCAACTACCTGATAGGACGATCGCCACTCCCAAGGCGCCGGAGCTTTTCTCCGTAGAGGACATGGGGTATTACCCTTCGTTTCCAAAGGCTATCCCCCACCTCGGGGTATGTTCGATCGCGTTACTCGCCCTTTCGCCACTATGTCGTTCGACTTGCATGTTTTAACCATACCGCCAGCGTTCAATCTGAGCCAGGATCAAACTCTTCAATTGATATTTGGAGAACCGACCGAGACTTGCGTCCCGACCGGGTCATTTCAAAAGAAGCGATCCGACTACTCCCCGCCCTTGCCTCTTGTCGAGGGGGAACGGGGTTCGGTCTGCCCCGAGTCGAATTCTCTCGGGACAACTCGCCGCACCAGAGTAAACCCCGGTGCGAGAGTGCTAATTTGACTGTTCAAAGATCTCTGCCATGATTCCCGAAGGAAACACGACAGGGGCTGATCTTTCACGAGAACGCCAAAGACTCCGGGAGGATCACTCGAAAGCGAACCAACCGAAGACCCTTTATCGAAGACATCTGACCCGGGTAAGGTCCCGACCGTGAGTCGGTGATGCCCCCGCGCGTTCTCGCGGTGGACCCAACTGTTCAATTGCCAAGGAGCCCGGAATGGCTCGGACATCCGTCCGAACAACCCAACTGATCCGCTCTTGAGACCCCGAAAACCGGATGTCCCAGAGACGAAACAGGCCGCGTTGAGCGGCAGGGGAAAGATAGCGCTCACGTTCATTTCGTCAAGCTCACGACAGGAAACTTCTTGTCGTTTTTCTTACCAACCCGCTTCCCGCTCTAAAAACGCGGATTCTTCGCCGACCGATTCACGGCGCGCATCCGACACCCCCGCCGTTGCCAACACGAACACCGGACGGCGAGCAGCAGACCCGCGCCGACCTCTGCCCGAAGCCAGGCCAACGCCGACCGAGTCGCCCCCCTCAAAGAGCTGGCCAACCGCCCGGGCGCACGCCGTCGCCGTCGCCCCTGTTGTCCGGACATCATCCACGAGCACGACGACGCGCACCCCCGCCGGGATCACGCCGACCCGTGGGAAGAACACCCCCTCCACCTGCTTGGCCCGCGCACGAACGCTCTGCGCCGCGCGTCGCGGCCCGTGCCGCCGACGGAGCAGCCTGCGTGCGCGAACCCCGAGCGACGCCGCGATACCGTTTGCCAGCACGAGCGAGTGATCGATCCCCCCGTTCGTCCGCCGCCTGCGGTACGTCGTCGGCACGGGCACGACCGCGACCCGCTCGCAACGAATCAAACCATCCTCGTCGGCAATCGACGGGAATGCTCCGCCGGGGCCCGGACCGGTGATGTCCCCAACCCCATCCGTCGCCGAGCCGAAACGACCTGCTAAGAGCAACCGCGCAACCCGATCACCCAGCATCCGCCCCAGTCGGATCCCGGTCTCCCGATCCGCCTGATACTTGAACCCGATGATTCCGTCCCGCAGCGTCCCCCGGTACGCCCCCAGCCGCACGGCCCTTGACCACGCGAGTGACCGCCCTCGGCACGCAGCACAACCCTTTTCATCGGCCTCGCCGACGCCGATCGTCCCCGCGCAACGCCAGCAGGCGGCTTCCGGGCGCTCGGGTTCCCAACCGACCGGCAGGGAGGGCAGCGCTCCACCCAGACAGGCCCGTTCAAACAGTCGCCATCCGGTGATCGAACCGCCGCCGCGACGCTCGGACCGAGTCTCATGCGGAGACACCGACTGAACGACGCCGCCCGTCTTACTCACCACAGCAGACCCGGCGTCTGAGCTGTTATCCGCCGGCGGCTGGTCGGTCGCCCGAGGAGGCCAGACGAATGGCTCGCGTGTTTCTCCGTCCCCCACCGCCGACCGCCTCAGTCCTCACCCGGTGCCGCGAGCGTCGTCCGCACAAGGTCCGCACGGGCTCCGTTCCGGGCCATCGGGTCGTTCGCTTCTTTTACCGCAAGCTCGAGATGCGCGTTCTGGATCCGCAGCACCAGCCACGACATCGCGTCGAGATCAAGATCGCTCACAAGGCCGACCTGCACGCCAAGACGCGCCCGGCTCAGCCCGTTCATCGCCTCTTCAACCGTCAGCAGCCGCGCCGACCGGAGCATCGCGACCGCCCGGTAGACCTGATCCTCGGTGCTCCGTCGACGCGTTGACAGCAGCACGTCCCGCGCCCGTCGCTCGTACTCAACGACCTTCGGGACGATCTCCCGTTGCATCACGCGCAGCAACTCGCTCTCGCTCCGGCCCAGCGTCACCTGGTTGCTCAGCTGAAAGAAATCCCCGAACGCCTCCGAGCCCTCGCCGTAGAAGCCCCGCACCGCGAGCCCCATGTCCTGGGCCGCCTGCCGCACTTTTTCGATCTCGCTCGTCATCTTCAACGCCGGGAGGTGCAGCATCACGCTGAAACGCGCCCCCGTCCCGATGTTGGTTGGGCATGCCGTGAGATATCCGAACCGATCGCTGAACGCGTACCCCAGCCTCCGGTCGAGCTCGTCGTCGATCCCGTCCGCGTGCTGCCACGCCTCCGCGAGACCCAACCCCGAACGCATCGCCTGGATCCGGAGGTGGTCCTCCTCGTTGACCATGATCGAGAACTGCTCGCTCGGAAGCCCCACCGCCACGCCGCGCGGCTCGTCCACTCCACCAGACCCCGTCGAGAGCTTCCCGCGCGCGTGCGGCCGACTGATCAACTGCCGCTCGACAAGCAGCGACCGCTCAGCCTTTCCAGTCTCGTGCAGATCCACCCACAGCATCCGGGGCGAGAGCCCCGCGTCCAGGATCGCAGCCTTGCTCAGCCCGAGTACTTTCTCCCGCTCGCCCCGATCAGCCCGGGGCATGAACCGGATCCCGTCGAGGTTCCGCGCCAGCCGCACACGTGAAGACATCACGACATCCGCCGCCTGCCCCTCGCCGCGCAACCACTCGGCCCGACGAGTGCACAACTCGGGGATCCGCGTCGCGTCCCACGGGAGGCCGCCCGTGTCGCCCGCGCCCTTCACGCGCCGCCCCCCGACGTTTCAGGATCGCCCGAAGGCCCCCCGCCCGGCCCGCCGACGCCACCACCACCGCCGAGCGAACCACCGAGCCCTCCTCGGCCATCGCCGGTCAGTTCCGCGAGTTCGTCGCGGATCGCCGCCGCCTTCTCGTAGTTTTCAGCATCGATCGCCAACGCGAGCTTGTGGGTCAGCGACTCGATCCGATCTTCGATCGATCCGGGCTCCCCGTCCTGGACAGCGGTCTCCCCGCCGCCGGCATCGCCTTCCGCCGGCACATCCGCGACCCGGACCACCTCACGGGTCGTCCGTACCGCGGGGACCTTTCCGATATGCCGCACACCGCCGTCGTGGGCATTCCGCAGCAACGGCGTCAGCCGCGTCTCGAACGTTTCGTAGCACGTCTGGCACCCGACGAGCCCGGTCTTCTTGAGATCGAGGAACCGGAGCCCGCACACCGGGCACGCGACCGCTTTGCTGGGTCGCGCCGGCGCCGGAAACTTCGGCGCATCCGCCGCCATCATCCCCAGGCCCGCGAGCCATTCGCCGAGTGTCGCGCTCTGCCCACCGGCGGTCGCGGACCGCATCTCGTCGGCGCAAGTCTCGCACAGGTTCGTCTCGCGCACCGCACCCTTCACGATGCTCACATCGCGGATCGTCGCCTCACGTTGCCCGCAGCGATCGCACAGCACGACACAGCCCCCGACACCACACCGAAACATCTCGGTATGCCGCCATGGTACACAATCAGACCGCTCGACTAAAAAACGAATCGAAACTCAGCCCGAATCATGACCGGGTCTCGCCGACGGAATCCGACCATGCGGGCCGAATCCACGGGCGAACCTCAGCCCTGCTTCTGATCCCGCGTGTAGCCGTACTTCCGCTTCAGCGGCTTGACAACAAGCCCGCTGCGGATCGCACGCGTCGAAACGCGGATCTTCTTGGTCGTCTTGTTTCCGCTCTCGTCCTCGATGACGGCGTTGACCTTCTGGATGTTCGGCTTGAACGTCCGGCGTGTAATGCCGGTCGGCTTCAGGCCGAAACCGCCCTTGCTGATCTTCTGGCCGCGCCAAGCGCGACGCTTCCCGAATCGGGTCTTCTTGCCAGTGAAATAGCACTCGTTGGGCATCGGAATCACCTCAAAAGTCAGCACCCGCTCCCGCGGGCTGGGCCGAGACTTTAGCCCGTCATGCCCCGAGGGTCACGCGCCGCACGCTCGATTCTTGAGCCCGGGCCTCCGCAGACCCGTCCCAAGACCTGTTCCGTGCCCCTCGACACCCCTCCACGGGCCGCTCGCCACCCTATCGACGCCCGAACTCCTGCCGCCCCAGCAAGACCTCAAGCGTCTGGGCGACCAGTTCCACTTCTTTGTCAGTGATCCCGCCGTGGAACGGCAGCGCCACCGTCCGCCCGGAGATCGACTCCGCGATCGGGAACGACGGAGGCGATGATCCAAACAGCGCCCGGATGAACGGCATCTCATGAATGCACGGGAAGTAGTCCGCCGCGCCGATATCGTGGATGCGCAGCCCGTTGATCAGCTCGTCCCGTTCCTCCCGGCTGAACGCCACTCCCAGCCGGGGCACGAAGACAAACCAGCTCATCTCCGTCTCGGGGTCCACCGTCGGCAGGACAAACTCGCTCATCCCGCTCAGCCTGTTGATATACGCCGTCGCGACCCGCCGACGCCGTTCGATCAGTTCATCGATCCGACGCATCTGCCCCACACCCACGGCGGCCTGCAGCTCGCTGATCCGGAAGTTGTACCCCAGCCGCTCGTGCCGCAGCCACGCCTGCTTGCCTGCCGCGTCGGCCCCGCGTCCCTGGTTCCGCAGGCTCCTGCAGGTGTTCGCGATCTCGTCATCATCGGTGACGATCATCCCGCCCTCGCCCGTCGCGACCTGCTTGTTGGGGTAGAACCCGAAGACCCCCGCCGAACCGAACGTTCCCGCCTTCTTCCCGCCGCACGCCCCACCCAACGCCTCGCAGCAGTCCTCGACCATCGCCAGCCCGTGACGCCGAGCGATCTCGGCGTACAGGTCCATGTGCGTCGGGTTCCCGAACGTTTCCACCGCGAGGATGGCCCGGGTCCGCTCCGTGATCGCCCGCTCGATCAACCCCGGGTCCATGTTCAGGCTCACCGGCTCGATATCCACGAACACCGGCGTCGCACCCACGTGCAAAATCACGTTCGTTGATGCGATGAACGAGAATGGTGTCGTGATCACCTCGTCGCCAGGACCGATGCCGAGCGCCTTGAGCACGCAGAAGAGCCCGCTCGTCCCCGAGTTCACCGCCACCGCGTGCCGCGCCCCCACATAGCGGGCAACCAGCGACTCGAACTCCTCGGTCATGGGCCCCATCGCGAGCCGCTCGTTCCGCATCACCTCGAGCACAAGCTCGGTTTCGAGAGGCGACAGATCGGGTTTGCTGAGCGGTATGTCTTGGGAACCCATGCGAGCGTCCGATGTGTGCCACGCCGCCCGGCGGATCGCCGAACGCGCCGACGTCCGCGCTCCAACAGAGGGCCCGGCTCGACTCCCGCAGCATAGCGGGAATCACTCCCGCTTCTCAGGCGGCGCCCCTCACGCCGACGCCCGAGCTTCCCGCTCGATCCTTTCGACGAGCGCGGCGATCGGCAGGCCGTCCACCGAGAGCCCGACGGCGACCGCCTGGCTTTCGGCGATCTGCTTCTCGATCCGCCGGTGCGCTGTAATCACCGTCGAGTGGTTCCGCCGGCCCATCGCCGCCGCGATCTCCGGGTAGCTGTTCCGCGTCAGCCGACGCGCGACGATCGCCACCGCCGCCCTCGCCAGCACGACCCGCGGATGCCGACCACGCGACCCGAGGTCTTCTTTGGTGACCTCCAGCGACTCGCACACCCGCTCGATCACCGCGCCGATCGGCACGGGACGACCCGCTCCGAACGAACCACCGCGACCGGGACCGCTGCGCCCGCCAACCCCGTCGGTTCCGCCGTGGCCGCGGCCGCTCCGCCCCAGCCCCCCCCCCGATTCGCCCGCCGACGAGCCACCGGGCATCATCCCGCCCTGAGCCCGGACCGCACCCTCGACGACAGACGCCGGGACCCGGCCCTCAACCAGCCCACCGCCCATGACCGAAAGGTACGCCGAGACCCGGTTTACCAACCCGGAGAGATCACGCACCGAGGCCCCACGTCCACCGGTCTCGCACTCCGCCACCGCGTCGATCATCGCCACAGCCGCAGGCTCGAGCATCAGCCCACGCTGGAGGCCGAACGACTCGATCAGCCGCCGACGCGTCTCCCCGTCGGGCCGATCGATCCGGATCAGCGACCCAGACACGAACCGCGACACCAACGCCTCGCTGAACTGCCGCACCCGACCGGGGTGCTCGTCGGACGCGAGCACGATGCGCCCACCGAACTGCCCGACCTGGTCGAACGTGTGCAGCAACTCTTTCTGCGTCCCCTCCTTGTTTGCAAGAAAATGGACGTCGTCGATGCAGAGAAGATCGACCCGCCGGTACCGCCGGTGGAACGCCTCGATCGTGTTTGAGCGGATCGCCGACATGAACTCGTTGGTGAACGACTCGGCCGATGCGATCCGAGTCCGCGCACCCGGAAAATTCGCACGAAACCCCGCTGCCGCCGCGTTCAGCAGGTGCGTCTTCCCCACACCGCACGGCCCATATAAGAACACGGGACCCGTCGGCACACCCTGCGGCTGCCCGCCGAGTTGCTCTCCAGACGCGATCCGGGCGATCGCCGTGTACGCGAACCGGTTCCCGGTGCCCACGACGAAGTCCGACAGCGTCTGACCCAGGCCGGCCCCGGACGCCGAACCAGAACCCGACGTGGCCGCACGCGATCCGCCACGCCGAGACGGCACCCGACCGATAGGCGTTTCACCCGACGCGCCGCGGCCAGCAACCCCGCCAGAGGCCGTGTCGGATTTCACGCTGAACCGAACCGAACCACCGGTCGCCGCCCGCAGCGCGTCGCCCATCCGCCGCTCGATCAGTTCCGCCGCGAA
>DDFO01000038.1:101479-136152 GCA_002337215.1 Phycisphaerales bacterium UBA1926 | reverse complement strand
CGATCAGTTCCGCCGCGAACCGGCTGGGCACCTCGCTCCGAGCCCCCTCCGCGTCCACCTCGAGCCGAATGCCCGTCCCCATGTACCGTGCCACCGCGTCACGACCGATCGCTCCCTCCAGGCGCCCGATCACACCCGCAGCATCGAGCGTTCCCGAATCCCGCGGCCCCTGCACATCGCGCCCAACGGCGTCTCGCCCGAGATGACGTTCCCGCTCAACCCGAGACCCGGACCCAGCCGATACCCCGGGCCCTGAGCGGCTTCGCTCTCCGGCTTCCCGAGCGACACCTCGCCGATCTGTCCCACTTCGAGCTCCGTTCATTTCGGTCACTTTCCACCCGGTTCGCCAGCAGGAATCCGCCTCGCGCCCCGGGAACACGACCACCCCGGAGAGCCGGCAGCCCACCGCGTCATCGCTTGTTCATGTGTTTGCAGTTACGACGGCACTGACCGCGCCGTCACCCGACGACCCGCCGGCCGACGCGTGAAGCCCCATGCCCGAACATCATCGATTACCCGGTCGCGGACAGACTCCCGAGCGCCCCGTCAGACTCCGCCGTGCGCATCACAGCGTCACGAACCGAGCCGCCACGAATCAGGTCACCACGACGAGGTCCGACACGAAGCCCAAAGGTTCGATCGGTGAGCGCAACACCCACCACCCAGAAGGGTCTCGAATCTCCACGCGGGCCGCGGTCCACCGCGGCGTGCGCACTGCTTCGCATCAGTCCCATGCCATGACCTCCATTCGAGTCCATCGGCAGACCAAGCAGCCCGCCGAACCCCCGACGAATCACCAGGTCTCTCAGGCCCGCACTCCAACAGGCCGCCGCGGCAAGGTTAGGAAACACCGCGTCGTCGCGGGCTCAACTCGATCGCGGTCACACCGACAGACCACCACAACACCGCTTGAAAAGCAGACACTTAGCGACGCAAAAAAGAAGTTGTTCACGGCCACAAGCACACTGACGAAAACCTGTGGAAAACCCGTCGACTATCGCGTTGCGCCGACCCCGCCGGACGCCGAGTCATTCCCGGAACCCACAGGCCCGGAAGCCGTTGGGCGAACAAACGCGACACGCCGCGCGAACTCCGTAAACCCAAGCCGTGCATACAACGCCCGCGCGGGCTCATTCGACAGGTCCACCGCGCACGACACCTGATCGAGCGGCAACCGCCGCGCACCCAAGAGCGCCGCCCGCAGCGCCCTCGCCCCCAAGCCCCGCCCCCGCAAGCGGGGCCCGAGCCCCATGTACACCAATTCAAGGCTCCGCGCTTCGAACGCCGGAGAAAGCAACACGCACCCCTCCGCGGTGAAGCCCGCGCCGTCGTCAGCCTCGACGATCCACCACTCCGCTTTCTCGAAGTCACCGGCGCTCCGATGCGATTCGATGACATCGTCGGTCCGCCGCAGCGCGCACAATCCCGGGCAATCCAGCGTGTCCACGTACGTCCGCTCCAGTGCCCGGCGCAGTGCGGGGAGATCTCCGCCCTCTGTCAAAGCCCCGACACGCCGCATCCGTACACCAGCGGGCCATTCGCCCCCGGCCTCTCCAACCGGCATGGACAGAGGCCGACGCAGATAGGCCAGATCGCCCAGCCGGGTCATCCCAGCGCCGGCGAACGCCCCAATCCCCCACGCCTCTTCGGGCGATGGCAACGCCTGGATCAGGTGGACGCGGTCCCCAAGCACAGCCTCGGCCTCAACGAACGCGCCGCGAAGCAGCTCAACCCGATCCGCCGATTGCTGATCCGCATCCCCGCACGTACGCATCGGCCCGGGCCCCGAGAGGAACACCATCGCCGTCCGACCCGTCTGCGGAACGATAAGCGCCGCCTGCGTGAACACGCCGCCCGCCCGACCGGCATCTGGGCGCACCGTCCCCCAGAAATACCGGAGGTCGATCCCGTGGGCGGAAGCACGTTCAAGGAACGCCCGCCCCGCCTGCCGGGCGTTCGGTGTCTCACCGCCCACGAGCCGGGCCGCCGCCGGGACCCGATCACCCCGCCCCACGCGCACGACGCGAACGCCGGCCTTGGACACCCGCGTGTCGCCATCCCGCGAGCCGACATGTCCTCCGAGGTCATCCACGCGTTCGCACTCCAGAGTCGCACTTCGCCCGAGACCGGACCGCCACCAACAATCACCCCGCCGACCCGAACCGACGCCTGCTCGCGTCCGAATCGACGCGCGCCGGCAGCACCGGCGCGCCCAGCGAGAGCGAACCAACCCCGCATAGACTACGGTACGCGGGCACAAAAAGGCCGAGCGCCGCACCAGACCAGCCAGCCGATCGACAGAATCAGGCCCCGAACCAGGCCGACACCCACAATCTCAAGCGGCCGACAACCCGAGAGCCGGCACTCCAGTCCAGAACAGCCCGCTCAGGGCACCCGATACCAGCAGGAGCTACCGCCCCGATGCCTTTGATCAGCACCACACCCGCACGCATGACCGTCGCCTCCGCGCTCTTCGCCGGCCTCATCGGGTCATCGGCCGCGACGAACGCCGCCGCGAGCCCCGACGCGGGCCTCTACGTCGCCGGCACGGCCACGCTGACCATCGCGGCACCCGAGCCCGATCCCGTCCCCACGCGATGGGAGTTCGACTTCAAGCCAGAGCCGCTCCGCCTCGTCCAGATCACCGACAACGACGGTTCCTCGGATTGGTACGCGTTTCTGACATACCGCGTCGTCAACACATCTGGTCAGGATCGGATGCTCGCCCCCCTCTTCGAACTTGCGACCGACAAGGGCCACGTCGTCCGCTCGGGCCGGGGCGTCCCCGCCGAGGTCACTCGCGAGATCATGGACATGCTCGACGACCCGTTGCTGCAGGACCAGCTCCGGATCGTCAGCACGATGCTCCAGGGCGTCGAGAACACCCGCCGAGGCCTCGCGGTCTGGAAACTGCCGGATATCACCGCCGACGAGTTCAAGGTCTTCGCAGCGGGTTTCAGCGGCGAGAGCGAGCCATTCTTCATTACCGACCCGGAGACCGGCGAACGCGTCCGCAAGATCCTCCGGAAGACCCGCATGCTCCGCTACGCCGCCCCCGGGGTCATCACTGAGCGAAGCACCCCCACCCCCGAACGCATCGAGGCCCGCTGGGTCCTCCGCTGATCCGGCTGCGCACTCTGGAAATTTATCGGGCCCGGAGATTCGATCCGGTTCCGATCGAGACCGCCCGATTCCCGCTGGACCGATCCCACCCCGCGACCTACCATCGCGGCCCGGGTGAACGACTTTTTCGCCGGGCGATCGGCGCAGGTTGAACGAGAACGCCGAAGTACCCCGCGGATCGAACTCCGCCGAAGACACACCGAAGGATTCTGCCATGGCACATAAAAAGGGACAGGGCTCGAGCAAGAACGGGCGCGACTCCAACCCGCAGTACCGCGGCGTGAAGCTCTACGGCGGCCAGACCGCCCAGCCCGGCTCGATCATCATCCGCCAGTGCGGCACCAAGTTCCTGCCCGGCTTCAACGTCCGCCGCGGCAAGGACGACACGCTCTACAGCACCGACACCGGCATCGTCACCTTCCAGGGCCGCAAGGTCCACGTCGATCCGCTCGACGCCGACGCCGCCCGCCCGGTCCAGCTCAACCGCATCCGCGAAGCCCGCGCAGCCGCGGCGAACTGAGCCCGACAGATTGATGTGAATTTCGAAACGCCGCGACCATCAGGTCGCGGTTTTTTATGCTCTCAACGCGTTGCGGATCTTCGCCACCCGCTCAAGAACGCCTCGAATCTCGTCTAGCGGCAGTTGCGTCGCCCCGTCGCTCATCGCCTTCGACGGGTCCGGGTGCGCCTCGATGAACAGCGCCGGCACCCCCGCCGCCGTCGCGGCGTTCGCCAGCAGCGGCGCACGATCCGGTCGGCCGCCGGTCTGCTCGCCCGAGCCCGGCAGCTGCGTCGAGTGGGTCACGTCGAAGCAGACGGGGGGCGAGCCCGCCTCGCTGAACTTCGAACAGTCGAGTTCCATCAGATCGCCCAGCCCGGTGAAGTCGTTGACGAGCCGGTGGTAGCCGAAGAACGTGCCCCGCTCGATGAGTAGCACGTTCTCGCAGCCGACCTCGGCCAGTTTGCGCACGGGCCCGGCCATCTCGCGGGGCGACAGGAACTGGCCCTTTTTCACGCTCACCGCGCGGTCGTGCTCGACGGCGGCCTCGCCGGCGGCGATCAGCAGATCGGTCTGTCGGCACAGGAAGGCGGGGATCTGGATCATGTCCACGGCGGCAGCGATCTTGCCCGCCTGGCTCGGGTCGTGGATGTCGGTGGTGACGGGGCAGCCGAGCTGCTCGGCGGCGGTGCGCATCCAATCGAGGCCCTCATCGATGCCGGGGCCTCGGGCGGAGGCGACCGACGAGCGGTTGGCTTTGTCGAAGCTCGCTTTGAAGATGAGCGGCAGGCCCAAATCTGCGCAGGTGTCCCGGAGGGTTTTTCCGACCTCGAGTCCGAGTTCGAGGGACTCGAACATGCAGGGGCCGGCGATGATGGTGAGGGGGCCGTCGTTCGAGATTGTGATCGGGCCGACGTGGCAAGCGCGGGCGGGGTGCGGGGCTTTGGGCATGCCGGGAGGATATCGCTAGGATCGCGCCTATGAGCGTGATCAAAGAACTCGGCAAGAAAGTGGTGCACCCGGTCCGGTACTTCCCGTCGCGTGGTGAACGGAAGCGGGTGAGCGGCGCACGCACACTCGCGACCGGGCACCGGCGGGTGTACTTCTATCACATCCGCAAGACGGCCGGGACGAGCCTGAATATGGCGTTCATGGGGCTCGCGGGGAACGGGCACGATCTGAACGAGGCGCTGCAGAAGAACGACAAGTGGCTGATCGCGGAGGGGTACGTGTTCGTGCGGGCGATCCGGCATCTGATCGAAGAAGGCTTCTACTTTCAGGGCGGATCGCACATCCCGGCGTGGCGGCTGTCGCTGCCGGCGGGGACGTTTCGGGTGACGTGCCTGCGGGATCCGGTTGAGCGGGTGCTGTCGCACTACCGGATGCTGGTGCATTACCGGGAGACGGGTCAGGACCGGGCGTCGAACGAGATGCTGTGGCTTGGGGAAACGCCGAGCCTGGGGACGTTTCTGGATCGGATTCCGAAGGCTCACCTGCTGCGGCAGGTGGCGATGTTTTCTGAACGACTCGACCCGGTCGAGGCGGGTGACTTTGTGAACTCGCTGGAGTTCGTGATGCACCAGTCTCGGTTTGATGCGGATCTTGAGCGGTTGGGGAAACTGTTGGCGTTGCCGCTGAAGCCGTACCGGGCGAAGAGCTATCAAAACAAGGTCGAAGTTGATGATGGTGATGTGGCGCGGCTGCGGGAGATGATGGAGCCCGAGTATCGGATGATGGGGATGCTGGAGGGGGCGGGGTGAGCGGGGGTCCGCTTCGGTGTGCAGCAGAAGCAGAAGCAGAAGAAGAAGAAGAAGAAGAAGAAGAAGAAAAGAATGAGGAGTGCGGAGAGGGTGGGAAGCCCCTCACCCCGGCCCTCTCCCCCTTGGTGAGAGGGAGGTGTTGCGTGCGTGCTGGACCGGTCTCGCGGAGAAGGGTCGTTGCGGCTTTCCGGCGGGTCTCGGGGGATGCGGATTCGTTGAGTGCGATGTGACGGAGGGCGTCGGTGGCGTCTGTGCGGGCCTGGTGATCGATCAGGTCGGCGCGGGCGGCGGCGATGGTGCGCGCGGCGTGGAGGAGAGCCAGAAGGGGAGGCACCCCCTCCGACCCGCTTCGCGGGCCACCTCCAGCAGTCCCCTTTGGGGCGGCGACGGGGGAGGAGAGGGCTTTTGCGGTGGATTGGAGGGTTGCAGAGGGATGAGAAGAAGAGGCTCCGAAGGGTGGGGAGCCCCTCACCCCGGCCCTCTCCCCCCTGGGGAGAGGGAGGAGGTCGGCGGCAAGTTCGGCTGGGGTGAGGCCGAGGTGGTCGGCGAGTTGGGGGATGGTGAGGGCGGGGTCGGTGAGGAGGTCGAGGAGGGAGACCGGGGAACGGGGCGTGGGCAATGGAGAATGGGAGAAAGAACGGGTTGAGTCATCGGCCTTCGCCGATGAGAATGAAGGCTGGGATTGGGACAGGTCGTTGCGGGTTGGCGGGGCGTCCCACGCGGTGTTGTTGAGTTCGAGTGCGAGTTGATCCCAGTCGAATGGCTGCGTGGCCGGTGTGGTTGTGGTTCCCATGTGGGTAGTGTGGGGCGGCTCTTCGGGCGGCTCAATGGGAATTGGGTAAAGGGACGGGAGTTTGCGCACAAAGTGTGTTCTCATGCGCTGAATTCAGCAAAGGCCGAATCTACAACGTCGGGTTACCTCAGGAAACCAGGATTGCGGGCTCTTGCCTCGATGAGACGATCCTGCCGATCTTGTAGCTATAGATTCCAGAACCAGATCGGGCTGGCCTCCCAGTATGCCTGCCCAACGGGCGCCGATCTGTTCCAGAGGTCGATATGCCCTTGACCTCGAAACGTCGGGATGTTCATGTAGCAGATGACTCCTTGTTTTCCGGCGATTGACGACGGAGGGGAGCCGGGGGATTCGAATCCGAGGCTGTGGGTACCCCACAGACTTTTCAAGACCCGTGCGAGATCTTGAGCTCCCCGGACAAAGCCGTGCGGGCAGACGTTCACACCCGCATTGCGGAACACATCGGTCATTCCGGGAGAGATAGCGGCGAGCGCTTCGCTCATTCGTATAGCGCACGTGTTATCGAGGGGAAGCGGGCAATCGTGAACCGACGCTTTGTCGGTGCTGTAATTGAGGAGTAACTGTGTGAATGTCGGACGCATCGGCTTTCACTTTCCGCCAGGAGTAATGGGACTCCGATTGCTGCTAGCTCGTGGTTCTTTGCTCGATCCGTTTCTCGCTTTGCGTCTGCACGACGCGGTCGATGAAGTTGCCGGGGGTGTGGACGGCGTCGGGGTCGATCGGCGAATCAACGAGTTCGTCGACTTCGGCGATGGTGAAAGTCGCGGCGGTCGCCATCATGGGGTTGAAGTTGCGGGCGGTTTTGCTGAAGACGAGGTTGCCGAAGTGGTCGGCCCTGGCGGCTTTGACGAGGGCGAGGTCGGCGTAGAGGCCTGTTTCGAGGACGTAGGGGCGGGGCTTGGCGGCGTGTTCGACGCGGACGGACTCGTCCATATCTGAGCCGGGGTGGGTCGACATGCGGGGCGGGCGGTTGAAGTGCTTGGTGTCGTTGCGTGGGGGGATCCAATCGCGGACGGTCTTGCCCTCGGCGACGAGGGTGCCGACGCCTGTTGCGGTGTAGAAGGCGGGGATGCCGGCGCCGCCCGCGCGGATGCGTTCGGCGAGGGTGCCCTGGGGGTTGAACTCGACTTCGAGGTCGCCCGAGAGGTATTGGGCCTCGAAGGTGTCGTTCTCGCCGACGTAGGAGGAGATCATTTTTCGGATCTGCTTGGTCTGGAGGAGGAGGCCGAGCCCCCAGTCGTCGACGCCGGCGTTGTTGGAGATGCAGGTGAGGCCCGTGACGCCGGTGTCTCGGAGGGCGATGATGAGTTGTTCGGGGATGCCGCAGAGGCCGAACCCGCCGACCATGATGGTGGCGCCGTCGTGGAGGATTCCGCGGTCTTTGAGGTCGGCGAATGTGTCGGCGGCGGCTTTGTAGATTTTGTCTGGCATGCGCTGAGGATACAGCGCCCGCGCACTGGCGTGGCCGGCCCGAAGATTCTGCGTTTGATGATGGTCTCAGGGGCAGCCTGTTGTGAAGTTGGTGACGAACAGGCCGATATCTGCGAGATCGAGGATGCCGTCGCCCGAGAGATCGGCGAGGCAGGCTGGGTCGTTGCTGGGCTGGAATTCGGATGCGCCGAGATCGATATTGGTCCCGAGGATCTCGACGCCGGTGTTCGCGGTGACGGGGTCGTCGACGAGGCGGGGTTCGCCCGCGATGTCGGTGGTGGAGGCGAAGGCGGCTGCGGCGGTGAGGGTGTCGCCTGCGTCGATCGCAGGGGAGGCCGGGAGGAGCGTGTAATCGTCGCTGCCCGGATTGGTGAAGAGCGGATTCTCGACCGAGTTGTTGGTGCCATCGCCCGCCCAGCCGCCTTGGACAATGGAGTGGTTGATGGTGACGGGCCCGCCGCTGAAATCGGTCAGGATCTGATCGGACGCGCCGAAGTTTTCCCAGACTATAAGATTGGTCAGCAGAGCCGAGGATTCTGCGGTGCGTACAAGATAAATGGCGGAGGCTTCGTTGCTGCCGTTGCCAGAGAGCGTGGTGTTGATGATCTCGGTATCGTCATTATCGACAAGGATTGCACCGGCCTGCAGTCCGGCGGTGTTCCCGTAAAAGAGGCAGTTGGCGACGAGTGCGGAGTCTCCAGCGAGGTAGAGTGCGCCGCCTTGGCCCCCGACTTGGTTGACCGCGTTATTGCTGAACGTCGTGTTCAGGAATGTGGCGTTACCACCGCTGATGAGGATGCATCCGCCGTTACCGCTCTGGACACTGTTGCCCTCGAAATGACATCCATCGATGGTCATGCCGCCGCGGAGATCGGCTTCGATGCAACCGCCGTTGCTGCCGGGTGATGTGTTGCTTGTGAAGGTCGAGCCTGTGATGTGGACGGGCTCTAATGTCCGGTTGATCTGGAGTGCGGCGGAATTTTGTTGGGCTGTGTTGTTGGTGAACGAGCAGTCGGTGATGGTGCCGCCGCCGAAGAAGAGGTAGAGCCCGCCGCCAACGCCGTCCCCGTTGAGGTCGGCGTCGTTGCTTATGAAGGTGCATTCTCGGAAGGTTGGATTGCCACCGTCCGAGAATGCGCCGGCACCGAGCTCGGCAGTGTTGCCGGTGATGACGCACCGCGCGATCGTTGGCGAGGCGTTGGACATCACGATGCCGCCGCCGATCAGGGAGCCGACGCCGAATATGTCGGTGTCCCCGGTGCCGCCTGTGATTGTGAAGCCTTCGAGCAGCGAGACCGGGCCTTCGCCCCCCTCGAAGCGGACGACGGGGACGCCCCTGCCACCGTCGGGGATGCCGGTCGCGTCGATGGTGGTCACGGCGGGACCGTCTGTGCTGTAGACGCTGATCTGCTTGCCGAGGAAACTGATGATCTCGTTGTAGGTTCCTGGGGAGACCTCGATCCGGTCGCCGTTTGATGCGGCCGCGATCGCGGCCTGGATGGTGGGTTGGTCACCCGGGACACCGATGATGGCCCCAGCGAGCGTGGTGCCAGACGTGAATGCGACGAATGCCGCGCCGATGAGCGATATGCGTGTCATTTGTTCTCTCCCCAGAGGCACGTGCATCGAGAGAGCACCCCTCGGCTTTGTGCGTATTTCGATGAGCATACCGGTTTGGGTGTGGTCTGCGGTGGAGAAATCGGACGGAAACGTCCTACGCCGGGGTGGATTCTCGCGGCGCGGCCGTGACCATCGGCTTCGGTTGGAGAAGATCTAGAAGAGGTCTTGCTGGTCTCGGACTTCGCCGGGGCGTTGGATGAGGTCGCCGAGTTCGCGTTGGATCTCGCCGAGGGTGCCGAGTTCGAGGTGTTCGGTGACGAAGCGGATGTAGGCGACGGGGTGGAGGGCGCGGAGACGGCCCATGACGCGTTCGCCGATGACGCGGCTGGAGACCTCGCGCTCGAACTCGCGGTGGAGTTCTTCTTCGACCTCGGCGACGAGGGAGACTTTCTCATCTTCGGGAATCGGGAGTTTCCCGACGGCGGCGGCGAGGCCCTTGGCGACGTTGTCGGGGTTGAAGGGGACGCGGGAGCCGTCCTTTTTGATGACCATGAGGCGGTTGGCCTGCTCGACGCGTTCGTAGGTGGTGAAGCGTTTGTCGCAGGCGAGGCACTGGCGTCGGCGGCGGATGACCTTGCCCGCTTCGGTGGAGCGGGAGTCGATGACTTTGTCGTCGTTGGAGCCGCAGTATGGGCAGATCATCGCGTGTGGGCCCGATCGGTTGGGGAGGGGCTGGATCGGGGCACATGATGACGGGTGCGGGGCGTGGTGTCAAAGGGGGGCGAATGGGGGGCGGGATCGGTTGGATCCGGCCCTCCGAAGGGATTGGTCTTGGCGGTCGGTTCAGTTCTGATCGGTTGAACCGGTGCTTGAAGCCTCGGCTTTCATTTGCCTACCGCGCCGTTGCCTCGCGGTACGCGACTCGCTGACGGCGGGGGCGTAGTCGAGTTGGACGAGTTGATTTAGAACGCTTTGCCGGTAGGTCTTGGCGTCGCCGATTCTGATTTGGATGTCTGCGAGTTCGGCTTCGAGTTTGGCTGCGCGTTCGGCCGCGTCGTTTTTGACGTCATCGAGTTGCTCTTCGCTGAGGTGGAGATACTCGTGGTCCGGGTTTAGTTCTCGTATCCGGTCTGCGCCGTTGTTTTGGAGTGTGTGGATGGCATGAGATGCGCGGGCCGCTTCCTCGACTGCGACCTTCCTACGGATCTCGATCCGACGCTCTTCGCCGGACATGTTCGTGATGGATTCTCTCAGGCTATCGAGTTTGATCGCGAGCGCGTCGACTCTGGCCGCCTTCTCCTGCTCAAGGCGTGCCGCGGATTGCTCTTGTGCTTGGATGAATCGCGTGACTTCGGCCTGCATCATTTCGATGACCTGCTTGACCTCGGCGTGGATTCGAGCGGGTGCGTCGACGATGATGCTGTTGCCGACGATGGAGGCGGTGGCGAGGGCACCGCCGTACTCGGTCCAGTCGTCGCGGGAGGCGAGGGGCATGATGGTCTCGAGGATCTCGCGGCCTGCTTTTTCGGCGGTCTGGCGATTGACCCCGATCTCGCCCGGTGCACGCATCATCGGTATTTCGTAGTGGACGATCAGATCGGTGATGTTGTGGGGTTTGATCTGCTTGGTGCGGTGGTCGAGGTATTCGGTGGTGGTGATCTCGACGGCGTCCGGGTGATCGACGATGGCGATGCCGCCGAAGTCTTCGGTTTCGGCTCGTTGGATGGCGAGGCGGAGGGCGACTTCTGTGGGGACGGGGTCGGCGTCGAGGCCGATGGGTTGGTCCTTGGGGATGCCGATCTGTTCGAGGTGCTCCCAGTGGATGACGAGGGGGCGGTCGAGGTTCGTGCGGACCTGGTCGAAGATGGTGGTGAGTGTGGCGGTGCGGAGGTCGATGGTGCCGCCTTTGGCAAAGGCGTAGTCGGCCGTCGGGACGGCGTTGGCGAGGTTGTCGGCTTCGGCGTTTTCGCTGGCGGCGAGGGCCGCGGCGGTGGTGGCTTGGGCTGGGATGGTGTTGGGGGTGTTGATGGTGGAGAAGACGCCGAGGGTGAGGGCGGAGCCCGCGATGGCGATGAGGGCGGTGTGCATGGGGGAGATCCTCTTGGGTTTGAGTGCGGTGCGGAATTGCCTGGCGAGGTGCGCAGTCTCGCCGAGCTCGTTGACGGCTTGCTGGACGGCCTCGGGTTCAGAAAGGCCCGTGATCATGAGGTCATCGACGCGGGCGCGGAGATGGTCTTCGAGTTCGGCCCGGATGTCTGCCTGGCGGGCCTTGGGGAGGCCTGTCATGGGCATGAAGATGTCAAGCCAGCGTTGGATGGGGTCCTGGGTGGAGGGGGTGACTCTGTTTCCGGAAGGAGAAGAGGGAGAGGAACAGGGAGGCACCCCCTCCGACCCAATGTTTTTGAGGTGGGGCGGGCCACCTCCCCCGTCGGTGACGGGGGAGGAGATGTAAGAGGACGAAGAGACGGAAGCGGAGGAGCCCCTCAGCCCGGCCCTCTCCCCATTGGGGGAACGGGAGGAGGACGGCGCTCTGTCGGAAGGGGAATTGGTCACGCCGTAGCCCCCCTGCTGCTGTTTGCTGGGGCGGGCGGGAGGAAGGCGTCGACGAGGGCGGTGAAGCGGCGGTGGGCCTGGATGTGCTGGTCGAGGCGTTTGGTGCCCTTCCTGGAGAGGGTGTACCACTTGCGGCGTCGGCCTTTGGGCTCGTCGTCGGTGTCGGTCGGGGTGGCGGTCGGGCTGTTGGTCGCGGCCTTGACCTCTTCCCATGAGGTTGTGACGAGGCCCTGTTTCTCGAGTTTGGCGAGGAGCGGGTAGAGCTTGGCGGGTCCCAGGGCGAAGTCGCCTTCGGATCGGGCCTGGATGTCTCGCGTGATCGCGTAGCCGTAGGAGGGGGCGTCGGCGAGCGTCGCGAGCACGAGGAGCTCGGCGTGGGATGGGGAGAGCTTCGGGGCTGGGGGTGTGGGTGCCATGCCTGCAATATATCTGATTTCGATATATCTGGTTGCGAGTATTTGGGGATTGGGGGATTTTTTTGCGTGGGGGGCGGTAGACGCACCACTGCGCCGCGGAGCGGCGAGTGGTGGCACCCGGCGTTGTTGACTGGTGTGGTGTTGTCTGGGATGCCGGGCGGTCTTGGATTGGTGGGTCGCGTAGGATCGCGGCATGGTGAAGATCACGCTGCCGGATGGGACTGTCAAAGAGTTTGAATCGCCCGTGACGGCGTATGAGGTCGCGGAGTCGATTGGGTCTCGGCTTGCGAAAGCGGCCGTGGGCGCGAAGGTGGACGGGGTGCTCAGCGACCTCTCGACGGTGCTCGATTCGGACTGCGCGCTGGCGTTGATCACCGAGAAGACACGGGATGGGAAGCCGGACGCGGAGGCGCTGTTCCTGCTGCGGCATTCGGCGGCGCACGTGATGGCGGAGGCGATCCAGCGGGTGGTTCCCGGGGCGATGCTGGTGTACGGGCCGCCGCTGGAGACGGGGTTCTATTACGACATCGCGTTCCCGGAGGATCGGCCGCTGCGGGAGGGGGACTTCGAGGCGATCGAGAAGGAGATGGCGGCGATCGCGAAGGAGGACCGGGCGTTCACGCGGTATGAGATGCCGGTGGATGATGGGATGAAGAAGCTCGAGGCGGAGGGGAGCAAGTACAAGGTCGACAACGCGCAGCGGGCTGTTGCGGCGGGGTCGGACGCGTTGAGTTGGTATGCGACGGGGACGCCTGGGGACAACTGGGAGGACCTGTGCCGTGGACCTCACGTGCCCAGCACGGGGCGGATCGGTGCGGCGAAGGTGATGAGCCTCGCGTCGTCGTACTGGCACGGGGATGAAAACAGCGACCGGTTGACGCGGGTATACGGGACGGCGTTCTTCAGCAAGAAGGATCTGGACGCGCACCTGCACGCACTCGAAGAGGCGAAGAAGCGGGACCACCGCGTGCTCGGGAAGCAGCTTGAGTTGTTCCATATTGATGATGCGGTCGGGCAGGGGTTGATTCTGTGGACGCCGCGCGGGGCGATCGTGCGGAAGGAACTGCAGACCTTCATCGGGGCGGAGTTGCAGAAGCAGGGCTACTTCGAGGTTTTCACGCCGCAGATCGGCAAGCTCGGCTTGTACAAGACGAGCGGGCACTTCCCGTATTACCAAGAAAGCCAGTTCCCGCCTCTGGTGGATCGCGAGCATCTGGCAATGCTCGCCGACGAGGGGTGCACGTGCGGGCAGCTTTCCAACTCGATGGGCGACGGGGATATCGAGGGCTACATGCTGCGCCCGATGAACTGCCCGCACCACATCAAGATCTACGCGAGCAAGCCTCGGTCGTACAAGGAACTCCCGGTTCGGCTGGCGGAGTTCGGGACGGTGTACCGCTGGGAGCAATCGGGCGAATTGAACGGGATGACGCGGGTGCGGGGGTTCACGCAGGATGATGCGCACCTGTTCTGCCTGCCCGAGCAGGTGGGCGACGAGGTGCAGGGGTGTCTGTCGCTTGTGAAGACAATCTTCGACGCGCTCGGCATCACCGAGTACCGCGTGCGGGTCGGGCTGCGTGATGTCGACTCGAGCAAGTACATCGGGGATCCGGCGAATTGGGACAGGGCGGAGGCCGCGTGCCGTGCGGCGGCGGCGAGCCTCGGGGTTCCGTTTACCGAAGAACCCGGCGAGGCGGCGTTCTATGGGCCCAAGATCGACTTTGTCGTGAAGGATGTGATCGGTCGTGAGTGGCAGTTGGGAACGGTGCAGGTGGATTACAACCTGCCCGAACGGTTCGGGCTCGAGTACATCGGGTCGGACAACACCACCCACCGCCCTGTGATGATTCACCGGGCGCCATTCGGCTCGATGGAGCGGTTCGTCGGCGTGCTGATCGAGCACTTTGGGGGGGCGTTCCCGCTGTGGCTGAGCCCCGAGCAGGTGCGGGTGCTGCCGGTGAGCGAGAAGTCGAACGAGTATGCGCAGGCGCTGTGCGACCGGCTGGTGGCCCGTGGGGTGCGGGCGACGGTGGACCTGAACAACGACCGGGTGCAGGCGAAGATCAAGAGCGCGGCGCGGATGAAGATCCCCTACTCGGCGGTTGTGGGCCCGCGGGACGAGGAGGCCGGCGCGGTGAACGTGCGGGCGTTCGGGATCAACGACGCGCTGGGATCGCTGCCGACCGATGAGTTTGTCGAGGGGGTGGTCGCAGAGATCGCGTGCAAGGGATCGACTCGGCTCGTGGAGCGGTTCGAGGCGGCGGGGGTTTGAGGCCCACGCCCATTCCACCAATAACTGGCACCTGACGCCCGCGTGATCTGAGTCAGTCCTTTGGATCTGTCGAAAGATCGATCGTGATCTTCAACGGTTCACCTGGTCGTGCGTCGGCTACCGGGACGAGCGGGAAACTCAGTTTGATGATGGCGCCATCCTCGCTCGCGGGGCGGCCGTTGCGGCTGACTAGGTTTCCCGTCGAAAGGTAGAATCCGGCGGTCGGGCTGAGGTTCTGGAAAGCGCTCTCGATCCACTTGCGGTCGATGCTGGTCGAATCCCCGGACCCGGCCGAGACGCTGCGGGCGACTCCTCGCTCGCCCCACGTGAAGAGCAATGCCCCATCACCCGGTAGGCCGTCGATGGTGAGAGCAATGCCATCGGACCAGTCGAGGGGGTCGATGAGTCGGCCCTCTCGGAGGTCCTTGGCGGTGCGTTCTTTTTCGATGGGGTTGTTTCCGGCGAGGAGTTCCCCAAGGGCGTTGGCGCCTCCGGTGTCGGCGGCGCCCTGGCCGACGGGGCGGGCGTCCATTTTCTTGTTGCCGTAGGAGAGGAAGATGATGGCGACAATGGCGGCGAGGACGGCGAAGGGGAGACAGAGCCAGAGGGTGAGGAGGAGGTTTTTCTTCAAGCCGGCGGCGCGTTGCATGTTCGAAGGGTACGGGTGCGACAAACGATGAGCCATGAAAAACCCCTCGCTTGCGCGAGGGGTTCGTTTGGTTGGCATCATGACTCGGTCGAGTCGGGATCACTTCGCGGCGGCGAAGTTCTCGGCGACCTTGGGCCAATTCACGACGTTCCAGAACGCGGCGATGTAGTCGGGGCGCTTGTTCTGGTAGTTGAGGTAGTAGGCATGCTCCCAGACATCGAGGCCGAGGATGGGGGTGTGTCCGTTCATGATCGGAGAATCCTGGTTGGCGGTGGAACCAACGTGGAGTTTGCCGTTCTCGTCGAGGCCGAGCCATGCCCAGCCTGAGCCGAAGCGGGTTGCGGCGGCATTGGCAAACTCTTCCTTGAACTTGTCGAAGGAGCCGAAGGCGGCGTTGATGGCGTCGGCGAGGTCGCCTTCCGGCGCGCCTCCCCCACCCTTGCCGGCGGGCGCGAGGACCTGCCAGAAGAGAGTGTGGTTGGCGTGCCCGCCCGCGTTGTTGCGGACCGCGGTCTGCTTGTCAGCGGGGAGCTTGTCGATGCTTCGGAGGACCTCTTCGACGGGCTTGCCCTCGAGGTCGGTGCCCTTGAGAGCGTCGTTGGCCTTGGAGACGTACCCGGCGTGGTGCTTGCCGTGGTGGATCTCCATGGTTGTGGCATCGATGTGAGGCTCGAGGGCGTCTTTGGCGAACGGAAGGTCGGGGAGGGTGTAGGTCATGGATTTCTCCTTGTGCTGTATCGCGTGTGCTACCGTCATCATGTTTGGTTTTTGAACGGTGTTTAAGCGAGTGATTCGCCGCCGATTAAGGTGGAATCATTCAAGATTTCTACGCAATTTACGAACAGACAGCGGTAGAGGCCGGTCGGCGGTTGCCGGGATCGGCGGCTCCATGTACGATGACCGCTCGGCAGAAATCTGTCGAGTCGCGATTTGACCGATAACGAGAGCGTAGGTCGGTGTGCCGAGCCGGTCAATTGAGCCCGCGAAACGAGATTCGGGCTGGTTGACGCAGAAAACGGCGGTTCGGCGGGGTCCCACGGATGGGGTTGTCTTTGAACGAGTCAGGGTCCGGCGTGAGGCTGGCCCTGATACAGAGTGCGGGGGGCACATGAGGATGCGTCGGGGCGGCAAGCCTTGGCGGATTCGTAGGACCACGGTATTTCGGACAAACCCTGGGTGAAGATACGGAAAGTGCATCAGCACTGAACGTAAGGCGAAACATTCGAGCCGGGAATTCGTATTGGTAAGGACCGGGCTGTCGGACTACCAAACGCGGCAAGAACCACGAGCTTTCGTTGCCCGGCTCGGACGTGGAAACCTGTTTGACACAACAGCACTCACCGGGAGCCGACCGAACGGTTCGCCCCCTGTTTGGAATCGGGCCCATGACGGGCCACGAGGAAGGTATTCAGCGATGATGGCGAACGCACAGAAGCGATCACCGAGCCCGATTGAGCAGACCCAACGCCGCGAGCGTGTCGGTGTCCGCTCGTCGAGCACTGGCGGCTCGACCCGTCGGCTCTCCCACGAGGATGAGCGTCTGCTCAAGCAGATTCTCGTGAAGCCTCAGGACTACATCGACAGCGAGGTCTTCTACGAGGAGAAGGCCGAGCAGTCGATCTATGACGAAGCACCGGACATCCAGCAGCCGGACACGACCTGGTATCACCCGGTCATGGACGACTACTCGGGCACGCGGACGCGGAGCGTGAAGAGCAGCCAGCAGGTGATCCTGACGGCGGCGGAGGAGCGGGTGCTCTTCCACCAGTTCAACTACGCCCGTCATCGGGTCCGTGGGCTGCAGGACGAGATCTGGTCGAACGCGGACAAGCAGCCGACCCCTGAGCAGGCACACGACATCCTGTCGTGGCACCGTCGTGCCGACCGGATCCGTGAGCAGATCGCGGAGACGAACCTTGCGCTCGTGCTCGCGATGGCGAAACGGACTCGGATGAGCGAGGTGGACTTCGCGGACCTCGTGTCCGAGGGGAACATGGCGCTGCTGCGTGCGGTGGACAAGTTCGACGCGGGCCGGGGGTACAAGTTCTCGACCTACGCGTGCCGGGCGATCCTGAAGGCGTTCAGCCGGCAGGGGATGAAGCTGAGCAAGTACCGCCAGCGATTCCCGACCGACTTTGATCCGAAGCTGGAGAAGTCGAACTTCCTCGAGACCAAGCGGGCGACCTTCGAGAAGGACGCTGCCGAGGAGGTCCGGACGATCGTCACGGACAACCGTGCGGAGTTGACGGAGGTTGAGCGGACGGTGATCGAGCACCGGTTCGGCCTTGAGAACAGCAACGCCGAGAAGCCCATGACACTTGAGCAGGTGGGTCAGATCATCGGTGTGACCAAGGAGCGTGTGCGTCAGATCCAGAACAAGGCCATGGAGAAGATCCGCGGCGAGCTGGAGAGCAAGTTCCTGGGTGAGCCGGCTGAGAATGAAGCCGAAGCCGCGACGGCGTGATCTTGCATGACCGCTGATGGATTCGGGCTGGTGAGCACCGCACGCCGGACTGACTCTGAGTTTCTTTGCGACGCCCCTGGGTTGATCGTGCTTGGCACGGTGCGACCCTGGGGCGTCTTTGTGCGCCACACAGGACGCGATGCAGGGTTGAGCGGGATGGAACCCCGGTCCGTTGGACCGCGGACTGTTCCGTTTCGGGATCGGCTCCGCTATCCTGTGCGTATGGGATTCGTGGCGAGACCGCGGACGCGGGCTGCGGTGAAACCCGGTATGGATTGATCGAGCGCTCGGCGTCGGGGAGCACCCCGACTGCGGTGCAGGGAGATGGATCGTGAGTACAGCGGATATTCAGGCACCCCGGACAGAGAACCCGACGGGGCATATTTCGTTTTCGACCGAGAAGAAGGACCCGCACGCGACGCGGTGGGGCGACTTTCTGAAGGCGACGATCGATTACGAGTCTTCCGACTTGATCATCAAGACGGATCAGCCTCCCTCCCTGCGGATCAAGGGCTTCCTCAAGAAGCTGAACACGAGCCCGGTGACGATGGAGGATTGGAACACGATCCTCAACGAGATCCTCGACGATCAGCAGATGGCGGATCTCAAGAAGTTCGGCTCGGTTGACTTCGCGTACGACTACGACGACAACACGCGGTTCCGCGTGAACCTGTTCCAGGCACGAGGCAAGATCTCGGTGGCGGCGCGGCGGATCACCTCGAACATCCTCCCGTTCGCGAAGCTCGGGCTTCCCGAGGTGATGAGCGAGATCTGCATGCAGCCGCAGGGGATCGTGCTGCTCTGCGGCGTGACGGGTTCGGGTAAATCGACGACGATCGCGTCGATGCTCGATTACGTGAACGAGCGGAAGAAGGTGCACATCCTGACGATCGAGGACCCGATCGAGTACATCTTCGAGGACAAGAAGGCGACGATCAACCAACGCGAGATCGGGATCGACTGTTTGGACTTCAAGATCGCGCTGCGGGCATTGGTGCGTGAGAACCCCGACATCGTGCTCGTGGGCGAGATGCGTGACCAGGAGACGTTCGAGGCGGCGTTGCACGCGGCCGAGACGGGGCACTTGGTGTTCGGGACGATCCACGCTTCGAGTACGACGCAGACATTCAGCCGGATCTACGGCCTGTTCGAGCAGGAAGAGGTTGAGCAGGTGCGTCGGATCCTGGCGTACCAGATGCGTGCGTTTGTGTATCAGAAGCTGCTGCCGACGCTGCACGAGAACATCCACCGGATCCCGGCGGTGGAGATCCTGATCAACAACGGCGTTGTGCGGAAGATGGTGCTCGAGGGTCGCGAGGGCGAGCTCCGCGAGTATCTGAAGAGCATCGAGGCGCGGCAGACGGGGATGATCGACTTCAACCAGGCCCTTGTGGACCTGGTGGAAGAGGAGATGATCCACCTGCGCGTCGCAATGGATGCGACACCGAACGCGGACGAGTTGCAGATGCGGCTCAAGAAGTTGGCGTAAATCGAACGTTTGGCTCGGGCATCGGTCGTGTTGGTCAGGGTGTACACCTGCGGGCCGGGACCGGGTCTGCTCGTCGACCCCTGACAGCGACGGGCGCGGGCCTGCGTGTCGGCGGCTATCCTGTCGGTCCGTGGACGGCATGCGGCATCGAGGTACACACCGTGGTGATAGATATCTTGCAGACACTGCCCGGATCCGGCGTGGCGATGGCTTCGCCTGGCGCTTCGGGCCCGTTGTTCGGAGGCCCGTTGATGCTGGCCCAATCGGCGTTTGTTCTCGTTTCCTGGTGGAAGGTGATCATCCTGCTGGCGCCGTTCGTCGCGTGGGGCTGGCTGGTCTCGACCGTGTTCGACAAGCACGCGGACCGATTCCATCTCGGGCAAGAAAAATGGGGCACGCTGCACATGGCGTTCGGGCTGATCGCTGCCGTTGCGGCGTTCGCGATCCCGATCCCGACGGCGTGGGGTTTTCTGGTCGGTTTCGTCGCGGCGGTGGTCATTCTGCTTGCCGACGTGCTGATCTTTACAGCTGTGACGAACAAGGACGAACGCGTTCCCGAAGAGCACAAGCTCTCGATGGACTTCTCTGCGTTGAGTGAGTCGAGCGCGAAGCGGAGGGCTGCGAAGCACGCCGCGACGGTTTCGCTTGTGATCCAGGGTGCGAAGGGGACTGTCCCGCCTCCGGAGCAGGACTCGCCGGAGTATCGGGTGCGGGCCGAGGCTGAATCCGTGTTCATCAAGGCGAAAGAGAACCGTGCGGCACGCGTGCTGATCACCGCTCGGCAGGGCGAGGGTTCTGCGGCGGAGATGGTCATCGATGGTGTGCGGCACCCCGGGGAGGCGTTTACGGCGCCGCAGGCGAAGGCCGTGATCGATTTCTGGAAATCGGCGGCCGGCCTCGATGTTGCCGACGTTCGCCGGCGATTGGTCGGCGAGGTGACGGTCGTCAAGGATGAGATCAAGACCAAGGTTCGTCTCGTCTCGATCGGTCAGCAGGGCGGGCTGCGTCTGACGATGCAGATGGACCCGGCGGACTCGGTGAATCGGAAGCCGGAGTTCCTCGGTTTGCTCGATGATCAGCTCGCGACCATCCGGGAGATGGCCGAGTCCGAGGGCGGCGTGGTGCTGCTCGCGGGCATGCCTCAGGGCGGGCGTACGACGACGCTGTACGCGGTTTCGCAGCTGCACGACGCGTACACGCAGAATGTGCAGACGGTTGAAACGGAACCGATGCTCCAGCTCGAGGGCATCCGGCAGATCGATTTCGACCCGACGGGAAACGAGCCGTACTCAAAGGTTGTGCGGTCGAATCTGCGCCGCGACCCTGATGTGCTTTCGGTCGCTGAGCTTCCAGATGCCGAGACCGCGAAGGAGATCGCGAACGCGGACCTTGAGCGAACGAGGGCGTATGTCTCGATCACCGCAGACTCGGCGCTCAACGCCGTCCGTCTTTGGACAAAGGCGGTCGGGGATCCGGCGCTGGCGGCGAAGGGGATGCGGGGCGTGGTCGCCCAGCGTCTCGTGCGCCACCTGTGCGGAAATTGCCGCGTGCCCTACCAGCCGCCGCCGGAGCTGATCAAGAAGCTGCAGCTGCCCTCGAAGCTCCAGCAACTCTTCAAGAAGGGCGGGCAGGTGCTCGTCAAGAACAAGCCTGAGGTGTGCCCGGTCTGCAACGGCTTGGGGTACGAGGGTCAGATCGGCGTATTCGAGGTGTACACGCTGGGCCCCGAAGCGCGAGCGGCGATCGCGAAGCAGGATTGGAATGGATTGAAGACCGAGATGCGGAAGGCCAAGACGCCCGGCATCCAGCAGGCTGCCCTGCTGAAGGCGATCGAGGGCCTTACAACGATCGAGGAAGTTTCGCGGCTATCGGCCAAACCTGCCTCGAAGAGCACCGGCAAGCCGAAAGCCGCGAGCGCGGCGGGCGGGTGACGGAACAACTTGAACGGCCCGGCGTCTATCGATTCGGATGGCGTGCGATACCGGCCTGCTGGGGCGAGACCCACCCGGGCCCGAGTCTGCTGGCAGAGATTGTGAATAGAGGCGTCGGGCAGCCACCGCGGATTGGGTGATGCTCAACGGGCGGCGTTGATCGGGCGAGACGGCCCAGATACGGAGACCGGCGATGGTCATGAAAATTGTGTGCACGGTGCTGCTGCTGGCGATCACCTGGGTGTGGCTGAACCGCGGCTTCTTCAGTTCGCTGATCCACATGCTGTGCACGATCGCCGCGGGCGCGATCGCGTTCGCGTTCTGGGAGCCGCTCGCGCACCTGCTGCTCGGGCTCTCGCCCGACACCGGGTTTCTGTCGTTCATCGGGTATGTCGCATGGGGGACGGCGCTCATCCTGCCGTTCGGCTTGTCGCTGCTGTTGCTCCGCTACCTGACGGACAAGATCCTTTCGTCGAAGGTGGCCACGATCGGCATCGTCGAGTATCTGGGCGGCGGGATCTGCGGGGCCGTCTCGGCGGCGATCTCGGTGGGCATCTATTTCATCGGGTACGGCTTTCTGCCCGGGGCGAACAGCGTGCGGCCCGTGGACTACACGCAGACGGGCTCGGGTATCGGTTCACTTCAGCGGACGGGCGGGCTCTGGATCCCCGCTGAGCGGTTCACGGCGGGGCTCTACAGCAGGCTCTCGCTGACGACGCTCCGGACGGGTGAGCCGCTCGCGGAGTGGTATCCCGAACTGGATCTCGCCGGCTATTCGATCAACATCAGCGCGACGGGCGGGAAGGCTCGCCCTTCGATGCCGGCCGAGGCGATCAACATCAAGAAGTCGTACTACATCGGGGACGCAACCGGGTCGTCGCGCGTGAGCGATCTTCTCGCGACCGGGACGACCCCGGACGCGCTCAATCAGCCGTACGTCGGGCTCGACGGCGAGACGGTCTCGACGGGCCGGCTGTACGGCGTGGTCGTCGAATTCAATGAGTCTGCCAAGGAGATGAACGGGCAGGTGGTGCTCGGGAACGGACAGAGCCGGCTCGTGATGCGTGGGCCGAGCGGCGGGACGATCGCGGCGCACCCGGTGGCGTTGATCAGCCAGGCGAAGTCGTCGGATGCCGAGCTTTACGGCCGGTTCCCCTACGACAGCGAGGAGCTGTTCATCGCGTCGGTCGGCGGGTCGTCGAAAGTGACGATGGGCCTGGAGTTTGTCGTTCCGCAGGGCTATACGCCCGAGGCGCTGGTGGTGAAGAACACCCGGGTGATGTTGGGGGGGGAGGCCGACCAGAACTTCGCATCGGCCGGAGCACGCTTCTCAGCATTGAGTTCGGGCGGCCTCGTCGGTGGGACGGCGATCTCCGACATCGATACGACGGACCTGCAGCGGCTGGAGACCAACCCGGACCGGTCAGGGCGGTCAACCAACCGCGAGATCACCGTAAGCGATCGGATCGGGTACAGCTTCGAGGTGCGCCAGAAGGGCAGCCTCGAGATCGACGAAGAGAACGGTGTGACGCGCGGAACGATGCAGTTCCTCCCGGAAGAACTCGGCGTCCGCGGTGTTGACCGAAAGGTCATCGTTGAGAAGTTTGCGACCGCGGACGATGTTGTTCTGGTTCGGGTGAATGTGAGCCGTGATAGCCCGGCGAGTCTGCTGGGGCGTGCGGCGAAGACTGTGGATCGTGTGCTGCCGCCGCAGCTGATCGATACGAACAGCCAGGTCTATCCGGCGGTTGGTTATGTGTACGCGGATCGAGAGATCGTCAAGATCTCGTTCGATCCGGCCCGCTCGATCCGGGGACTGGCCGAGCTGCCGACGATGAGTTCGTCCCGGAGCGACCAGACGATGACGCTGATCTTCCGCGTGAGCAAGGGCGTTGATATTGAGTACTTCGCGGTCGGCCAGAAGGTGATCACGGAGCTCGACCCGCCGCTTGCCACGAACTGACCGAGGCTCGATGCTCCCCGGCGGGAACGGTCCCGTGCGGTGAGGCTTCTCACAAACTCTGTGCACAAAAGAAAACCCTCGGAAGGGTCCGAGGGTTTTTTCGTTGGTTGCTTCTCGCTGCGAGCCGGGCGGGTTCGGCGGGTGTGCCGGCGTTACTCCGTCGCGGCGGCTTCCGCCTCCTCGGCTGCTTCGGCGACCTTGGCCGATCGGGGCTTCTCGATGAGGTTGCCCTCGTTGTCGAACTCCATCTCTTCCTCGCGGTCGTCGTCGAGGGCCCGGTCGGCGATGACGTAGAGCTTGATGTTGGCCTCGAGATCGGTGTCGAACTTGACGAGAACGTCGAAGGAATCGACCCGCTTGATGGTCTGGGCGAGGCGGACCTCGCGGCCCTGGACCGGGAAGCCGAGCTCGGTGAGCGACTCGGCGATGTCGTGCTGGGTGACCGAGCCGTAGAGGTGACCCTGGTCGTTGCACGCGCGGGTGAGGGTGAGCTCGATGCCCTCGAGCTTGCTGATAAGCGCCTCACGCTGAGCGCGGAGGGCAGCGAGGTCCTTCTCGGCCTTGGCACGCTTCTCGGCGAGCTTGGCGAGGATCTCGTCGCTGGGTGTGGTCGCGAGGTCGCGGGGTAGGAGGTAGTTGCGGGCGTAGCCGATGCGGACGTTGACGACGTCGCCAACGATGCCGAGGTTGTCGACGTTCTCGGTGAGCAGGAGCTTGATGGATTTGGCCACGGTGGGCCTCCTTTCGCTGTCCTCCCTCGCTCCGGAGCGGGCGGGGAGTTGAGGAGCCGATCAGCCTCGGCCCCAACGGCATGATGGTCCCGGGGAAGTGCCCGCGGGAGCGGAGTTTAGGCGGGACGATCGCACCGCGCCTGAATGTACTCGATCAGAATGGGATGTCGTCGGCGTCGATCGGAGCGCCGCCACCACCACCGCCTCCGTAATCACCACCACCGCCTCCACCGCCCTGGGAGTAGCCACCTCCCCCACCGCCGCCGCCGCCGCCGGAGTTGGCGTAGTTGCCGCCTCCGCCGCCTCGGCTGCCGCCTCCTCCGCCCCCGCCTTGTCCGGAGTCGATGAACTGGAAGTTCTCGACGACGACGCGGAGCTTGGACTGCTTGGAGCCGTCCTTGCCCTCCCACTGGTCGAGCTTGAGGCGGCCCTCGATGAAGACGGGTCGGCCCTTGGCGAGGTACTGGCTCATGACCTCGGCGGTGCGGCCCCAGGCCTCGCAATCCACGAAGGTGGTTTCTTCGCGGTTCTCACCCGACTGGGTGCGGAACTTGCGGTTCATCGCGATGCCGAAGTTGCCGACGGCGTTGTTGCCCGAGGTATGGCGGATCTCGATGTCGCGGGTGAGGTTGCCCATGAGGAAGACTTTGTTGAAGTTGCCGGCCATGGTGTGCCTTTCGGGTGTGATGCGGTGCGGGCGGGTGCTGCGAGCCCGGACTCGTGATACTGAATTGGGCTGCGTCGAAACAGGCCGGGGCGACCGCGTGGCCGCCCCGGACATGATCCTAGCAGATCGACGAACAAGGCTCGACCGATGTTACTCGGCCTTGTCCTCGGACGCCTTGTCCTCAGTGGCGGGCTCGGCATCGCCCTCTGCATCCTTCGCGGCGTCTTCGGCGGGTGCGTCGGCCTTGGGGGCCTCGTCTTTCTTGAGCATCTCGCTGGGATCGGGGGCACCGATCCGGGCGCTGGTCTTCTTCTCGGCTTCGCCTGCGGCGGCCTTCTCGGCGCGGATCTTCGCCTCGGCGGCGAGGCCGTCGCGGTCGTCGGCGGCGCGGGCCTGGTCGGCGGTCATGTGGTCGGCGCGGATGACCATGAGGCGCATGATGTGCTCGGAGATGTTGCACTCGCGTTCGATGCGCTCGATGCCGTCGGTCGGGGCGCTGATGTAGGCGAGGATGTAGACGCCGCGCTTCTGCTTGTCGATCTCGTAGGCGAGGCGGCGTTCGTCCCACTTGGTGAGGGCGAGGATCTCGGCATCGCCCTTGCCCAGGAGCTCGCCGATGTGCTCGACGACGGCGTTGAGGTTGGCGGCCTCACCCTGGCTGATGAGGAACATGCATTCGTAGATGCGGGTCTCGGTTGCGGTGGTCATGGTGTTCTCCAGATTGCTGATGCTGCGTGGTTCTTGTGTTCGTGTGCTTGAATGGGCGGGTCAGGCCGACCAGCCCGGGTGGGTGTTGTTGGCGTCGTCCGCCGTGCGGCGTGGCTCGGGCGTTGCCGCGTCCGCACCCCGACCAGTTTTTTCTTCGGCGGGGTGTGTTGTGGCTCGGATCTTTTTGCCCTTGCCGCCCGGTTCTGAGAGGCGTTCGTTGAACGCGTTCATCGCCGCGTCCACGCCGTCCCGGATGACCGACTCGACCGCCTTGGCGGCCTTGCTGATCGACGACTCGAAATCCGGCCATTCGTCTTCGGTCACCTGGCTGAGGACCCAGTCGGCCTGGTTCATCACCGCGGGCTTCTCGCCGATCCCGACGCGGACGCGGGGGTAATCGGCGCCGCCCAGGATGCGGTCGATGTCCTTGAGCCCGTTGTGCCCCGCGGTGCCCCCCTTGGCGCGGACACGGATGTGCCCGATGGGGAAGGCGAGCTCATCGACCGCGACGATGAGGTCGTCGGCCGGGTCGAGTTTGTAGAAGCGCACGGCCTCGCCCACAGACTGGCCGGAGCGGTTCATATAGGTCGTGGGCTTCATGAGCAGGCACTTCTCGCCGCCGACGCGGGCCTCGATGGTGGCCGCGTTGAACCGGCTTCTTGGCGTCTCACCGGCGGCATAATCTCGGGCGAGCCGGTCGACGACCAAGAACCCGGCGTTGTGCCGGGTCTTGTCGTACTTGAGGCCGGGGTTGCCGAGGCCGACGATGAGTTTCATGGACTGCCTGTGATAGATGACACGTGGCTGGGTGAACGAAGACGACGAGAGGATCAGTCTTCGTCGTCGGACTTGGCCTCGGTGATGACCTCGGGCGCGGCCTGAGCGTCGGCGTCTGCGGATTCGTCGGTCTCTTCCTCGAGTTCCTTCTGCTGGATGAGGTTGGCGACGATCGCGTCGGGATCGGTGAGGAGGACCATGGTGTCCTTGGGGAGGACGACCTCGCTCGCGTGGATAACGTCGCCGACGTCCATATCGGAGACGTCGACCTCGACCGAATCGGGGAGGTTGGTCACCGTGCACTCGAGCTCGAGTTCGGAGACGGTGTGGATGATCGAGGTGCGTGACTTCTTGAGGCCCTTGGCCTCGCCCACCAGATCGATCTTGACACGGATGCTGACGCGTTCGTCGAGGTCGACGCGGGCGAGATCGCAGTGGACGACGTTGGTCCCCAGGTAGTCGAACTGGAGATCGCGCAGCAGGACCGTCTCGGTCTCGCCGCCCTCGACGTTGAGCGTGTAGACGCGCTCACCCTCGTGGATGAGGCGGATGGTCTCCTTGGCGTCGAGCGTGATGGAGACGGGGCCCTGCTTGTGGCCGTACACAACGGCGGGGAGCCCGCCCTGTTCGCGGATGCGTCGGCTGTAACGGGAGCCGGTGCGCTCGCGTGTCTTGGCCTGCAGCACGGGGGTTTCGTCGCTCATGTCGGATTCCTTTCGATTCGTTCGGCGATCACCGCCGGTGTGGTTCGTGTGTTGGTTCGGTGTGTCGATGTACGTTGTGTGTGTCTGGCTTGCTGTCTTGCTTTGTTATCGCTTCATCTCCGCCCGGCGGAAGATGGCGCTGACGGAGCGGTTCTCGTGGATGCGTCTGATCGCGTCGCCCAGCAGGGGGCCCACGCTCAGAACGACGAGTTTGTCGCCGAGCGCCCGTCTCTTGTCGTCGGCGAGCGGGATGGTGTCGGTGACGATGACCCTGCTGATGGGGCCCTGGGCGAGACGCTCGGCGCCGAGACCGGCGAGGACGGCGTGGGTCGCGCCGACGATGACTTCCTTGGCGCCCTCGTCCATCACGAGCTGGGCGGCCTCGCAGACGGTGCCCCCGGTGGAGATCATGTCGTCGAACATGAGCACGGTCTTGCCGGCAACGCTTCCGATGAGATTGCCGGTTTTGATCTCCGACCCGCTGAGACGCTGCTTGTTGATGATCGCGAGATCGCCGCCCAGTTCCTGGGCGAGGCCCTCGGCGACCTTGACGTTGCCAACATCGGGGCTCACGAGGCAGAGCTCGCCCAGCTCGTCGCGGATGGTCTCGAAGTAGTCGAGGAAGACCTCGGTCGCGGAGAGGTGATCGAGCGGGAGATCGAAGAAGCCCTGGATCTGCGCGGCGTGCAGGTCGATCGTGATGACCCGGTCAGCACCGCTTGCGGTGATCATGTTGGCGACGAGTTTTGCGGTAATCGGCGTGCGGCCCTCACTCTTGCGGTCCTGGCGGGCGTAGCCGTAGTAGGGCATGACGAGCGTCATGCGGCGGGCGGAGGCTCTCCGCAGGCAATCGATGAAGATCAGCAGTTCCATCAGGTTGTCGTTGACCGGGGCACAGGTGGAACTCACAACGAAGCAGTCGCGGCCCCGGACGTCTTCCTCGAGCTTCACGAGGAGTTCACCGTCCGGGAAGACCTGCGTGCGCGCGTCGCCCAGCGGCATCCCGAGATGGCGGCAGACCTGTAATGCCAGTGGCTTGCTGTTACGACCCGCGAAGATCCGCATGCCGCGTGATTCGGCCATGATCAGCCTTCCTTCCCGGATGTGCTTTCAGCGGAGGAACCGGCGAGCCGACCGCGGTAGATCGCGTCGACCTCGGCGAGATGCTCGAGGGTGTTGATGCTCAGGATGTCCTCGGGTGGGACGGCGTCGATGACCTCGACGGTCTCGCCCGCTTCGAGGAGGAGCTGCGGGACGTCGGTGATGTAGTACTCGCCTGTCAGTTCGTTTCGCTCGACGCGCTCGAGGGCGTTGAAGAGCTTGGCGACGCCGAAGCAGTAGTAGCTGGGGTTGACCTCGTTGATCGAGAGCTGGTCGGCGGTCGCGTTTTTCTGCTCGACGATGCGTTGGAACATTCCGCCCGCGTCGCGGACGATCCGGCCGTACCCGGTGGGGTCGTCGATCACGCTGGTCGCGAGGGCGGCTGCGGCGCCCGCGGCGCGGTGGCGGTCAATGAGCGTGCGGAGCGTCGCGGGGCGGATGAGCGGGCCGTCGCCCGCGAGGACGAAGGCGTCATCCTGACCTTCCGACGCGATGGCCTGCTCGTACGCGGGCCTGGCGCAGACCACGGCGTGGCCCGTGCCGAGTTGCTCGGTCTGCTCGACGAATTCGACGGTGTCGCCGAACCCGCGGAGGGCGTCGCGGACGAGTTCCTGTTTGTAGCCAACGACGGCGACAACGCGGGAGCACCCCGCCTCGAGGCAGGCGTCGACAACAGCGCAGACCATGGGACGACCGCCAACCTCGTGGCAGACTTTGGGCAGGTCGCTCTTCATCCGTGTGCCCTTGCCCGCGGCGAGGACGATCGCGGAAAGGGAGGGGTCAGGATTCAGCTGTTGATCTGCCATGCGTTGCACGGCCGGGCTTCGCGTCGAATTTCCCCGCAAGGACTCGAACCTTGACTAGATGTACCAAAAACACCGGTGCTGCCAATTACACCACGGGGAATCGGGACGTGTCTGGGACGCGGAAGGCCGGCTGACTCCTGCTGCGAATCGCCGGCACAGAGCCGGCTGGTTGTTCGGACCACCAATCGCGGTCCGGACGCCCCGGGGCCGTCTCGCTCAGGGAGACGGACGCCGGCTCGCAGGAGCCGCGGCAACGACGCGAGAGAGACGGGGCGAACCCTGGATCTCACGCTTGGAACAGCACCCCCCGCTTGCCGCGCGAGCGCCGACTGAGTCGGCCTCGGCTTGGGAGCACCTGCCCGCGCCTTGGATGGAGTCGGTCTGCAACCGGTCCACCGTCCGTCACGAGCGGTTCCGCTTCGCGGATGGTAGGTCAGACGGTTCCTCGGGGACCACCCGGCGACGGGGACAACAGCACCGCGATCGGGACATCGGTGGAGCAGGGCCCCGCATCGGTTCCGACGACCCGCTCGGGGAGCCCGGATCAGGAAGGCTTGAGGGGCTTGGCCGTCGCTCGGGCACGGGCTCTCGGACGTTCGGGCTCGCCGTCTGCGGGCTCGGGAGCAGGTTCCGGAGCGGGGGCCGCCTGCGGTTCGGTCTCGCCCTGCTCGGCATCGTCTTCGATCTCATCGGCGTGGAGCGCGTCCCGGCCGATGAGCTCGTAACAAGTCGCGAGCAGGCCCACGAGTGGGAACCGGCTCTCCTGGAACGGGCTCGGGCCGAGCCGACGAAGGAGGGGATGGCTCACCTCGGGGGGCTCGACCGGTATGCTCGGGGCCTCACCCCTGCCGGGGGCCTTCCAGAAGTTGTGGATGCTCTCGGTGAGGTCGCCGGGCGGAGTGTCCGAGAGGCCGGTGACATGAGCCGCATACACGGGCTGCGGTCCGGGGCCCATAGTGGTGAGCGCGCGGACGTCGCGGAGGCCCTCGACGAGATGATCCCTCGGGATACCACGGAGCTCAAAGATCAGGAACGGATCGCCCGCGAGCTTCTCTCCCAGCAGGGCTGTGACGCAGACCGCGTGCTTGCACCACGGCTGGTTGTCTTCCTTGCACGTGCAGGAGATCTCGAAGTCTTTCTCGCTCTCCGGGAACAGGTGGAGCCCCAAGGGAACAAAGACATCCTCGATGCTCGTGGGGAGTTCGCCAGCGAGTAACTTCGCGGCGTATCGGGCCTGATCGCCCAGCGCCTTGATCACGTTCGCGGCGTCGTCGGGGGAGTAGTTGGGCAGCGAAACGGTTGTCACGTAGGCCCGCGTCCGACGGCCCTGCACCGAGCCCTCGGCGATGCCCTCGTTGAATGTGACCCGGCGGGTCTGGCCGCCCCGGGCGTACTCGAGGCCTTCCTTGAGCGTGTCACCGTCGGCGGCCTGCTCGGCGATACGCCAGAGACGTTGCTCGGCCCATGCCTCGGGATCGCCTTCCTTCCGCTTCATGCGGACACCGCCCCGGACACGGCGGGGATTCATCGGAAGCTTGGTCTCGCGGCGGTACGGGCCGTCCTGCTTTGGGGCGTCCGGCTTCGGGGCGTCACCCCGGGCGGACGATTCGTCGGGGTTGCCGGCAACCGGAGACCCGTCCTGCTGGCCGCCTTGTGGGCCGCCTTGAGGATGGGTGTGCGGGGTGGTCGGGTCGGTCGACGAATTCCCGGTCGGCTTGTCTTCAGGAGAATCTGTCAAATCTCGTCTCCGATGGCGTCGGCTCGGAGGGTGAGGATGTCGCGGAGCTGGCTGGTGTCGAGCTCGGTGAGCCAGCGCTCGCCGGCACCGATGATATTCTCGGCGAGTTCGGTCTTCGCCTCGATCATCTCGTCGATGCGTTCCTCCAGCGTTCCCCGGACGACGAACTTATGGACGTGGACGGTCCGCGTCTGCCCGATCCGATAGGCGCGGTCGGTCGCCTGGTTCTCGACCGCGGGATTCCACCAGCGGTCGAAGTGGAAGACGTGCGTCGCGGCGGTGAGGTTCAACCCGACGCCGCCCGCCTTGAGGCTGACGATGAGGATCGGGACATCGCCCTGGGGGTTCTGGAACTCCTCGACCATCTTCTCGCGGGCCTTCTGGGGGGTGCCGCCGTGGAGGAAGAGGACACCCCGCCCCATCTGCTGGCGGAGCATCGACGCGAGCATGTGCCCCATCTGGCGGAACTGGGTGAAGACGAGGCAGCGCTCGCCCTCAGCGAGGACCTCGTCGACCATTTCCATCATCCGGGTGCACTTGCCGCTCCGGGCCGGGCTCGGGGCGAGCCCCTTCTCGCCCGTCGGCTCCTTGAGCATCTGGGCGGGGTGGTTGCAGATCTGCTTGAGCTTGATCAGCGCCGCGAGGACGAGTCCCCGGCGGTGGATGCCCTCGGACTCCTCGACGGCGTGGAGCATCCGGTTGACGCAGTTCTCGTAGAGCTCGGCTTGCTCGCTCGTGAGGTGCGTGTACTCGCGGGTCTCGATCTTCTCGGGGAGGTCCGCGGCGATCAGGGGGTCGGTCTTGGTCCGCCTGAGAATGAAGGGGCGGACGAGGCCCCGAAGCTGCTCGCTCCGGGTCTGGTCGCGGTACCGCTCGATCGGCTGGCTGAACCGCTTGCGGAACTCGCCGCTGGTGCCGAGAAAGCCTGGGTTCAGGAACTCCATGATCGACCAGAGCTCGCTGAGGCGGTTCTCGACCGGGGTGCCGGTCAGAGCGATCCGCTTCTCGGCGTTGAGCGATCGAATCGCGACCGACTGCTTGGCGGCGGGGTTCTTGATGAACTGAGCCTCGTCGACGACGAGCCTGCCCCAGTGGACCCGGTCGAGTGTGTCGCGGTCTCGGTTGGCGAGCGCGAATGTGGTGATCACGCAATCGTGCTCGAGCGCGGACTCGACCAGTTCGTCGCCCTGTTTGCGTTCGAGACCATGGTGAATCACGACTTTGAGCTCGGGCGCGAACCGCTTGGCCTCCTTCATCCAGTTGCCGACAACCGACATCGGGACGATGAGCAGCGTGGGCTTGACCGTGCCTCCGTTCTTGGCGGCGACCTGCCGTTCGTGCATAAGCAGCGCGAGCAGCTGGACGGTTTTGCCGAGGCCCATGTCATCGGCGAGGCAGCAGCCGAACCCGAACTGCTCGAGGAACGCCATCCAGGAAAGCCCGCGGGCCTGGTAGGGGCGGAGGGTGCCGTGGAAGTTGTCGGGCTCGCTCAGTTCGGGGAGGGTGGTCTTGATCGCGTTGCCGTCCTCGTCCTTGCCGCCTCCCATGATGGAGGAGACCCATCCCGTGGCTTCGACGCCCAGGACGTGGAGACCGATCTTCTTGGCGTCGGCGCCGAACGCCATGCGGAGGGCCTCACCCAGCGCCATCTCGCCCCCGGGGTTGGTTCGGATGAACTCGACGGCGGCAGCGACGTCCTCGGGGCGGATCTCGACCCATTTGCCGTCGATGCGGACGAGCGGGGATTTCTGGTTGGCGAGCTGCTCGAACTCGTTGAGCGTGAGGGTCGTCCCCCCCACCGCGATATCCCAGTGATAACCGACGAGGGAGGTGAGTCCCAGTTTGGGGCCCGCCGCATCGGCACCCTCGGCACCCTGAAAATCCATGTCCTCGCTGTCGATGCGGAGACGGGCACCAAGCCGGCCCGTCGGCGAATCCCACCATTGCGGGGTCTCGACGGCGAAGCCGGACTCGAGCAGGATCGGCTTGATCTCGCGGAGGAACTTGTACGCCTCCTTGGTTTCGAGCATCACCTCGATGGGCTCGGCCTCATCGAGCGCACGCTCGAGCATCGGGCAGAACCGGCTCGCGCGGCCGAGCTCGGCGAGGAGCAATTCCGGGGGCGAGTCGAGCTGAAAGCCCTCGACGATGATGCTGTCGCGTGCGAACGACCAGATGTCTACGGCGTCGACGACGACGTGCTCGCTCTCGGTGTTCTGCAGGTGCAGACTTAGCGACCAGCGGACGCTGTCGGGTGGCGGGCCGTCCACGCCCTGGAGGGCCTCGTCGAGGGGTTCGTTCAGACGCAGCAACAGCCGCCACGTCGTGGACTGGCCCTGCTCTTCGAGCGAACCGACCCAGCGGCGGATCCGGCGGGTCATCTCGGATCGGTTGGGCTCGACGGCGTGGACCGACGCCCCCTCGCCGAGCAGGCCGGTGAGCCAGGCGATCTGGACATCGCCCGCGTCTCGGCCGTCGATGGTGTCGGTCATCTCCTCATCGATCAGCGTGCGTCGGCAGGCCGAGTCGATAAACCCGTTGATGACGTTCTGGAGAATAACCCACGGGTCGTGCTCCTCGTCGCCGATCGCGGCCCGGGCGGCGGGCGGCATCAGCTTCGCAAGCGCCGTGACGCGTTCTTTGGTTTTGGTGTCGCCCAGCCATGCCATCCAGCCGCCGCTCAGGTCGGACTGGTCCTGGTAGAGCATGGGGAGGAACCGCTGCTGGGCGAGCAGGTGGTGCGCGAAGAGCCCGAGGATCGCGAAGAACTCGATGCTGTCGCCCAGGACAATACGGGCCTTCGGCCGATCGGAAGGCTCGTTCGAACCGAACGGTTCGAATCGGTCGGCCTTATCGGTATCCGCGCACTCGATCGCGGCGTCGAAGATCGCCCGGTACTCGTCGAACGGGACCTCGAACGCCTCGGCCTCGAACGAGCCGAGCCCCGTGGCGGTATCGCCCTCCGCGTCGCGTCCGATGGCGAAATCGAGCTGGTCGCTCGGGACAGGGCCCGATGGCGCGGACGGTAGACGGAGCCGGATCGTCTGAGGAGCGGCGGACTCTGCGGCGGAGCGACCGATCGCGTGGGCGATATCGGCGACCGATGCGGCGAACGCGTGGTGTTTCGTGTTCTCGCGTTCCGTCTGCCCCGACCCAAGGGAATGCCGCTCGCCGTACCGCGCCGCCGACTCGCCCCAGAGGCGGACCGAGCCGCGCACGAAGCACGCGTGCAGCACAATGGTGTCGATCTGGAGCCCGGCCTGGGCATCGGTCATGCGTCAATCCCTCCGTGTCGCACGAGACGGCGGCATCCGTTTCGGGCCTTCAACATCCGGGCCCCCGGGCCTGCCGAGCCCGGGCGAAGTTCGGATGCCTGTGGCACCCGATGAATAGGGGCGGAGGGACTCGAACCCCCGACCAATGGATTAAAAGTCCACTGCTCTACCGACTGAGCTACGCCCCCGGGGACGGAGACGATAGGACCGCACCGACCGCCCCGACAGTACAACGGCGGGAGATCCTGACTCCATCACAAAGAGCGTTGCATCCGAGAAGAATCGTCAGGAATCACCGTTCGGATGCATCATTCCCTCGCTGGACGGTCGGTCAGTGCGTTCTCCGGCGATCAACGCACGGATCATCGCCGTGTGGGACACGCTGGCGCCGCGGTTCTCTCGGACACAGGCGAGCCCTGCCTCGGCGACGGCGTGCGCCCGCTCTCGATCATCAAGGAGCGCCCTGATCGTGGCCGGGAGGGATTCACGCGTCGCGCGGACAATGCCGCCCCGGTCTTCGAATGCCTGCACAATCGATTCGAAATCGGCGACCGCGGGCCCGATGATCGTCGGTTTGCCAAGGCCGATGGGTTCGGTCGGATCCGAGCCGTGCAGTTCGCCGAAACTCCGGCCAACAACGACGACGTCGGCCAGTGTGTAGGCGACGCCGAGTTCGCCGATCGTGTCGAGCAGGAACCGGTCGGCCGGCATCGCGGGCGAGCCGTGGAGTCTGGTGTGTGATCGGCGGACGCAGCCGCGCATCGCTTCGGCGGCATCATCGAACCGTTCCGGCTTGCGGGGTGCGCACAGGAGTTGAACGCCCAATCCCGCGCACGCGCGATGGATGAGCGACTCTTCGCCGGGCCCCGTGCTCCCGGCGACGACCAGCGGGCGAGAACGATCGATGCCCATGTTCTCGGCGATCGCGTCCGCGTTGCTCAGCAGTCCGGTGTCGCTACTCGCGAGTTTGGTGTTGTCCCACTTCATCGATCCACAAACCCGGACCCGCTCGCTCGGGACACCCATCGAGCAGAAGCGTTCGGCGTAGGTTTCGTCCTGCACGGCGGCGGCCGTGAGCGACGCGAACGACGATCTGAAGAACCAACGGAACCGCGCGTAGCCCTTGAAACTCCGGGCGCTCAGGCGGCCGTTGATGACGCAGACCGGGATGTTCCGATCCCGGCAGGTCGCGACGAAGTTCGGCCAGATCTCGAGTTCGACCAGCGCGACCGCGTCGGGACG
>DDFO01000038.1:93251-101402 GCA_002337215.1 Phycisphaerales bacterium UBA1926 | reverse complement strand
GCGCGACCGCGTCGGGACGGACCGCGTCAAGAAACCGGCGGACGGACCACGAGAAATCGAGCGGGTACCGGACGACCTCGGCGGAGTCCCCGTAAAGCGCCTGCGCCCGGGCGAGACCCGTGTCTGTCGTCGTCGCGACGATGACGGTGCAGTCCCGGGCGAGCAGCGGCACGAGCGTTCGAAGCGCGCTCACCTCGCCGACCGAGACCGCGTGCAGCAGCACTCTCGGCCTGCGGTGCGCGATAGGCCCGACCGCTGCCTCGGCCTTCAGCATCGGCGCGACTCGCCCCATCCGCTGCTTCCAACCCGAACGCTGCTTCTTGAGGAGCAGCGGCGAGCAGAGCACCGCCGCGAGGATGTAGAAGGGGTCGAGTCTGTTCATCCGCTGCGTCTTCAGGAGACCGATCGGCGCGTCGTCTCCCGCCACCGACCGGAATGGGCAGGCCGGGACTCGAACCCGGGACCCTTCGCGTGTAAAGCGAACGCTCTGGCCAACTGAGCTACCCGCCCCATTTCCTGCAACCCAGCGTAGCGTCAGACCCCGCCGCGGGCCTCACACCCCGCTCTCGACCCGATATTTCCTTGGTTCCTTGACAGGCACCACGCGAACAGGTGTACTCGACGGGTAACACGACCAATGCTCGGAGGTCAGGAGAGGAAGATCACTATGAACTCGAGAGATATCACCGCCGCCTCGCTGTTCGTCTCACTCTTCGCGGGAGCCGCGCTCGCGCTCCCCGGGAGCATCGTGCCCTTCAACGACGACGACACCGGGGGCTGGTCGGGCTCCAACGGCATCGGGGGCGTCGGCACATTCATCGACGACACCCAGGGAGACCCCGCCCCGGGCTTCCACACCATTTTCAACGACTTCGGCATCACCTTCCGAAACTCGACCAGCCCCGATTTCGTCCAGGACCTCTCGTCCGTCTCGGGGTTCGCCTTCGCGATCGATACCAAGGTCAACGACATCTCCTTCTTCGGCACGCCGGCGCCAAGGCCCTGGCTGCTCGAATTTCGCGATTTCGACGCCGGGCCCGGCAACGACCAGTTCGCCAGCGTCTGGTACAAGTTTGCCGACTTCAGCGCCGCCACCCACGGGGACTGGACACGATTCTTTGTCCAGGTCTCCGTGTTCGATTACGACGCCCTGCCCGCGGGCTGGGGAGGTTCGGGCGCCGAAGACCCCAAGACCTTCGAGCCCATGCTCCCCGAGGGCATCACCTTCCGCGATGTCATCGCGGGCTACGACGAGATCGTCGTCACCACGCTCGAGCCAGGGTTCTTCTTCGGCTTCACCGATTTCGATGTCGTCGTCGATGACATCACCCTGACCACCGACACCGACATCGCCTCCTGCAACCCCGCCGACCTCGCCCAGCCCTTCGGCGTGCTCGACCTCGCCGACATCCAGTGCTTCCTCTTCGGATTCACCAACGGGTTGGACCTCGCCGACTTCGCCGCGCCCCAGGGCGTCTTCGACCTCGCCGACCTCGCGGCGTTCGTCAACGGCTTCCTCAATGGTTGCCCCTGATCAGTAGCACCCCGACCGGCTGCCACTGAATAAGAGCACACGCCCTCACTCAGCCTGCTGGATCTGACTCTCCAACACCGACTCCGAACTCGGCACCCACGCCCGTCATCACCGATCGGCGCGGGTGCTTCTCTTTATGGATCGGCTGCGGTCTGGTCGGCGTGCTCCGACACCACGCCTCCGAGCATCTGCTCGAACAGCCCCGCCCCGCCCATGACCAGCCGCTCGTGCTGAAGCAGGCGCTGCTTGTTCTCGATGCCTCCGCCGTACCCGCGCAGCCCGGCCAACCCGCCCAAGCTCGCGTTGTAGGCGAGATCCACCACGCGGTGGCACGGGATCAGGATCGAGACGCGGTTGCGGCCCGACGCGGCACCGACGGCACGCGCCGACGTTGGCTCCCTACCGATCGTCCTGGCGAGTTCACCGTATGACACCGTGTGGCCGAACGGGATCGATCGCATCGCGTTCCAGACTTCATGCTGAAACCGCGTGCCGGGCGTGACGAGGGGCAGGTCGAAACCTCGCCGGCGACCCGCGAAGTACGCGTCGAGTTGCGATTCGAGGGCGTCGAGCAAATCGCTGGGCTCGTCGTCGACAAAGCGGGCACCCAACAGTTCTTCGAGTTCGGTGGTCTCGCGGGCCCGCCGCTCAGCGTCGCCCATCTCGAGCAGGCAGATGCCTCCGGGCTCAATCGACGATCCGCCCGGCTCAACGGCACCCGCGATCAGCGGCCCGAGCGGTGCATCGATCATTCGACGGACGAGACGCATCATGCCGCGACTGTACCCGGCCCTCACCGATTCTGTCGCATGCGACACCCCACATTAAACGGGGCTTCGGAAACGGTTCTCATTCGCCACGCGGCCTCGGTCTCCAGCCGGGGAGCCACGCGGACGCGGGCTCTCGGATCTGCACCGTCTGGGTTCGTGCCACGAACAGCCGCCGCTGGACAGTACCGCTCGGCCATTCGACACGGATCAGTCCGACTGTACCCGCGTTCGGTCCGGTGCCCAACTCTGCCGGGAAGCCGAGCCCAAAGTGCGCGACCCGCTCGCTCTGCCCCAGGAACCCGCTCCCGCCGTCAACCTCCCAGACGAGCCGCCGATCGGGGTCGGTTACGTCGGGAGTCACCGTGATAAAAGCGCCGATGCCATCGCGGTTGGATCGGGTCCCGACCAGTTCGATTCGCAGCGACTCGAGGGTGTTCCCGCCGTCGTTGCGGTACAGGATCGGCGCTGCCATATGGTTCACGATCACGATGTCAAGATCGCCGTCTCGGTCATAGTCGAGGTGGATCAGCCCTCGCCCCTGCAGGCGGTCCGTGATCCCCGAGATCTCCGAGATGTCCGTGTAGACGCCGTCATTGTTCTGCCACAGCACGGTTCGATCGTCGGCCCAGCCCTCACCGTTGTACCCGTTGGTGGCGATCAGATCGAGATCCCCGTCGTTGTCGGCGTCGAAGAAGGCCGTGCCCCACCCCCATCGCGCGTCGCGAACGCCGGCCTCCTGCGTGACATCCGTGAATGTTCGCCCGCCGTCGTTGCGATAGAGGCGGTTCCACCCGCCGAACCCGGTGGGCGGCGCATCGGGGTCGGCCGTAATGTTGGAAATGAACCAATCGAGATCGCCGTCCCCGTCGTAGTCACCGAAGGTCGAGCCCATGCCGTTGAAGTCGGTGCCGACGCCCGCCGGGAGCGTTCCGTCGGTGAAGGTCCCGTCCCCGTCGTTCCAGAAGAGCTGACTCGACGCGAAGTCCGATGCGATCGCGAGGTCCTGATGCCCGTCGCGGTCGAGATCGATAAACCGGGGCGTGAAACGGTACGAGAGCGTGCCGCGGTAAACGGTCAGCCCCGCGGCGCCGGTGACATCATCGAACCACCCCGGCTCGACGGCGCCCCGGTTGCGGAACAGACGCGACTGGCAACTATGCGCCGGCCTGCCCCAGTCGCCGGTCATCAGATCGAGATACCCGTCGTTGTCGAAGTCGCCGAACGTCGAGCCTTGCCCGTTGCGGAACACGCCGTTGGCGAGCGCGGACGAGCGGGACGTGCCGGCGTCGGTGAACACCCCGTCACCATCATTGAGATAGAGGTAGTTTCGTGTGCCCCAGCAGGTGGTCATGTAGAGATCGGCGTCGCCGTCGTTGTCGATGTCACCGGTCGCGACGCCGTTGGTGAGGGTCGGGACATCGAAGCCGGCGGCGTTCGTCAGAGGTTCGAACGTCCCATCGCCGAGGTTGCGGTAGAGAATGTCGGCATCGTTGAGACGGGTAAAGACCAGATCGGTCCAACCGTCTCCATCGAAGTCGGCCGCCGCGACGCCCCCCGTAAAGAACGCCGATCCGGGCAATCCCGCGACGAGTTCGGGTGTTGCCTGGACGTGGGTGATCCCCGCTGCCTCGGTGACATCAACGAAGGTCTGGGCAAGCACAGTAAACGGCGCACCGCCAATCACCGCAAGGACGCCGGAGTAGCACAAGGAGATGCGAACACGCTGCAAACAAATAGGCTTTGCCAACATTGTCCGATCTCCCTCTCGACCTGATCCGCCCCGATCAGGCGTGCCGAAACCGCGATGGCAGCCCATTCCCGGGCGACCCGAGCGGTCACCGATCGGCTGATTCAGCATACCCAAGATTCATGATCGCTCAAAGGCCTGAAACACTTTGACCGAATCACCCGATTTCGGTAGGCTTGTGGTTGACCAGTTCCGGTTCTCGTGCTCGCTGTAGTAAAACAGCGGGATCTGCATATATCCAGATTGGAGTGTTCACAATGAGAGAGTGCATCAAATTCGCCTCGATCGCGGTCGCTGTTGCGTCCTGCGCGGCATCCGCCGGTGTTCTGGGCAACGCCAGCTTCGAAGAAGACATCTTCGGCGACTTCCCACCGGCCTCTGGCTCGTGGGTTTCGTTCAGCGCCGACGGCGACCAGTTCATGGGCGGGGATGTCGCCTTTTCCAGCGCCGCGATGGCCCGCACCGGCGCCCGGTCGATGGAACTCGGCATCACCGTCGCGAACAGCTTCGCCGGCGCGTTCCAAGATGTCGGCGGCCTCTCCGCTGGCGACGCGTGGACATTCGGCGGTTGGCACAAGTCGCTCGGCGTCGCCGGTGGCACCGAGATTCGCATCGAGTGGCGCGATTCGGTCAACGATGTTGAGATCAGCCGAACCCCCAACCTCGCCCCCACCGTCGGCAGCGATTGGGAAGAGTTCATGCTGACCGACTTCGTGCCCGTCGGCGCGGACTCCGCCCGCATCGTCTACGCGATCCAGAGCTTCGGTGCCGGCATCGATCAGTCGGTGTTTGTGGACGATGTCTACTTCGTCCCGGCTCCCGGCGCCCTCGCGCTGCTCGGCCTGGGCGGGTTGACCGCGACCCGTCGTCGTCGCTGATCCAACGGAACGCAGCAAATCCAGACTTCCAAACGCCCCGGGATCCGCGGGGCGTTTTTCATGGCCGGTGCCGGCTCAGCCGATCGTCTCGATGCCGTTCATGTAGGGACGCAGCACCTCGGGGACCGTCACTGAGCCGTCGGCGTTCTGATAGTTCTCGAGGATCGGGATCAGGATCCGGGGGCTCGCCGCCACCGTGTTGTTGAGCGAGTGACAGAAGGTCGTGGTGCCCTGCCCACCCTCGCCCCCGGCGCGGTACCGCATGTTGAGCCGGCGGCACTGGTAGTCGTAGAGCCGGCTCGCTGAGTGCGTCTCGCCGAACTCGCCGGTGGGCACCCCGTCCGCGTCGGGCTCGCCCCTCCCGGGCATCCAGCACTCCAGGTCGATCATATCGGCGTTTTTGACACCCAGATCGCCGGTGCAGCATTGCAGAAGGCGGTACGGCAGCGCGAGGCTCTGCAGGAACGTCTCGACAAAACCAATCATCCTCCGGTGCCACTCCCGGCTCACCGTCTCGTCGGACGGGCAGATCACCACCTGCTCGACCTTGTCGAACTGGTGGATCCGGTACAGGCCCGCCGTGTCCTTGCCCGCGGCCCCCGCCTCGCGGCGGAAACACGTCGACACCGTGACGTACTGCTTGGGCAGATCATCCTCATCCAGAATCTCGTCCTGATGCAGGCCCATGAGACCGACCTCGCCCGTGCCGGTGAGGAAAAGATCGTGACCCGATCCACGGGAGACCTCGTCGACGTGGTACGCCTGCTCGCGGCCGCCCGGGAAGAACCCGGTGCCGACCATCGCCTCTTCCTTCACGACCACCGGGACAGACATGGGCGTGAAGCCATTGGTGTCGGACATGTAGTCAATGGCGTAGCGCAGGACGGCCTGGTGCAGCCGCATGCCCATGCCGGTGAGGACGTACGACCGTGTCCCCGCGAGCTTGACGCCGCGCGGGAAATCGACGAGCCCCAGGCTGTCGCACAGTTCGATGTGCGTCTTGGGCTTGAATCCCTTGTTTTCTTCGAAGGACTTGTCGTAATCCCACCCCGCGGGGGCCCATCGGCGCAGCTCGACATTGTCGTCGGCTGTCTTGCCCACAGGGACGTCCTCATCGGGCGGGAGCGGAACGCTGAGCAGGAGCGAACGGAACTCGTCCTCGCTCACCTTCAGCGTCCCTTCGAGCGATTGGATCTTTTCCTTCAGCGCCGCAGGGGCCGCCTTGATCGCGTCGATCTCTGCCTGCAGCCTGTCCTTGTCCGCACCCTCGGCTTTCTTGAGCTGTCCCATCAGCGGGCCGATCTTGGGGCCCGTTTCTTTCGCAAGCCTGTTCTGCTCGGCACGGAGCGTTTCCTGCTCGGACAGCGTCTCACGCCGCGAGGAGTCCAGCTCGAGCAGACGGTCGATGTCAACCGGCACCTGCTTCCGCTGGGCACCGGTGCGGTATCGGTCAGGGTTCTCACGCAGGTCTTTGAGGTCGATCATGGGAGGGGAGTGTAAGAGGCGTCGTCGTGCGAATCTGGTCCGGCAGATCCCTCGATTACGCATGCATCAACAGGCCGCGTCGGCCTCTTTGACCGATTCCAAAGAACCGAGCGGGGCTCGCCCCCGTCATCCAGACGGGAGCCCCCGTGAAGCGTGCCCTGCCGATCTGCATCGCCCTTTCGGCCGCCACGGCCGCCCTTGCATCGCTTGCCACGTCCGTCAACGATCGGCTCGCCCTGGTTCCAGACAACATCCTGATCGGTTTCGACGAATCCGACATCGAGTCGAAATGGGTCACCGTCAATGACAACGTCATGGGTGGGCGAAGCATCGGCGATTTCTCGATCGCGAACGGCCGTCTTGTCTTCGAGGGCTCGACGAATACCAACGGGGGTGGCTTCAGTTCCATCCGAACTCGCACCACCGACATGGGGCTCGAGGGCACGGACGGCCTCCTGTTCCGCGTGAAGGGCGATGGCCGGACGTACATCTCGGGTCTCCGCAACGGCGTGAAGTTCGGCTCGTACGACATCTCGTACTGGGCCACCTTTAAGACGACGGGTGAGTGGCAGACCGTCCGCATCCCCTTCGCCGACTACACCCCCACGTTCTTCGGAGAAGACATCTCGGGGCGTGCTCCCGATCTGCGTGCAGACGCGGTGACCGGCGCAGAGTTCTATATCTACGACAAGAAAGACGGGCCGTTCCGCCTGGAGATCGAATGGATCGGCAGCTACGCCGACTCGGCCGAGGATCTGGCAATGAGGGCTAACGCCGAACGCGATGTTCCTGCCGTCGCCAGCACGGCTACCGCGGTTCCCGATCCCGCCGAGTCCGGGGACGAAGCCGCCGACGATTCTGCCGCCCGCCGCTGGGCCGCCAACGTTCTCTTGTTCGGGATCGAGCGTGGCGTCCCGCAGTTCAACAACGGGAACCAGCAAGCCTGCGCCGACATCTACGAGCTCGCCCTCACCTCGATCGTCACAAGCCCTGAACAACTTCCGGGTGATGCGGTTGCCGTGCTCAGGAGTGGTCTCCGCGCGGGCCGTGACGCCGGGTCGCAGGCCGATCGCGCATGGGCCTATCGATATGCAATCGACGCGGCGCTCGGCATGCTCACCAACGAGCCGGACGACCATCCCGCCGTGATGAGCCTCGAAGAATCAGTCCGGGCAGACTAAAACTCATTCTGCAATCTCCTTCGATCGACACCCCAGACTCTCCTACCGTCAGCCGCATGGCACACATGAATACACCGCACAAACCCACGATCTCTTTCGCCATCGCGATGATTCTGCTCGGTGTCGCAGCCTATCTCGGCACCGGGAGAAGCAGCATCACCTCGCTCATCCCGGCGTTCATCGGGGTCCTGATTCTGATCGCCGGATTCGCAGCTGCCATCGCACGCGGTCCGGCCCTCGTCGCCGCACTCGTGCTTTCCCTGCTCGGTCTCGCAGGCCCGCTCGCGAGGATCATCCCCAGCGCGATGCGTGGCGAACTCGCACTCAGCACCGCGTTCGGCATCCAGCTCATCTTCATGGCGATGGCCGCGATCCTCGCGATCGTGCTGATTCTCGCTCTCCGCCGACCCGCCGAAAAGCTCTGAATCTTCACCGAATTTGAACGCGTTCTGAACCGTTCGTCTCGGCCTGCCTCGGCATCACAGGTGTACGTTGTACGCCGTTGCACGCGATCGCCGCGTCGACCACGAGGAGCCGAACCAATGTCTTCCGTTTC
>DDFO01000038.1:80691-93165 GCA_002337215.1 Phycisphaerales bacterium UBA1926 | reverse complement strand
CCGTCGCTGCCGTGATTGCCGCCGTACTTGTCCTCTCGCTCGCGGCGCAGTCCACAACCGCCTCTGACGCGGCTCCGGCGCACGCAAGGCTCTACCCGAAGATCGAGTCCTATCTCGATGCCCGCGCCGCGGAATTCGAACTGATCTCGCCCGATCGCAAAGCGGTACTCGAAGAACTCTCGGCCTATGTCCGCCGGGATACCAAATCCGCGGATCCTGCGTCATTGATCTTCGTCTGCACGCACAACAGCAGGCGGAGCCACCTCTCGCAGCTCTGGGCCGCCGCCGCCGCCAAGCGGGTCGGCCTGCGGGTGTGGACCTACTCAGGGGGCACCGAGTCCACCGCGTTCAATCCCCGTGCGGTCGCCGCCGCGGAGCGAGCCGGGATCCGCATCGAGAAGACCACCGACGCGCGAAACCCGGTCTACCACGCCCGGATCTCGGACGATCTGCCCGCGATGACCTGCTTCAGCAAGCCGTTCGACAACGACCCGAACCCCAAGGACGGCTTCGGCGCCGTCATGGTCTGCACAGACGCGGACGAGGCGTGCCCGTTCGTCCCCGGGGCGGAATTCCGCATCGCTGTTCCCTTCGTTGATCCGAAGGCGAGCGATGGCACTCCCGAAGAGGCCGCCACCTACGACGAGCGGTGTGCCCAGATCGCGAGGGAGATGCTCTACGTCATGTCGAACGCCGCACGCTGATCTCGGCGTCGGCCAAGGCCGCGGCAGAGGCAGCGGCGCACCTTGCCGGTTCCGGGCCGGGTAGGCTTGGGACATGGAACCGATCACCATCATTCTGGGCTTCGCGTTGCTCGTGTGCGCCGGTATCGTCGCGTGGCTGCTTCACGCTCGCACCTCGACGGTGCGGTCGGTCGAGCAGGCACGAGCGGAAGCGGTCCAGGCGACTCGGGAACGCGATCTCGCCGAGCAGCGCCGGACCGAGGACACCGCAAAACTCGAAGGGATCGCTGAAAATCTGCGCCTCGATCTTGAGAAGGCGGACGCCCGCATCAGACAGCTCGAGCTCGACCTGAGCCGAGAGCAGGAACAGCGGACCGGAGATCAGAAGATCCACGCCGAACGCGAGCGGCAAGTCCAGGCCGAGCAGACGCGGATGCAGAACTGGATCCGCGAACGCGAGGCGGAGCTCACCGACCGCTTCGCCAAACTCTCGGGGGAGGCTCTGGACACGAACACGAAACGGTTCATCGAGCAAGCGGCGCAGACGTTCCAGCAGCAGATGAAGCAGGCCGAGGGCGACCTCGAGCAACGCAAGCTCGCCGTCGACCGCCTCGTCAAGCCGATCGGCGACACGCTCAACGAAACCCGCGAACGCCTCTTGCAACTCGCCGAGCGGGTCAATCTCTCCACGCAGGCGAGCGAATCGCTCCGCACAGAAACGGGGAAGCTGACCAAGGCGCTGAGCCGCCCCGAGATCCGCGGCCAGTACGGCGAGATCCAGCTGCGTCGCGTTGCCGAGATCGCCGGGATGACCAGCTACTGCGACTTCACCGAGCAGACCTCCACACGCGACGATGCGGGACGGCTGCTCCGGCCCGACATGGTCGTCAATCTTCCCAACGACCGTGTGATCGCGATCGACGCGAAGACGAATACGTACGCGTACCTCGAAGCAGTCAACGCTGAGACAGACGATGAACGCGCCCATCACCTCGACCGGTTCGCCAAGCATGTCGCCGACCAAGCAAAGAAACTCAGCGACAAGAAGTACTGGCAGCTCTGGGAGGGAAGCCCCGATTTCGTGGTCATGTTCGTCCCGGGCGACCACTTTATCGACGCGGCGTTGCAACGCGACCCGGGACTCATCGAAAGAGCCGCCACCCACAACGTCATCCTCGCAAGCCCCGCGACCCTCATCGGATTGCTCCGAGCCGTCGCGGTCGGCTGGCGCGATCACGCGCTCACTGAAGACGCTGCAAAGCTATACGAGCTGGGCCGGACGCTCCACGAACGGGCCGCGGTCGCTTTCGAGCACATCGAGAGCCTCGGCAAGGCCCTGAGCACAGCCACCGATCGCTACAACCGCGTGGTGGGCTCGGTCGAGTCGCGCCTGATGCCAACCCTCAAACGCTTCGAGGACGCCGGGGCAAAGACCGCGAAATCCCTGCCCGAGCTCGGCGCGGTCACGGTTCTCCCCCGATCGTCATCGCTCACCAACACCGCAAACGATGCGGACTCGGCGACGTGAAATCCGGGCGAAATCCTAGAACAAAAACCGGACGATGCCGCCCGGCTTGCTTCGTCGCAGAACGTGCCGACGGAGAGAATCCGCCAGAATGACACTTGCGAGATGACGCCGTCCGAGTCGCGAAGACTGAGAACCAGGGACCGGCAACCAATCAGCGGTACCGGCGCACGACAGCCTTGACGATGCCCTGCACCTGGCAGAACTTCACGCGGATCGGTTCGAAGTCCGGGTTCGCCGGCTGCAGGCGGATGTGGTCTTCTTCTTTGTAGAAGGTTTTGAGTGTCGTGCTGCCGTCTTCGAGCAGCGCAACGACGCGGTCCCCGTTCTTGGCGACCTGGGCACGCTCGAGAAGAATGTAATCGCCGTCGAGGATGCCCTCGTCGCGCATGCTGTCGCCGTCGACGCAGAGCGCGAAACTCGACTCGCCCGAGTCGTCACCCGAGGCGAGCACCTCGGAGAGGTCGAGTTCTTCTTCACTCGCGACCTTCTCGATCGGATACCCCGCGGCGATCTTGCCGACAAGCGGGAGCCGGAGCGGGCGGTCCTCATCGGGAACCGCGATGCCCTCAGCGATCGACAAAGAGCGAGCCTTGTTCCGTTCGCGCACGAGCGCGCCCTTTTTGATGAGCGCCTCGACGTGCTCGAAGACCGTGACCTTGCTGACGCCGATCTCGTCGGCGAGTTCCTGCATCGTCGGGGAATAGCCACGACGGACGCGGGAATCGCGGATCAGTTTGAGAATCCGAAGCTGTTTGGGTGTGAGATTCATCGACCGGTTGGGTGTCATGGTTCGATACCTCTGTCTTGCTCACTGGTGTTTGTTGCGATCCCGATCGGAACGCGCTCGTGGGTGCATCCGACATCCCTGCCGACGCGGCCCCTGTCTTCTTCGTCGGCCGCGACAAGCGGTTGTCCCGACGCCCCATTCTCACCCCGGAGTCCTCCACCGCGACACAGCCCGCGTCGCCCGTGAACACTCCAGCAACATCCATCCCACGCGGTCTGTCGCATCGATCCACACCGACCGACTCCGAAATGCCGCGCGGCGCGATCAGTGCCGCGGAGCGATGCAACGTCTCCCCCTGCATCACCAGGATCCGCTGCACAAGCACGAGCCGGCCGAGTTTCGTCGCCAAACCGTCGTGCGATCCCTCGTCATCAGCCGAATTCAGAACCCGACGCTCTGAAATCTCGTTCACAGCCGCTCGGCAATCGCCAGAGCTCCCCCGGTCAGCGACCTCAGCGAACCCCGCGTCGTTCGACCCGACGCGTGAGAGCCGGGCGCCATCACCCCGCCACGCACGGCTGAATGAGCCCCCGGGTCCCAACGCAAGAATGCAGCCGGAGACACGCCCGGATTCCGGGGTCGAGCGCACAGTGCCAAGACGGTCATCCGCACGAACGACACCCGAAGGATGACCACCCGCTCGGCCCCGCCTGCTACGCGCCTCGCCGTCTCCTCGTTTGTTCGTCTTCCACAGTCGCATGGAATCCCTTCCGACACGGCAATCCGAAGCTGTCAGGTGTTGTCGCCGAACGTCCTTGTTCGGTGCCCAGCATGCCCACAACGTCGGCAGCGGAACCGGACAACACACCTTTATGTTCTACCACACGATTCGGACGAGTTGCCTGACAAAGTTCAACATTTGGCAAAAATTGTTCGGAAACCGTCCGGTTGATATCCGAGTCTCGTCAAGTGTATGCCACAAATCCGTGTGATATCACGAGAAGCACCCCCAGAACCGGGACAACACTCCGCTTACTGAACAGCAAACGAATACCGCGTGCCGATCCGAGAGACCCGGCCGGCGAGTTCCAACATCGTCAACGCGGTCCGGATCCGCGCGGCCGGCCAGCCCGACAACGAGCAAATCTCATCGAACGTGATCGCCGAAGAGTCCCGGGTCGCCGACAACAGACCCAGCAAACGCCCACCATCGGAATCCTCCGAAAATCCAGGAGCAGCGCGGCCGGCGTGCCGGTCACCACGCGACTTCTCTTCCGTCGGCCCGTCGGGGTCATCAGCGGTGAACAGATCCCGGTCCGCGACGCCCGGATCGGCGTATCGGGCCGCGTGAACGCCCTCGTGCGCGAACCGCGCCGGCGCTTCGAGAAGATCAAGCACATCGCCCGGATCGGTCACCAGCGCCCCCCCACCCTTCTTGAGCAGATCGAGCGAGCCCGCGATCGCCTCGGAATCGATCCGCCCCGGGAGCACCATGACCTCGCGCCCGTGCTCCTCCGCGGCCATCGCGGCGGTGATCAACGCCCCGCTCTTGCGGCCCGCCTCGATGACCAGCACGCCAAGACTCAGCCCGCTGATGATCCGGTTCCGGGCCGGGAAGTGCTCGCCCCGCGGCTCGGTCCGCATCGGCAGTTCGCTCACAATCGCGCCGCGCCCCTCCGCAACAATCCGCTCGAATAGCTCCGCGTTCTCCGGCGGGTAGGCGAGAGAGAGCCCGCACCCCTGCACAACAAGCGTCCGTCCGCCCGCCCGCAGCGCCCCTCGGTGTGCTGCGCTGTCGATGCCCCGCGCACCACCCGAAACGATCGTGAGACCGTTCCGGCCCAAGACCCCCGCGAATCGTTCGGCCTGCTCAAGCCCGTACTGCGTGCAACGGCGGGACCCCACCACCGCCAGCGTGTACGCATCACGCAGGGCGTTCTTTCCAGTCGGCCCAAAGCCGCCTCTGAAATAGAGGAGCCGAGGCGCATCGGGCAGTTCCCGAAGGAGAACCGGATACTCGGGATCGTCGATTGATATGACCCGCGCGCCCGCGGCCGTGGCGCATTCGATCTCCTCGCTGATAGCGTCCGACAGCCCCGCGATGCCGCCCCGCGCCTTCTCGCTCGTCACGCGTCCGATGCCCGGTACAGCGCACCACGCGGCGTGAGACGCCCCGAGCACGCGGTCGGCAGATCCACCAAATGCGTCGAGCAGCCGGGCGGCACGCACCGACCCGAGCCCAGGCAGCAACACCAGGCTGAGCAGCTGTTTCGCCCGATCCGTGATCACGCCGTCGCAACGGTCCATGCGAGGATCATACAAACAAATCCCGCCCACCGAAACGCCCGAGTCGGGTCAACGCACCCGCTTGTAGACCTGCTCATCATCCGATCCGTAATTCGCGACGCGTGCAAAGAGCCGGAGCGGGCGTTCGGTGGAGACGCGGGTCAGGACACGTTGCTCGACCGGGTCGGCCGCGTACGCCCCGACCGGGTTCGGCCGGCGGAGCGTCAGATACACATCGGTCCCGTCGGCGGATTTCCTCGTCGCATCGATCTCGATCGCCCAGCCGGCGCCGGGCGTTTCGGCGACAACCAGGTACGACTTGTTGAGAGTCTCCTGCGAGAGCGCGGGGCCACGGTATGCCTCGGGCGCGACCTGCAGATCCGAACTGCATCCGGTCATCGCCAACGAGAGCCCGATCACGACGGGAAGCACCCACCGCGAAACACCAATTCCTCGGTCGCAGCTGTTCAGTCGGGGTCGGCTCATACGCGCCGAGCGTATCGCGGTCCCACAAACCGTGCTCAGTGTCAGCACAGATCGATCACGCGATCACATCGATCATCCGGCCCAGCCCGTCGACGGGGATCATCGCGCCTCGCGACGCCCGATCGCACGCTGGACTGTACTTCTCCGCNNCCGCGCCATCCGAGCAGGACGCGTCGTCCACTGGCCGGATCTCCCCGATCCGTGCCAGCGTCGCGTCGCGAGCAACCGGCACCGTCGGATCCATCGCGGTACGAGTGCCCGAGCCCGCCGCGACGCCCTGCGAGACGTCCACTCGATCGCGGATGTTCTGCAGCCGCAGGTATTCGGGGAACCGTCTCGGCTGCTGGAACACAGCTTCGATCCGGCGCGACGGCGTCGCGTAGATCCCGACAGGTTGGACATTCATCTCGGACACGCGAGACTGGGTACGAGCGGCGTGCCACCGATCTCGAAACCGAAGACGTCCGAGAAAAGCGGGCGATAGCACCAACAACCGTCGAATGGCACCATCCGATGCCTCCGCCGCAGAACGACCGGCTCTCCGCGTGTTGCGTGGAGTCAACGCCGCGGCGCTGCGTAAACTCACCGCGTGCTCGTCAACGACCTCGACTTTGAGTTGCCCGGAGACCTGATCGCCGCAACCGCGACAGAGCCTCGCGACGCCGCACGCATGCTCGTCGTGAGCCGGAGCGACCCGTCTCGGCTTGAGCACCGGATTGTCCGCGATCTCCCCTCGTTGCTCTCGCCGGGCGATCTGTTGGTCACCAACGACTCTCGCGTCGTCCCTGCTCGCTTCCGGGGCAGCAACACAGAAACAGGCGGCAGGGCCGAGGGGCTCTGGCTCCGCGACGTCGCGCCGGGCGACCCGGCGCGTGGAACGATCGAGCCGGAGGTGCGAGGCCGGACAATCTGGAGCGCCCTGGTCAAAGCACGCAGGCACCGCGCGGGGCGCGTCCTCGCGGTGCAGAGCCGGGACGGTTTCCCGTCACCGGTCCGCCTTGAGTTTCTTGCGCCCGACCCGACCGAGCCGGGAGCCTGGCTGCTCGCCGCATGGGACAACGACACGCCCGGAGCCTTGACCCCCGAGATGCTGGCGTGCGTCGGGCTCGCCCCGCTCCCGCCCTACATCCTTCATGCCCGCCGCGACGCCGGGCTCGAACAGGACCGGCCCGACGATCTCGACCGCTACCAGACGATCTATGCCGCGGACGACCGGACGGCCAGGCACTCAACAGGGTCTGTCGCCGCGCCGACCGCCGGCCTGCACTTCACCCCGGCCTTGTTCGACCGGCTCGAAAACGCGGGCGTCGGGCGCGCGCCCGTGACGCTGCACGTGGGCACCGGGACATTCAAGACCGTCGAAGCCGACGATCTGAACGAACACCCGATGCACGCCGAGTGGTGCTCGATCCCCGACCCGACCCGGGCCCGCATGAACTCCGCTCGCCGGGTCATCGCCGTCGGCACAACCGCGGCGCGCACGCTCGAAGCCTTCGCGGCTCTCAAAGATACGCCACCGGCATGGCTCGAGACCGATCTGCTGATCCAACCCGGGCACACGTGGCGCTCGCTCGACGGGCTCATGACCAATTTCCACCTGCCCCGCTCCACCCTGCTCGCGCTCGTCGCGGCCCTCTTTCCCGAAGGCGTCGAGCGTGTCCGCGCTATCTACGACGAGGCGATCCGGGAGCGGTACCGGTTCTTCAGTTTCGGGGATGCGATGCTCATTCTCCCGTAGCCGCGTCCCATTCTGCGCTGCGCGGCGCGCGCACGCCGATACACATGCAAGGACGGATCACAACACCAAGCTCACGAGAAAGCGCGGGGATTCAACGGATGCTGCTCGCGGAACTCATTGAAGGCCTGCCGGTCAGCGTCGTGCACGGAGACCCGGCTTTGGTCCGTGTGTCGGATATCACCGAGGACAGCCGGACCGTTCTGCCCGGAGCGATGTTCGTTGCGCGCGCAGGGCTGACCGCGGACGGGACGCGGTTCATCGCCGACGCCGTTCGGGCCGGTGCGGCCGTGATTCTGACAGAGCGGCCCGAGACGTGCCCGGACGGTGTCGCGGTCGTCGCCTGCGACGAAGCCCCGCTCTGCATGGCGCTGTGCGCCGAACGCCTGTTCGGCAACCCGAGCGGCCGGCTGCTCGTCGCGGGCGTGACCGGCACCAACGGGAAATCCACCGTCGCCCACCTCGTCCACGGGCTCATGAACCGCGTCGGCGTCCGCTGCGGCATGATCGGGACCGTCCTGATCGACGACGGCTCAGAATCAGCCCCCTCACCGATGACGACCCCTCCCGCGATCGAACTGAGCCGGACGCTGGCGACGATGGTGGACGCGGGGTGCGAGGCGGCGGTGATGGAAGTCTCGAGCCATGCGCTCGATCAGCGCCGGGCCGACGCGATCGCGTTCGACGCGGGAATCTTCACGAACATCACCGGGGATCACGCTGACTACCACAAAACATTCGAGGCATACCTGACCGCGAAGCGGCGTCTGCTGGGCCTGCTGCGGGGGGACGCCCCGGGCATCCTCAACGCCGACGACGCCGTGGTCGCGGCGAGCGCCGAAGCCGTCGCCTCGGGACGCCCGGTCCTGTGCCGCGAACTGGTCGGCGGGGTGGCCGCGGACGCGGACTGGACCTTCGAGCGGATCAGCAGGTCAATCGAAGGGGAGTCCCTGGCGATTCGGACCGCCGGGCATGAGATCCGAGCAACCGTGCCGCTCATCGGCGGGTTCAATGCGATGAATGTCTGCCAGGCGGTCGCGGCGGCCTGGTGGTTGCTCGATCGGGCGGGCATGGACAAACCCGAGCGGGCGTCCCGCATCGGGCAAGCGCTTTCGCTCGCGACCGCGCCCACGGGCCGGGTCGAGCCTGTCCACGGCGCGGGCGACGATGTGCGCGTGTTCGTGGACTTCGCGCACACCGACGACGCGCTCGACCGGGTGCTCTCGGCCGTTCGTGCCGTGAGCGAACCGGGCTCGGAACTGACCGTCGTCTTCGGATGCGGCGGCGACCGGGACACCGAAAAGCGACCGCGAATGGGCGCCGTCGCCGCGGCGAACGCGGACCGCATCGTGCTGACCAGCGACAACCCAAGAAGCGAACCGCCCTCGACGATCATCGACGCGATCCTGCCGGGCATCCCGAAGGAGCGCCGAGGCGGCACGCTGGTGCACACAGCCCGCGAGATCGCGATCCGGGAGGCGATCCTGGGCGCGGCTGCCGGGGGCGTGGTGGTCATCGCGGGCAAGGGACACGAGACCGATCAGGTGTCACGAAACTCCTCAGGGCGGCTCGTTTCACGGAGGTTCGTCGACCAGGAGTATGCGCGCGCCGCACTCGCCGACCGAAGAGCAGGAGTCACGGCATGAATGGGCTGATCCGGGGACAGGGCATGGACCCTGCTGGCATCGCGCTCGCGACGGGAGGCCGGTGGGTCCGCGACCCGGCCGAGTCCGCGACAATCTCGGGGGCGTCGATCGACACGCGTGAAATCATTGCGGGCAACCTGTTCTTTGCGTTCCCGGGAGAGCGGGTCGACGGGCACGATTTCGTGCGTGCCGCGGCGGAGGCCGGGGCATCGGCGGTGGTCGTGGAGCGGGACATCGAGATCGATGCCGGCGTTGGCGTGCTCCGGGTCGCCTCGACCCGGGGGGCGATCGCGGCCCTCGCCGGCGCCTACCGGCGTGCGCTCAAGGACGTCCGTGTCATCGGCGTCACCGGCTCGAACGGGAAGACGACGACCGTCCGCATGATCGATGCAGCCCTCCGTGGAGCCGGCATGACCGGCACGCACGCAACCAAGAGTCATAACAATGACATCGGCGTCCCGCTCACCATCCTGAACGCACGCCGGAGTGACGGCTACCTCGTCTGCGAAGTCGGCACGAGCGCCCCCGGGGAGATCCGCCGGCTCGCGGCGATCGCGGCGCCGGACATCGCGGTCATCACCTCCATCGGGAGAGCCCACCTCGAGAACCTCGGGTCGGTCGCGGGCATCGCGGCGGAGAAGGCGGACCTTGTGCGATCGGCGCCGGACGACGGCGTCGCGGTGGTCATCGGCGGTTCACCCGAGCTTGATGCCGAACTAGCGCGGGGCGTCTCGTGCCGGGTTGTGCGCGCAGGGGAGGTCGGTCCAACCACCGATCGCGCGGGCAGCCCAATCGACTGCCTGGTGACGGATTTCGTTTCGCACGCCGGGGGCTCGGCGTTTTCGGTCTCGGGGCATCCGGTCCGCCTGCCGCTGCCCGGCGCGCACAACGCCTGCAACGCCGCGATCGCGTTCGGTGTTGCGATCGCCCTGGGGTGCGACCCGACCCGGGTCTGCGAAGGGCTCGCGGCCTCGGTCCCGCCCCAGATGCGGCTCGAAGTCGTCGACATCGCATTGGGCTCCGGAACCATCCGCGTGGTGAACGACGCGTACAACGCGAACCCGGACTCGATGCTCGCCGGGCTCGGCATGCTCGCGGGCGGGGCGTTCGACCAAGTACAGACCGACCGAGCCGAGAGCGACCAGCCCCGGCGGGTTGCGGTTCTGGGCGACATGCTCGAGATGGGACCGGCGTCCGCGGAGGCCCATCGCGAGATCGCTGTGCGGGTCGCGGGGGATGACGAGATCGACCTGGGGCTGTTCGTCGGCGAACAGTTCGCGGAGGTCGTAGGCGATCTTGGGCCGGGCTGCGAACTTTTTCCGAGCCGTGAGGAGTGGACCGATCCTGTCGCGGCTTTGCTGCGACCCGGCGATGTGGTGCTGCTCAAGGGGTCGCGCGGGATGCGGCTGGAGCGGCTGATCGACGTGCTCCGCGGGCGGGCGGCGGTCGCCCAGGGGCGATAGTCTTTGAACGGACCGGGAGCCGGGACGGAAGGACACCGCCCGGCTGGCAACACAAGGTGCAGGGATGCTGTATTGGTTCGTGGACGCGACGCGGGGCTGGCTCGATGAGCACGGGCTGTACCGCATGCTGCGCGTGCTCGACCAGACCGAGTTCAGGGCGTTCGCCGCGGCCTTCCTCGCCTTCCTGACGGTGCTGTTGGGCGGGAAGCCCGTCATCCGCAAGCTGACCGCATTGAAGATCGGCGACGCGGGCTCGACCGACGCGGAGGCCCTGCGGGCGCACGCCGCCAACAAGGCGAACACGCCCACGATGGGCGGCATCCTGATCTGCGGGGCGATCCTGATCGCGACGCTGCTCTTGGCCGACATCCGGCAGACGCACGTCCAGCTCGCGATCGCGGTCCTCCTCTGGCTCAGCGTGCTGGGCGGGTTCGACGACTGGCTTAAACTCACGGCCCAGCGCCGCGGCACAGGACGGCAGGGCCTGCTCGCCTGGGAGAAACTCGTCTTCCAGCTCGGGATCGGGTTCGTGGTGGGGTTCTTCGCCTACAAAGCGGGCGACGACCCGCAGAACCCGACGGATCTCGCCCACGTCCTCAACCTGCCCTTCCAGCGGACATTCGAGCCGGGGGGGCAGGGGATCGCCGAGGGGTTGTACTACTTGTCGCCCGTTGTGTTTATCGCGATCTCGACGCTGATGGTCGCGGGGATGAGCAACGCGGTGAACATCACCGACGGGATGGATGGGCTCGCGGCCGGCATCTCAACGTCGGTCTCGTTCGCCCTCATGATCCTTGCGTTCATCGCGGGCTCGGACGGATTCAGCCAGTACCTGCTGGTGCCGCACATCGCGTTCGTGAACGAGCTCTCGGTCGTCGCGGCGGCGATGGCGGGCGCGTGCCTGGGCTTTCTCTGGTGGAACGGTTCTCCGGCCCTGGTATTCATGGGCGACACGGGCTCGCTCGCGCTGGGTGGGCTGATCGCCTACATCGCGATCGCGATCCGGCAGGAAATCGTCACGCTGCTGGTGTGCACGCCGTTTCTGATCGAGATCGGGTCGGTCGTGCTGCAGGTCGGGTATTTCAGGGCGACAGGAGGCAAGCGCATCTTCCGGTGCGCGCCCTACCACCACCATCTTCACCTGGGCGGTTGGAATGAATCGCAGGTCGTCACGCGATTCTGGATCGTCGCGATCCTGCTGGGTCTGGTGGGGATCGCGTCGCTGAAATTGCGGTAGCGGCTTCCGAAATAGAATGATCGGGATGACCGAATTTCGTACGCCCAGTGGCGCGAACCCGGTTTCTCGCGGATGGGTCTTGGGTTTCTCGGCGAAAGGGGATGTGATGACAATGAATCCATGGATGATGCCGACGGCGGCGTTGCTTGCCGCGGGCGTGCTCGCGGGTGTCGGTGGATGTGGCAACACGATGACAAACTCGGCGAGCCAGGTCGTCCTCGACGGGCCGCCCGAGGGGCTCGTGATCGGCGCCCAGACGACCGTCGGCGTGCGCCCCGATGTGCTCGGGGCAGCGCGGGACCTGCCGGTGCCGATCGGCACGGATTCGATCAACGGCGCCGGCGTTTCGATCACCGGGACACTGCACAGCGTGGGTGCGGACTGGATCGTGCTCGATGGCATCGCGAGCGATACCCGGCACTGGCTCAGCCTCGACACCGTGACGTGGATCAAGCAACCCAAGCCGAAACCGGCACAGACGAGCCCCGCGAACAGCAGCGATCAACACCCCCCGGCCGATCCCGGGCACGGCGGGCATGGCTGAGCGACTCGATACCAGTTCGGCGTCAAACGGGATCAGAAACGCCCGCGGTGCATGCCCCGGGCGTTTTTCTCGTCTGCATCGAGATCGCCCAGGCGATCCGGTCGTCCCAAAACGGATGCGGGCCCCCGAGGTTCGGGGT
>DDFO01000038.1:65924-80559 GCA_002337215.1 Phycisphaerales bacterium UBA1926 | reverse complement strand
GGGGGCCCGTCAAGCCTCGAATGGAGCGGAGGAGATTCGAACTCCCGACCTCATCATTGCGAACGAAGCGCTCTACCAGCTGAGCTACCGCCCCGAGGGGCCGAAAGCATATGCCCCCCACCGCCCGACGACAACGCGCCGGAGACGTTGACACGCCGTATCCCGAACACCGTGCACCGCGACCGAGCCCACGCTTGCTTTCGAGAATGGATTTGCAATAAGATGTCTGCATGGTGCGAGCTCTGGTCCAAGCCCCCGCGGCGGCGTTCATGGCAGCGATCCTCTGGATCGTGTGTCTGATCGCGCTGCCGGCGTGCGACGAATCGAACAGGGCCGGGCCGTCCGTGCATGACGGACGCACGGTGGTCGTCTCGATCCCGCCGCTCGCGGGGCTGGTGCGCCCGCTGCTACCGCCCGACACCACTGTTCACGTGCTCGTGCCCTCGGGTCGGAGCGCCCACGGGTACCGCCCGACTCCCGAGGATATTGCTGCGATCGGCCGGGCCGACGCGGTGTTCATGGTGGGCCTGAACCTCGAGACGGGGATGGCGCGGGCCGTCCGGGGGGGAACGGTGATCACGATGGCGGATGTGCTCGGCATCGCGGGCGATCCGCACGCCGGGCATAACCACGACGACCACAGCGGGCACGACCATGGCGATGACATCTCAAGCGACCCCCACCTCTGGCTCGACCCTGTGCTCGCGGCACAGTTCGTGCGCGCGCTGCCGGATGCATTGCCCGGATCGCTCGTACACGACGAGACTTCCTCGAAGGCCGAACAGCTGGCGGGCTCGATTGACGCGGTGGACGCGGCGTTCAAAGAGCGTCTCGCGCCGTTCAAGAGCCAGGCGATCGTGACGCATCATGCATCGTTCAATCGGACCGCCGAGCGGTACGGGCTCGAGGTCGCCGCGGTGCTGCGGGCGATCGAGACGCTCGAGCCGTCTCCCGCGGACATCGCCAACGCGGTGGAGGCGATCCGGACGCGCGGCGTCGGGGCGGTGTTCGTCGAGCCGCAGTTCGGCACCACCAGCGCGACGCGAGTCGCCGATGCGGCGGGCGTTGAACTCGTAACTCTCGACCCGCTGGGCGACGGGGACTGGATCGAATTCATGCACGCGAATCTTGACGCACTGGTCGAGGGACTGAGCGTGGGCACCGCGACGGCCGCCCCCTGAAACGAACTGAGCGGAGCGCATGGACGCGTCCACACACCAGACGAGCAATACCCAGACCGAGAACGCGGGGCCCGCGATCTCGGTTGACGGCGTGTCCTTCTCGTATGCGGGCTCATCGATGACCGGCGAACCGGTCCTCGAGCGGGTCACGCTCGACGTGCGACGCGGCGAGCGGCTCGGGATCCTTGGACCCAACGGGGGCGGCAAATCGACCTTGCTAAAGATCCTGCTCGGGGTCCTGAAGCCGACGGAAGGTCGGGTCCGGATCTTCGGGGTGTCTCCCGACGAGGCGAGGCGCGGGCGCATGATCGGGTACCTGCCCCAGCGAGTCACAGCCGAGCTGCGGTTCCCGCTCCGGGTCATGGACACGGTGCTGCAGCCGCTCGCGGTGAGACAGCCGGCCTGGAAACGGATCGGCGGCACGGCCCTGGCGCGGGCGTCGGCGTGTCTCGAGATGGTGGGTGCCCGGAGGCTCGCCGAGAAGCAGATCGGCTCGCTTTCGGGGGGACAGATGCAGCGGGTACTGATCGCGAGGGCGATCGCGGCGGGGCCCAGGGTGCTCCTGCTGGACGAGCCGACCGTCGGGATCGACGTCGAGGGTCAGCGGCGGTTCGGGGAGATGCTCGACACCGTGCGCACGGAGGAGGGCATCACGGTTGTCGTGGTGAGCCACGAGCTGGCGACGATCGCCGCGACGAGCGACCGGGTCGCGTGCCTCCGGCGGACGCTGCACTTTCACGACACGCCGAGGGGGCTGACGCCGGACGTGCTTCGCGAGGTCTTCCGGCACGATCTGGCGGTGCTCGAGGGGCACACCCACGACTGCGCGCACGAGCACGGCCACGCGGACGGCGGGTGTGGGTGCGGACCGGATTCGGGTCTTGGTGTTGACGGGGGCCCGGCGTGAAGACGTTTGACTACCTCTTCGAGCCGGTGAACGCGGGGTTGTTCTGGCCGGGCGTCGCGGCGGCGTTGATCGTCGCGCTTCTGTGCGCGCCGCTGAGCCTCTACGTGGTGCTCAAGAAGATGGCGTTCATCGGGCAGGGTGTCAGCCACGCGGCCTTCGGGGGCGTCGGGCTTGCGCTGTACGTCGCGGCGCTCGCGGGGACCGGCGGCTGGAGCGGGTGGCACCAACTCGCGGTGCTCGTGTTCGCGGCGGCCGCGGGGCTCGGAATCAGCGTGCTCAGCAAGCGGCAGGGCACGGACACGGCGATCGGGATCGTGCTGGCGGTGTGCATGGCGGTCGGGTTTGAGCTGTACCGGCTGGCGGCCGGCGTCGCGGCGCGCACGCCGGGCGTCGCGGGTCCTCCCGGGATCGAGGACGTGCTGTTCGGCTCGGTGCTGAACGTGACCACGGGCGGCGCGGTGGCGACAGGCGTCGCGGCGATGCTGGTACTCGGGTCGCTTTGGTTTGTGCGCCGGCCCTTGACGTCGTGGGCGTTCGACGAGGCGACGGCGGGCTCGCTTGGGATCAGGGGCGAGCGGATGCGTGCGCTGCTGCTGCTGATGCTCAGCGTGGCGGTGGTCGCGACGATGCAGATCGCGGGCGTCGTGCTCGCGACGGCGATGCTGATCATCCCCGGCGTGATCGGGCTGTCGTGGGGACGGACGATCCGCGGGGCGGTGGTGTGGTCGGTGGTGAGCGCGGTGCTCGGGGTCGTTGTCGGGCTGCTCGTGACGTTCGAGTTGGGTGTGCAACCGGGCCCGTCTGTGGTGCTCGTGATGGTCGGGCTGATGCTGATCGGGTCGGGCATCCGGCGGGCGACCGGGGCGCGATCGGCGTAGCGTTCGTTTTGGCCGAACGGATTCGGTCGCGACTGCCTGCGGCTATCGTCTCGTCGGGTTGATTCCAAATGACGCGCGGCTGCGCGCGAGGGAGTGTTTGCGTGAAGACGATCAAAGCCGAAGTGCTGCTCGCCGAGTTGAACCGTCTGCGGAAGGACCTCGACGAGGACCCGTCGGATCTGGAATGGGCAACGCTGCACCACGCGTTCTGCTTCGTGTCCTACAAGATGGGCGAATTCCAGAAGTACCTCGACGAGCAGGCCGAGAAGGGCGCGTTCGATTCACTGGAGACCTGAGCGATTCGTCGGGCGATTTTTTGTGCCGATTTCTGTGCAACTGGTCTTGCACGATCGTGCGAATCGACGATACTGCAGTATCGCACGGAAGCGGCGTCTGGCACGGCGTGAGAACCACTCCTGACAGCACCGCTGAACTGCGACGACCGGGCCCGATCGGTCGGCGATGGTGCCGGCGGTGAGGGGCTTGGGCGATGTGCCTCGGGCGACGGCCCGGGGGCCGGGGCTCGGCGGCGGCAACGTACAGAAGCCGCGACGGCTGGGTGAGGCCCTTAGCGAAGGAGGTGGTTCAGTGAATATGTCTGACTGTACGAAGGGGCTGCGCCGCTAATGGCGTGAGTCCGACGGGGCTTGCGACTGGTGCAGCCCACGCAGGAGATTCGGCACCGCCCTCGCTTCGGTGGGGTGAGCGGTTCTGCCGAATGCGTAGCTCCTACGGCCGCCTCCCTCGGGAGGCGGCTTCTTTTTTTGTCGTCATGTGTCCGCGGTCGTTCGCGTCGGCGGCGCGATGCCGAACAGAAATTGGGTGCTTCCCGATGGATCAAACGTGATGAAGCTTCGCTGCCCTGAATGCAACTATGACCTGACACGCCGGGCGTCCGAGGTCTGTCCCGAGTGCGGCCGGGCCTCCACCGACAAGCAGTTGATCGCGTACGCCCGTTCTGCGGCGCATCCTCACCTGCGGGCGGACATCGTGTTTCACTGCTGCGCAATCGCGGTGTGCGGGCTCTTTGGTGCGGTGTTCCTTCTGGTTGGGATCGGGTTTGTCGCTCCGTTCCCGTATATTCTCGGCCTGGTGTTCATTCTGGGGGGGATCGGTCTCGGGATCTCGGTCGCACGCGTTGTGAAACGGGAGCGTGTGATCCGGGGCGACGATTGACGCCCCCCCTGAAACGCCGTCGATCCCCGAGGGCTGTCGTGGTCTACGGTTGTGCATGAGCACGACCGCACTGCCCAAGAACACGCCGTTTGTCCTCGTTATCCGTGATGGCTGGGGACGGAACCCGAATTCCGAACACGACGCGTTCAACGCCGTCAGGATCGCGAAGACCCCCACCGCCGACATGCTGAAATCGGACTGGCCGACGACGCTGATTGGGACGAGCGGCGAGGACGTGGGCCTCAACGACGGGACGATGGGCAACAGCGAGGTCGGGCACCAGAATATCGGGGCCGGGCGGGTGGTCTACCAGGACGCCGTTCGCATCTCGCTGGCGTGTCGCGAGAACAAACTTGACGAGATCGAGAACATTCGCGGGCCGATCGAGCGGGCGAAGGCTGCCGGGAAGGCCGTGCACTTGATGGGGATCAACAGCGACGCGGGTGTGCACGCGCTGCTCGAGCACCTGTTCGCACTCGTTCGGCTGTGCAAGGAGCTCGGGCAGGAGAAGGTGTTCATCCATCTGTTCACGGATGGGCGGGATACCGGGCCCTTCACGGGGAAGGGGTACGCCGAGTCGGTGGATGCGGCGTGCGCCGAGATTGGCGTGGGGCGGATCGCGAGCGTGATCGGCCGCTACTGGGCGATGGACCGCGACAACCGGTGGGAGCGGGTGCGGCGGGCGTACGACCTGCTGACGGGTCGCCCCGGCAAGGACGGTGAGTCCGCCCCGAATTTTACGTCGGGGCCTGAGGCGATCCAGGCGTACTACGACAACCCTGAGGGCGGGGCGACGCTGAAGGGGGACGAGTTCGTGTCGCCACGGACGGTTGGTGACGCGGGTGAGAGCCGGATCTCGGACGGCGACACGGTGATTTTCTACAACTACCGCGGCGATCGGCCTCGGGAGATCTGCTCGGCGTTCCTGCTCGACGAATTCCACGGGGCGGACGAGGTCGCGGAGAGCCCCGACTCGGGCGAGCGCGGGTTCGACCGCGGGCCCAAACTGGATCTCGACTTTGTCATCATGACCCCCTACTCCGAACGGCTCGCGGGGCTGGCGAAGGTCGCGTTCCCGAAGCCTCCCAAGATGGTGAACATCGCGGGTGAGTATCTCTCGAAGATCGGGCTTCGGCAGTTCCGGTGCGCGGAGACCGAGAAGTATCCGCACGTGACGTTCTTCTACAACGACTACCGGGACGAGCCGTTCGAGGGGGAGACGCGGGAGATCATCCAGAGCCCCAAGGTGGCGACGTACGACCTCGCGCCCGAGATGTCGGCACGGGGGATCTGCGACGCCGTCCTGCGTCGGCTCGATGCGGAGGACTGCGAGGAGGTCATCGTCGTGAACTTCGCGAACGGGGACATGGTGGGCCACACCGGGTCGCTGGACGCGGCGGTGAAGGCGTGCGAGGTCGTTGACGGGTGCACGGGTGAGATCATCGAGAAGACGCTCGCCCGGGGCGGCTCGCTGATCGTGACGGCCGACCACGGGAACGCCGAGCAGATGTGGAGCCCGGAGAACGATTCGCCGCACACCGCGCACACGACCTACACCGTGCCGTTGCACGTGGTGGGCAAGGGTTTCGAGGGCCGAACGCTTCGCGGGGGCGGGCGGCTGGCGGACATCCAGGCGACGATGCTCGAGATGATCGGGGTCGAGAAGCCCGCGGAAATGACCGGCGAGAGCCTGCTCGCGTGATCGTCTCGCTGACGCGTCAGAGCGGGCGGTGCGAGTGCGGGGGCGGGTCGTTGGGGACTTCTCCCGTTGCCCCGGACCGGACGTCGGCTTTGAGGTCCTCGAGTCGCTTCTCCATGCGTTCGAGCTTGTTGCTCAGGTCGAAGATCTGCACGGAGAGTTCCGCGACCAACGCGTCGAGCTTTGCCGCCCGGTGCTCGGAGAAACCAACGGCCTCTTCGAGTGCGGCGATTCTGCGATCGGGGTCTGATGGGCTGGCTGTCACGGCGTCGGTTCCCGGGTGCTGGAGATCTGCCGGGCGCGGGCCGGCGTGATGCGGAGCAGCGAGACGGGTTTCGCTATGCTCGTCGCATGAATATACGCCGCCATGCCGCTTTTCTTGCGTGTCTCCCGTTGGTTTCCTTCGCCGCCTTCGCCACCGGGCAGGCCGATGTCGCGGACCCGGGTGCCTCAGGCATCGCTGTAGACAGCGATCTGTCGCTGCCTTCGGTGCAGCAGTCGTTTCAGACGTTCGGTACCGCGGAGACGAGCTACTGGGGCATCACCGGGGGCGTGGGTTTTGCGCTCGAGGATGACGACGACTCCACGGACCCGAGCATGGGGCTCACGTATCACTATTTCCTGATCGATGATTTCGAGATCATCGGCGAGCTCAACGCGTGGTATTTCTCTCAGGACGGTGACGACGCGGGCGGGCTGAACCCCGGATTCACGATGCGGTGGCACTTCCTGAATCGAGGAAGATTCACGCTCTACGCGGACGCCGGGATCGGTGTGCTGGTCTCGACCGACGACGTGCCATGCGGCGGGTCGTCTTTCAATTTCATGCCCAGGGCCGGCGCGGGCGCGAGCTTCAAGATCAACGACCGGGGCGTCCGAGGCTACCTCGGCGCCCGCTGGCACCATGTCTCGAATGCGCGGATCACCGGCGACGATCGCAACCCCGACCGGGACGGCGTGGCGATCTACGGCGGGGTGATGTTCCCGTTCTGATGTATTGCAGACCGGTGAGGCCGAATCAGCCCGCCTCGGCGAGCCTGACCTTCGGTGCGGCCATGTCCGATGCCACGACCTGGTCCCGCCCGTTGGACTTTGCGGTGTAGAGGTTCTGGTCCGCGGCTTCGAGCCAGGCGGCCGGTGCGCTCTTGACGGCCGACCCGTCCGAGACACCAACGAGCCCGAACGAGCCGGTGATCTGGCGCTCGGGATGGCGTGACCACGTCTTTGCCTTGAGCTCTTCACGGATGCGGTCGCAGACGATCTGAGCGGCGTCGGGCGATGTGTCGGGCATGATGATCGCGAACTCTTCGCCGCCGTACCTGCAGCAGACGTCGGTCGAGCGTGAGTGCTCCGTGATGATTCGTGAGAGCCCTTGAATCACGGTGTCCCCCGCGGGGTGGCCGTAGGTGTCGTTCACGGATTTGAAGTGATCGAGATCGACGAGGGCGACGGTAAGGGCTCGCCCGTGCCGCGCGACGCTATCGACCGATTCTTTGAGACGCGTGTCGAAGTACTTGCGATTCCACAAGCCGCTGAGCCCGTCGATCTGGGCCCGTTTGTTGAGCATCTGGATCAGGCTGTTGAGCTTGAGAGCGGCCCGGATTCGGACTCTGAGTTCGATGATGTCGAACGGCTTGGTGATGTAATCGATCGCGCCGAGGTCGAACGCGGTGACCTTGTCCTGGGAATCCGTCAGGCCGGAGAGCACGAGCACTGGGATATTCACGGTCGTTGCGTTGTCCTTGAGCTGGCGGAGAACTTCGAACCCGTCGAGCTCGGGCATGTCCAGATCGAGAAGGATGAGCGCGGGCTCGACATCCTCGGCGACCCGGATCCCGTCCAGACCGCTCGATGCGTTCACGATCTCGATCGGCTCGCTCCGGAGCCTCGCGGTGAGCAGACGGTGGACGTCGATGCTGTCGTCGATGATCAGCACCTTCGGGGTTTCGGTTGTGGACTCGCCGTCGGGCACTGTGCTCATCCTCATTCAATCGAGAGTCGGTGCCGTGCGTGGTGCCGCTTCCACCACGAATTGGCCTGGACAATCAAACCTTCGAGACTCGGCCACAAAGCGCAATGAACTCGCGTGCCGCGTCGAATCGTTGATCGACGCTGGCGTTCTCAAGCAACAGCTTCTCGACCTGNNCCGGCGGCTTCGCCGACCAAATCGAATCCGTATCCGGGGGCGGCCCCCTTGAGTTGGTGGGAGATCACCTGTACCTCATGCCAGTTATCAGACTCAAGCGCCGAGACGAACGCCGCGACACGATCCGGGAGCTCGTTGACGAAAAGGTCCACAAGATCTGCCATCTCTTCATCGGCTGCATAAGCACTCGTAATCGGACATTCAACTCGTGGTTCCGGCATCGGAAACCCCCGTTTCTGGAGTTCCAGATCGGTCCCGCTCCGCGATCGGTTGAGCGGGTTTCACGAGATCGTTGAGATTGATCACCGGAATGAAGCCGACAGTCCTGTACGGAAAAGGAACAGATTGGGCGATCCAGACCTGATTTGTTATTCTCAAGAGATGCACGTAGACACCGACCTGATTCGAAGGACCGACTCGTCGGGTGTCGCGATGGATGACAGGGTCTTTGAGGTCCGTCGGCCAGCGATGCTCCCGAATCCGGTCCCCCGGCATCGATCGATCCGGGGCAAGGTCGTCCGCGTCCGCGGGAGTGTCCTCGGCTTTCGGGACTTCCTGGTGATCTCGGCGGCTGTCGCACTCGGCATTGTCGTCGGGGGGCTGATCCTCGCGATGGTCTTGAACGGGACTGCGGACGAGGACGACCAGAGCCGTGTCGCGCCGCCGTCGCTTTCCATTCAATACTGAGGATCGGGCACTTCGGCAGACACTCCGGCGATCAACCCGCCGGTTCATCGAAAACCCCGAAAAGGACGCGGTGGGATTCGAACCCACGACGGCTTACGCCAGCGGATTTGCAATCCGCCCCCTTAGACCACTCGGGCACACGTCCGACGCCGATACCGAAAACCCGGTCGGCAGTGCAACGCTACAACCGTTGGGCCTGCGGGTCAACATCCGAGTAGCATGCGTGTGACTGTTCTCGCGTTCGCGGCGCGGATCGGCCGATGGTTCGGACTGGTGATCGGGTGCAAACCGCGGAAGCCCTGTGAGCAATACCGCGGCGGGCAAGGAGGCTTGGGCGTGCGAATGAAATCCCACTTCGCGGTGCTGCTGGCGTGTATCGGGGCGATGACCGTGCACCAAGGCGTCGCTCAGGATTCCCCTGCGGAGACCACCGACGCATCGCCCACGAGCCGGGACGACGCCGAGAATCTCGTTCCGCGCATACCGGGCGAGGTCGAATCGTTTGCCCCGCAGACCCGAGACACGCGGTCCCCGATCCGGCCGGGCCTCACGCGGGGCTCTTCCTGGGACACCCTGCTGGGGAACGAGACCAAACGTGCGGCCCCCGTCGCGCTCCCAGAGCGGACGTTTCTGAATCGGGTCCGGGGCGAGGTCATCGCCGGGCCGCACGGAACCAGGATCTTCGTGATCCAGGACCCCCTCGATCGGGACCCCGGGGCGATGCTGCTGCTGCCGAGTTCGGTGCTCCAACGGTTCGACGAGTTCGTGTTCAAGCGCAACAGCCAGGTCCCTGCCCTCGCGTCGGGGCAGGTCTTCCGCTACGACGGCCGGAATTATCTGCTGCCGAGCGCCCTGGGTGCCGCGATGAACAGCCCCGGAGAGACGCTGTCGGATGCGGTGGTCGATAACATCGAGTCCGAGACACCGACCGAGGAAACCAAGGCCGGTTCTGCGGCAGATCCACAAGAGGGGCCACAACTGGATGCGGTGCGGCAGGGAGAGATCGATTCGCTGATCGAGTCTCTGGAACGCCGCCCCGTTTACAACCGCCAGCGTGCACGCGGCGGTTCTGGACAGCCGACGGCCCAGACCCAGATTGCCACGGAGGCCGGCGGATCTTCCCAAGGTGGATCTGCTGAAACCGGCTCTGTTGACGCCGGGCGCGACGGAACCGGCGCGGCGATGGTGGACGGGTCGTACATCAGCGCACGCCGCGGTCGCATGATCCGCTCGATCGATGGAAACTGGGTCTTCGTGAGCGACAACGAGGCCGGCGACGGGCTCCGCCTGACGCTGTTACCGTGCCGGATGCTCGAGCGACTCGAGGGAATCGCGTTCCGCGAGGGCGATTCGGCCGCGGTGACACTGAGCGGGCGCGTGCACAAGTTCTGGGGCGACCAGTACATCCTGCCGACGCTGTTCGAGCGTGAACGACGCGATGGGGTCGAGCCCCTTCAATAACTGTTTGACAGTCGCTCGTGCGTGTCTCGAACAGCGTGCCTGACGGCAGAATCGCCGGCTTGGGGGCGCGGCTGCACGCGGATTTCGCTTTAGTCTTTCGCGGGTACAACATCGTGACTCGGGCCGGCCGGTGACTCCCCGTCGCGGATGAACCGACGGACGGTATCGATGAGCTCTGCCGACGCCTCGTTGCTGAGGCGATCGGGAGCGTCCCGCTTCAGTATCGAGTCGAGGGCCTCAGGCAGACGATGCTCGTCCATCGCAACCGAGACACCGGCTTTCACGCCGAACCGCTCGGCCGTCGCGATCTGATGATCGTTGCGGGTCTCTTGCAAGTCACCCCGGCGGGGCATGATGAGAACGGGCTTGGCGTGCTGGAGGGCCGTGATGATTGTGCCCATCCCGGCGTGACCGACGATGGCGCTCGCGGACTCGACCCGGGCCCGAAACTCCGGGGGTTCGAGCAGGCGGGTCCATTCCATGGCGGTCGGCTCATACTCGCCGTTCCCGATCTGGGCGAAGACCTGAATGTGCGGATTCTCACTGGCCCACGCATCCACGGCGCGGATCATCCGATCGAAGCCCATCTGTGCGCCGACTGTTGCGAAGATCTTGGCGTTTATCACACGACGCTCCCGCCGTAGAGAGGGCCCTCGGGCGATGCGAGGTGCTCCCATTGGGTGAGCCGGAGATCCGCGTAGGGCGCGATGATCTGCCCGGTCATGGAGAGAACCTCGGCGTTGGCGATGCTGTCGATCCAGAGCGTGCGCGCGCCGAGAAACTTACCGAGCCGGAATGCGAAATAGCCGGGCGCGGCGCCTGTCGAAACGATCACGGCGGGGCGTTCCCGGATCAGGATCCAGAGAATCTGCAGCGCCATCCAGGCGAGCTTGAACTTGTTCCAGCGGGTCGCGTCCACGATGGTACGGAACCGGCCTCGGGGGATGTCGGACTTGTAGGCGGCACGGACCGTCACGAAGCAGAGATCACAGCCCTCGAACGCCGGGGCGACGCGGAGGAGTTGAACCCAGTGGCCGCCTCCGGACGCGATTGCGAGAACCTTGGGGAGTCTTCCGCGGTTGTCGGGGGTCTGGGTGGTCATTCTACGGTGGACCCCGGCTGTCTGGAGGAATCGTCGCGGAGCCACTGCTTGTGCTCGCCCCTGGCTTTCCTTGCGCGGAACCGCCTGCGGGACTCGGCCTTCACCCAAAGATACGTCGCGAGCGCGAGCCAGTTCATCGGGTTGATCGCCAACCCAAGGATCGCTCGGCGTTGGCTCGCGTGGGTGTCGTCGGGCGCAGGGCCGAACACCTGGACCATCTCGTCGGCGGCGGTCTTGCGCCGGGTCTCGATGTGAACGAGTTGGCCGAGCGTGCGCGGGGGATGGATCGAGAACGACACGGGTGCGCCGTCGTGATCCTGGAAAACCGAGGCGCGTTCCTTCGGCTTAAAGAGCCGGCGGATATAGGCGTCGTCTCCGATGATGTTCGGAAACGCATCGAATCGGGCCCGGCCCTGTTCGGAGAGGGCGTAGATGCCCGATCCAACCATGCGGTCGGTAACGTAGGGGAGGCGCGTCCAGACGCGGTAGTGCCGACGGACGGCGGGGCTGCACCCGCTGAGATCGGCCATGAGCGCGGGGGCGGAGACCTGCGCCGTTCCGTCGGCGAGAGGCGCGGCCGTGGCGAAGAGGGCACCGGCAGTCACGTCGATATCGGCGTCAACGAAGATCCTCGGAAAGTGCGCCGCGGCCTGGTCGCCCGTATTGAGCGCAAGGGGCTTGGATCCCTGCTCGAGCTCGATTACCCGGACGGGCGGGCCGAACGCGCGGGCGCGGTCGGCTGTGTCGTCGGTGCAGCCGTTGCAGACGATGATGATGTCGAGCCGGTCTTGATCTTCCGGGGTCGTCCCGTCAAGGATCGTATTGATGCAGCGATCAATGACCACGGACTCGTTGTGAGCCGGGATGATGACCGAGATGGGGCCATGAAAATCGCTCAAGCTTCAACCGCCTTCTGACCACCACCTTCGGCAGTCCCACTCTGGAGGCCTGGGACGGTTCGCGTCGAGACGACCCTCGCGGGCGCGCCAACGGCGATCGCGGCGGACGGGATGTCCTTGGTGACGATCGATCCTGCGCCGACGACGGCGTAATCGCCGATCGTCACGCCCGGGAGGACCATCACGCGGGCGCCGAGCCAGACGTCATTGCCGATCGTGATGTCGCCCTCATCCATCGCCTGCTTCGTCACGGGGCTGCCCTCGTTGAATCGGTAATTCGCGGCCGTCAGGAAGACCTCGGGGCCGAAGAGCACGTCGTCGCCCAGCGTGATCCTCCCGTTGCGCGGCCCGGCCCAGAGCGAGCAGCGGGAACCGATGCGGACACGGTGACCGATCTCGATGCGTTCGGCGTTGGTGAAGGAAGCATCGGGGCTGATTGCGGGGTCATCACCGCAGCGGATCCGCCGCATCGGCTGGACGTGCGAGTAGTTGTAGAAGTTGATGATCTTGATCGCGTGGAGATAGGCACGCGGGTCGATCATCGCGCCCAGCAGGCGGAGCAGCTTCGCGGGCTTGGAGAGCGACTTCTTGGTTGCCCCGGTGTCGGCGTCGGCGTGATTCATTGGTCACCCTCGCTGTCGGGTTCGGCCGCCGGGAGGGGCGGGTAGCCCGCGAGCCAGTCGCGTCGATCGGCCCATACCTCGGCCCACATCGCGGCGCTCTCCCCCCACCGCTCCCCGGACAGGCGTGCGAGAACGCCCAGGCCGAACCGGCGGGCCGCGCCCCAGCACCAGATGAGCAGCAAGCCGAGCTGTCGCGTGATGGGCGAAAAGTGCCGGCGGACGAGCGTCGCCCGAGCCTTTGCCACGAGCTTGAGTTTGCCTGCCCGCTTCGGTGCGCTCGCGCCGACGAGGTGCACGATCTCGGCGTCCGGGGTGATGATCGGGTGCATGCCCGCCTTGCGCGCACGGAGACAGAGGTCGGACTCCTCGCCGTACATCCAGTAGGATGTGTCGAATCCGCCGAGTTGGCTCCATGTCTCGAGTCTGGTGAGCAGGAAACAACCGACAACGATATCGACGAGCCGCACGGTGTCCCGCCTCCACGAGCCCATGCCCTCGGTGTTGAAGAACTCGCTCCCGGAGAACACCGCGGAGAGCCCGGTCGCGTGGCAGAGCAGACTCCAGAGCGTGATGCGGTTCCAGCACGAGGCGATGTTGAGCGAGCGGTCGGGGAAGACGGTCCGGCCGCCGTAGATGCCGTTGCCGGGGTGCTGCTTGGCGAATTCGACAAGCGTGTCGATGGCGTGGTCAAGGACCTCGGTGTCGGGGTTGAGCAGAAGGAGCCACTCGCCGCGAGCGTCCTTCGAGGCGATGTTGTTCGCCTTCGCGAAGCCGTGGTTCGTGTCGGACCTGATGAACCGGATGCGATCACCGAAACGCTGCTCGATCGCGTCGGCGGACCCATCGCTCGAAGCGTTGTCGAGCACGATCAGTTCGAAGGAGACGGTCGTCTGCTCGAAGACCGTCTCGAGACACTTGAGCGTCAGGTCGCGCGTGTTGTAGCTCACGACGATGATCGAGACGACCGGCGGTTGGGCTGTGGTGTCACTCATGCGATCACCCGCCTCGCGAGCTTGCGCGCGATGATCTTGGGGTCTCGGCGGTCGATATCGATGACGGTGCCCTGCTTGAATTCCCCTATGCAATGGGAGAGTACCGAGAACGTCGATCGGCTGGCATACACGAGCCCATCGCACGCGGCGAGCAGGTTCATGTCCGTGAGCGCCTCCATCCCGTTCTCTTTCCGATCGGCGCACGCCGCGTTCTGGTGCATCACCTGACCGGGCTCCGGGAGCCACTTCTCGGTCTCGACAACGCGTGGGAAGGCCGACGCGAATCGTTCGGAAACGATCGCGTTGTCGGTCGCGAGGAACACGGTGTCGGCGTCGATCTTTCCAGCAAGCCGTGCGGTCTCGGCGAGCAGGCGATCGAGATTGGTTGTCCGGTCTGTGTACCGAACGTGGACCCCGACGGTCTGCTTGCCGAACGACCCGTTTCGGAATCGATCGATCCGATCGCGGAGCGAGGGAACGGGCGGTAGGTACCTCTTCATCGCGGCGCCGATGACCGACCTCAGGCTCGCGGTGCGGATCTCGAGTGGGCCGGCCGCGCGCGACGCGAGCTGCTCGAAGCGGCCCGTGTAGTGCCAGAAGACGGCGATCGCCTCGGGCTGATCGGTCCGGCGTGCGTCGATCGAGTATCGCCTGTGCGCGAACGCGCTGCTGTGCAGGCTCGGGTCGTCGGCCTGGATCGTCTCGGCGAGCGGGGAATCGAGCCTGTCCTTCCAAACAGCGGGGACAACGTCTCGTCCCTCGGTCAGCGGCGGCTCGCGGAGCGCGCCGGGCGGATCGAAGAAGTGGAATATCGAGTTCTCTCGTTCGAGGGAGTACGCGTCGTCGCGCCAGTCGATGAAGGGCACCCGCCCCGCGAGTTCCGC
>DDFO01000038.1:53169-65849 GCA_002337215.1 Phycisphaerales bacterium UBA1926 | reverse complement strand
ACCCGCCCCGCGAGTTCCGCCCAGAGCATCCCACTCGCCGCGCAGAGCATGCGGTTGCCCATGCCCCCCTTCGCCTTGATCCAAGCGTATTGGTCGGTCGGACGGTTCATGCGAGAGCCTCGTGTGCTAAGCCCGGCCCGACAGGAGTAGCGTCCTGATTGTCCGGGGGGGCATCCACCACTCCATGGCGCACGCGACGTTTCATGACCCGGCGTCGCTTCGAATCGGGAACGGATGCGAGGCTCGCGACGAGGCCGAGCGTGATGTACCAGGGCAGGATCATCTGCCCGAAGTATGACACGCTCCAGAAGCACATGATGTGGACGAAGAGGGCGACGCCGATCGACCAGGTGAGGATGGTGTGCTTCTTGACCCGGTCGCACCGCCTGAGCATGTTGCCGACGGATCGGAACGAGAGCGTGATGATCGCCAGGAAGAGGACGAGCGTAAGCAGCCCGCCCTTGATGGCGACAAAGACGTAGTGGTTGGTGACGTCGTGCAGGCCCCACCCCCAGTGGGCGGTCGAGGGCGTGCCGAACATCCACCATTCGCTCGAGCGGTTGATGAACGCGTCGAAGAGCGCGTAGCGGTGGTATCCGGTTGATCCTGCGAAAACATCGGTCTTCGCGAGCAACGACCAGACGGGGCCTCGCATGCCGAAGTGCATGATGGTCAGAACGATCGCCAGCGCGATGAGCACGCCCCCGAGCCACCGGCGGATGAAATAGCACGACGCGCCGAGGCCCGCTGACATCAACGCGAGCACCGGCGTGCTCGACCGGCACGCGTAGATAACAATCAGTGACCCGATGACCCCCATGACCATCCAGAATCGGTCGCGTTTCTCATCGAGATAGAGCCCGATCATCATGGGCATGACCGAAGCCCAGAAGCAACCGGCGAGGATCGGATGCGCGAACGCGCCCTGGGCCCTGAGCTTGCCCTGCCGGATCGAGGTCATGCGGGGCACCCCGCCGAAGACGCTGAACATGTTCCGGCCTGTCGCGAGTTCGAAAAGGAACACGAGCGCACAGGGGATCGCGAGGATCGCGAAGCCGAGGATCGTGCTACGGACGTCGCTCCAGTTGCGGATGACGAAGCGTGTGTAGAAGTAGATACCTCCGGCGTCCATGATCCACCCCGCACGCTCGGTGAGCCCGGCGCCGTTGGTCTGGATCGTGTACGCGACCGTCCCGACGAAGAGCCAGAGGACGACGACGGTGTCGGTGGTCTTCCAGCGAAACCCTTTGAATTCCGAGCGGAGAAGAATCCGCGCCCAACCGAACATGGTCATGACGCGGAGCAGGTTGAAATCGAGCCCAAAGATCACGACGCGCTGCGCCGGGGCGACGAAGCACGCCATCGTCATCATCGGAAGCAGCGCGAACCGGCGCGGGACGAGCAGCGTGAGCATGCCGAGCAGCATGGTCGCGGAGAACCCGAGGGGATGCAGCACGGTCTGGCCGTACCAGTCCTTGGCGAGGTCCTCGCGGAAATCCTGCATGGCAAGGAGAAAGTTCATCCGAACTGGTCGATCCGTTTGGTGAGGCGGCGTCGGCGGACGCGGGTGATGGTGGACGTCAGTGACCGGACTTTCATCGACAAGGAAAGATGCCGGATCCAGTGCGGCAGGGTCGGGAACCCCCGGAACGCGGGAACTTTCGCACCCATCGCACGCATCACGATCTGTTGCCCGAAGAGCCTTCCGCGGGTCGAGAGCAGATTCGCCTGCGAACGGGGCAGCAGGCTCGGGTCTTTGGTCTCGAGTGTGACGTAGCCCGCCTCGGCGGCGCGGCGGAGCAGGTCACGCCCTCTTTTCGTACGAGCGATGATAAGCGACTTACCCGGCTCGCCCGGTTCAACCGGGCGGTACCAGGGGTCCCCCACCGCGATATCGGCGAACTCGCCGCTGTGGTCGGGGCAGATGTAGCAGCGCCACTGGCGGTACTGCTGGAGGAACCCCCACGACTCGGCGTAGGTCATCTCGGCGGTGCGCGGATCACCGTCGGCGTCGGTCCACTCGGCCGTCCAGAGTCCGGGCCAGCCGTTGCCGCGGTAGCGGAGGGAGGCAAGGGCTGCGGGATCATCGACACCGATCTTCCGGAGCAGGGCGAGGTTCCCTTCGGTCGACGGGACTCCGGCGCAGAAGAACGCGATCGTGAGCCCCAGCTTTGCATCGAGCGCCGCGTTCTGCCGGCGGGCCTGCTGGACCCCGGCGACATCGCACGGCTTGCCGATGAAGACGCTGGGTTTGCCAGCGCTCGTGATCAGGTCAAGCCGGTCGGCGGGACTCGCCGGGGCGTACCGCGAACCGGTGCGGTCGTGGAGTTCCTCGCGTGTCGTGCTGTACACCGTCTGATTCAGATGACGGGCGTCCTCGCGGGCGGCGGTGTGGAGCACCCCTCCCATGCCCTCCTGCTCGATTGCGAAGAGCGCGAGGGCGGTCGCCGCGCCCCCGCTCGACCCCGCGTAGCGGATGTCGTCAGCCGTCGCGTGCCCCTCCCAGACTTCGTAGACCGGGCCCCAGGCGGATCGCAGGTCCGCGATGAGTTCCTGGTCGGATTCGTCGAAGGTGTGTGTCAGGGAGGCGCCGGGGCAGGCACGGAGCGCCTCGCCCGATTCGGGATTGGCGTCGTCGAGCACTCTGGGCCGCCGGCCGAACGAAGGGGCGTCGTCCATCGCGAACCGTCCGGGCTCGACCGATGCACAGACGCCGCACCCGGTGCAGAGCTGCCGCTGAGTGACTTCCTGGATATCGAGCACGGGGAGTTTCACGCGTTCATCGCTCCTGCATGTCTGTAGCCTCCTGGCCGACCTCAGGTTCGCGGACCGGCTGATCGACGGGGCGTCGGGGGGCAATCACTCCGGGGCCTTCGGAGACTCGATCGGACAGGTGGCGGCGGAGCGATGAGGAGAATCCGATCTGAATCGATACTGAGGCGATGCCAGCGAGAGTTCCCCACACGAAGTCGAGCGGGCGAGCGCTGCCGACGCCCGCGAACTCGCGTGCGACTAGGAAACAGACAACCCCGAACGCCGCCGCAGCGCATCCCGCAGGAATCACCGGCATGCTCGGGAGCCCGATCCGCCGGCTCAGCAGGCGTTGGGACCAGACCGCGGCGAGGGCCTCACCGATGAGCCCGGACGCGGCGACCCACTCGACGCCGGCTCCGCACGCCACTCCGATGATCGCGAGCGGGATCGCGATCGTGCGCACGATATTGGCATACATGGGGTTGCGCGTGTCCGCCTTGGCAATCGCGGCGATGCTCTGCCCCGCCCTTGCGATGCGCATTCCCTGCATGCACGCGAGCCAGGGGACGACCGACGCGGCCGGGGCGTACTTCTCGCCGTAGAACACGACCAGAAGATTGTCCCCACACCAGACTGTGCCGGCCGCGAAGCCGATCCCGGCGAGTGTGCTGAGCTGGATCGCGAACGCCGAGAGTTCGTTGAACTTCGGTGCGTTGTCGGCGGCGGCGGAGAGCATGGGCAGCAGCAGCGATTGGAGCACGCGGGAGGCGATAAGCGAGGGCATCATGAGCAGGCCGAAGGCGCCGCTGTAGAGGCCCAGAGCCTCCATCGAGATCGAGGCGCCGACGATCGCGCGGTCGCCCTGGAAGATCCCGAACATGAGCAGGGCGTTGATGAGCAGGGGCCAACCGAAGCCGAGCATGCGAGCGATCAGCGCCCGGTCCCAGGCCCACGCGTACTTCCGCTCAGCGACGATGTGCGAGACCAGCACGTAGAGCGAGACCTGGATCAGCACCGCCCAGAGCATAACGCGGTAGTCGTCGAGCCAGAACGCGAGCGGCGCAGCGAGCGCGGTCGAGACCACGAGCGGCGTCGTGTCGGTCCAGACCGACGCCGCGAACCGCATCGAGCGGTGCATGCGGAACTGATCGAGGTGCGTGAGCGATCTCAGGAACGGGACGACGGCGAGCACGCGGAACGCCCAGGTAACCTCGGGGATCTCGAACAACGCCGCGACAGGCCCGGCGACAGCGAACATGACGACAGAACCAAGGAGTCCGCGGATGACCTGAAAAAACTGTGCCGTAGCCTGGAGGCGTTCATCCTCGCCGTCCGGGGCCTGGATGATGAGGCGGTCGAGGGCAATGTTGCTCGCCATCTCGATGAGTGAAATCGTGAGTGCGAAGGTGGACGCGATGCCGAAATCATCGACGCTGATGATGCGGGCGATGATGATGTTGCGAGCGAACGAGCAGACCGAGCCCGCGGTGTTCCCAACGGTAAGCACGACGCCACCACGGAGGAATGACCGCCTGCCGCTCACGCCGCGGATTCCGCACTGGGCGGTTGCGTGTTGACGATTTCGATCGTGCCCCCTGCGAGCGTGACGATCTCATCGAGCTGCGCCTCGGCCTTCGCCTTGACCCCGGGCAGGTGCTGGGCGAGTGAGGCCCTCGCGTCGGCCCGCGATTCGAAACTCCGCCAGAGGGCATCGATCATCGGCTCGGTGTCGAGCGTCCGCGGGTCGGCGACGTGCTCTCCCTGCGCCACGGACTCGAAGACGCCGACGGTCTTGGGGCTGTACGCGACAGCCGCGGTGGGCACGCCCGTCGAGAGCCCCGCGATGGTCGCGTGCATCCGCGTCCCGCAGAACCACTCGGCCCTGGAGATGAGCCACTTCGCGTGCTCGGGCTGGTCGAACTCGGAGACAACAGAGACCCGCTCCGCGACCGCTGGATCCAGACCAGCGTGCAGTTCCCGGCAGGCCCTGAGATCGGACTCGTACATGTCGGCTGGCGCGTTGACATGGGGCACGAGGAGCACGCGAAGCCCGGGATCGCGAGCGAGTCGTTCGACGAGGGCGGGCAGGAAGACGCGGTAGTCCGCCTTGAAGCCGTACTGCGAGCGGGCCTTGTCGGGCTGGTTCCAGATGAGCCCGCTGACGTTCACCCCCGCGAAGGGCTGGCCATCGACAAGCGACTCGAGCGGCGCGGTGTCAGGCGGCGCAACCGGGGGGAGAAGAAACGCAACGTCGACGCCCTCGCGGTGAATCGCGGGATCGAACCGATCGCCGAGGATCGTCCGCATGTTTTCGGCCGATCGCGCGTCGCGGGCCCAGACCGCTGCCGCCCCGAGCATGACACGGCGTGCATCCTCGATCGCCTTGGGAGACTCGAACGGCCCGATGGTCTGGGGCAACAGGACGAGCGGGGTCCCCGATTCGATGGCGATCTGCTTGGGCATCAGGATAGCGCGGAGCCTCCACGGGCCATAAAGGTCGGTGAAGCTGTCACCCCCAGAAATATCAAGAATCGCGTCGGCGTCGCGGATCGCGCGGGCGGTCGCGTTGTTGAGCCCCCCCAGACGGAGGGCGACGCGGATGTGCCCGAACGAGTCGGGGTCGTGCCAACGCCTCGTCAGGCGAGCACCGGTTCGCTGAATTTTGCAACCGTCTCCTGCACCCGGGATGTCGAGCGGCGCGACGCCCTTGCGGTCATCAAAGACCGAGATCGTCGCACCCGACGCCCTCCGTGAGAGCCCCGCGATCGTGCTGTTGCAGAGCGCGCGGACACCGAGGTTGCCCGAGCCAGCGGCGGCGCCCGCGATACAGAACCCGAGGGTTCTCGCCTGGTTTTCCCCTGCGTGCATGCCGCGCCTCCGTGCGTTGGGCAGTCTGGATCAGGCCGCGGCCTCACGGGCCCTGGCGCGTCTGGCTTCGAGCCGATCGAAATCGATAAAGACGAAGTTTTCCTTCTCGACGTGTGCGAGCGAGAGGCCCTTCTCCTGCAGCCGATCGATCCACTTGATCACCAGCGGGAGAGACGTCGGCGAATCGAATTCGATGCCCATCACGATCGGCAGCGTCGGCTGGTCGAGCACGTGCCCGAGGACTTCTCTCCATGCCCCTTCAACATCGAGTTTGAGCAGATCGACCCGGTCGTGCCCGCACTCTTGCATCATGCTCTTGAGCGTCAAACAGCGTGCCTGGAATCCGCCGCCGGTGCCGTGCAGATCGAAGACGGAGTGTGAGGTCTCGCGTGAATCGGCCGGCGCGAAGAACGTGAGTTCGGTATCTTCCGACCAGATGCCGACCGGGTGGAAGTGGAAGTTTGCGGGGGCGTCGAGCCGATCGGCGTAGTCGATTGCACGAGGCGTCGGGTCGAACGCGTGTACGTCGCTGCCAAACCGCTCGGCGATTTCGAGATCGAACGTCGCGTCCACACCGACGCCGACGCAGTAGCAGACCCAGTCGCTGGTGACCGCATCGACCGGGACGCGCCAGCCGCCGTAGTCGCTGCCCAGCCGTTCGAGCTGGTAGCCGCGGGCATCGGCCTTGCGGAAGAGCGGCAAACACCGGCGAACCGATTCCTTGTGCGTGCGCCTGAGGACACGCCACGCCTTCGCGCGGAGCCTACGGATCGTGATCATCTTTGTGCTTCCCCCGATGCGGTGTGCGAAAAACGCCCGCGGCCCTTCCGGGCCGCGGACAATCGGTCATCGATATTATTCCGTCTCGAGTGCGCCGACGGCGGCGAGTTGAGGTCTCTGATGACCCGAGAGGTCCTGTCCGACCCCGATCTCGACCCGACCCGAGAGGCATCCGTCGGCGAGCGGCCGGAAATCTCCGTCGTCCGCGTTGAGGAAGAGATCGCTCAGGTCGTTGCCGGAGCTGGCGTTGTCGCCGTAGGTGACACCGCGCAGGAAGTGGCAGTTGTTGATCTCCACGCCCTCGGGCATCGGCGTGCCGAAACTCGTCACGGTGAGTTGCTCGAAGACGCAGCCGGACATTGAAACGTTGTGCGGGTCATAGCCCTGGCCCTCGAGCGCGTCTGACTTTCGCATCATGAACGACTGGCCGATCAGCGTGACGTGCTTGAAAAGCACGTGGTTGTTGGCCGAATAGTTCTGGCTGAACGGGGGCGCACCCTCGACCACGTTGCTGAGAATGTTGACGAACGCGGCGTCTTTGAGCTCGGTCCCGTTGGCGAGGCGCCAGAAGAACGTCTGCGCCATGCGGAGGTTCGTCACGTTGACGCCGTACGCGATGATATTCGTCGCATTCTGCCCCTGCACCGGGTAGCCGGGCGTCATGAACTGGAACACGTCGGTGTGGTGCGCGATCGGGGCGCCGCCGCAGTGGTCAGAGTGCGAGTTGACGACCATCAGCGAGTTCTGGAACATGTCGCCCGAGATCCGCTCGAGGTGCGCGTTTCGGACGAGAAGGTGACTCACCGGCCCGTAGATCATGTCGCGATACGACGTGTCAGTTGAGTAAACCCACCGCTGTCCTTCCCAGCCGCGTGCCGGCGGGCGGTAGCCGGACGGGGTGTGCGTCCAACCGAGGCTGTTGAACCACTCACAGCGATCGAACCAGAGTTTGGGCGATGACCACATCGAAGCCGGTGCCTGAGCGTCGATCTCCTTGATCTCCGCGTGGTCGAAGGCGACGTCCTGGAACTTGATGTGGTTGGCGTGGAGCATCATCCGGTCCCACTCGTGGGGGCCGATGTGGACTTCCGCAGGATCAAGATTCGCGGCGCTGCGGATCGTGGTCCATCGTTCGAAGGGACGGTCCGCCCTCGGGTCAACACCGTAAAGGCCGGGCTCGATGATCTCGATGATGCCGCCGTCGTCGATGGCCCGCATCGCGGTGCGGAGGGTTGCCATCGGGGCGTCACGTGTGCCCGGCCAGTCGTCGTTGCCGCTGAGCGCGACGTAAATAGGCTCACCCGGGTCGAGCGTGCCGTTCGCGTTGGCAAACAGCTCGAGCGAGTGCTCGCCGAGCATGGCGGATTCATCGTTGAACTCACCCGCGAGGACACGCGGGATACCCGCGTTCTCCGGCCAGGCGATGGCGCGGACCTCGATGTGTCCGTCGTCGTCAAAGGCCCCGGCGTCGAGCGTCACCCAGTACTCCCACACGCCGGTGCGCGGGTTCACCGAGGTCTCGTCAACCGAAACCCACGGGCCGCCCTCGACACTGAAGTCGACGCGGTCAACCCCGTTGATGTGGAACGCGGTGACGCCGATGTCGAAGTTGCCGCTGAACGTCTGATTCGGGACAACATCCCAGCGGGCGATGACCTTCGCGTCCCACCCCTTGTCGCCCTGGGCGCCGACCGCCGCGGGCTGATCGGTCGAGTCGAGCCAGCCGTTGCCCGGGACGAGCACCGGACCCGCCCCACCACCGCCGCCGCCGTTGGGCTGCTCGGCCGGGAAGTCGATGCCAAAGGTGTACGTGTTGGGCTCATCGGGGCGAGCGTTGGAGGGCTCGCTGGGGATGACCATGGGGCTCACGTCGCCCGGGCCATACGCCGTGATCACGATCGGCTCACTGTCGCTGCGCCCCGAAAAATCGAAGGGTTTGAAGCCCTCGGTCCACGAGTCGCCGCGGCGTAAGAACAGCCAGTCTGGGTACCCGTTGCGCAGCAGATCGACCGCGCCGGCGAGCGTCTGCTTGGGCGACGCGGGCGACAGGCCATCGTTCGCGTCGTCGCCGGCGGTGCTGCTGACATAGATCAGTCGGCTGTCGGGTCGGATGCTTGGATCAGCGGTGGCGCTCGCACCGATCAGAAAGAGCGCGGCCGCGCCGGCGAGCGTGCAGCGGGCTGCGGTTCGGGCATGGCGACGAACGCCGAGCCCTGAGATGTCAAGATGGGATGTGTCCACGGTCACTTCCTCCGGGTTCTCGGGCACCCGGCACGGGCACCCCTCCGGAGATACCAGTCGGTTCCAAGCTCTGGGCAGGCAACGCAACCGTACACCTCGCCCACTGATTTGTCCGCACAGGCCGCATTGACAGCGGCACAGGCCTCATTTTCAGACTATCGGGCTTCCGGGGCGATTCCAAGACCCCGAGGCGAGTCTGCGGCCCAAGAAGGCCTTTTTAGACCGAGAACGGTGACGCGAACCCGGTGAACGAAGGCCATTCCCCGTCTCGCTGGGACAGAACAGCCCCGGCGAATTCCGGCCATTGAATCCCCAGGTCCGGGTCGTCCCAGCGCAGCCCACCCTCGTCTTGGGGTGCATAGGGCGCATCAACCTTGTAGAGCACCTCCGTGTCGGGCTCGAGCGTGCAGAACCCATGGGCGAATCCCGCGGGGACAAGAATCTGAGTCCAGTTGTCGGCACTCAACTCGGCAGCAACGTGCCGGCCGTATGTCGGCGACCCGGTTCGGATATCCACCGCGACGTCGAGCACCGAGCCTCGTGTCACGCGGACGAGCTTGGTCTGGGCGGTTGGTGCCCGCTGGAAATGCAGTCCCCGGAGTGTGCCGGGCGTTGCGCTAAAGGAGTGGTTGTCCTGGTCGAACTCGGCCTCGATGCCGTGCGTTCGCAGTGCCGCCGCGTTATAGGTCTCGCTGAAGAACCCTCGCTCATCGCCGAACTTGTCCGGCGTGATCAGCAAGACGCCGTCCAGTTCGGTCTTCTCGATCGTCACGCCCATCGTGCTCCCCGCAGCAACCCTGTCCGTTCCCGGTGCTCGCACGCGGTCATCCGCACGAGCCCGGCGCTCACCGCCCGCTGTACTGCTTCTCGTAGTACTCGCGGTACGCACCGCTCTTGACGCGCCGCCACCATTCCTCATTGTCGCGATACCACTGCACGGTCTTCTCAAGCCCTTCGGGCCAGGCCGACCGCTCGGCCTTCCAGCCCAGCTCCCGCTGCGCCTTGGCTGACTCGATCGCGTACCGGCGGTCGTGACCCAACCGATCCTCGACATGCTCGATGCTGTCTTTCCCCTTGCCCATCAAGTCGAGGATCATGTGCGTGAGCTCGAGATTGGACCGCTCGTTGTCGGACCCGAGGTTGTAGACCTCGCCCCCCCTGCCCTTCTCGAGCGCCGCCAGGATACCCCGGGCGTGGTCGTCAACATGGATCCAGTCGCGGACATTCAGCCCGTCTCCGTAGAGCGGGACCTTTCTGTCTTCCATCAGGTTGGTCACGAACAGCGGGATGACTTTCTCGGGAAACTGGTAAGGCCCGAAGTTGTTTGAGCATCGCGTGATGCGGACATCCATGCCGTAGGTGTGGTGATAGGCGTGCGCGAGATGATCACCCGCGGCCTTGCTCGCCGAGTAGACGCTGCTGGGCACGATCGGCGAGTCCTCGGTGAATCGCACCTCGGGGTTCTCGAGCGGGAGGCTCCCGTACACCTCATCGGTACTGATATAGACAAACGGCGCACCCTCGCCCCCCTGGCCCTGCCGCCACGCCTCCAGAATTGTCTGGGTCCCGAGCGTGTTGGCGACGACAAACGGGCGCGGCCCGGTGATCGAACGATCAACGTGGCTTTCGGCCGCGAGATGCAGCACGGCGTCGCAACCGGCGATCGCGGCCGACGCGGTATCGGGGTCCGACACATCGCCCTTGATAAACGAGTACCGCGGGTTGTCTTCGCACCCCGCGAGATTCTCAAGGTTGCCCGAGTATGAGAGCACGTCGAGATTGACGACGTCGTAGCCGTCGTACTCATCGAGCATCATGCGGATCAGGTTCGAGCCGATGAAGCCCGCACCGCCGGTAACGAGGATCTTCTTCATGCCTTGGCCTCTTCGGTCTGCTCGGCGGCGTCGACCGCGGAGAGCACACGCCGTAATTCGTCTTCCCACGGAATCAGTTCGCCCACGATACCAGTCGTTGTGCTCAGATCCAGCACGCTGTAGGCCGGGCGCACCGCCGGACGCGGGAACTCACCGGTCGTGCACGGATCGATCGTCGTACCAAGCCCGAGCGTGTCGCGGATCGCGGACGCCAGACCGTGCCAGGTGCATTCACCCCCATCGCACGCGTGGAAGGTGCCCCGAGCGCCCGCGCTCACGAGCCCGAGGGTCGTGCGTGCGAGCTGCTCGACGCTCGTCGGACGGCCCCGCTGGTCATCAACCACTTTCAGCGAATCGCGGGACTGCATCAGCGAACGCATCGTGCGCACAAAGTTCTTCCCCCAGGGCCCATAGAGCCAACTCGTGCGAATCAGGATGTGCTCGGCCTCCGACTCGGCCAGCAGCCGTTCCCCGACCGCCTTCGATCGCCCGTAGGCGTTGATCGGATCGATCGGGTGATCCACGGTGTAGGGAGACGTGCCCTGTCCGTTGAAGACATAGTCGGTGCTGAAATGGACACAGAGACACCCGCCCGCGTTGCACGCGGCGCCGAGTGCACCAACCGCAATGCCGTTCAAGGCCGTCGCGGCCTGCTCGTTCTCTTCGGCGGCATCAACGTCAGTCCACGCGGCGCAGTTGATGACCATCGCCCATCGCCCATCGGCGATCCGGGAGAGATCCCGCTCGGCGCACAGATCGAACCCGCCGATCCCCTCGGCCTCGTTCCGGACCGCATCTACAGCGTCGAATGCCAAGCCAGCACCAGCGAGGGTGTGGCAGATCGCCCGGCCGAGCATGCCGGCCGCACCGATGATGAGCGTCCTGTCTCCGAATTCAGCCCCCATCGGTCTCCGTCCTGTCCACGTATCAGCGCTGCGTAAAAAAGTCGGTTCGGTCGTTCGGCGATCCAACCCGGTTTGCCAAAAACCACACCCAGTCGATCGTCGTCAGGCTTGTGCCACCTGAAGTCCAATCCGGCCGTCTTCACCAGAACAAATCGTACGTGGGCGTCCCCTCCCGAGCTCTCAGCGTGCCGAGTGGATGAGTCGGACTCCTGATTCTCCACCAGTTCGGGTGGATCGTCCGCAAAAGAGTCTCCGTCGATACAAACCACAGGGCGTCGCGACCACCAGATCGAGTCCCTGACTTTTTCGATACACGGTGCGATCGTCCGATCATCGCTGCGTTGTCAGTCGTATGCATCATGTTCATGAGATCAGGCCGATCGCTGAGAACGCCGGGGAAGATCAGCGGCGAATCGACCGAGTTCAATGAGGAGCGAGCCGGCCCGAGATCTGCTCGGCCGCGGCAAACGCGATCGGACACCCACCCGTTCTGGTGTCTTTTTCTGGAAACGTCCCATTGCAAGCCGTGCAAACACAATCCGATCCGCCAGAGCCGGCCCAGACACGCCCTCGTGCCGCGGGCGCGTTCGTGCTTGGTGGCGGCCTGCGATCTCCGGGCCTTGCCGATCGGTTCGGCCGCCCGATGCTCTGTCTGCCTCAGGATCCAGACCGCTGCATCTTCGACGTCTGGAATACAGCGTTCACATCGGTCGGACTCGGCGACGAGTCGGTCATCGTGCTCACCGATGACGAGGGCGAGCGAAACTGGAAGCGAGCGGGTTGGTCGCCGCGATTGCTTGTCGATTCCGCGGCGTACCGCGGCCCCGCGGGTGTGCTCCGCGATGCGAGCGTCTCTTTGGAGGCACCGGGGCCTCGAATCGTGATCGAGCATTCCCGCCTTCTCGCGTCCCCCGAGATATTCCGGCCGATGCTCGATGCCCATGAGGCAGGTGGTCCCACGATCACAATCGCGACAAATCCGGACGGCAGTTTTTCAGGCATCCTGATCGCGGATGCTGAGGCGATCGAGATCGTGCCGTCGATCGGGTTCATGGATATCAAGGAACAGTGGATCCCGGCGGCACAGGCCGATGGATGCGTCGTCCGGAGCATTGCGCTTGATGGATGGAGCTACCCGATCCGCTCGCTTGACACCTATTTGGGTGCACTCGGCGGTATTGGAGCGTTCGGAACCCCCCAGTCTGCACGGGTCATCGGCCGGTCGGCACGGGGTGTTACCCCCACCGAATATGGCGGG
>DDFO01000038.1:49848-53137 GCA_002337215.1 Phycisphaerales bacterium UBA1926 | reverse complement strand
CGTCACTTATCGCGACGGGGGCAGAGGTCGAATCGAGTGTCGCCGCGGCGCGGTCCGTGATCAGCGCGGGTGCCCAGATCGGTGAGGGCGCGATCATCCTCCGATCGGTTGTCGGACCGGGTGCGCGGGTGCCGAAAGAGGGTGTTGTGGTCGATTCGATCGTCCGAGCGGCCGATGATTGACTTCGCCGATAACGTTCGGGAGACACGGGAACGATGAAGCAGACGCACTGGATCCTGGTCGCCCTGGTCGCACCGCTCATGGTGGTGCTGGCGATCATTGCGACCTTGGGTGTCTGGGCCGAGATCTGGCACCTCGCGTTCCACAACCCCGAGAACTCGCACATCCTGCTCGCGTTGCCGGTGGCGATCTGGCTCGGCGCGCTCCGCCGCTCCCGGCTGAGGCACTGGCGACCGAAGCCCTCCCCGGTCGGTCCGGTCATGATCGGCGCGGGCTGGGCTCTGATCGCCGCGGGGTTCTACTACGCAATCGATCTTGCCCAACACCTGGGCGCTTTATTGGCGGTCGGCGGCGCGGTGATCTCGGTGCTCGGGCATCGGCTCCCGATGCTGTTCAAGCCGAGTCTGATCGCCCTGTTCTTCTTGTTCCCGGTACCTGGCCGGTTCCGTCAGCACATCGCGATCCCGTTGCAGGAGATCTCCGCGTTTGTCTCCGAGCACCTGCTCGCGCTCTTCGGCGTCGCAGTCGAGCGGGCGGGTATCGTGCTTCAGATCAACGGGCACGACGTCGCGGTCGCCGAAGCGTGCAACGGCATGCGCATGGTCAGCGCACTGGGCCTGATCACTTTCGCGTTCGTGTTCAGCGTTCCGATGCGGAAGAAGGTCCGCCTGCTGCTGCTCGCGTTGAGCCCGCTCATCGCGCTGATCGTTAACATCATCCGTCTGATCCCCACGGCCCTCGCGTACGGGTACGCCGAGTCGGACACCGCGGGCCTCGTGCATGATATCGGGGGCTGGGCGGTGCTCGCGCTCGCACTCTGCCTGCTTTGGGGCTGCCTGGCGCTGCTCCGCTGGCTCGAGGTCCCGGTCTCGCCCTACCCGGTCCCAAAGGTGACGGCATGAAACTTTCTGTGCGCACATTCGCCGCCCCGCTGCTCGCGGCAGGGCTGCTGATCGCGATGGTCTCGACCAACGCCGCGGGGACGATGCGGACCGCGCCGGGGACCTCGGCGTACTTCGATCGTGTGAAGGTGACGATCGAGGGCGTCCCGATGCAGTCGGGCCCCTGGCTGGGTGTTGAGATCCCGGTGATCGCGGCGGCTCAGGACCTGCTGCAACCCAACAAGATTCTGCAGCGGCGATACACCCACGCGGAGACCCGCGAGTGGTTCGAGGTGCTCATCGTTCACTGCGGCGATGTCCGCGACATGCTGGGGCATTACCCCCCGGTCTGCTACAAGGCGAACGGATGGACCCTCGAGCAGCGCACGACGATGACCGTCGCGATCAACGAGACCGACGGCTCGATCGAGGCGCCCGCGATGCGGTACGCGTTCGGACGCGAGGCCGACTTTGTCGAAGAGCGGATCCGCATTGTGAACCTGTTCGCGTTGCCCGCGACGGAGAGCGACGATTCGTTCGGGCGCGATCTGTCGCTGCCCGATCGGGCGGGCCGGTTCCGCGACCGGGCTCGGCTCGGGTCCGCGCAAGTTCAGATCATTCTCCCAGCGGACGTGGACGCGCCGCGGCGTGACGAGATTGTCGAGGCAGCGATGGGCTTGATCTCGCCCGTCTTACTGGATGTCGAGAGGGGGCCGATGTGAGCGCTTTGCCACCCGGGCCGGACGATTTATTCGAGGACGACGGCGGGCCTGGTGCGGGCCCGAACCCGCTGATGATCGTGCACCGCGCGCTGCGCGGTCGGTACCTCATCGCCGCGGCGCTGGGGCTCGTGCTCGCGATTCCCTTAGGGATCGCGGGGTACTTCGTGATGCCCCCCGAGTTCACGAGCCGGGCGGTGCTCGAAGCGAACCTGACGGTTCCCGCGGTGCTGTACGACGACGAGGTGAAGGAGAGCGCGTCGGCGTTCGAGGCGTTCGTGAGTCAGCAGGCGTCGATGATTCTCAGCGAGCGGGTGCTGAACCGCGCCGTCGACGACGAGCGGCTCCGGACCGTGGGGTGGCCCGCGGGGTCTGCGGGGCTGATTCGGATGCGCGACAGTGTCGCGGTCACGACGCCCAAGCGTGCGAACCTCATCGTCGTGACAGCGAGCGATCAGTCCCCGGCGGCGGCCCAGGTCGCGGCCCAGGCGGTGCTCAAGTCGTACCGTGAGATTCGAGACGAAACCGAACGCCGGATGTACGGGGACAAGCAGTTCGACCTCGAAAGGCTCCGCGAAGAGTATCTCCGCGAGCGTGATGAGAAGCGTAAGACGGCCCTCGACCGCGCGATCAACGTCGCGGGAACCGAGGATCTGCAGCAGGCGCAGCGGAACACGATGCGCGAGCTCGCGATCATCGATGAGCAGGTGCGTGAGCTGACGACGCTGCTGAGCATGTCGCCCGATGGGGTGGTCCGCGACCCAGCGTTTGAGATCGATGATCCCGAACTCGAACGCCTCAAGGACGAACGGAACCTGCTGCAGCGGCAGCTCGACGCGCTGCTGCTGAACGCAACACCGCAGCACCGGCAGGCGAAGCAGATGACACGCTCGATCGAGGTGCTCGACAACGCGATCGAGGCTCGTGAGGACGAGCTTGCCGGCAAAGTCACACCCGATTCGGAACTGGTGGCGAGCAACGAGGGCCGGTCACAGATGGAAGCCCGGCTCGAGGACCTGAAGCGAGAGCACGAACTGAAGCGGTCGTTGCTCGAGCGGATTGCTCGCGCACGGATGGATGTCTTCGGCCTTCAACAGGAGGCCGAGATCGCGAACGACCGCCTCGAGGACGCCGAACGCCGGCTCGAGGCGTTGCGGGTCGAGAAGGAATCGCAGATCAGTCTGCGGATCCGCGAGATGCAGGAACCAGAGCGCCCGCTCCAGCCCTCAACAGACCGTCGTCTCGCGATCGCGGGCGCGGGGTTCGTGGGCGGTTTCGGGTTCGGCATCGTCGCGGTGACCGCGTTCGGGGTCGCGTTCCCGCGGGTCCGCGTGGCCGACGACGTGACCGCGGCCCGGGGCGACTTCGCGATGCTGGGCATGATCCCCGAGTTCCCGAGCGCCGAGTCGAACGGTGCGGCAATGAGCGTCCGCGAGGCGTTCCAGTTCCTGCGGGTGATCCTCGATGCGCGGAGCGGGCGTCGGTGTCTGGTCTGCGGGATCACCAGCC
>DDFO01000038.1:40211-49757 GCA_002337215.1 Phycisphaerales bacterium UBA1926 | reverse complement strand
CCCGACGGCGGGGGACGGGAAGACGACGATCGCAACGAGACTCGCGCGGTCGTACGCCGCGACGAGGCGGCGCGTGCTGCTGATCGATGCGGATCTTGTGGGCAGGGGCTCGACGCGGGAACTCCGCATCACACCGATTGCGCAGCTCGACGGGTCGTCGTCGCTGAGCGATGTTGTCGTGCACGTTGAAGACGGCTTTGACGCGATCCCGGCGTCCGACGACGAGCAGGCGTCCGAGGTCTTCTGCGGGAGAGTGCTCGGGGACATCCTCGACGCGGCCCGGCAGCAGTACGACGTGATCATCGTGGATACGGGACCGATCCTCGGGAGCATCGAGGCGGCGGCGATGACATCATCGATGGATCAGATGCTGCTCATCGTTTCGCGAGGGATGGAATCTCGCCTTCTGAAGATGGCCACCGACCGACTCCGCGAGTTGAACGCTCGGAGCGTTGGGATTGTCTTCAACCGCGCGACAACAATCGATTTCAACCGCAGCTTCGCGCCGCCCTCGAGCACGAGCCGGCGCTCGGTCCGCCCCGGGATGACCGGAGCGTCCCCGGCCGAAGCAAGGGAGATCGTGGACGGTTCGGCGAGCCCTGCCCAACCGGACGATACGAGCGGGACACGGGACACGCCGGCATGAACCCCACCGCGACGGCACGCAAAGAAGCCGTGCGAGATCCGACGGCGCAGGTTGCGTCCCCGCTGAGAATCTGGGGCGGCGAGCCTTGGTCGCTGCACGATCTGCTCTGGGCGTCCCGGTGCATGCAGGTGGTTCGTTCTGGCTCCGGCGCCGGGGGTGTTCGCAAGGGTCCTGCTCTCTATTTGCTGGTTCGCGCCGATCAGCTCGTGCTGCTGGATATGCAGCAGATTCTCAAGAAGATGCACTGGGCAGCGCCGCGCGCGGTCCGGCTCCGTGTCGCGGTCCGGGATTCAAAGGATTACACCGAGGCGGTCGCAGAACACGCCGACGGGATCCGGTTTGTGCGTGAGTACGGCCGAGCGGTCCGGCGATGCGAGCGTGTGTGGATCACGGCCGAGATCGGTCTGGCTCGCGAGTGGGCCGCCGCGTCGGACGCGCGAGCCGGGACTCGGGCGATCCGGGGTTTGGTCGAAACGCGCGATCTGCTCTCGATCGCGACCGAGGGTTTCAGTGGTGCCGCCGACGAGGTGACCTCACAGGATTGGCTCGCTGGGGCGATGTCGCAATGGAAACGCATCAACGCGGTTCTCCCGCATGTCTTTGAGTACCAGCCGGGCGTGTGGGTGCATGAACGCGCCCGGCTCAATCCCGGCGTGCGGATCGTCGGGAACGCCTGGATCGGGGCGGATGTGTCGCTCGATGCCGGGACGGTTGTCGCGGGCCCGGTCTTGATCGCCGACGATGTGTCCCCGGATCCGGTCGCAGAGACAACGGTCGCCGACGTCGATTGGGATCTGACGCGTTCGCCGCACTGGTCGCTGCCCAGCCTCACCTCGGGCAGTTCGATGCGCCGGCTCATCAAGCGTTGCTTTGATGTGGTTTTCAGCCTCTGCGTCCTCGTCGGAACGCTCCCGCTCTATGTCCCGATCCTCATCGCGATCGCACTTGAGGACGGGCGCCCGTTCTTTTTCGCGCACACGCGGCAGACGCTCGGCGGGCGAGAGTTCCCGTGCCTCAAATTCCGCACGATGCGCAGCGACGCGGAGCAGGTCAAGGCGGCGCTTCTCTCCAAGAACGCGGCGGACGGGCCGCAGTTCTACATGGAGGACGATCCGCGGGTGACACGCGTGGGACGGATCTTGAGGAAATATCAACTCGACGAGTTCCCGCAGTTCCTCAACGTGCTCGCGGGACACATGAGCGTGGTCGGACCTCGCCCGAGCCCCGAGAAAGAAAATCAGTACTGTCCGACATGGCGCGAGGCGAGGCTGAGCGTTCGACCAGGCGTGACGGGGCTCTGGCAAGTGAGCCGGACACGCGAGCCGCAGACCGACTTCCAAGAATGGATCCGGTACGATCTTGAGTATGTGCAGCACCAGTCGTTCGTCGGTGATCTGCGGATTATCTTCGAAACGGTGCGTGGCATCCTGACCTGAGCAGAACGGGGAATCGAATGACTAGAAGAGGGATCCGTCGTCTCGCCGCACTCGCGGGCATCGTGACGATCGCAGCCGCGGTGCTTGCGGGGGTGTTCATCGTGCGCTCATCCGCGCGTGCCGCGCGGGTCGAAGAGGCGTACGCCACCGGGATGAAGCTCTACCAGGCGGCCGGGGATCAAGAAAGCACGAGGGATGCCGAGTATGCCGCGGCTCTGCCTCACCTGGGTACCGCGATCGCCGGAATCAAGAACGACCCGGAACTGCTCAAGGCATACGCGGTCTGCCGCGCAGCTGTCGAACTACCGAACGGGGCTCATCTGCAACGCGCGATCGGGGTCGCGAAAGCGGCGGTCTCGCTGGCGCCGGCGGATCTGGAGGCGAAGGCGATCCTCCTCGATCTTTATTGGGAGCTCGCATACCTCACCGAACTCGTCGATCTCGCGGACCGGATGCTAACCGCCGACCCGACTCTTTATGAGCCCAGGACGCGGCGGATCGAAGCACTGCAGTATCTGGGTCGCAACGAGGAGTCGATGGCCGACGCCGACGCGCTGATTGAGCATCATCCCGAGTCTCTGGACGCCCACAGGAAATGGGACGCCGTGGCGTCCCGGAACAGCCGATCGGATCTCGTCCGCGTGACCCACGCTCGTGAACTCAAAGAACAGTTCGGGAGCGACCCCAACTACCTGTCATGGCTCTCCCAGCTCGAGGCGGTCGGGAACAATATTGATCGGAGCATCGCCGCGGCCCGCGAAGCAGCCCAGCAACCACCGGTGTCGGCGCAGCAGGTCAGCGACTTGGTCGATTGGCTCCGCGACCTCAATCGCTCGATCCTCGCACGGGACCCGGAGGCCGAGTTGGGTGAGCCCACGCTGCTCGAACTCGCCGATACTCTGTTCGCTCGAGCGATTGAGGACCCGGAACTGGGGCCGGCGGTCGCCGGGCAGGCGACGCGGCGGACATGGTGGGCGAACCGGACGGATCGGGCTCGCGAGTTCGCGACGCGGATCGGCTCCGAACCCGACCCACTGGAAGCGTGGTGGGCGAGCCTGGTTCTGATCGGCGAGCAGCCGAGGATGGGCGAGGCGATGCAGAGCGAGACCGTCGCGCCGCTCGCAAGCGTTGTGACGGAGTCGGCCTGGACAGAACTCCTCGCGGCTATGGACCGGCTGCGGGCGGGCGAGAACGAATCGGTCGCGAAGTCACTCTCGTCTTTTTCGGCTCGGGATACCGAGTCACGCGCCGTCGCGGACTATTTGCGGGGCGTCGCGCTCTATCGCATGGGCGATTACCGCGGAGCGTCGCTCTCGCTCCGCGCCGCTGCGGAAGCGGGCGGGATCTCGCGTGATCGCGCGTGGAAAGCCCTGGGCGACGCCTACGCGGCGGATGGAAGCCTGGACCGCGCGATCACGGCGTATGGCAGCATGTCCGATCGAAGCTCGATCCCCGGGCTCGATCGCCTCGACAACGTGCTGACGCGGGCCGAGCAGGTTGGGGACCCACTGCTCGCACGGGAGGCACTCGATGTGCTCCGCGGGATCGCCGAACGGACCGAATCGGATCCGACGTTGGATGTCCGGCTCGCGCGGGCGATGGTGCTGGGCGGCGAGACCGAGCAGGGGATCGAACTTGCCCGGCGGCTGCTGAACTCGGATCCGCCTCCGGACCCGATGGGGACGATCGGGCTGGTCCGATCGCTGCAGATCTACGCGCCCGAGCTCAGCAATGAGATGCTCGCGTCAATGACGACCCGGACCGAGAGCATCGAACTGCTCGCGGTGCAAGCGGTGACGCTCGCCCAAGCGGGCCGGCTCGACGAAGGCCGGGCGATGCTCATGAATGAGATCGAGCAACGCGATTTGAACGAGGCGCTGCCCTACCGCCGGGCGCTCGTCCGGCTTCTCGACGATGCGGAAACCGACGACGCGATGGAAGTAGCGATCGCTCTTTCGGATGACTACCCCGAATCCGGAGCGGCACAACTCGGGGCGCTCCGAACGCGGGCGATCTGGGGCGACCTCGACGCGGCGCGGCTTGCGATCTCGCGGCTGCGGAACGCCGTGGGAGAAGAGTCGCTCGCCTGGCAGACGTTCAACGCCCGTGCGACGATCGAGGGCGAACCGACGGACGAAGAACTGTCCCGGATTCTGACTGAGGAACTGGGACGGTTGCTCCGCGAGGCACCCGACGATTTCGATGCTCTGATGCTGACGGCTCGCGCCTACTGCATAATCGCGAACCGGCACGCCGCCGCCGGGCGAGAAGATGAGGCTTCGCGTTCGATTGACCAGGCCGCGCAGTACTACGACCGGGCGACCGGGCCCGGCCTGCGTGTGTTCGCCTTCAAACCCTTCATCGAGATGCTGCGAGAGCAGAACCGCCGCGTGGAGGCGGCGCGCGCGCTCGATCGGTTCGCCGCGGTGGATGAACTCCCGTTCGAAGGGCGATATCAAAGGCGGAACCTGCTGCTTGAAGCCGGGCGGTTCTCTGAGGCGGCGGTCGACCAGCGGAACCTCGCGGGGTACGACGTGCCCAAGTCCGTCCTCGACCTCGCGAGCATGCATCTCCGCGCCGGCGAATCCCGGGAAGCGGTTGAGGTCGTGAACGACTTTCTCGATCATCAGGACTGGGACCCCGACAACCTCGAAGCCGCGGCGAACTTGCTCGCGGAGGCTGGGGCACTCGCCAGGTCATTGGAAGTCTTCGGACAGCTTCCCGACCCGCACAACGGAACGCCACGCGATGCGGTCATCGCACGGACGCTGATGCGGGTTGGACGCCAACGCGACGCATTCCCCTACCAACTCTCGGCAGCCCGCCGCACCGGCACACCGGAATCCTGGGTCTCGGCGATCCGCGTCGCGGGTGCGATCGGCGACGATGCGTTGCTCAACAGCACGGTGGACGAGGCGATGGAAGCACTTCCGGACTCGCCGGAGATTGCGGCGTATGCAAGCGAGAATCCACTCAGGGCCTTCTCGCTGGGCATCGCGAATCAGGCCGGGCGCGACGACGTGCCGGGCTGGGGGTCCTTCCGCGACACGACGCTCGCTCACGGCCGCGGCAGTATCGACGACCAGGAATTGCTCGATCGGCTCGCCCAGATCTGCCGGGACCACCCGGAGCTCATCGAGGCGTGGCGCACACGGATCGACGCGTATTTCCTGTTGAGCCGGCCCGATGACGGCATCGCCGTTGCTCGTGCTGCGACCGACGCGATGCCTCGCGCGACCGAGCCGCTGCGGCTGCTCGTCGAGACGCTCCGCCAAACGGGACGGATCGATGAGGCGATCGAGCCAGCCGAACGGTTGGTCAGGATGACTGCTCCGGACAATTTCAGGGCGACGGTCATCCTCGCGCTGCTCGAGGCAGACCGCGGCAACTTCCAGCGCGTGATCGATCTGCTCTCAGGGTATCGCGACCGGCTGGAATCCGACTCGCTCGACCAACCGAGCGCAGGGTTCACAGCCCTCGCAGTCGCGTTCGCCGGGCTCGGCAACGCTCCCGAAGCGTCGGCGATGTTCATGTCAAGGCTTGAGAGCGGGTCGGTCGCGTGGCAGAACACCGCGATGCTCGCCACCATTGCTCTCCCAAACGACCGGCTCAACCCACGCCGCGAGTGGCTGGCGATGATCTCTGCAGAGAACTTCGCGAGGGCGAAGGCCGGCCAGTACATTGTCCTCGCACGCTTCTCGGGCAAGGCCGAAGATGCGGAGCAAGCCCTGGCGGTGATCGAAACGCACGGTCGGGAGACGTCCGATTGGCTCTGGATCCGCTCGCAGGCCGAGTCACTCGCAGGGCAGGGGGAGCGTTCCGAAGCAACGCTGAACCGACTCCGCGAACTCGAACCCGACGCGGCGATTGTCCCCGCAGCCCTCGGCGAACTGCTCTCCACCATGGATCACCGTGCAGAGGACGCGATCGTCGCGCTGGATGAGGCGATCCGTCTCGCCGGAGCCGATGCGGCGGGCTTTGAGCCCGGGATCCGCGTGAGTCGTGCCAGGGCTCTATTGAGTCTGGCTCAGCCTGAGGCAGCACTGGACCAGCTCGCACCCCTGCTGGAATCGGAGAGTCCTCCAGCGAACGCCCTCGTGCTCGCTGGAAGATCCCACCTTCTTCTTGGCAGCCTGAATCGGGCAGCAGAGGCTGAAGAGAAAGCCCGCAACATGACCGACCTGGACGCCCAAACGCAAGCCGATCTTGACGCACTGCGCCGAGCCCTCAATTGACGAGATCCCGCATTCGTGTGGCACTACAGCGGTCGTAACGAGGCCGATAAATCTCTATTCTGACGCTTTTTAGGCCAAATCTGATCGATTTCGACTTTTAACAGCGCAACGCGTTGAACGCGACGGCGGTTCGCGTTTATCTTTGGAGAGACGATCTCGAGGAGAAGAGAGCATCCCTCCTGATCGGCGTTAAATATGTACCCAGATCTGGGTTCCAGAATCGGCCCCCTCAGGAAGGACGAAGAGATATGAAGAAGAGCATGACCCTTGCGTGCCTCGCAGGCCTCGCGACTTTGGCATCCGCCGCCGGATCCGACGGCGTGGTGAGGTTCAACGGCACAGCCCCGTTCGGCGGCGCCAACGGCGGCGGTGAATTCTCGATGACCGGCGTCTCCGGACCCCGGCTTTTCGGGAATTTCCAGAGCTTCTGCCTTGAGCTCAACGAGTCGCTGTCGCCCGGCGCCAGCTACTCCTTTGACATCAACACCGCTGCCACCAACGGCGGCGTTGGCGGCGGCAACCCCGACCCGCTCGACGCCCGCACTGCGGCGCTGTACGAGGCATTCGCCAACGGCACGCTGGCGAGCTATGACTTTGACAATGACGGCGACGGCGGCCTGAACAGCAACCTGAACCGCCAGCGGAGCGGCGAAGCCCTCCAGGCCGCGATCTGGGAGCTCGAGCAGGAGCGCACGATCGAGAACACGACCAACCGCCAGGACGTCCGCGACCTCGCGAACTACTACGTGGACGTTCTCGCTCAGCAGCTCGCCGACGCCGGCCTTGGCGCCCGCGTCCGCATCCTCAACATGTACCGTCTCAGCAACGGAGCAGCCTCGCAGGACATTCTGGTGCTGATCCCGCTTCCCCAGGCCGGCGCCCTCGCCGCGATGGGCCTCGCGGGAATCGCCGTCCGTCGTCGCACCCGTCGCTAAACCAAGCCGAACGGTATCGACTATAATTCAAGGAGCCCGCCATTCTCGGCGGGCTTTTTTTATGGGCTGATCCGGCTCGATATCGCAACGAGTACACCCATTCGGGTGATTTCTGTCGCTTCTTTTTTCTGCTCGCCCACGGTCGGAACCCGAAAAAATCCCGCCTAATTGCATTTTTATCAGAGACTTACGGAATCCGGCATCTCTTGCGCGTTACCAAGTCCGAAAAAATTCGGATCCTGATCTTGAGTCATCTCGCAAGGTCTGCATAATTCAATGTACACCAATGTGGTGGGCGCAGTGCAGGGGTGCACGGTGCCGGTAAGAGAAGAACGCCTTGTATGGGTCATACACGGGGAGTGAGTATTATGAAAAAGACTGTCACACTGCTATGCGTCGCCAGCTTGGCCACAATGGCCTCTGGCGCTGGTTCCGACGGTACGGTGATGTTCAACGGCACCGCGCCTTTCGGTGGTAACAACGGCGGCGGCGAGTTCGACATGACCGGCGTTGCCGGCCCTCGTCTGTTCGGGAATTTCCAGACGTTCTGCGTCGAGCTCAACGAGTCGCTGTCTCCTGGTGCCCAGTACACCTTCGACATCAACACCGCAGCGGTGAACGGTGGTATCGGCGGCGGAAACCCCGATCCGCTCGACGCTCGCACCGCGGCGTTGTATGAAGCGTTCGCCAACGGCACGCTGGCGAACTATGACTTCGACAACAACGGCGACGGCGGCACCAATGGCAACCTGAACCGCAAGCGCTCTGCTGAAGCTCTCCAAGCGGCGATCTGGGAGATCGAGCAGGAGCGGACGATCGAGAACACCTCGTCGAACGCCGATGTCGTCGCCCTCGCGAACTACTACGTCGACACGCTCGCCCAGCAGCTCGCCGACTCCGGCCTCGGCGATCGGGTTCGCATTCTGAACATGTACCGTGTCGGCAGCGATGCCAATTCGCAGGACGTGCTCGTGCTCGTCCCGCTGCCCCAGGCTGGTGCCCTCGCGGCGCTTGGCCTTGCCGGCATCGCGATCCGCCGCCGCCGCTAACCGACCGCGGCTCGAATCTTCAAAACCACACAACCCGCCTTCCGGCGGGTTGTTTTTTTATCTGAACTTGTCGGACGGTGCGTGGGATCAAGCCGCGCTGCGGTCCCGTGCGACTATTCGCAACCGCCGAAGTAGAGGTTAATGAAGACGATCAGGTCGTTGAGGTCATGCATGCCGGTCGGGGCCGCGAGGTCCGCCGCGGGGTCCCGGCTCGTGAACAGGTTGACGAAGAGCATGAGGTCCTGGATATCGATCACGCCGTGCGGGGCCGCAAAGTCGACCACGCAGAGCTGCGGTGCGTCGAACGAGTTCGACCCAAGGTCGTTCCAGTCCCCGCTGATGGGCTCAGGGCTATTGCCCCAGATCGATGTGCCCTGAACCGCAAGCTCGTGGCTGTCTCGGACCGACACCGCGGCGTCCCAATCCGATGCGGTGTTCTCTGAGATCTCGCAGTCCTGGATGCGGAACTCGCCGAAGCCGTCGAGGTAGATCGCGCCTCCCTCGTCGGCCTCGCCGTTCCGGATCGTCGCCGACGCGATCGATGAAAACTCCCCGTCGGCCGCGAAGATGGCGCCGCCCCTGGCCGCGGCGAAGTTGTTGTTGAAGTTGGCCTCAACGATGTCAAAGCCGCTCATACGGGCGTAGATCGCCGCGCCGTCATTGGCCGCGTTATCGTCGAAGGCACCGGCACCGATGGTCGCGAAGGTGGTTCGGCTGCCACGGGGGCTGATGTAGACCGCCCCACCCGACACGGCGCTGTTGTCGAAGAAGTCGCATACATCAAGAATGGCGGTCGCGTCGGGGGAGAGGAAGACCGCCCCACCGTTCTCCGCCTGGTTGCTGAAGAAGCGGACATCCGAGAGCACCGGCGACCCGACAAGGAACGCTCCCCCGCCGTTCTGTGCTTGGTTGCCCGACACCGTGCAGTCGATGACCGCGACGTCGCCCGAAAGAAAGAGCCCGCCACCGTTGTGTCCCGAGCCGTTCGTGATCGTGAACCCGACGAGCGTGCCCCCGCCGTTCGGGCCCGCTTCGAGCTGAACAACGGGACCGTCGCCTGATCCGACGAGCGTCGTCTGCTCAGGGCCCGCGTGGCTCCGGACGGTGATGGATTTGCTGATCGAAACGCCCGCGGCGTGTTCGCCGGGCCCGACGAGGATCTCGTCGCCCGGCTGGGCGGCTTGGACGGCATCATGAAGGTTGGCATAGTTGCCAGGGACATTGATCGTCTCGGCGTAGGCGGCG
>DDFO01000038.1:25092-40123 GCA_002337215.1 Phycisphaerales bacterium UBA1926 | reverse complement strand
AAGGCGGCGCCGGCAAGGGTGCTGAAGAAAAGGAGGCCGAGTCGTGTGTTGAGTTGGGGAGTAAGCAAGGCCGAGCCCTCCAGATCGCGGGGACCATTTCCGCCCGGACCGATACGAAACGGCCCTCGGAAGATTGATCAATGAACGAACGGACGTCGTGTCTTGCGATTTGAAGAACACCCAAAGCGGGGGCCCACGAGGACCCCGGCGGTGTGGCCGTGGTCCCGATGAGAACAGTCGAATCCAAGCGGAGAATGGCAACCTCCCTTTCGGACATGCCGCCGACATCGACGGTTCTTGGACCTGCACAAACAGAGCCCCCGTACCATCCCCTGAACATGGTTCACACCGCACGAATTTGTACCGAAAACGTCGAATACTAACGAGTTGACAAGTCCAATCGCTCCTGCTCGCGTAGAGTGCAGTGGAATGAGAAGTGAGATGACCTCCATATTGACACTGTGCATTGCTGCCTCGGCCGGGCTTGCTGGTAGCAGCAGTCTGGCATCCGGTGCCCTGTCGATCCGCGATCTCCCGCTCCCGCAGATCGCTGTCGTCGGCGTGGAGCTTTCGGACGCGGCGACCGATCGTTCGCGTGATCGTTTCAGCGCATTCGATGTCGGTCTGTTTCTTTCAACGACGAGCCCCGCACTCGCATGGTCCGACAAGTCCGAGGCCTCGCTCAGCGATCTTGAAGACAGCCTCGGTGGAACCGCGGGGCCCTCGAACAGCTCGAATGAGTTGACCGTGTCGGGGCGTCTGAGCGGGATTCATCCGAACGGTGGCAGCATCGATCAGATCGGCGAAGAGTTCACAAAGATGACGGTCGTTCCGCTGCCCTCCGCCGGACTGCTCGGCGTTGCCGGGCTCGCGATCGTCGGTGTCGGCTCCCGCCGTCGGCGATGATCCGGTCGGCTCGATAACCAAGGTTCTAATCCATCGACTGCCCCTAGGCAGTCGATTGTCGTTTTGCGGGCAAGGCGATCGCCACGATCGCCTCGTCGGAAACAGCCCATCGCAGTGTCCAGCCCTGTTGCCCGAACCGCCCGCTCGCGGCTGTTTCTGAGTCGGGTCGGATCTCGACACGGCGTGGGTCGGTTTGAAGCCCGACGCCCTCGGCCTTGAGCACCGCCTCCTTGGCGGTCCAGAGGCGGGCGAACGTGACAGCCGGTGTCCATCCGAACCCAGAGGCCGCGTCGAGGAACGACGCCGGAGCCCCCGCTCGCTCGAACATCGCCGAGAGTTCCGGGAACTCGCGTGGCATTTCGATGTCGATTCCGATCCGCGATGACATCGAGATCGCACACGCTCGCCAGCCGTCGGTCGTCGCATAGCTCATCGGACGATCCACGCCGTCCACCCTGCAGCTCGGTGGTTGGCCGGTGGGCGCTTCGATGCGAACATCGTCGGGGGTACGCCCGAGTCCCGCCGCGAGATGGGGCCTCCAGAATGCCGCATTCCCGGTTGTGAGCGACCGACGGGGAACACCGGTAGGCAGGATCGAGAACCACGCCGCCGGCTCGGGAAGTGGTGTCCACGCCGAACCGAGTCGGAACGCCCCGCCTGGATTGACCGACTTCACGCCGTCCCCTCGCGTCCCGCGGCTTCGATGTCGCGGTGTATCTCGGCAGCGATCACGGCGGCCCCGCTCGTGAGTACTTCGTGGTGCATCAGCGGCAGAACAACAGTCCGGGTCGGCCCCTGCAGTTTCTCGGCCAGGCCGTTCAACCGGCTGTTTCGGTAGTAGGTTCGCCACACCGGCTTTCGGCCCGCGATGAGCACGGTGGATCCGCCTCGCCAGATCCCGAGACCGCGCCGGGCGAGCACCTTCTGGAACTCTGCGTGCGTGAACTGATCGGCACTGACCCCTTCTTCGCTCCCGCGGAGGCGGACCATCGCCATGCGCCAGAGTGTCACGAGGCTATCGCGGACCGCCGCGGGCATTCCCGCGGGATCGAGCGCCGCATCTCGCAGGCTCTGCACACGGAGCGAGAGCCATTCATCGGGCGATTCGGTCGCGAAGACGTTCAACATCCAGAGACGGAGCCTCCGCATCCGGGATTCTGCCAATGCCCCAAGGAAGAGTGGGTAGAGCCCGCCGGCGCAGAAGCCGAGCATCCCTGCTGTCTCCGGCCGGTCGAAATCCCGTGCGAGCTGAGAGAGGACAAGTTCGAACCCCTCGGGGACCGGCCGTCCTGACATCGCGTCGTAGACGTTGTAGCACCGGAGCCTGACACCCGAATCGCGGTGTGCGAACTCCTCGGCCAGCCGGCCGAACGATATCGGCCGACCAAAGGCACCGGGTATGCACACGACCACCCGCTCGCCTTCGCCGAACTCTTCGATGTGGAACCCGGCTTCCCCGTTGCTTGTCTTGCCCGAGACGTGCCTCGCGACGAGTGACACCAGCTTCCCGAACGTGGGCTCGTCGAGAAATGCGCCCAGCGGGATCTCCGCGTCGGCGACAACCCGGATCCGCGCGGCGAGACGGAGAAGGAGCAACGAATGCCCCCCCGAATCAAAGAAATGCGTCAGATCGCTCGCCGGGGACACCCCGAGCACCATCACCCAAGCGTCGTGAGCGATCCGCCGTGCGTCAACAGACCCGGATCTCCGTGGTGCCGATTCGGGCGCGTCCAGAGAAGCGCCGTCGCGTGCCACCCGCGCCTGCGGTTCGGAGGATCGCTCCGATGAGCCGCCGCGAGGCAATTCCGTTCCTGAATCCAATCGGCGCAGGCACGCTTGGAACTGATTTGCAAACTGATCGAGCCGTTCCCGCGCCCCCTCGGCTTGCGGTGTGGTGAACACCGCGATGGGCTGGCCGTCGCGCGAGTCGATCGAAAGTCCGAGCGGGAACCGGGCGATCGGGCTCCTGATCGGCAGCGGCCTGACACGAATCGACGAGAACGCCGGGCAGAACGGGGGATTTGTCTCGTATGCAAACCCGAAGGGCACGGCGGCGTGGTCGCGAACACCGTGCTTGTGCAGGATCCTTGCCACCGCGTCGAAAGGAACGGGCGCGTCCGTGTACGCGTTCACGATCGCCGACGACGCCGAGATGATGATGCGATCAAGCCCCGACGCGGACGCCGGATCCGGTGTGTCGATGACGAGCGCGTGCATCATGTTGCAGCAGCCGACGACGCGCTGCAGCCCGAGGTCCAAACGCCTCGAAACAGGCGTGAGGATCGCCACGCGGTCGAGCCCCGTGACGCTCGCAATCGCGGCGGCGTAGAGCCCGCAACTCAACGCGGTTGGCGTCACACCGAGTCGAGCACAGAGCTCGTGGCACCCGTCCCGATCGGGCCACGCGATCGCTCGATCGATCGCCTGTGCGGGCGCTCGGCCCAATTGCATCGTCGGACGGCCGATCGTCATCAGGCGGTTCGCGGACTGCTCGGCGTGTCCGCGGGCAATCCCTGCCGCCTCCTGAAGGCTGTAGCTCAGATACTGGGGCGCCGGTTCGAGCGACGCATCCGGATCGTCGTACAACAACGCGAGCTCCTCGGCCGCGATCCGGAGTGACCATTCGTCGATCGCAATGTGCTGGAACGCAAGCACAACAGCCCATTCACTTCTCTCGATCTGGAACAGGTCGAGGCGAACGGGCCACTCGTGCTCGAGATCGAAAGGTCGGGATACAGCGGCACGCAGAACCGACGCAAGATCGTCCGAACGCGTCGATCCGAAATCCTGATGAACGGTAACACGCCGCATCGCATCAGACCCCGCCGGATCGATCTCTTGGATCAGCGCATCGCCGCGCAGGACGAGACGCGTCCGCAACGCCTCATGCCGGGAGACGAGCCGGGAAAAGGCATCGGCCATCCGCTCGGGCGAGAACTCGCCGGATTCGACGACGAATCCCGCGAACTCGAGATACGCGACCCCAGTGGGATCGACCGCGTTCTCGAAGAAGAACTGCCTCTGGATCGAAGTCGCCCGCAGGGGATCGCCCTCGATCCGAGGCGTCGCATCAGTGCTCGGCGTCGCCCGCTCGACTTCCATCAAACCATCGAGCGTCAACGCGAGCGCACCGAGGTGCTTCGGGCCCAGAATATCGGCGAGCGGGAGATCGACGCGATGCTGCGCCTGCACCGCCGCCGCGAGGCGGAGCGCTGCCAAAGAGTGCCCACCGATCTCAACAAACCGATCATCGGGTGATATCGGCGCACCGGGAAGCGTCTCGGCGACAAGCGATGCGAAGCGTTGCCAAGCCTCCTCGGGAACCTGCCAATCGGCGATCCGATCCGCGGGTGCAGACTCCCGATCGCCGTGCCCTGCCGTGAGCAGCGATCGGATCGCATCGCGATCCGCTTTCCCGTTGGGACCGACCGGCACCCGTTCGAGCACCATCACCCGATCGGGAACGATCGGCTTGGGCGCACGGTCCAACGCCCACACCCGCAGGGTCTCGATCGGGAATCCGGGGGCATCGTGTGCGAGTTCGACTGCCGCGACGAGTTCCCGCTCATCTGCCTGCTCCCCCACCGCCGCGGCAAAGGCGGACGCGACGCCCGGGTGTTCGCATAGGACGCGCTCGACCTCGTCGAGCTCGATTCGGTGCCCGCGCACCTTGACCTGGCGATCCCGACGCCCGAGATACACGACCGGCTCATCCGGGCCGTCCCGGCAGACGAGATCTCCGGTGCGATACCACGTCTCGCCGCCCTGCTCGACGAAACGACGCGCCGTAAGGTCGTCGTCGCCGAGATAGCCGAGCGCGACGCCCTCGCCGCCCGCGAGGAGTTCGCCGGGCGTTCCGTCCGTGACATCGTTGAGGCCGGCATCGACGATCCGAATCCGCGTGCCACGGATGGGACGCCCGATCGGCACGCCCTCCGGGCGGCTTGTGTCGTCGCTGTCGATCGTGTGACAGCAGGTGAACGTCGTGTTCTCGGTGGGTCCGTACCCGTTGATGAGCCGAAGACCTGGCCACTGAGCCAGGAATCGGCCCGCGTGATCCGGCGAGATCCGCTCCCCGCCCGTGAGCACCTGCCGAACGTTCTCGAACGCATCAAGGCGAAAATCGACCATCGCGTTGAACAGCGACGCGGTGAGCCACGCGTCCGTGACCCCGTGCGTCGCGATCACCCCCGCGATCCGGTCGAGCGACGGGACCGCGTCGGGGACCACAGCGATCGCGTGCCCTCGCACGAGCGGCATCCAGATCTCGAGCGTCGCCGCATCGAACGAGGTCGCCGCGAGATGGAGCCACGTGCGCTCGCCATCGGTATCGAGGAAGTCCGGGTCGATCACAAGACGCGAGACAGCCCGGTGCGCGACGACAACACCCTTCGGCTCACCCGTGGTCCCCGAGGTGAACATCACATAGATCGGGTCATCAGGCTTCGCGGACGAGTCGTCAAAGACCCCGCTTCGACCCTGCCCCGCAGAAACCAATTCCGCGACGGAACTCGACTCATTACCGTCTCCAATCCCAGCACCGTCACCAGCACCGGCTGAAACGGTGAATGCCGGATCGGCGATGCGGTCGAGCGTGCGCCGTCGCTCCGCGGGCCAGCAGGGATCGACTGGTACGTACACCGCGCCCGCCCGAACCACGCCCAGGACCGCGGTGACAAAGTCGATCGAACGACCGAGCGCCACCACGACCCGGTCCCCGGGCACCAAGCCGCGCTGCTGAAGACCCGCCGCGACGGCGCGGGAGCGACGTTCGAGTTCGTCGTAGGTGATCGCCTCCGCGTCCTCGAAGATCGCGATTCGGTCCGGGTGCTGGTGTGCGCGCGCAACGAACTGGGCGATGACATCGCCGGCCCGATTCGTTCTCGGGCGTTGGCCCGCGTCGCTCATTACCGCGCTCCCCGCTTCCTCAGAACCATATCCGAACAGATCCTCCGGGGGATCCGCATGCGACCCCGCAGACCGATATCGACCACCAGAATCTCTCGCTCGCCGAGACGCGACCCGTTCCCCTCAGATGTCAGCCAGCCGGCACGCCCCGCCGGCATGGTTCCGTGAAGCAACTCCCGATAACAGCGTGATCCATAGGGTCGGGCGGTCGCAAACGGCAGGACGCGGGTCCCGACCCGTACCATGAGGCGCGATAGGACACCCTGGAGACACGGCATGAGCGCGCGCGGGATTCGAAGACTGATCATCTTGCTCATCGGCGTGGCCCTGATTACCGCGCTCGCGGCCGGCGGGATTGTCCTCCGACGGCAAGCCCGGGATCGTGCGCTCCTTGAGTCGCGAGAGGAAGGCATTCGACTCGCCGAATCTGGGGAGTACGCCGCAGGACTCGACCTCCTGGGGCCGTACGTCGCTCGATATCGGGGGGACGAGAAGGCTTTGCTCGCCTACGCGGAGTGCCGACTGAACCTGCCGCTCCCGAACGCTCGCCACCTCGCGAGCGCCACCTCGGCCGTCCGTCAAGCAAGCGAAGCCAACCCGTCGAGCATCGCGCCGCTCGAGTTTCTAATCGTTGTCTACGCGGCGACGGAACAGCAAACCGAGCTGCTTTCCGCATGCGAGCGTGCGCTCGGGATCGATCCGGCCTTCGAGGCGGCGCTCGACGCTCGCGTCTTCGGCCTGATCCGACTCGACCGCCTCGAGGAAGCACGCGAGGCAGCAGAGGAGTTCATCGAACGGTACCCGGGCATCCTGCGTTCCGCGCTTGCGCGGGTCGCCGTGCTCGCGGCTGAGGGCGCGGGGGCCGAGGAGATCGACGCGTTCCTGCGCTCAGAGCGTTTCACCGCCCGTCTCGGCGACCAGGTGGTCTACCACCTCCGGATTGCGTCGGCTGCCGCCGAGGCGGGTGAACTTGGATCGGAGGACGGCTTCGCGCGCGCGCTTGCGTCCGCACGCACGGCCGCGGAGATGCCCCAGGCCTCACCGCTGGTCGCGGCGGAGACAACCTCGTTGCTCCGGCGTTTGGCGGAGCGGACGGGCGACGCGGAACTCCGTGACTTTGCCACCGAAACAGTCGATCGTCGCATCGAGGACGGCTCTCTCGGCGCCGCGTACGCCGCCCTCGAATCGTGGAGCGCGTGGTGGAGGCTGGACACGCAGCGTGCGAAGACCATCGTGGCCTCGATCGACCCCGAGACGGATGACGCGGCCTCGGTCGGGTGGCGCATCTTCCTGATGCAGACAGACGATGACAACGGATCAGCGCCGAGCGGGACGACGTCCGAGGCGCGGTTCTGGGCCTCGGTCGTGCGCGCCTCGCAGGTGTCGGAACAGGGCGGGTCGCCGAGCGAGGTATCCGACGCCCTCGACGATGCGTCGCGGCTCGCACCCGGGCTCGATGTGCGCAAAAAAGGAACCTATCACCGGTCGCTCGTCGCGTTTGTCCGGAGCGCGGCGCTCGCGGCCGGCGGGCAGGGCGAGACAGCGCTGAGTGAGCTTGAACGCGAAAACGCCCGACTCGTATCGGACGGGCGTGCGGTACCGCTGCGGCTGCTGCTGTCGATCGCGGATCTGCGTGTGGCTCTCGGTGATCTCGACGAGGCCTCCAGAACAATCGACGCGATTCAACGGCGGGGCGTGGACGACCCCGCTATGCAAGCGGTTGTGAATCGCTATCTCGACCGCCGGCTTCGCGATACGTCACGCACTGGATCGGTGCGCGAGGCGATGGGCCAGCTCGAACGGATTGAGTCACTGGTCGCGCAGGCTCCCGACGACCCGACTCTGACTGCCACGCACGCAAGGCTGCTCCTGCTCGTGGGTCGGCGCGACGAGGGACTTGCCGAGTCCAGGAGGCTGATCGATCTCGAGGAGGCACCGGCCGATGCAGACCTTGCGGAGTTGGTGCGGCTGACCGCTCGGTTCGACCGTTCTCTGGCCTCGTCGCTCCTTGATCTCTCGGGAGACGCGTTGTCATCGTCGGTGGATCTGATCGAGGCCCGGGCTCGGTTGCTCGCCTTGGGAGGCGAGGTCGAAGAAGGGCTCGCGGTGTACGACTCGGCGCTGAGCAACCGGGGCGAGGAAGTGCTGACACCCGAGGATCGGGTGCGCACCGCGTTGCTCCGCGCGGCGTATCTCGAACAGAACGGGCTCGGCGATCCGGTTCGGATCTGGAGCGATCTCTCGGACGAATATCCCTCTTCCGCTGTCGTGCAGAACGCGGCGCTCGAGTCAGTAGTTCTTCGCGATGACGAGCCAACGGTTCGGTCAGTTATTTCCAGACTCCGAAAAGCCGCGGGTGATGACTCGCTGGAGTGGCGGATCGCGTCGCTCAGGGCGGATCTGTCGTTCCTCCCCGATGACCCGGAAGAGCGGGCGGCGATCCTGTCGAAGACCATCCTCGGCCTGCGGGCGATCCAGGATCGGGCTCCCGACATCGCGACGGTGCGTCGCCTGACGGCGATCGCGTACGACGAGGCGGGTGAGACCGAAGAGGCGGCCCGGGCGTTGCGCGGGGCGGCGACGGTCGACGCGGCGTACTACCCGGACTTCGTCCGCTACTTGCTGTCGCACGGTTATCGCGATGAGGCGAACCGAGCGCTCGACGCGTTCCTCTCCATCCCGTGGGAGCAACTTCGGGTCGATGCCCTGCGGCATCGCGCTGATCTGCTGCAGTCGGTTGGTCGGCTCGACGCCGCGCTCGCGGACCGGCGGGTGCTCGCAAGGGGCGGCCAAGCCGAGGATCTCGCAGATCTGGGGATGCTTTTCGCCCTGCTTGGGATGCCCGACGACGCGGCGGCTGTCGCGGAGTCGTTGGTCGGCTCGGATCGCCAGCTTTCGTCGGTGTCCGCCGGGACCGGCGTTCTGCTCGAGGCCGGGCTTGTGGATGGGGCGGTGAAAGCGTACCTCGGGGCTCGGGGGGAATCGCCCGAGACTCGGCTTGATCTGGCTCGCCTGCTGCTCGGCGTCGGGGCATGGGATCGGGCGATCGAGCAGATCCGCACCTCGGGCATCCGTGATGAGATCACGACCATGATGCTTGCCCACGCATTCCTCGAAGCCGGGCGCTGGGACGAGGCCCGCGCCGAACTCCAATCGACGGCCGAAGGAAGCAACCGCTCGGTGCGTGCGCTCGCAGTGGGAATCGAGACCGCGGTGAAGGCGGCCGATCCGGCTGGCGCGGTTGTTCGCAACGAGTCGGTCGTTGGTTTGACCAGGGCGTTCGCGGCGATCCGGACGATGGACACCGAGTCGATGGGAGGAATCGCCGAGGCGATCGAGTCGTTCCTGCTCGGCGAAACCGGAGCCGACTCGATGCTGGCCGAACTCCGGGCGCAGTGTGCCGATGGACCCGCTCGCCGCGAATCGCGTGCGTGGCTCGCGATGCTCGCGGCGTCGGCGGGTGATGAGTCGGCGATGGAGCGCACGCTGCGCGACGCCGCCGAAGCAATGCCCAGGCTGAACTGGCCGTTCGAACGACTGTGCGACTTGTACCTCTCCCAGGGCCGACTCGACGAGGCGGAGAGCGTAGCGAACCGGCTCGCGACTCAGCTCGGTGGTGATCCGTTCGCAGTTGATGTTCTTCGGTCGCAGATCGCAGCGCGGCGCGGCCGGGCAGAGGCGGCGCTGAACTGGCTGCTCCCCCACCGGGACCGGCTCGTATCTGGTTCGGGGCCGTTCGCGGCGCGGCGCATCCTGATCGCGGGGCTCGCGGTTTCGGACCGCCTGACTGAGGCCGACCGGTTGCTCGGCGCAATCGAAAACAGCATGCCTGAGGAGGCGGCGGGTCTCTATCTCGACGCGTTCCTTGCTGCTCCCGGCTCCGCGGCCTCGCAGCGACGCGACTGGCTTGTGCGGGCTGACACCCTTTCCCTCGCGGCAGACCGGAACCAGAATCAGCTCGGGGCGCAGACGCTGGGACGGGCCTGGGCTGCGATGGCTCGCTCCTCGGGCGATCGGCACGATGCGACGAGAGCGGCCGAATTGCTGACCGACGCGATCGCATCAGCGTCGAGCGCGGACCGGCTGGTGCCCGAGCTGGAACTCGCGTCGATCGAGGTACTGCTCGGTGAGACCGGACTCGCGACGGAACGCTACGAGTCGCTCGTCAAGGACTATCCGGACTCGGCTTTGCTGAGGAACAACTTCGCGTCGGCCCTTGCGAATGAACTGGGGGACCCCGAGCGTGCGCTTGCCGAAGCTCGCGAGGCGATGCGGCTTGGCCGTCTTCAAGGCTCGCCGCCGCGGGACCTCGGTGTGGTCGGGCACACGCTGGGCGTGGCTCACCGCCGACTCGGCGAGCTAGAAGACTCGGCACGGGTGCTCGAGGCGGCGCTCGAGATCGCCGGCCCAACACCGGATGTGGTGGTGGAATTGGGAGAGGTGCTCGCCGAGTTGAGACGCGCGGAGGAAGTTCGATCGCTGATCCGGAGGTATCCACAAATCGACGGGGCCTCCGCGAGGACACAAAACCGGTGGCAGAATCTCATAGAGACGCTCGATTCTGACTGATTTTCGTGCCCTGAAGCGCTCAATTCGCACGACATCGCGTCTTTTCCGTAGGGTTCCAATGCTGAGTCTGCTAAGGTTCTCGCTCATTTGGGGGAGGACCTGGTCTGCACCTCGTCGCTCCCTCACCGATCGCAGAACCGACCCACGGAGAACTTGAGATGATGAAGACAGCAGCAGTGAGCATGGTCGTGGCATCGGGTGCCGCGATCGCGGCGCCGCAGTACGACGCGAACGTGACCGGAGACGTGATCTTCGGCGACGGCAACGCGAACGGCGGCTTCACGGTGAATCAGGACAACGGCCTCGAACTCGGTCTTCGGGCGAAGGTTCGCTTCGACGGTAGCAACCAGCCGCAGAACATCTTCAACAGCAACGGCGATGGCTCGTACACCTTCCAGGCCGGGCTGCCCCCCACCGGTTTCGGCTTCGCGCCCAGCTCGACCTCGACGGCGACCTGGAACTTCGAGTGGTCGGTCAACAGCGACTTTGAGGGCACGTCCGGCGAAGTCCTCAGCGACTATTCCTACATGCTCAAAATCGATTTTGACCCGGGGAGCGGAACCAACTTCCTCGCGTTCGATCCTATTTCCCAGACACTTGCGGACCACGCGATCGGCACCAACAGCACCGGAAACGGTGACGGTGACACTGCTGCTGACGCGGCCGAGTACGCGTCCTTGATCGGCTCGAACAACATCGCCCAGAACTCCTGGAACATGGAGTTCTTCGACGACGCCGGCAGCGGCTTCCCGTTCGACGGCCGGCTCGCCGGTGAGTACGAGATCGTGCTCGAGGCGTACAACGCCGAGGGCGATCTTGTGGTCGAGAACTCGATCACGATCAATGTTGTCGCGGTGCCCTTGCCTGCCGCCTCGGCGATGGCCGGGCTCGGCCTGATCGCGATGGGCACCCGCCGCCGTCGCTGATCCGCGGCTTAGTGAAATTCCGGGCCGACTGGCCATATCCGATACTGTTTCAAACCCCGGCATGACGCCGGGGTTTTTTTCTGTTCAGTCGGCCCGAGCTTTCATGGGAACGATTGCCCGCGGATGCCGCTTGGCATATCCTCTTTAGCCTGCGGGCGAGGCTCTGCCTTTGCCCGATCGGGCGTATAGCTCAGTTGGCTAGAGCGCTGCTGTCACATAGCAGAGGTCACAGGTTCGAGTCCTGTTACGCCCATTGCCGCCGCGACATCGCGGCGGTTTTCTTTGCTCTCATCTGCTCCGTGCACTCAGAACGGGCAGACCGCGTTGAAGGACTCGACGAAGATCGTGATATCGCTCAGGTCGAAGGTGCCGCTGCCGTCGAGGTCCGCGGTCTGGTTCTGGGAGATGAACCCGCCAACGAACGCGCTGATGTCCGCCAAGTCGAGCAGCCCGTAGGGCAGGGCGAGGTCGGCGTCGCACTCGGAGTCGGTGCCGAAGCCGAATGACTCCCAGGCATCGGGGATATCGCGATCGCACATCATGGGGGCGAGGCCGTTCTCTGAGGAGACGAAGAGCCCGTTGCTGCCGCGGAGCGCGATGGCGCCGTTGCCCAAGTCGATCCAGTTGAAGCGTTCCGTGGTCCCGACGGAGGGACGGTCGCAGCGCATGGGCTCCTTGCCGTCCTCGGAGGAGACATAGAGGCCGTTGGAGCCCCGGAGGGCGACGAGGCCGCCGCCGGCGTCGACGATGGTGAACATCTCGCGGTCGGTTACGATGCCGCGGTTGCACCGCATGGGGTTCTGCCCGCCCTCAGAGGAGACGAACTGGCCGTTGTTACCGCGGAGCCAGACGGTCTGCCCGACGGGGGCACACGTGCCGGAATCGACGAAGCAGCCCGTTGACCCCGGCGCGGGGAGCAGCGCGGTGACCGCGGCCTGGGTGTTGGGATGGGGGATGAGGCGGTCGAAGCGGATGTGATCGAGCACGGTCGGCATCGCCCACGCACCATCGGTCGGCCAGCTGCCCCCGATGCGGGCGAGGGCGGCGTTCTCCTGCCAGTCGTGCCGCTTGTAGGTCCAGTGGCACCAGCCGATGCCCGCGGTCTCAAGGTTCTGGATGTTCTGGGCGAGCCAGGCGTTGTTGTTCTCGCCGGTCTCCCCGACCCAGATGGGGACATTGTGCTGGTCGCGGAAGGCGAGCATGTTGCCCAGCCGGTTGATGACATTGGGGTTGCCGCTTGGCGTCCATTCGGTGTCGAGGTCGAACCAGTAGCGGTGGGCGTTGTAGACGAGCCCCCAGTTGGGCGTGAAGGTGGAGGGCTGCATGGAGCTGTAGTCGTTGCTCCAGCCGTTGCCGTGGATGCCGAGGATGTGGTTGTCCCCATTGTTGCGGACGGTGGAGATCAGGCGCTGAGTGAGCGCCCGGATCGGGGGGCCGCCCCCAGGGACGTTGTTGGGTTCGTTGATGAACTCGTACATCGCGATGCGGGGCTCCGCCTTGTAGCGGTCGGAGATCGCGAGCCAGATGCGGTCGAGGGTGTCCTGGAAGACCGGGAACTCCCAGAGATTGTTCGGCCAGAACCCGTCGGAGATCTGCATGTCGCTGCCCTGGGCGCCGGGCGCCGCGTGCATGTCGAGGATGACATACATGCCGTTGTCCTCGCACCACTCGACGAGCCGGTCGATCATGCGGAAGCCCTCGAGGTCGGGGCTGGTCGCGAGCGTGCCGTTGTCGAGCCATGTCCGCAGGGCGGCCTTGTACTGGTCGTGGCCGAAGAACAGATCGTTGATCACCCCGTGCCGGACGGCGCGCTGCTCGTCGGTCAGGAACAGGTCGTAGTGGATGGGCAGGCGGACGCTGTTGAACCCGAGGGAGGCGATGTAGTCGATGTCGTCCTTGGTGATGAAGTTGTCGCGCCACGCCTGGTAGAAGGCCTCGACCTGCTCGATGGTCTGGCCCTCGTCGAGGTACTGCTGCTTCATCTGCCACTGGGTGCCCGGGCAGCCGTTGCAGCCCGAGGGGTTGAGCATGTAGCCCTCCTGCAGCAGCCAGTATCCCAGGCCCACGGCGCGGAGACGGACGGGCTGGCCCGACCGGGCGTTGACGATCTCGGTGCCCTGCACCTCGAGCCAGCAGTCGTTGCACTGAGCGGCGGCGCGGTGCGCCGGCAGCGAGAGCGCGAGGAAGGCGAGCAGCGCGCACAAACGGAACGCGGATCTCATGGGCGTGGCTCCTTCGAAGCCGGGTGTCGGTCGGGCGATGGTGCGGGCGGGCCGCACTTGCGCGACCCCCTACGGAGCCGCGGTCGAGACCTGAGATTCTACAGCGGCCCGGCCCCAGACGACAGCGCGTTTTCCTATCAAAGACCGATAGGCGGAGGCGATCAGTCCGATTCCTCCGGCCCATCTGCCGTTCGCTGCCAGACACGGACCCAGTCGACCAACACGCGCTCGGGCAGATCGGCCTGGGCGATATCGCCCGCCCACGAGCCGACCTCGCAGCTCAGGATCATGAACTGCTCGATCTGTGGGACGGCCTTGTCGGTGCGCCAGGTCTCCTCTCCGTCCACGAAGAAGACGAGCTCGTCGGGCGTCCACTCCAGGGCGTAGGTGTGGAACCCGACATGCGTGTCGGGGCGCTCGGACTCGTGGTGGTCGACCTTGTGGTCTTCGGCGTACCCGTCCCAGTGGATCGCGTGCTTGGCGCTGTTGAGGTTCGTGCCGTTGCAGAGGTACTCGATGACATCGATCTCGACACCGCCCCTGGCGGGGTCTCCGATGTGCTGGCCCATCACGGGCGACTGGAGCCAGAAGGCGGACCAGAATCCGACCTCGCCCTGGACCTTGATGCGGGCCTCGAAGTAGCCGTACCGCGTGAGGCAGGTCTTGGGGGTCCAGACGCCACCGGTGCGGTAGCCGATCGATCCGTCTTCCTCGCGCACGCGGGAGGTGGTGATCACGAGTCGGCCGTCCCCGTCGAGCGTGACCGCCTCGGATGTGTTGATCGCATCGCGCCGCGGGCCTGGGCGCCAGGGGGACCACTTCTCCGGGTCCAGCGTGTCGCCCTCGAACTCGTCGTGCCAAACGAGCGAGTAGCCCGGACGGGGCGAGCCCACCGGTCGGGGTTCAGCGTTGGCCACGGCAGTGGTCGCGACGATCACGGCGATGAGCATGCGTGACGCCTCCTCCGGGCTAGGCGGGTGCCTCACGGGGCAGTGTTTCGAGGATGTTCTTGATGACGGCATCGGCCTGAACGCCCTCCGCCTCGGCCTCGAAGTTCATGATGAGCCTGTGTCGAAGGGCCGGGAGCGCGACATTCTTGACGTCCTCGATCGAGATCGATGGGCGGCCGTCGAGCAGCGCGAGCACCTTGGCACCCAGTGTGAGCGCCTGGGCGGCGCGCGGGCTGGCACCGACGCGTACAAATTGATTCACACGCGGTGTCGCGAACTCACCGTCTGAATCGGGGCCTTTCGGGTGCGTCGCAAGAACACACCGCACGGCGTAGTCAACCACGGTCGGCGCGGCCTCGACCATACGCACGAGCCGTTGATGGGCGAGCAGACGCCCGGCATCGAGAACGGGCTCGATGCGCGCTGCCTCCTCGCCCGTGGTCCGCTTCAGGATCTCGTGCATGTCCGCCCGCTTGGCGTAGCCGACCTGGAGCTTGAAGAAGAACCGATCGAGCTGGGCTTCCGGAAGCGGGTAGGTGCCTTCCTGCTC
>DDFO01000038.1:16964-25082 GCA_002337215.1 Phycisphaerales bacterium UBA1926 | reverse complement strand
TGCTCGAGCGGGTTCTGGGTCGCCATCACGAAGAATGGCTCGGGGAGGCGGTGCGTGGTGCCCTGCACCGTCACGCTCCGCTCCTGCATCGCTTCGAGGAGCGCGGACTGTGTCTTGGGCGTCGCCCGGTTCACCTCGTCGGCGAGGACGATCTGGGCGAACACCGGGCCGGGTTGGAACCTGAACTCCCGCGAGATCCGCCCGCCGGCGTCGGGCGCTTCCGACTCGACGACGATCGTTGTCCCGACGATATCGGCGGGCATCAGGTCCGGCGTGAACTGGATCCTGCCGAAATCAAGATGCACGGCCTCGCTCAGCGAGCGCACGAGCAGCGTCTTGCCGATCCCGGGGACACCCTCGAGCAGGGCGTGCCCACCGGCAAACAGGCACACGAGCACGCCTTCCACGATCTCCGACTGCCCCACGACCACGCGGGCGATCTGTTCCCTGACGGCGGCGAAGTCCCGACGGAACGCCTCGGCAGCGGCACTGGCCTCCTGGGACGACATCGGAGTGGCGGGTTTGGTATCGGTCATCGGCTTCAAGCGTAGCGGCTGTGCGCATGGGTGGGGTCGTGCGGGCGGTCTCTCGCCGGCGAGGAACGTCAGAGGTGGTTCGGCTGGCGGCCGGACGAGTCGGATCAGAGGGTGCACGGGTCCGCGGCTCAGGAACGATCGGCGGGCGAGGAAGGGGCGACGATGATCGGTATATCGATCGATATCGGGCTCGTGAACATGTTCGGGCGAACACAGGACCTGCTGGCCCTGAGTTCGCGCCGATTGGCGACCGGCGACCGGATCAACAGCGCGTGGGAGGATCCTGCGGGTCTGATTGCATCCGAGAACCTGGAGGCTCAACTGGCGGCGTTGGAGGCCGAGAGCCGTGCGCTCGAGCGGAACGACGCGGTCGCGCGCACGGCCGAGGCCGCTCTGGCGGAAGTCGGCGGGATGCTCGTCGAGGGGGAGGGTTTGGCGGTCGCCGCGGCGAACACCGGGGCGATGTCGGACGCCGAGCGAGCGGCGATCCAGTTGGAGATGGACTCGATCAACCAATCGGCCGAGCGCACGCTCCGGACCGCGTCGTTCGGGGGGACGCCGCTGTTCAACGGCGAGGTCGCGATCCCGGCGGGCGCCGGCGGCGGCTCGTTCGATCTGGGGATGCTGAGTGTCAGCACGCTTGGTGCGACCGACATCGGCGGAGAGGTGTACAGCCAGCGCGATACCTCTTCTGGTGAGGCGCTCGCGCTCAACGGCGATCGGCCGGGCGCTGCGCAGGCCGTGATCGGGGCGAGCCGGCGTGAGATCGCGACCCTGCGCGGTGCGATCGGAGCGTTCCAGCGAAACGAAATCGGCGCACGCCGGGCGGCCGTGGACACGGAGTTTGTGAATGTCTCGCAAGCGAACTCGTTGATCCGTGATACCGACTATGCGTCGGAGATGGTCAACTTTGCGCGCACGCAGACGCTCGCTGACTCGACCCGGATGATGCTGACGTTCGCGAATCAGCGGCCCGAGAACGTGTTCATCGCGTTGGGTCTCGAAAGCCGACGTCTGTAGGCGACAACTCGAACATCTCGCGGGGTTGGCACAGCGTGGCATCCAATCCCCTTCGCGCACGCCCTCGGCTCCCGCCGGGGGCGTGTTTGTGCGCCCGTGCCCCGGCGCGGTAGGCTCCTGGTGGAAAGGGGACGGCCATGAGCGACATGGACTTTGATGCTCTCGCGGTTGCTGCGGCGGATGCGAAGAACAAGGCGGGCGAGCGGGCGTTTATCGAGGCGGCGCTCGGGCTCAGCCATTGGTATTTCATCGGGGTGTCGCCGCCCGATGCGCCGGACGAACCCGAGCCGATGGTGGCGGCGGGCGCGGACGGACACCAGGCACTCGTGTTCACCGAGGAGGAGCGGGCGGAGGGGTACCGCGATCACCTCGGCGCGAAGGGCAAGGAATGCTGCGTGCTGCACATGCCCGTCGCGGATGCGGTCGAGTACCTCAATTTTCTGACCGATCACGGGGTGGGGTCGGCCCACTTCAACGACGGCAAGGGCTCGGCGACGGTTGCGATCCGGCGGATCGTTGAGTTGGCGAAGTAGCGTCGGCGATCTTCGTTAACTGTCGGATTGGCCGCAGGTCTTGAGGACCCACTTCAGTTCGTCGGCGATGCCCTCGGCGAGGGTGTCGCGTTTGAGTTCCTCGGGCAGCACGCCCCATGCGTAGGTCTCGACCTCGAAGTGCTTGGTGTCGTGGTATTCGCGGGCGGCGGCGACGGCTTCGGCGATCTGGTCGTTGGTGGTGCCGAGCGGCCCGATGTGGTCGAGGTAGACGGGGACATGGAAGTGGACGCGTAGGCGGTCGGGGATCGGGCCGGCCGAGGGGCCCGCTTCGAGGCGTTCGATGGCTTCGGGGAGGTCTTCGATGAGTTCGAACTGGCCATCGGTCATGAAGCCGGTCTGGTGGAGGTAGCGGGGTTCGGCGAATTGCGTGAGATGTTCGATCGCGGCGTCGACGCCGATGGTGCGCACATCGACATCGAGCGCAGATGAGATCTGGACCTTGTTGACGCGGATGCCAGCCTCGGCGTAGCGGCGGATGACCTCGCGTTGGTCCTCGAACATGACGGCGGCGTGGCAGACGTCGTGACAGATTCCGATGTGCTTGCGGTGGATCTCGTCGGGGAGGTGCTTGTCGAAGAAGGCGATGACATCTGAGGCGGTGTCGAGGATGCAGCCGGGCTCGGGTTCGAGGTCGAGGGTGAATGGGGCTCTTCTCCACAACCCCAGATCGGACAATTCCACTGCCGCGTCCCGAAGCCGCTCCGCAGCCTCCCGCGTGATCGCCTCATCCCTGCCAACCCCGCGCGACCAGCCGAGCGGTAGCGTGGAGACGCTCCGGCTTTCCTGCATCGGTGTGATACACGCGAGGAGTTCGGCAATTCCCACGCTATATGCGACACGATGCTTGCTCGACCAGTCGGGCTCGTAGACACGGTGCTTGACTACCTCACCATGAAAGATTCTGTACGGAAAGGCATTCGCGGTCACGGCCTCGATACCAGCGGATCGCATCCACTCGCCGAGTTCACGCACCGGACGATGCGGTCGGTCGAGCAGGAAATCGACACCCTCCGCGACCCACTGGCGGAACATCTGTCGATCGTTGTTCGGTTCGCCGGGCATCCAGACCCCAACGCCTAACGGCTCGTCGGGAGAGGCAAGGTCTTTTACCTCGGTCGCGTGTTTCTGGAGTTGGTCAACGAGGGAATGGAGATCGACGGTGGGATGCACATTTGTGCAATAACTCAGCGTAGTCCCGGGGCCGAGTTTGTTGCGCATCGTCGGGCTCCGGTGTGTTGCGAGTTCCTCGCGCGAGCGAGGGGAGGGAGGATTTGAAGGTTTCGAAGTTCCCCCGGCTTGCGCCGGGGGCTCGTTGACGAGAGCGGGGCGAGCGTGTTCAGCCCGCGTTGAACTTCCCGCTCTGGCTCAGGAACTTCATGGGGTTGTGGTACGAGATCGTGTCGATGGTCTCGGCGGTGTGGCCCCGGCGTTTCATTTCGAGACGGCACTTGGGGACTGCGAGCGGGTCGGAATGGCCCCAGTCGCCGGCGGAGTTGATCCAGAGGCGTTCGGTGCCGCACATCTCGATGATGTCGGCCGCCCGCTGGGGGGTGCATTTGGTGTCGGGGTAGAGGGTCATGCCGGCCCAGAAGCCCTCGCTGAGCACGAGGTCGACGGTGTGCTCTTCGACGTGGTCGATGAGCACGCGGCCCGGGTCGATCGAGCCGTTGCGTTTGATCGCGTCGATGATGAGTTTGGTGCCCTTGAGTTTGTCTTCGAGGTGGGGCGTGTGGACGAGGACGAGTTGGTCGTGCTTCGCGGCGAGGGCGATCTGCTCTTCGAGGATGGTGAGTTCGTTCTTGGAGTTCTTGTTGAGCCCGATCTCACCGATGCCGAGGACGCCGGGCTTGTTGAGGAACTCGGGGATGAGGTCGATGACCTCGCGGGCGAACGCGGGGTCCTCGGCTTCCTTGGGGTTGATGCAGAGCCAGCAGTGGTGGTTGATGCCGTAGGCGGCCGCACGCTTGGGCTCGGTGTCGGTGAGCAGGCTGAAGTAGTCGTAGAAGCCCTGGGGGCTGGAGCGGTCGTAGCCGGCCCAGAAGGCGGGCTCGGTGATGGCGACGCAGCCGGCGAGAGCCATGTTGTGGTAGTCATCCGTCGTGCGGCTGACCATGTGGATGTGGGGGTCGATGTATCTCACGGGGTGCCCCTGTTTGTGTTTGAGTCGGATGCCTCCGCATCCGAGGAAGGGCCCCCGCTGCCGCTCGGTGGCTGAGCGCCGGTTGCGCCCTTGCCGGGGGCGACGGGGATGGGGGTTTCGGAATGATCCGAGAAGGCCTCCTGCACGCGACGTGCTCGGCCGGGCTCGGTGTCGAGGAGGATCTTGGTTGCGTCGCGGAAGGCGTCGAGGCGGAAGTCGGCGGTGCCGTCGGCGCGGTCGATGCGGTCGAGGAAGGCGGCGAGGTCGAGGAGCTTGGCGCGGTGCTCGAGGAAGTAGAGGTCGAGGGCCTGCTGTTTGGTGATGGGGATCGGGGGGGCTGGGTTCGGCATGGGGGCTCCGGAGTCTGGGTACCGGGCACTCCTGCGAGACGCACGGCCGGGACGGCCGTGGCACACGGGATCGATGTATCGAGAGATAGGGTAGTGACGGGGTGAGCGTCTGTCCGAATTCGGGGAACCCCCTCCGACCCGGTCATCCTATGGATGGCCGGCCCACCTCCCCCGTCGGCGACGGGGGAGGGGCGTGAGAGTCCTCCCGCTCGCGCGGGGGGCTCGTTGGGTCGACGCGGGGTCTAGGCGGAGTGCTCGCCGTCGAGGTAGCGCTGCAGGATGACGACGGCGGCGATGGCGTCGCGGCGGGCTTTCTTTTGTTTGTGGGTCAGGCCGGTCTGGGCCATGCGGTCGTTGGCAGCCATGCTGGACTGGCGCTCGTCCTGGAAGTGGACGGTGCGTTTCGTGCGTTCGCCGATGCGTTCGGCGTAGGCGCGGACGAGTTTGGCGCGGGGGCCCTCGGAGCCGTCCATGTTGATGGGCAATCCCACGATGAGGTCGGCGGGAGCGCCACCGACGAGATCGTCGATCGCGCGGTCGATGGCGTCGAGGAGTTTGTCGCCTCCGCGTTCGGCGATGGGGACCTCGATGAGGCCCGCGGGGGAGGCGATGCGGGTGATGGTGTCGGCAAGGGCGAGGCCTGTGCGTTTGTCGCCCAGGTCGATGGCGATGAGTCGGGTGGGTGTGGTCATCGCGGGTTTATCCGGCTGGGTTGGGCGGCGCGTCGGGCATGTTCTGACCACACTCGGGGCAGGCGGTGGTGCCCTTGAGGTCGTAGGCGCAGCGGGGGCAGAGGCCTTTTCGTTTTCTTCTCGCCTGCTTTGCGATGGCGAAGAGTGTGAAGATGGCGAGCCAGATTGATGCGTAGATGAGGGTGTTGTATATGAGGCCCGGCCAGATGGGGTGGTAGGCGAGGACACGGTGGCCGATGATGTTGGGTTGTTTCGAGACCGGGATGAGGCCGGTCAGGATGCCGGTCAAGTTCGGAGGGTTTATGCTGAAATGATGGGTGCCGTTCGTGCAGCGAAAGGGCCATCCTTGTGCGAGGTGTGTCCTTGCGACTGCGGGTGCGACCAATGTTCGGTTGGCGAGCCAACTCGGCAGTTCGGCGAATGTTTTGATCTCCTTCGTGGTCCCGTCGGGCTGCGGCTTGCGTTCCATTCGGATCCACTTCAAGCCGAACGCGGCATCGATTTTGGCTTTGTCGAGGATGACGGTCTCGTCCGACCCGGTATCCGAGCGGATGAGCAGGACATCGGTTGCGTGCGTCTGCAGGTTCGGGGTGAGCGCGATGGGCACATCTTGGCCGCTCGTTGTCTTGAGTATCACGGTGGCCGTGATGTGACCGCCGGTGCCCGGGTATTGGATGCCGATGGCCCACGCGACAAGGTACGACGTGATGACGCCAAGTGGGATGCAGAGCGCGATGTGGATGAGCAGTCGCCGTTTCACTCGATCACTTTAGAGCATCGGGCAGGTTCGCATGCAGGGCCTTGATGTCTTGGGCGCGGTCCTTGGGCATGACGAGGGTGGCGCGGTCGGTGCGGATGACGATGAGGTCCTCGCAGCCGACGAGGGCGATGATGTGGTCGCGCGGGCTGCCGTTGGATTGGCCGCTCTCGTTGCCGACGATGAGGTTGTTGCGCGAGTCGTGGAGAGCGACGGGGATGCCACTGGCGCGGTTGCCGAGCGCGTCGGGGGTGATGGTCTCGCCATAGCTCGGCCAGGACCCGACATCGAGCCATTCGACGTCCATGGTGACGCCGGCGAGGGAGACGGCCGGGTCGCTCGCCGCGGGCTCCATCACGGCGTAATCAACGCTGATCTTCGGGAGCGTGGGGTAGACACGGTCGAGCACATCCTGCTGGTGGGCGGTCCCCCACGCGGCCTGGATCTCCATCAGCCCCGCGTGGCTCTCGGGCTGGTGGCGAGCGAGCAGGTCGAGGAAGGTCTGGGCGTGGAAGACGAACATGCCGGCGTTCCATGAGAACGAGCCGGATGCGAGGTATTCGGTGGCTTTGTCGAGCGGGGGTTTCTCAACAAATCGGGAGACCTTGAAGCCAAGAGAATCGGTGCCCGGCAATTCGCCCCCGTTCTCGATGTAGCCGAACCCGGTGGCGGGGTAGGTGGGCTTGATCCCAAACGAGACGAGCTGGGTGGGGTCGTCCTCGACGATCGAGTATCCGACGTCCATCGCTTTGGCAAAGGTGGACTGAGGTTGGATCAGGTGGTCGGCCGTCAGCACACTGAACACCGCGTCGGGGTCATCTTTCCCGAACACCGCGGCCGCGAACCCGACCGCGTTGACCGTGTCGCGGGGCATGGGCTCGCCAAGAATCCGATCGTCGGTGAAGGCGGGGAGTCGGTCTTTGATGATGCTTCGGTACTGCTCGCCGGTGCAGATGTAGCGGCGGTCATCGGGGACGAGGCCCTCGAGGCGTTCGGCCGCGACCTCGAGGAGGCTGACCGGGCGTTTGTCCTGCTCGCGCTGGATAAAGCGGATGAGTTGCTTGGGTTCGCCTTCTCGACTCACGGGCCAGAGCCTGGTCCCGGAGCCGCCCGCCATGATCATCGCGTATCGCATGCGGCGAGTGTAGACGGGCGTGTGCGTGGTGTCGGCAAGCTCAGGTCGCGACGAAGGAACGGCTGACGATCTCGTCGGCGCTGAGGTCGGCAGACTCGGGCTCCGCGAGAACCCGGGCGACGCGTCGCTCGGCATCGGTCCGCTGCTGGCCCAACGCGATGAGCGCGGCAACCGCGTCCTCCGCGGGGCCCGCGGGGACCGGGGTCACCGTGGTCGGTTCGATTGTCGAACCCGCGGTGACGAACGGGTCGACCTTGCCGTGCAGCTCGGCAATCACGGTCTCGGCGAGCCGCTTGCCGATCTCGGGGAGCGTCTGGAGCGATTTGGGGTTGCGTGACGCGATCCAGGCCGCGATCTGGCCCGGGGGGGACGCCATCGCGCGCATCGCGCGGCGCTGGCCCAGCCCCTTCACCGAGGTGAAGACCTCGAAGAACGCGCGGTCGCTCGCGGTCGGGAAGCCGAGCAGGCGGGGGACGAACGAGGCACCCTGACTCTGTGACTCGAGATGGAGCTTGCAGAATGCGGTGATGCGGTCCCCCGCGCGGGTCGCGAGGTGGGGCGTCCAGTAGGCCGGCACGAGGAGCTCGATCTCGAAAGGGACGTCCGGCCCCCCCGGGCGGATGATCGCCATCTGCTGGTCGAGATCGACGAGGGTTCCGGTGAGGCTGCGGATCATGTGTGCGGACGCCTTTGTGTGCCAGAGGGTGTGACCGGTCCACGATAGCGGCTCGGGCGCTGTGATTGCTGAAACCGGTGCGGCGGAACACCAAAAACAATACGAACGGAAACGATTCGGATTCACCTTTCCCGGCTTGCGTCCGCTGCGAATCATTCAGTACCCAAGCGTCTGGGGTACTGGGCGAATCTTCACGGAGTCTCAATGTCCGAGTGTGCGCGTGTGATCGAAGAGACCAGGAACCGCCGCGACGAGGCG
>DDFO01000038.1:15887-16908 GCA_002337215.1 Phycisphaerales bacterium UBA1926 | reverse complement strand
GGAACCGCCGCGACGAGGCGTGCTCGCTGCTTGGTGCGCTGCACGCCGCCCGCGACCGAGTCGCGGAAATCGGCGACGCGACGCCCGTGGACGCCTTCAAGGACGTCACGGGAGCGAGCTCGCTCGAGCGGGCGATCGACCGCACGAAGCGGCTGATCGCGTCATTCGATCGCGTCATCGACGAACTGAGCGAGGAACTCAGCGACGCGGACCTTCAACTGCTCGCCGAGATCGAGGGCGAACAGAACGGCATGGCCGCGGCTTCGGAGGGTTCCCGTTGAACCCGGCTGACGCGGCGACAATGCGCGAGCGGATCGCTGTTGACCTGCCGATCCGGCGTCTCGACGACCGGGCGCCGCTCCCGGCGTATCACAGCGAACTCGCCGCGGGTCTCGATATCGCGGCGTGCCTGCCGCGCGAGCCGATCGCAGGCGACGCGTTCGTGATTCGCCCCCACGAGATCTTCAAGGTGCCGACGGGGCTGGCGATGGCGATCCCGCCGGGTTTCGAGGGGCAGGTCAGGCCCCGCTCGGGGCTTTCGATCAACCACGGGATCACGGTGCCCAACGCGCCGGGGACGATTGACGCGGATTACCGGGGTGAGCTGTTCATCGCGTTGATCAACCTCGGGGTGGAGCCCTACGAGATCCGCCACGGGATGCGGATCGCGCAGCTCGTCATCGCGCCGGTCGCGCACGCCCGGGTCATCGAGGCTCGCACGCTCGACGAGACCGAACGAGGCGAGCGTGGTTTCGGAAGCACCGGGCACCACTGACGCGCGAGCCGCAACGCACGGACAGCGATGACGCAACCCTCGGATACGAACCAAAGGACGCAGACGCCGGCGACGCCGCTCGTGTTCGTGCACATCCCCAAGGCGGCTGGAACCTCGCTCAAGGACCTGATCGCCCGCGTCTACCGCGGGAAACCCTCGCTCTTTTTCACGCCTGGCGATGGTCGGCTTGAGCGATTCGCGACGCTCCCCCTCGCGTCGCGGGCGGCGTGCGCGGTGGTCGCGGGG
>DDFO01000038.1:0-15816 GCA_002337215.1 Phycisphaerales bacterium UBA1926 | reverse complement strand
GGTGGTCGCGGGGCACGAGCCGTTCGGCCTGCAGCGTGTCTTCGACGGCACGGGGCTCACGCCTGCAGTGATCACCGTTGTGCGCGAGCCGGTCGCCCGGGTCGTAAGTCTCTACCGATACATCTTCCGGGAGAAAGCCCATCCGCGGCACGCAGACTTTGTCGCGCGTCGGCCGACCGTGCGGGACGTGCTCGCGGCGCGGGATTTCCCGCCCTTCGACAATCATCAGGTCCGCTTCCTCGCCGGGGCAGAGTCTCACGAGAAACCGTTCGGCGAGATCGGCGAGGACGATCTCGAAACGGCAAAGCGGAACCTGGCTGAGGGCGTCCGAGTCTTCGGTCTGCAGGAGCGTATGGACGAATCGTTGCGGCTCTTTACTTCGGTGCTCGGCTGGCCGGTGGTGACGCTGCCCCGGTTGAACACAACGGGCTCCGGTGACGACGCGCCCCCGGTGACGGATGCGGACCGGGCCGCGATCGCCGAGGCGAACCGATTCGATGCGGCGCTGCACGGCTTCGCCGAGTCGCTGTTCGAGGGTCGGCTCGGTGCGTTGGGCGATGTACAGGATGAGCCGTGCTGAGCGCCGATGACACGATCGCAGCGATCGCGAGCGCGAGGGGTGGGCCCCGAGGGATCGTCCGGCTCAGCGGGCCGGGCACGCACGGGGTGCTCGCGCGGGTCTGCTCGGACGATTGCTCGGATCGTTCGGTTCTCCGCACACTGCTCCGGTTTCCCGCCTCGGATGGTGGGGACGCGACGGTGGTTTCGCTCCCCGTCTCCGTCATGCTGTTCCACGCGCCGCGGAGCTACACCGGGCAGGATTCTGCGGAGATCCTGACGGTGGGGAACCCCGCTGTGCTCGAACGCGTGCTCGGTGTGCTGCTCGATTCGGGGGCGCGTCGGGCGACCCCCGGCGAGTTCAGCGCCCGGGCCTTCCTGCACGGCAAGCTGAGCATCGAGCAGGCGGAGGGGATCGCCGCGCGGATCGCGGCGTCCCGGGATTCGGAGTTGGAAGCGGCGGAGCGTGTCCGCTCCGGCAACTTCGGTTCACGGTGCCTCGGATGGTCCGACCGCGTCGCGGACCTGCTGGCGCTCGTGGAGGCGGGGATCGACTTCACGGATCAGGAAGACGTGGTCGCGATCCCCGCGGATGAACTGGCCGCCGGGCTCGACGCGTTGCTCGGCGAATTCGATGCAGAACTTGGCGGCGAGGGCGCGTCCGAGGCGGAAACGGGAACGCCGAGCGTGGTGCTGATCGGCCCGCCGAACGCGGGGAAATCGACATTGTTCAATGCGTTGGTGGGCGGGGCTCGGTCCGTGGTGAGCGATCGCGCGGGGACGACGCGGGACGCGATCGCCGAGACGATCGAGGTCGGGCACACCGGAGGCGGAGAGCGGGTGCGGCTGGTCGACCTTCCCGGGCTCGACGCGGACGCGGGCGGGCGCGGCTCGGCCGCGGACCGGGCGGCGCAGGAATCAGCCGAGCGTGAGATCGCGTCGGCCAATCTGCTCATCGCGTGCGACCCGGCGTGCCGGTTCGAGAGCCTCCGGGGGCTCGACGAGCGTCGGGCGCTGCGAGTGATCACGAAGGCGGATCTCCTCCACACGCAGGGCTCGGATCGCGGTTCGATCGCGGTGTGTGCCCTCGACGGCTGGCACCTCGATCAGCTCCGCGAAGCGATCGCGGATCACGCGGTCCGCGACGCACGAGGCGATGGTCTGATCCCGAGGCACCGCCGGGCACTCGCCGCGGCGCGGAGCGGGATCGCGCTCACGCACGACCTGGTGCGGGGCGATGGGGGGCTCGCAGAGCCGGAGATGGTCGCGTCGCTGCTGCGGTCGGCGCTCGACGAGATCGGGTCGGTCTCGGGCCGGATCGCGCCCGACGCGGTGCTGGGGCGGGTGTTCGCGTCGTTCTGCGTCGGAAAGTAGCGGGTTGGACGAACAGATGATCGGACGCAGGCAGACGCCGTCGGGGACGGTTCGCGCGGTTGTGCTGTCAACCGAATCGAGAAGGAAGTCGGCGGTTTCCGCGGATCGACGCCGCGCGATCCGTGGACGCGGCGCGGCCACACCGCGTTTGCAGATTTCCACCGCCTCGGCGCGTGTTCGGCCACGAGAACACGCCGATGCTCGGTCGGCCCGCGGGGAACGGAACCCGGAACACGGGCGAGGGGGACTGCCTGATGATGATGCGGCTTGGTGATCTGCTGGTAGAACGAGGCGTGCTCTCCATGGAGCAACGCGACGCGGTGCTGGAACAGCAACGCATGTCCGGCCGGCCCTTCGGCCTGCTCTCCGAGGAGATGCACGGCGTCGATCCACGAGACGTCGAACTGGCATGGGCGGCGCAGTACGCGGGGATGGCCGAGCGGATCGACGTGTCGGAAGTCTCGCCGACGCGCGACGTGCTCGCTGTGATCGAAAACCGTCAGGCGTGGCAGTTCGGCCTCCTGCCGGTCCGCTTCGAGGACGGCGAACTGATCCTCGCGACAACCGAGGACCGCCTCGCACGGGCGCTCCGCTTCGCGGGATGGCGGATCTCGTTCCCCTGCCGGTTCGCGATCGCGTCCGAAGATCCGCTCATGGAGGCGATCGAGCGCCATCTGCCCATGGCAGGGCTGAACGCGAGGTCGATGCGCACGCTCCGGCTCGCGGTCGATCTCTGAACGCTGTCGTTCTGAGCCGAGAGAAACGCGGCGGATCCACGCACCGGATCTGTTGAGAGGATTCTCTAGGCAGGATCCTGTGACGCGGCGTCGAGAACATGCTCGGCGACGAAGATGGGGACACCCCCGGCGATGCCCAGCGCGATCGCGTCGCTCGGCCGAGAGTCGATCTCGATCGTTTCCCCGTCTTCCTTCTCGACCTGCAGCGAAGCGAAGAACGTGCCGTCGCTGAGATCGTGTATCGCGATCGACACGAGGGACGCGTCGAGCGCGTCGAGGACATTGGCGAGCAGGTCGTGGGTCTGCGGGCGACGGATCTCGATGCCCTTGAGCCGGCGTTCGATCGCCTGGGCCTCCGGGAGCCCGATGACAATCGGGAAGGCACGCGGCGACTCACCTTCCGCGGGCTCGGCCTCGCTGAGTTCGATGATCTGGTGATCGACGACTTCGCGGATCAGGATCCGTGAGAGTTCCATCCGGATGTGCATGCATCGATCCTCCGCGCCGCCCGGGCGATCGCCCGGCATCGACTCACTCTGACCGGTACGCCCCGATCGCCGCGAGAGTTCGCGTCGGGTGGCATCGAGCCGTGCGGTCGGGGACGATGCTACCCGATGACGGGGGTCAGCGTGCCGCGTCACGCCCGGCAGGACGCGATGCCGATTCGACGCCGGCCCGCGTGGTCGCGACGCGGTGTGCGTCGCGCCAGTGCGTGCCGGGACTGAGATCGAGCGGGACCCCGAACCGCGACGTGAGCGAGCCCGGCACGCCGATCGGCACGAGGACGATCTCGCCGAGGGCGTGCTGCGCCTCGATTGCGCCGAAGCCGACCTTGCTCGACGCGAACGTGACCGTGAGATCGGCCTGGATGACTGTGCCCCCTGCACGCCCCGAGTCCCCATCGAGCCCCGACGGGATGTCCAGCGACGCCGTGCGGAACCGACGCGTCTTCTCGCGCACGCTGTTGATGGTCTCGATCAGATCCGCCAAGGGGCCGTCGATCGGTCGGCTGAGCCCGGTGCCGAACATCGCGTCGATTACGACATCCCACGCCCCGGTTCCGACGAGGTTCTGCGCGTGTCCGGACGGCGTGGATCCGGCGGGGTGTTCCAGCGTCAGCCCGAGACGTTGCGCCGCGTTGCGGTTCATCTCGGCGAGCGGCGAGCGTTTCTCGGGGTCCGTCACGAGCACGGCGCGCGCATGGACACCGAACGTCGCGAGCTGGCGGGTGAGGGCGAACCCGTCGCCGCCGTTGTTGCCGCCGCCGCAGACGACGAGCACCGCCTTCGGGGCGAGCGCGCGAACTCCACGCGCGGCGTGCAGCGCGGCGTTCTCCATCAGCACGGCGGGCGGGATCCCGAACTCCTGCTCCGCGACGCTGTCGAGCGATCGGAGTTCCGAACGATCGAGCACGCGGGGTTCGGGAACCAGCGAGAGGAATCCGTCGGCCGAGACATGGGCGTCGGCACGCAGTCGGTCGAGGGCGCGGGAGAGCGGCATGCGTGCAGCGTACCTGCTGACCGGGAACGCGGGCGCTACGCTTGCACCGCTATGAACCCCGGCGAAATCGCCTTTCTGGTGCTGCTGGCACCGATGATGCTGCTGTCGATCACGCTCGTTGTCTATTGGACGATCGTGCTTGTCCGCATCGAGCAGACGCTCCGGGGTCTTCCGACCGGGATGGACGGGATCGCCCTCGCGGAGAACGCGCGCGGCGCGGACCGCCCGGTGCTTGTCGTCGTGCCGGCCCACAACGAGGCTGGCATGATCGGCACCCTGGTCCGATCCCTGCGCGAGCAGGACCACGAGCGGTTCCGTGTCGTCCTCGCGCTGGATCGCTGCACGGACGGGACGGCCGCGGTGGCGAGAGAAGCCATCGGCGGTGATCACCGGTTCGAGATCACGGAGATCACCGACGTCGAAGAGGGCTGGGCGGGCAAGGTCAACGCTGTGCGCGTGGGGCTCGACCGCTGCGCCGCGGCGTCGGAAGCCGAGTATTTTCTCTTCACCGATTCGGACTGCGTGCTGCACCCGTCGTGCCTGCGGGCGACGATCGCGCTGGCGGAGGAACGCGGGCTCGACCTGCTGAGTTTCCTGAACGAGTATCCTGCCGAGTCGTGGTACGAATCGCTCGTGCAGCCGGTCGCGGGGTTCGAGCTCATGCGGCAGTACCCACTCCTGCGGGCGAACCGGACCGACGACCGCCAGCGCCCGTTCGCCAACGGGCAGTTCATGCTCTTCCGCTCCGGGTTCTACAGGTCGATGGGCGGGCACGCCGCGGTGCGGGACGAACTGCTCGAGGACCTGGCGCTCGCGAAGGCCGTGAAGGCGAACGGAGGCCGGGCGGGCGCGTTGCTCAGCGGTGGGATGGTCCGCTGCCGGATGTACGAAACGTGGGGCGATTTCAAGCGGGGCTGGCGGCGGATCTACACCGAAGCCGCCCACCGGCGCTCGAACCGGCTGCTCTCCGCGGCCTGGCGCACACGGTTGCTCGGCGCGGTCTTCCCGGTCGCCCTTGTGCTCCTCGCCTGCGTCGCGCTGCCGATCGGCCATCTGAGCGGCGCAACGCCGCGTTCGCTCGTTGCTGGTTACGCCGCAACGCTGCTCGGGGTGGCGGCGTTCCAGCTCGCCGGCGCTCGCGTGCTGCGCGTCGCACGCGGGACACTCACGGTCGCGCCGCTCCTGCCCGCCGCGTTCTGGCTCGTCAGCGAGGTGCTGTTCCGCGCGAGCGAGCACCTGACCGATGGACGCCCGACCAACTGGGGAGGCCGGTCGTACCACAGGGCCGACCGTTCGCGCGAACACGCCGTTCCGCCCGGCGCTGACTCGTCGGAGGCGACGGCCCCCGACGCGGAGCACCCCGCGGCATGAAACTGAAACGACGCCAGCAGGACATCCGGCTCGAGCTCACGCCGCTCATTGATGTCGTGTTCCTGCTCCTCGTCTTCTTCGTCTTCTCGCTCGTGCTGATGGTCCGTGCCGACGTGCTGGACCTCCGGCTCCCCGAGATCGGCTCGGGTGAAACGGCCCGTCGCGGGGCCGAGATCCGCGTCACACTGACCGAGGACGGATCGGTGCTCGTCGCGGGCGAATCTGTCTCGGCGGACACCGCGGGCGAGGCAGTGCTCAAGAGACTCACAGAGGCACCCGGGACGCCCGTTGTGCTGACCGCGGACGCGAGGGCCCAGGCCGGCGCGTTGATCGAACTCGCCGACAGGCTCGTCACCGCGGGCGTGACCGAGTTCAGCGTGCTCGGGAGCCCGGGGGGCGACTCCCCGATATCGGGACCAGCACCGAACCCGGCGCCCCCGGCGGACGAATAATCGGGTATGCCGAGCGGCAGAATGTCATCCCGTGCGCATCACAGTTCCGACAGTCGCCGGACGGCTGAGCGGGGATCGCGTTCGACGGTCGCCTGCTTGCTCGCGAGCGTCGGGCTTCACGCGTTCGCGTTCGTGTGGATCTCGTCGGCGTGGGCGGGCGAGGTCGGGCCGCCGCGATCGTCGGACGCCGAACCCACCCCCGAAGACGAATCGACACCGCCCCAGGACGAGTACCGGCTCGGGATCGAGTCGTCCAAGCGGGCCACGATCAATTGGCTGGGCTTCGCCGACCCGACGCCCCACCGGGCATCGGAATCCGACATCGAGCAGGCGGCGCTCGTGATGTCAGCACCCGGATCACCCGAACCGCCCTCGGCACCGAGCCCCGCGGCCGAAGCCGTCGCGGCGTCGTCGGCGTCTGCCGCGGCGGAACCGAACGAACACGCGGAGACCGCGTCCGCGCAGCAGTCCGAGCCGGTCAGCCAATCCGATCTCGCCGCGAGCGCGGACGACGCAGACGCGGCCGCACCGGCGGGGGATGCCGCGAACGCAAACGCCGCGAGCACGACGGCGTCGGCGTTGCCGTCCGCCGAAAACGCGGCGCCGGTCGTGCCCGACGTGGCGATGCAGGACAACGCCGCGACCGACGTGGTACCGAAGGTTTCCGAGCCGGACTCCGATGGCGGCAAGGGCGATTCGCCGGATCGTGAAGCCGAGTCGGCGAGCGAGACGCCGTCGGAATCGGACGCCCCGGACGCTGCCGTTCAGGAGCCTTCGGATTCGACCGAACAGGCTGAGCAGGCCGGACAGGCCGAGCCGACCGAGACGATCGAGGCCGCGACGCCTGCCGATTCGTCGCAGGACGAACCGGATCCGAAAGAGCAGCCCGCGTCGCCGCCCGCGCCGCAGGGCGCGCAGGCGGGCGCGGACACCCTCGCGGGGATCCTGTCCGACCGGGAGTCGACGCCCACGAGCAAGCCTGTGGACATGACCGTCCGAGACTGGGGCAAGCCGGCGGCGGGCGAGGGCATCCGGGTCAACCCTGTGCGGCCTCGCTTCCCCGACACGCTCGCGGCGTTCAGGAATGTGCTGACCGCCGTCGTGCTCATCGACTTCGGGTCCGATGGTTTCGTGCGCGATGTCCGGTTCGAGGAGGTTACGATCCAGCGTCGTCGCGTCGTGCGGAACACCGGTTCGCCCGAGGCGGACCGGGTGCTGCGGAACAGCGTCTTCAACTGGACCGCGACCGGGGAACAGATCGACGCGCTTGCGGAGCGCGGACCAAAGGCGGTGATCACGGTTCGGATGGATATGCGGATCACGCCCTGAGCGACGGGCCGCTCCCCGCAGGGGGGCGCACAGATGCCGGAGAGATGCCGGAGAGCGATGAAGTGCGCTCCCGATGAAGTGCCCGAGACGGATCGCCGATAACACGGGAAGCCCATGCGGATCGATCGGATGCTCAACCCCACGCACTCACAACACGTCCCGGCGGTGGTCCCGGCGGTGGTTGCGGCCTTGATCGCGTCGGGGGTGCCGTGCGCGTCTGCGTTCGGTCAGTCGGCAGGGTACAGCCCCGCGTACCTCGCGGGCAGCGCGTGGGACCGGCTCGAGCCCATCGACCCGGGGACGGCGGACGTCGGCCCCCTCGGGCTGCAGACCCGCGTGCTGCCGAACCAGATGCACTGCGACAGGGATTTCAGCCTCCTCTACCGGGCGTTCACGCCCAACGGCGATCCGGTCTTCGCCCGCCGGGAAGCGGGGGTGACCGCCCTTTTCTCCAGGTCGGCCTACTTCGGCACGCCGAGCGGCGATGTCGCGATGATCCCCCCCGGCACGCGGTTCATCATCGGCGAGCCCGCGGCGGCATTCTCACAGAGCATCGGCCTGCTCGGCGAGCCGGTCGTGTTCACCGACCCCTCGCACGGGCTGCGGATCGATGGTCGGCTCCGGAGCCGGGCCGACGACGCGTGGCACAGCGGATCGGACGCCGCTCGTGCGGACGACCCCGGGGCCACGCCCCGGCGCGGGGTGGCGGAACTGCTCCGGCGGGCGGCTCGCAACGAGCGCCGGGCGACGGCGGATCAGCGCTGACGCGCAGCCCGGCCCGCGAATACCCGGAACCCGGCCTCCTAAGACAAGAAAAAGCCCCGCGATCGCGGGGCTTTCTGGTGGTGCTATTCGTGTGGGGGACTCATCCCGGTCGTGCGTGGGATTCACCCACGGCGGGCGATCAGTGCGACCCGCCCTCGGGGTTGGCGATCGAGTCCCGCATGTCCGTGTCGGCGACGACGTTCTTCATGCGGTAATAGTCCATGATGCCCATGTTGCCGCTCCGGAACGCCTCGGCCATCGCCTTGGGGACCTCGGCCTCGGCGAGCACGACGAGCGCCTTGTTCTTCTGCTCCTCGGCCTTGAACTCCTGCTCCTGGGCCATCGCCATCGCGCGGCGCTGCTCGGCCTCGGCCTGGAATCGCTTGGTGTCCGCCTCGGCCTGATCGCCCTGCAGCGAGGCACCGATGTTCTCGCCCACGTCCACATCCGCGATATCGATCGAGAGAATCTCGAACGCGGTGCCCGCATCGAGCCCGCGTGCCATCACCGTCTTGGAGATGTTGTCGGGGTTCTCGAGGACGTCCTTGTGGGTGTTGGCCGAACCGATCGAGGAGACGATGCCCTCGCCCACACGGGCGACGATCGTTTCTTCCGTCGCACCGCCGACGAGCCTCGCGAGGTTCGTGCGGACCGTCACCCGCGCCCGGGCCTTGAGCTGGATGCCGTCCTTCGCAACCGCGTCGATCGTGGTCTTGCCGCCCTCGCGGCTCGGGCAGTCGATGACCTTGGGGTTCACCGACGTGTTCACGGCGTCGAGGATGTCACGCCCGGCGAGATCGATCGCGCAGGCCGTGTCCCAGCCCAGTTCGATCCGGGCTTTCTGTGCCGCGATGATGGCGCTGGTCACGTTGGTGACCCGCCCGCCCGCGAGGTAGTGCTCTTCGAGCTGAGCCGTCGAGATCGGGATGCCGGCGCGGACGGCGCGGATCCGGCTGTAGACGATCACGCGTGCGTCCACCTTCCGGAACCGCATCCCGATGAGGTCGCCCAGGCCCACGCGTGCTTTCGACAGCAACGCCTGGAACCAGAGCCCAAAGAATTGCAGCAGGAACACCAACAAGACGATGGCGATCAGCGAGCCAACGATGATTCCGGCGATAAGGAGCGGGTCCAAGGAGTGATCTCCGTTCGTGAGTTCTCAGGGTCGTACGGAAGCAGTATAAGCGCCGAAGAGCCGGGTCAGGCCCGCCGGACTTTTAACTCCAGCCCGCTCGCGCTCGTGACCACGATGCGCTCGCCGGCCTCGATCCAATCGTGCTCGGCCAGGGCCTCGAACGACTCGGTCTCCGAGCCGATCTCGATCTCGACCTCGCCCACGGGCCGCATGTCGGCGAGCGCGATGCCCTCCAGCCCCACGAGGGCCTTGCGACGCATGAGCGTGTCCCGCTCGGCGTCGCGGACCGCCTCGAGTTCCTCGTCCGTCCGCCCGCCCAGAATCGCCCTGCCGACGGGGGTGTTGGGCAACATTTTGAAGCCCCACGCGAGCGCCATCGGCCCGAGCACGAGCACCGCGAGCAGCCCGATGATGCCCCAGGTCGTCTCGTAGCGCCACAGCATGCCGATGCCCGCGATGGCGCAGATCGCGCTGACGACCGTGATGATGCCGCCCGAGGGCACGAAGACCTCGACGACCAGAAGGATGATCGAGAGCGCGAGCAGCGCCAGACCCCAGATCAAGAGCTCGTCACCACTCATGCGTTCTCCCGCCCATCCGGCGTGCGTTCTGGACCATCATCCTGCGTTCCGGCACGCTCACGCGCGGGGCGGACGACCCAGCTGAACCCGCGCCGGGCGACGACCTCGACCGGGTCGCCGTCCTCGATGTACCCGCGCTCCGCGATCGCGTCGACCATCTCACCGTTGAACAGCGCCCGCCCTGAGGGCCTGAGGTCGGACGCGGCGACACCCCGATCGCCCGGCGCGACGCTCGAGTCGTCCTCGGGCTCCATCGCCATGATGGGCGAGTCGGACTCTTCGCTCGACACATCGGCGAGCACGAGCCGGCTCAGCAGCGGGAGGGATCCGAAGTGTTTGCTGAGGAAAAAGATCGCGACCGCGGCGGCGGACGTCGAGAGCAGGACGGTCGCGACACCACCGAACAGGTCGTCGCTGCTGGCCGGGCTGAAGAGCCCGCCGCTGCCGTCGGGGATGAAGGTGCCGACCATGCCGGCGAAGAGCGCGACGACCCCGATGATGCCGAAGACGCCGAACCCGGGGAAGACCAGCAACTCGAGGAGCAGGCAGACGACGCCGATGCTGATCGCGGCGAGTTCCCACCAGCCCGCCATGCCCACGAGCATGGGCGGGGCGAGGAGCCCCACGAGCGCGGCGCCCGCGACCGCGCCCGGAACGACCAGCCCGGGGCTCGCCATCTCGATGAACAGCCCGACAAGCAGCACGACGATGAGCACGCCGCGGGCGATGGGGTTCATCATCGCCTTGACCATGTTCTCCGACCAGGTGGGCTCGGTGCGGACGAGTTCCTTGCCGCCGAAGAACGCGAGCAGTTCGGCGTCGTCGCCGATGAGCCGGCTCGTGAACCCGTACGCCAGCAGCTGATCGTCGGTCAGCACGATGGGCCCCGTCCCGTCGGCGATGTAGCGCGGGTTGATGAATCGCCCCCGGTCGGCCTCCGTGAAGTTCGGCCTCGTGGACGGGGCGGTCAGGCCCTGGCTCGCCGAGTCGGTGAGGTCGGCGACGGTGGGGCTCGCGGGCCGGAAGGGCATGCCCTCGCCCGAGGGCGGGGTCTGGAGCGGGTCGCTCTGGGTGCCGCTCGGGGCGGCCTCGTCGTCCTCGGCCCGGTCATCCGAATCGGGGTCCGAATCGGGGTTGCCGTCGTCTGTCTCGGGGCCCTTTTCCGGATCTGTCTCCGGATCTGTCCCGGGGTTTGTGCCGGGGTTTGGCGCAGCGGCCGGGGCAGCGGCGTTGCCTTGGGTGCTTGCCCGCCCGCCGGTCACGCTGGTCAGCGCGGGCTTGCCGCGCGGCGGGTCGCCCTCGAAGAGCGTTCTGTACTCCGCCTCGTTGATGAACCAGATGTCGCCGGTCTGGGAATCCTCGACGCTCCACAGCTCGATCCCGTCCACGACCATCGCCTGGACGAGGAACTCGTCGTACCCGTTGCGGCGGGCCGAGTCGGCGACCTCGGTGAGCAGCGGGGGGAGGAACTTTGTCCGCTCGTCGGGGCTGAGCCCGCGCACGCCCTGTGGGCCGAACGTGATCGGGAACGCGTCGCCCATGCGGGCGGGGACCGACGTCACCAGTTCGCGGCAGGCGAGCGCGACGATCGCGCCGCCCGAATAGGCGTCGGTGTTGACCCAGGCGACGGTGTTCTTGATCGACGAGCCCTTGATGGCGTTGCAGATCTCGAGGACCGCGCCGACCTCGCCGCCCGGCGAATCGACCTCGATCACGATCGCGTCCGCCCCGCTCGACTCGGCCTGCTCGATCCGGCGCTTCACGCTCCGCTCGGTCCACTGGTCGATCGCGCCCGCGAGCGTGATGACCACGACCCGGTCGGCCTGCCTGCCCGCCGGCACGGAGAGCCCGGCCGCCTTCTGCTGGTCGGCGGCTTCGGACACGCTCTGGGCGAAGGCCGGCCCGATGGCGCACACCGCGAGCGATGTCATCAGCAGGAGCCGAACCCAGTTCACCGATCGCATCGAGACCCTCCCGCGGCGCCGGGGGAACGGTTCGGGCCCGAGGCCCGGTCCGGCGCGATACCCGAGCATACTTGTTTGGATTCCGCCCGTCCTCTTGCAAATCCCGCCGGCGCGCCAAACCGACCCTTGGTCTGCCGGTCCGCGTGCCCGACACCCCGCCGGTTCGTGCGCACACGCCGGGGCGATGCGGGCCCGGGGCGGGGGATCGGGCCCGGATCTTCCTGGCGATTCATGAGGCCGGGAACGATTCTTCGACGCGCCAGGAGATGCCGGCCGGGTCGGTGCAGTCGATGTGGAGCGCGAAGAAGCCGGGGCGGTTCTTGCCCCCGTCGTGCTCGATGATCATGGGCCAGATGACCTTGCGGTCGGTTTCGGGCAGCGCGAGCGATTCGAGGTCGTCGGGGTGGTGCCACGCGAGCCGGCCCTCGGGGATGGTCTGCTCGGGGACTTCGTCGACCGAACTGACCGCGCCCAGCACGCGGTAGTAGAACAGCAGCCAGTGGCCCGCCCCCTCGAAGGCGGTCTCGGCGATCAGCCCGCCCAGGTGGAGGCGGTCGAGGGGGAGCGTGATGCCCGCTTCCTCCATGATCTCCCGCTGGGCGCACTGCGCGGGGCTCTCCCCCGTGTGCATGTCGAGCTTGCCCCCGATCGGGCTGCACAGCCCCTTGTTGGGCGATCGCTCGCGGTGGATCAGCAGGATGCGGCCCTGCTCGTCGCGGATATCGCAGAGGCAGGCGAGTTTGTAAGGCAGTGGCTCGGGCATGGGACGCGATGGTAGGGGACGGGGGGCGTGCGGGGCCTCCGGTCTCGGCCGAGTGCCACGGTGAAGCCGCGGAGCGGGTTTACCGTGATGATCGTCGACAATCGAAGAACCCGGAGAAGGCTTCGCCGTCTCCGGGGCACCCGCGTTCGGTGGACCCGTCTGCGGGGCACCCGGGCCGGGGTGCGGTGTGGGACGCGGAAATGCAAGGCCGCCAAGGCCGCCGGGGCCCGGGGGTGGGGGGGTGGCGGTCTTGGGCCATGTGTTGAGAGTCTTGGTCTGCGTCTGGGTCTGCGTCTGGGTCTGCGTCTGGGTCGGCGTCGGGGTCGGGAGCCGGTGCGGTCAGAGCACCGTGATCCCGTCGCAGCGGGGGACGAACCCGCGTTGGGCTCCCATGCCCAGGAAGACCCGCAGCGCCCGCTCGCCCCGCTCGCCCATGTCCACGCTCAGCCGGCTGACGTACATGCCCAGGTACCGCTCGACGAGCGCATCGTCGTTCCACTCGGGCCGGCCCTCGCTGTGCAGACGGAGGTACGCCTTGCTCTCCTCGAGGTGCTCGGTCGCGTAGCGCACGCTGGCCGACAGCAGCCCGCTGACCTCGGCGCACGAGCCCGGGCCGAACCGGTCGTCGAGGTCCCGCCGCAGGACGTTGAGCCCCAGAGGGAGCGGGAGTTGCGCGCCGGGATCGGGCTGATTGCCCGCCCACCATTCACCGAGGTTCGCCACCTCGCGCAGGCCCATGTCGGCGAACGTCAGTTGCGCCTCGTGGATCAGCAGACCCGCGTCGGCGTGGCCCCCGAGCACCCGGCCCGGCACATCGCTGAACAGCACGGCCTCGTGCTCGAACCCGCGATCGCCCCCGCCTTCACCCTCGCCATCACCCAGCATCATCGAGAGCGTCAGGAACGCGCTGGTCCCCGTCCCGGGAACCGCGATCCGGGTGCCCTTGAGGTCGTCGATCGAGCGGATCGGCGAGTCGGTGCGGACGACAACCCGCGGGCCGTAGCCTTCCCCGAACGATCCGCCGCAGCGGGTGATCGCCCAGCGGTCGGCGATGAGCGGGTAGGTCGCCGCGGAGATCGCGGTGATGTCGAAGCCGATGCCCTGCCTGTTCCGGTAGGCGTCGCCGCCGTCTCGCACCAGCGCGTTGAGGGCTTCCACGTCCTCGCCGGTGGTCTCGACGCGGAACCGTTCGCTCGTGACGCGCGGACGGCCCAACTCGCCCGCCACGGGTTCGCCGGACGGATCGCGCATCCCCGTCAGCGGCCACCACATGACCAGGTCGTCGGAGTCGGGGGAGTGCGCGAGCCGGAGGGTGTGCGGCGGGTCGGCCTGCTGCTGGGTGCTGGGTGCGGACATGCCAGGACGCTAGGCGTTCCGGGGCCGGACGCGCGACGCGGGAATTTTTCCCGGGTCGCGAATCGGCCTCAGCCGGCGATCCGAAACCATCGCAAATCCGCTTTTGTTTGGGGGCGACCTTTCTGTTCCGGGGGTCGCTCCCTTTTTTTTGCTGCGGTTTGTGGATGACGCGGACCTGTTTTTCGCCCGATCTGCTCTTCGCCCGACCTGTTCTCCGGCCCGCGTCCGGCCCGCGTCTGGCCGGGAGCGTCGATCAGCGCTCGTCGACCACCAGAGTCGGGCGGACCAGCAGCACCGCCGATCCCGAGGCACCGCCGTCGGTCGAGAACGACTCGCACGCCATCGCCGCCCCGCCCCGCGAGGTGAACGTCATCTCGACGGCCGACTCGACGCCGTTCGCGGTCTGGTCGATCACCATCGAGACACGGATCACGTCGTCCTCGAGGACGCTGGGCGTGACCGCGACCCGCGCCGACGACGGGCCGTCGCCCGAGCCCTTCCTCGAACCCGATCCCGAACCGGACGTCCTCGACACGGTCGCGCTGCTGGTCTCGTTGTGCTGGCTGACCAGCGTCGGCGTCCGGAACACCGAGGGTCCGGCGAGCGTGCCCGCGATCAGGCGGGCCTTGTCGAACTCCGCCGTGGTCATCATCCGTGCGCCGCCCTCGGGGCGGACGACCGCGAGCAGATCATCGAGAACGGGGTCGGTCGATTCGCCGGCGTGCTCGACGAGCAGCATCTCGATCATGACCGATCGCTGATCGGTGTTCGGCCTGTTGTCGTTGGATCGGAACGACCCGCCCCCGAGGAGCAGCCCCGTCGTGACGAACGCCACCGAGACGACAAAGAACACGGCGACCGACTTCGTGTGGTTCATCAAGCGCATGCGACACCCTTCCGCCCTCGCGGGCTGAATCCCCAAAAGAACCTGGTTCGTGCTCTCCCCGCCCCCCGGTCTGACCCGCCCCGGTCCGCCCCGCCCCGACCTGAGCTGCCTCGACCCGACCTGCCCCGGGCCCCAACCCGATACGCGCCGGGGCCCCGAGCGGTTGCCTCTTCACGACACCGGACCTGCGCGGCAACTCGTCGGCCGCGTGGTGCCGCGTGGTGCTGCGTGGTATTGCGCGTGGTCAGCCCGCGCCGTCGCGGGACTGATCGACGAGTTCCCGGAGCACATCGAAGGCGGTCATCGGGCTCAGCGTCTCGAGTTTCAGTTCGCGCAGGCGATCGACCGCCGGGTGCGGGAGGAACTCGGTGAACAGCCCCATCTGATCGCTCCCGACCTTGCCGTGAGCCGCGGGTTTGACGCGGGCGGGGACCTTCGCCGATTCGACCCGCGAGCCGTCCTGGACGCTCAGCGAGGCGAGCACCTCGTCGGCGCGGTCGGTGACCGACGCGGGCACGCCCGCGAGCCGGGCGACGTGCACGCCGTAGGACCGGTCCGCCCTGCCGGGACCGATGCGGTGGACGAAGACGATCTCCGATTCGCCGTCCTTGTTCGTCCACTCGCGGACCTGCACGTGCAGGTTGCCGACGCGGCCCGGCGCCCGCTCGGCGATCTCGGTCAGCTCGTGGTAGTGGGTCGCGAAGAGCGTGCGCGGGCCGGGCGCGGCGCCGTCGCCCGCCAGCGTCTCGGCGATCGCCCACGCGAGGCTGAGCCCGTCGAGCGTCGAGGTCCCCCGCCCGATCTCATCGAGGATGACGAGGCTGCGGGGTGTCGCGTTGTGGAGGATCGCCGCGGTCTCGGTCATCTCGACCATGAACGTCGAGCGCCCGCGGTGCAGCGCATCGTCGGCGCCGACGCGGGTGAAGATCCGGTCGCACGCGCCGATCGTCGCGCCGTCGGCGGGGATGTACGACCCGACGCTCGCGAGCAGCACGAGCAGCGCCGTCTGCCGGATGTAGGTGCTCTTGCCCGCCATGTTGGGGCC
>DDFO01000033.1:27603-34149 GCA_002337215.1 Phycisphaerales bacterium UBA1926 | reverse complement strand
CACGTCGCGTGCTTTCGACACGCCGGCCGAGTCCGCGGTTCCGAGGGCTTTCTTGAATCGCTTCTCAAACCCGGGCGGAACAACCCGGGACGCCCGGAGCACAGACAACCGCTCGGCGACCACCGCGACGACGATCAGCGAGCAGATCGCGATGGGGATCATCATGATCCCGCCCTTCATCGCGAGATCGAAGATCGAAAGACCCGGATCGGCCTGCGCAAGCACGGTCACGATCGAACTCGATTTATCCATCAGTCACCTTCCCGGCCCGGGACGCGTCCCCCGCCAAGCGCCGAGAGCCGTTCACGGGCCGCGGCCGCCCACTCGCTCTCAGTAAACCGTCCGACGACGTCGCGGTACTGCGACCGCGCCTCGCCGATCTTCCCGATCGCCTCGAAACACCGGCCCGCCTCATAGAGCGCCGCGGCGCTCCACTCGGGCTCGGCGTACAGAATGTCCACACGCAAAAGCTCGCGGACGGCCTCCTCGTGCCGCCCCTGCGCGAACAGGCACTCGCCGATCTGGAACTGCGCCCGCGCCGCGGTGGCGCCGCGGTGCGAATCGGTCACCAGGCGGTAGTGCGACATCGCCCCCTCGGGATCGCCCGCGTTCTCCGCGGCCCACCCGAGACCGAACCGGGCACGGAACCAATCGCTGGAATCGGGGTACGTCTCCAGATACGTCGTGTACGCCGCGGTGCTCTCCGTCCATCGCTGCGCCGCGCCCTGGGCTTCCCCGAGCCGCAGCAGCGAGGGGGCGTGCTCCGCTGATTCCGGAGCGGTCAGCACGATAACGGCGAACCGGTCCGCCGCCGCCGACGCACGCCCCACGGCGAGCAGGGACTCGGCGAGGAGGAACCGCGTCGCCGTCGTGAGTTCGTGTGAATCGCACGCCGGAGTGGAACCATCGAGCAGGTCGATGACTGCCTGATGCTCGCCGAGACTGAAACGTGCCCACACGGCTTGGTAGCGTGCGGCGTCGCACAGCGCCGCAGGGAGCGACGCCGATTCGAAGAGCGAGTCGAGGACATCGATCGCTTCAGCGTGCCGCGACTCTTCGATCATGATCGACGCCAACTCAATGGTTGCTCGCGACGCGATGCCGTTGCTGCGGGCGGACGCGCCCAGCGCCGCGAGCATCCGCTGAGCGTCGTTGGATCGGCCGGTCTCGTTGAGCGCGCGGGCGTGTTCGAGACGGACCAGTTCAGCGAGGCCCGGATCAAGGGAATCGAACTCGAGTCGATCGAACTCGGTGCACGCCGCGATCGACCGGCCCGCGCGAAGGCACGCGATGCCCCGCCACGCGATCCGTTCTGCAAGTTCCCCGGGCTCCGAAGGGCTCAGCAGGGCAACCGCGTCATCCGCCCTTTGCAGATCGAGCAGCCCGCGTGCTCGATCGATTCGCAACGGCGTGTCGTCGCCCAGAATGCTCTCCGCATCGGCCAGATGCCGGATCCCGGCCTCCGGGTCGCCGCGTCGCAACGCGATGGCACCGAGTCGACGGAGCGCGTGCCCCTCGAATCGAGATCCGGGGTGTTCTTCCAGCAGCCCAGAGAAGACCTGGGCCGCCTCGTCATCGCGTCCCATCTGTTCCAGCGACTGCCCGATCTCGAACGTCGCGTGCACGGCGTGCGGGCCATCCTCACGGGCCAGCGGCTCGAACCACGCCATCGCCTCCTCGGTCTCATCGAGCCGAGCGAGCGCGAGCCCGAGCTTCATGCCCGTGTCGTCCCGGTTCGGCCCGGCCAAGTCGTCGGCCTCGAGCGCACGTCGAAAATACGCAGCGGCGCGGTCCCAGTCATTGTCCTGAAACGCGATGGATCCCAACGCGGTCAGCGCCGGCGCGTAGCGCTTGTCTGTTCCGGTCCCGGTCGTGTCCGCGTCGCTCACCGCATCGTTGTCGGCATCGACCACGCGTTCCAACACCCGTTTCGCTTCGGCGGACCGGCCCGCGCGATAGAGGCTCATGCCGAGCCTGTATTCGGCCTGTCCACGGAGCCCCTCCCGGAGCTCATCAGCCGAGTGCAATTCTCGGAAGACGCGCAATGCCGCGTCCGCGTCGTCGCCGCGGTAGTGGGCCTCGCCGAGGACGAACGCCGCGTCGGCGGCCAGCTCATGCTCGGGATATCGCCGGAGCAGTCGCTCGGCGAGCCTGATCGCTCGGGAGAAATCACCCGCCGAGAGCGCGAGCGTCGCCTCGGTGTACAGCGCGTCGGCGACAAGCGGGTGATCCGAAAACTCCTTGCGGAACGACTCGAACGCGCGTCGCGACCGCTCGGTCTGTCCATCCTGCGCGAGAGAGTCCGCGAGGTCGTACGCCATCCGGGCCCGAAGCGGGCTCTCCGGATACGCATCGAGCGCCTCGTCAAGGCGAGCCGCGGCCTGTTCCGCATCCCCCACGCGGAGAGAGGTCTGCGCGAGCCAGTAGGCTGCGCTGTCGCGGAGTTCATTCTCCTTCGCGGCGTCCTCGAAGTGCACCGCCGCGTTTCCGGGTTGACCGAGATCGAGCGAAGAGATCCCGAGTTCGAGCGAGACGCTCCCCCGCCGGTAGTCGGGAGCCTCGCGGCGGAGCGCCGCCAGCAGTTCCACGGCTTCGTCGGGGTCTCCCAGGGTGCGAGACAACGAGGCGAGCCCGAGCATCGCGTCGTGACGAACCGGCGCGATGCTCGCCGTCAACGCGTCGCGGAACGCGGGCTCCGCGTCCCTGAATCGGCCCGACGCTTCCAGCGACCGCGCGAGCCTGAGTGAGGACTGCTGCGAGATCGCGTCACCCTTCGCGTCGGCGAGCGACGCGAACAGCCGAGTCGCATCGGCGTGCGCGCCGAGCGTTGCGTGAGAGACCGCCGCGAAGAACCGTGCCCGTTTGGCGGACTCTGAATCAAGGGTGTCTTCGTCCAGCATTCCCGAAATTCGGTCGTGGAGCCGGATCGCCGCGCGGTGGTCCCCCGCCCGGTTGAGGCTTTCAACCGCGAGCGAACGGGCTGTTCCAGACGATGGGTGGTCCGGATAGTGCCGCAAGAACACCTCGAACGCATCGGCACTTTCGGCGAATCGGCCGAGCCTGTGGAGCGCATGGGCTCGGAGGATGCCCGACTCGGCGGCGAACCGAAACTCGTTCCCGGTCTCGAGTTCATCGATCGCCTCGATCGCATGCTCGTGATCCCCGGATCGAAACAGCGCAACGGCGAGCCCATAGCGCGCCTCGTCCCGCGCCGCAGGGTCGTCGAGCGTTTGCAGGGCAACCCGATATTCCGCGATCGCCTCTTCGTGAAGCCGGCGCTCCAGCAGGCCGTTGGCGGTCCATAGTGCCTGGTCACCCTTCGGGCTCCCCAAAGCGGGTGTGCACATACTCACGCCAACAATCAGAATGCAGCCGCATCGTGCCCGGAACGGGATCGGTGTCATGTCTTCCTCCTGCGCCACACGCGACTGCACCGGTGCGCGCACCGGTTCCATGCGTACGAGGAGTCGGTTTGGAAGATGCTCCGGCGGATTTCAGAAGTTTGTCTCAACTTCCGCAAAGAAGCGTCCCGGAGCCGACGACAGAGACGCCGGATCAGCCACCGGCACACTCGATCCCATCGAGTGCTCCGAGCAGATACGCCGCCCCCAACGCGCGGTCATACAGCCCGTAGCCCGGTGTTCCCGTTTCGCCCCAGATCATCCGGCCGTGGTCCGGCCGCATGGGCCCGCGGAACCCGCCCCGGACCAGTTCGCGGAGCACCGCCGGCAGATCGACATCGCCGAATGCACGCGGGTGGGCCGATTCGTGGAAGACACGGCGCCCGGTCGTTTTCACGTTCCGCGCATGCACAAACGACACGCGCGACGCCAGTTCCGTCGCCCCCGCCACCAGGTCGTTCGCCGGATCGCACCCCAGCGAACCGGTGCAGTACGTAAGCCCGTTCGCCGGGTCGTCCGCCAGGCCGCACACCTTCTTCATCGCCGCTGGGCTGGTGATGATCCGGGGAAGCCCCAGCACCGACCAGCAGGGGTCGTCGGGGTGGATCCCGAGCCTGATCCCCAGCGACGCCGCGACCGGCGTCACCCGTTCCAGGAACGCCCCGAGCGCGTCCCACAGCCCGCCCTCACCCCGCGCCTGATACCGCTGACGCAGGGAACCGAAACGGCTGAAATCCAGGTGGTCCCACGCGGGCAGGTTCCTCGCCTCGCCGCTCTCGACCTTCTTCTCAAAGTCAGGCATCGCCGCGTCGTCGTACGCCAGGGTCGTCGAGCCGTCGTCGAGCGGCATCGCCAGATCCGTCCGGATCCAGTCCGACACCGGCATGAAGTTGTAGCACACGACCTTCACGCCGCACGCCGCCACCGCTTCGAGCGAAGCGCACCACGCGTCGGCGTGCCGCGTCGCGTCGTCGCCCGCGAGCTTGATCTCCTCCGAGACCGCAATCGACTCGATCACGTCCAGCGAGAGCCCCGCGCCTTCCGCCTCGTCACGCAGCGCCGCCACCCGGTCGGCCTGCCACGCCTCGCCCGCCGGGACGCCCGACACGGCGCTCACCACACCTGTCACGCCCGGCACCTGCCGCATATGCGACAGGGGCACCGGGTCGCCAGGTCCGTACCACCGCATCGTCATCGTGATCGGACAATCCCCGGCCTGCGTGCTCGCGTCGTTCATGCCGCGATGATACCCGGGGCCGCACCTGTTCCATGCGACTCAAGACGCATGGTGTCCGGATCCGCAAAGCCGTCCGGCGGCTTCAGGCTCACCCCCTCGCCGTTGCGATCTCACCGCCCCATCAGGATCTCCATCGTCCGTTGATCCAACGCCTCGTACGGCAGGCGGCGCGCTGTCATCGCCTTACGATCGAAGCTCCGTTGCCGGAGCGCTCGCGCCGTCTCCGGGGAGTACGACTCCGGCGCGCCGTCGCCGCCCGTCAGCCCGCCCTGGGGGAGCTCGGCGAGCAGTTTCTTGATTGTCTCGTCGCTGTTCCACCGCGCCGCAACGTCGCGGAGCGCCAGGTAGGTTCGCATCGAGCCGCGTGCAAACTCCACAACGTCCGTCCGGTCACTCGACCGGTACGCGTGGCTGTCGAAGTGCTTGTAACCGCTGTAGCCGTGGTCTTCGAGCAATTTGACGAGAAAGAACGCCGCCTTGGGGCTTTCGGACCCGAACCGGAAGTCCTGGTCGTACCGCCCGTACGCCTGGTCGTTTAGGTCGATGTGGAACAGTTTTCCTTGCCAGAGCGCCATCGCGACGGCGTGCGAGAAATTCAGCCCCGCCATGTGCTCGTGCGCCACTTCGGGGTTTACACCCACCACGCTCGGGTCATCCAACGACGCGATGAACGCGAGGCAATGGCCCACCGTTGGAAGAAAGATGTGCCCCCGAGGCTCGTTGGGCTTGGGCTCGAGGGCGAACCTGTAGCCGTACCCCTTGTCGGCGCTGTACCCGACCAGAAAATTCACCGCGTCGCGGTACCGCTGCAGCGATTCGACGGGGTCCTTCGCGGCGTCGGTCTCGCACCCCTCACGCCCGCCCCACATCACATAGACATCCGCGCCGAACTCGGCCCCGAGGTCCATCGCACGCATCGTCTTGTGCACCGCGTACGCGCGCACATCCGCGTCGTTGCTCGTGAACGCGCCGTCCTTGAAGACCGGGTCGCCGAACAGGTTCGTCGTCGCCATGCAGACGCGCAGCCCCGTGCGGCCGAGGGCCGCGCGGAAGTCCTTCTTGATCCTCGCCGCCTCCGCCTCGGTCGCGTCGATCGGGATCAGGTCGTTGTCGTGGAAGTTCACGCCCAGCACACCGTTGGTGTCGCCGCCCGCCTCCCCGAGGAGTTCAACGATCTCGGCGGGGCTCAGCGGCGGACGCGTCTCCAAGCCGAACGGGTCGCGCCCGGGGTTGCCCACGGTCCAGAGGCCGAACGTGAACTTGTCGACTGGAGTTGGTTTCAGGTCGTTCCTCGAAGCCATCGTCTCGCTCCTGGGATGCGCTCTGCGCCCGCCCGATCGACATTCAGTTGACCTCACCCCGCGCCACGCCGGCGAGGGCCCCGAACGCGGGTTTCAGGTCGGCGTAGAGCCGGTTATAGACGCGCCGCGCCGCGTCGAGTTCCGGTGACCGTTCCGGCATCGTGGGCTCGGTCAGCGACACCCACTTTTCGGCGATCTCATCGACGCTCACGAACGCGTTCACGCCGAATGCGCCCAGCGCCGCGGCCCCGAGCGCGGACCCCTCGTTGACCTTGAGCCCCACGACCGGCAGCCCAGTCGCGTCCGCAAGAATCTGACGCCAGAGGGGCGACTTTGCCCCACCCCCCGTGACCCGCAATCGATCGGGGCGGCCCGAGACGTCCTCGACGATGCGCGTGATCTGCGCCAGCCCGAACGACACGCCCTCGAGCACCGCGCGCACGAGGTGCGCCCTCGTGTGGTTTCGGTTCAGCCCGATCCACGCGCCCCGCGCGTCCGGGTCCGGGATCGGGCAACGCTCACCCGTCAGGTAAGGCAGGAAGACCAGCCCACCGCAGCCCGGCTCGATGTCCCCCGCGCCGCGGACGAGCATCTCGACCGGCTCGTT
>DDFO01000033.1:758-27553 GCA_002337215.1 Phycisphaerales bacterium UBA1926 | reverse complement strand
CCGGCTCGTTCGGCGCGAGCACCGACCGCGCCCACTCCAGGCTCCCCGCTGCGCTGAGCATGCACCCGCTGAGCATCCATCGGCCCGGAGTCGCCCCCCGCCCGGTCGGATCGCAGAACAGGTTCAGCCGGCCCGGCGTGTCACCGTTGAGATCCGGCTCGCTCGTCTCGCTCGGTGCGAGGACCACACCGCTCGTCCCGAGGATCGCGAGCGCCTCGCCCGGCGAAACGACCCCCGCGCCCACCGCCGCCGCCTGGTTGTCGCCCGATCCGATCGCCAGCGGTGTGCCCTCGGGAAGGCCGGTTGCCTCCGACGCCCAGGCCGTGACTTCGCCCACGATCGTGCCCGATTCGACCGCGTCCGGAAGCGTTGCGCGATCGATGCCGAGAGACGCGAGCGTGCGCTCGTTCCAGTCCCGTCGTTCATTGTCGAAGAGCATCGTCCCCGAACCCTCGCCGACGTCGGTCGCGAACGCCCCGGTCAGCGACAGCGCGATGTAGTCCTTGGGAAGACACACCCCGGCGACCCGTGCGTGAATACCGGGTTCGTGCGCGCGCAACCAGAGCAGCTTTGGGGCCGTGAGCCCGCAGAGGGCGGAGCAGCCCGAGGCTTCGACACTCGCCCGGCGGCCGCCCAGCGTCCGCTCGATCTCGTTCCGTTCCGGCTCGGTTCGTTGGTCATTCCACATCAGGGCGGGGCGCAGGGCGTCGATCGGTCGAGCGCCCGCGTGCTCCAGCGCTTCGGCATCGAGGAACACGGACCCGTGCATCTGCCCGCTCAGCCCGACCGATGCGATCTCGGATTCGATGCCCAGTGTGTCCATCAGCGCTCGCGTCGCCTTCGCGGTCGCATCCCACCATCTGAGCGGGGGCGTCTCGGCCCAATCCGCCCTGGGGCGGTCGAAGTCGAATGACTCAGATGCCGACGCGACGACCGAGCCCGCGGGGTCGACAGCGACGACCTTCACCGCGGACGTGCCCAGATCGATCCCGATGTAGCAGGTGGTCATGGTTCGGGTCCGACGAGACAGGTTTCGAGGCAAAGCGGGTGTGTTAGAAGGTGTCCGCTGTGATCGCGATCTTCGCCGATGACTATACACGATCCGGCTGATCTCTCCCTGCGAGCGTCGTATGACGATGCCCCACGCGCCGCCCGGTCCGATCGACGGCCGCGGAGTTGAGGACGCAGCGAAGCACGTCTACGCGGTGTTCGCGGACGCGGTGGTGTATGTCTCTATACTGGCTGCGTGGATCGCACGATGTCGTCATTTCTTGCCGGGTTGCTGGTCGGCGCGGCGATCACCGCGGGGATCGCCGCGGTCGCGGTGCGCCTCGGCGCGGTTCAGCCGGCGGTTCTAACTCCGGCGAGCAGTGGATCGGTCGTCGCGGCGTCGGACGACCGAACGCCTCGGTTGCTCCGTCTCTCGCACAATCTCAACCGGGAGCATCCGGTTCACCTGGGTCTCGAGCGGTTCGCGGATCTTGTTCTGGACCGCACGGGTGGCCGGATCACGATCCAGATCTTCCCGAACGGTGAACTGGGCGGCGAGACGGTGACGCTCGAGCAGTTGCAGTCGGGGACGCTCGACTTCGCGAAGGCGTCGGCCGCGCCGCTCGGGTCGTTTTCGCCGGATTTTTCGGTCTTCAGCGTCCCTTACGCGTTCCGGGGTGCGGACCACTACTGGGCGGTGCTCAACGGGCCGGTCGGGCGCGAGATCCTCGCATCTCTCGACGGGCGCGGCCTGCACGGGTTGTGCTATCTGGATGCGGGCGCGCGCTCGTTCTATACCGCGAAGTCCCCGATCCTCGGCCCCGAAGATCTCCGGGGTCTCAAGATCCGCGTCATGGAGAGCGAGACGGCGATGGACATGGTCAGCGCGTTCGGCGCCGCGCCGACGCCGATGGCGTACGCCGAGTTGTACTCCGCCCTGCAGTCGGGTCTTGTCGACGGCGCGGAGAACAACCCGCCGAGTTTTTACAGCAGCCGACACTACGAGGTCGCGGCACACTACACGCTCAACGAGCACTCTCGTGTGCCCGACGTGCTCATCATGAGCGCGAAGGTGTGGCGCGATCTCGAGCCTTCGGCGAGAGCGATCATCGAGACCGCCGCGGCGGAGGCGTCGGCGTACCAGCGGGATCTGTGGACGGAGCGCACCGCCGAGGCGCTCGACGCGGTACGCGATCTGGGCGTGGAGGTTCGTTCGACGGATCTCGAGGACTTCGCCGCGGTCGTCGCGCCGCTGCGGGCGTCGTACACGGGATCCCGCACGGGCGAATTGCTGGAACGAATCGACGCCGTCGGGCGCGGCGGGGGGTGACGCCTTGACCGATTCGTCTGCTCGACCGCGCACCGGCTCGGTGATCTACCGGTTCGAATCGGTGGTGGCGAGGGCGAACGCGTTCGCCGCGTCCGTTGCGTTGGTGCTGCTCACGCTCGATGTGCTTTACGGCGTTTCGACCCGGTTTCTGCTCGGCAACCAGGCCCGCTGGACGGAAGAGGCAGCGCGGCTGCTGCTGATCTGGGTCACGCTGCTGGGCGGGGCGATGACGTACAGCGGCAACGCCCACCTCGGTGTCGATCTTGTCGTGATGAGAATGGACCCCGGGGTCGCGCGGTTCTGCCGCAGGGCGGGCGCGGGCTTCGTCTATCTGTTCGCGGTCCTGGTCATGGTCGTCGGGGGTGGGACACTGTATGCGGAACGGCTCAGCTTCGGTCAGACCATGCCCGCGCTGGGGATAGGCCGAGCGTGGCAGTACCTCCCCGTGCCCATCGCGGGGGTGCTGATCGCGATCACGGCGGTGCGCGAGATTCTCGAGCCGTCCGCGCCGGCGTGCCACGACTTGGCGGGTGACCCGGCTTCCGGGCGCGGCGCGCCGACCGACGCGGGAGGGGCGGTATGACAGTGCTGGGCGTCGCCCTGCTGATCGTCGTGTTCGCGGCGCTGCTGCTGCTGAACGTCCCGGTCGCGTTCGCGGTCGCGGCGGCGGCGGCGGTGGGGCTGCTCGCCGCGTCGGACGCGGAGGTGTCGACGGCGATCGCTCAGAAGATGGCGTCCGGCGTGGACAGCTTCCCGCTGCTCGCGATCCCGTTTTTCATCATCGCCGGGAACGTGATGTCCGCGAGCGGGATGGCGAAGCGGTTGATCGACGCGGCCCGTGTGCTCGTCGGCTGGATGCCGGGTGGGATGAGCCTTGTCAACGTGCTCGCGTGCATGCTGTTCGGCTCGATCTCGGGGTCCGCGGCCGCGGCGATCTCATCGATCGGCGGGGTGACCATCCCCGCGCTCGAGAGCGAAGGGGAAGACCGCGGGTACGCGACCGCCCTGTGCACGACGGCGGCGACAACCGGGCTGCTCATCCCTCCGAGCAACGTGATGATCGTGTACGCCGTTGTCGCGCAGACTTCGGTCGCGGCGCTTTTCTTCGCGGGGGTGGGCCCGGGGGTCCTGCTGGGATTGTTTCTGATGGCGACGGCGCTGCTCGTGCGCCGTCCCGACCCGGAACTGACAGCGCGGGCGCGGGCGGCGAGCAGGCCTGCGAGCGTCGGGGCGGCGGTCGCGGCGATCCTGCTGGCGCTCCCGTCGATGACGCTGATCGTGATCGTGCTGGGGGGGATCCTGGGGGGGTACTTCAGCGCGACCGAGGCGGCGGCGGTCTCGGTGTTCTTCGCGGTGGTGGTGGGGGTGTTGGAGCGGTTCGTGCAGGCCGCACGCGGGGAGTCGGGGGCGAGGCTCTCGATCCGGAGCGTCCGTGTGATCGTTCGCGACAGTCTGCGGACGACGTCGATCGTGATGTTCCTGATCGCGTCGAGCCAGGCGCTGAGCTGGGTGCTGAGTTATCTCCGCATCCCGCAGACGTTCGCCGACCAGTTGCTCTCGGTCACGGCGGACCCGATCGTGCTGCTTGTGCTGATGAACCTGACGCTGCTGGTCGTCGGCACGTTCCTCGACATGACGCCGGCGGTCCTGATCTTCACGCCGATCTTTCTTCCCGTTGCCCAGGCGCTCGGGCTGCACCCGGCGCACTTCGGCGTGGTGATGATCCTGAATCTCTCGATCGGTCTGTGCACGCCTCCCGTCGGCACGTGTCTGTTCGTGGGGTGCAGTGTCGGTCGGGTCTCGATCGCACGGATCACGAGGCCGATGCTCCCGTTCTACGTCGCGATGGTCGGGGCACTCGTGCTCACGACCGCCGTCAGCGGGCTGAGTATGTGGCTTCCGCGTACGCTCGAACTGGTTGACCCGGTGCCGGCGTGGTCGCCCGTGAACCCACAGCCCGATGGAGAATCGCCATGACGGAGAGTCTTTTTGATCTGGAGGGCTCGGTCGCCGCGGTCATCGGCGCGACGGGCATGCTGGGCGGCGCGATCGCCGAGGGGCTCGCGAAGCACGGCGCCCGCGTCGCGGTGCTGGGCCGAAACGCGGACCGGGGCGAGGCGAGGGCGGAGGCGATCCGCGAGACGGGGGGCGGGGCGGTGTTCGTCGAGGCGGACGCGATGAGCCGGGACTCGCTGGAGCACGCCCGCGACTCGATCGAACGTGAGCTCGGGGTCTGCGACGTGCTCGTCAGCGCCGCGGGGGGAAACAGCCCGCGGGCGTCGGTGACCGAGAATCAGGCGCTGGGCGATCTGCCGCTCGACGCGTGGCGCGAGAACTTCGACATGAATCTCGTCGCGGGCGCGCTGCTGCCCGCCCAGGTGTTCGGCACCGCGATGGCGGCCCGCGGGACGCCCGCGAGCATCATCAACATCGCGAGCGTGTCGAGCCATATCCCGGTGTCACGCGGGGTGGCGTACTCGGCGGCGAAGGCGGCGCTGCTGAACCTCTCGAAATTTCTGGCGCGGGAGTGGGCGACCGAGGGTGTCCGGGTGAACACGATCACGCCCGGGTTTTTTCCGGCCGAGCAGAACCGGGCTCTGCTCTTCAACCCCGACGGAACGCCCACCGAACGCGGGGCGCTCATCCTCGGGCGCACGCCGATGCACCGGTTCGGCGACCCGAGCGAACTGGTCGGGGCGGCGGTCTACCTCGCGAGCCACCGCGCGAGCGGGTTCGTGACGGGGTCGGACCTCTGCGTCGACGGCGGGTTTCTTTCGTACACCGTCTGATCGGCGGTCAATCGGAGAGAACCCAAGGCATGAACCCGCGGAAACCCACGGTGAAAAGTAGGGATGGGCGTCACTCCTCGCGAAGGCTCACGACGGGCTCTTCGGGGCTGGGCGAATTCCGCTTTCGGTCCACCGCGAGCAGGCCGACACAGCAGAGCAGCAACGCGACAGCGACGGCCCGCAGGGGTGAGATCGACCGTTGCTCAAGGCCGAGCAAGCCGAACTGATCGAAGACCATGCTCGAGACGGCCTGGCCCGCGACGAAGAGCGTGATCAGCATCGCGACGCCGAGCGGGACGGCCGACGACGACTGGGCGACGATCACGAGCACCGAGAAGACGCCGCCCAGGTAGGCCCACCAAGGGATCTGCTGGATCTCGTCGGCGGTCGGCATCTGCAGCTTACGGGCCCAGAGGCCCAGCACGACCAACGCGAGCCCCGCGAGCACCGCGGCCCCGCCGCCGTTGACGAATGCCGACGCGAGCGGCTGGCCTGTTCTGTGCTTGAGCTCGGAATTCACAACCGCCTGGAGCGGCCAACTGAGCCCCGCGAAGAAGACGAGGATCATGTAAGGAAGGGAGTTCACGCGGAGTCCTCGTTTGGTGTTGATCGGTGCGTACCGGCGATCGCGTGTGTGTGATCACCTTGGTCGATGGCGATCTGGTTCGATCGTGTCGGTGCAGGCGATGCACCCGGACGAGAACCGACCCGAGATAGGCCGGACGCCGGCCGGCTTATCGTACGACTCGGCCCGAGCCGTCCCCCCCCGCGAGCTGCTCGACTTCCTTCTTGCTCACGAGGTTCGCGTCCCCGGGGATGGTCTGTTTGAGGCACGACGCCGCGACGGCAAACTCGAGCGCGTCCCGTGTGCTTTCTTTCTCGATCAGGCCCGCGATGAGCCCGCCCGCGAACGAGTCGCCCCCGCCCACGCGGTCCACGATCTGGATGTCGTACCGGCGCGAGCGGTGGGGCGTCACGCAGTCCCTTGTATCCTTCATGATCGCCGACCATCCGTTCCGGCTCGCCGAGAAACTCTCCCGCAGGGTGATCGCGACGGTGTCGAACCCGAACTCGTCCATCAGCTCGCCGCACATGGTCGCGTAGCCCGACTCGTCGAGTTCCCCAGCGTGCACGTCGGTCGCACCCGCGTGGAAGCCCAGCGATTTCTGTGCGTCCTCCTCGTTGCAGATGCAGACATCGATGTGCTCCATGAGCGGTCGCATGACCTTCTGGGCCTGCTCGGTGGTCCAGAGTTTGGCGCGGAAGTTCAGATCGCAGCTCACACGCACGCCGCGCTTCTTTGCCTCTTCGCAGAGCAGCGTGACGCACCGAGCGGGGCCCTCGCCCAGCGCGGGGGTGATCCCGGTCCAGTGGAACCAGGTCGCGCCCTCGAAGATCGCGTCCGGATCGAGATCGCCCGGCGTGATCTCCGAAATCGCGGAGTTCGCCCGGTCGTAAATCACCCGCGACGCCCGCTGGCTCGCACCCGTTTCGAGGAAATAGATCCCGAGGCGCGCCCCGCCTCGGAGCACGAGCGAGGTGTCCACGCCGAACTTCCGCAGGCTGTTGACCGCCGACTGCCCGATGTCGTTGGACGGGACCCGCGACACAAAGGCCGCGTCGATGCCGTAGTTCGCGAGGCTGACGGCGACGTTCGCCTCGCCCCCGCCGTAGGTCGCCTCGAGCGTGTCGGATTGGACGAACCGCTGGAAACCGGGTGTCGCGAGCCTGAGCATGATCTCGCCGAAGGTCACCACACGTGGCTTGCTGTTGCTCATCGGTCCATCTCCTTGCATCCGAGAATCCCTCGGGAAACTCGCGGGGGCCGGGTCGACGTGTTCAGAGTCTGGGCAGCGTCAGCCCGCCGTCGATTGTCAGCACTTGACCGGTCGCGTACCGGAGCGTCCCCGTCGCGAGCATCGCGACCGCCCGCCCCACGTCCTCGGGTTGCCCCCATCGCCGCTCGACGGTCAGCCCACCCTCGATGAGCGCATCGTACTTGCCCTGCACCCCCGCGGTCATGTCCGTCTGGATGATCCCGGGGCGGACCTCGTAGACATCGATCCCGTCGTCCGCGAGCCGCGCCGCGAGGATCTGTGTCGCCATCGCAACTCCAGCCTTCGAGATGCAATACTCCGCACGAGCGGTGCTCACCACCGTCGCGCTGACGCTCGAGACGTTGATGATCCGCCCACGCTCGATCGTGCCGGCCTTGATCAACGCCAGCATCCGGTTCGCCGCCGCCTGGCTGAGCAGGAGGGGCCCACGCAGGTTGATCCCCATCACGCGGTCATAACTCTCCGCGGTCATCTCGAGCACATCCGTGCGCACCGACGGCGCCACACCCGCGTTGTTGACCAGCGCGTCGAGCCTGCCTGTCTCCGCGATGATCTGATCGAGGGCGGGGCCGTGGGCTGCATCATCGGACACGTCCATGCGCACATACCGCGATGTCCCGCCGATCGCGTCGAGCTCGGCGAGCACAGGCTCAACCTGGGCTCTCTCCCGCCGACCGTTGATCACGATGTCGTACCCGTGCGCCGCGAGTTCCCGGGCGATGCCCAGCCCGATCCCGCGCGACCCACCGGTGACGAACGCGACAGGCCGGGTCACGACGCGGCTCCCTTCGCCATCTTCGCTGAGGATTTCTCGGCGGGCACCGCCGCGTGGAAGAACGCGGGTGTCCGCGCGCTCTCGCCCATCCGCTGGACGAGCAGTGCGAGTTCTCGCAGGTGGTAATCGCCCCACATGCTCGATTCGTGCGCGGGGATCTTCGAGCCTTCGGGGATGTGATCCCAGTTGCGAGGGCGGTGATAGATCGTGTGCAGCAGCAGGCCCTGATGAGCCGGGTCGGTCGAGAGGTACGTCTGGCTCAATAGAGCCCGCGTAATCGTCAGCCCCGCCTGCGTGTACTTCTGCGCATCGGCCTTCGGCACCAGCGATTCGGGGAGCATGCCGAGGCGGAGCAGGCCCTGGGCCGCGATCGCCGCTGCAGAGCTGTCCACGGGTTCGTGGTCGTTGTAGGGCTCGGCGGGCCGACCGTTTACATCACCCATGTGCGCCAGACCCGGGGCACCCGCATCCCAATAGGGGACGCCGCACGTCGGTGTGTGGTTGATGTAGTAATCCGCGCACGCCTCCGCGGCTCGGAGCATCATCTGCGTGACCCTCTCGCGCCCGCCGTGCGGCTCGAAGTCCGCGTCATCGACCTCGGCCAGGAACTCGAGTTCTTCCGGATAGCCGCACATCGCCCACGCCTGCCCCCGTGTCCAGGTGCTGAAGGGGCTGTATCCCTGCTGCGTAGAGGGGGCGCGGAAGTCGCCGTTGTTGGTGTTGAATAGTGCCTCGTGGCAGGTGCGCCCGCGGACGTCGTAGATGTCGCGGTCCTCGCCGTAGAAGACGGAGTACTTCGCCGTCGCGTTGGCGTGCATCACGAGCCGATCGAAAAGGCTGATCTTCTCGTCGCGCTCGCCCATGAGCGCGTGTCCCAGCAGGTGGGCGACCGCCAGCGACCGGCAGGAGCGGATCGTGTCGACGAACAGCGACTGCGGGCCGTTGAACGAATAGATGTACCCGCCCCCGTCGAGGGTCTTTGACCAGCGGGCGGCCTGCACCGCGCCGCTCGCCATCAGCGCCATGCGGCAGAATTCGAGTTCGTAGTCGCTCGCGTCGTACCGGCCCTCAAGGGCGAGGCGGAGGAGATTGCCGTAGGTCGAGACATTGTTGAAGCCGTGGTCGTGCACCCCGATGTGGGACACGTGCGACGCCATGGTTTGGATCGTGCGCTCGCGGGCGAGGTTCAGGAATCGCTCGTCCCCCGTCGCATCGAACTGAAGGGCTGCGGACCCGTGCTGGAAGCCCTGGGTCCACTCGGTCCACCCCTGCGGCTGGTAGACGCCTTCGCGGGTGACGACGGGGGTGGGGGAGCCCGGGCCGAACGCCTCGTCGATCGCGAGGATCTTTGTTGCGGACGCTTCCCAGAGCGAGTCGATCGCGGGTCGCAGGTCGGCGGGTGTGAGCGTGGTGTCGATCTTGATCATAAGAACTGGCCTCCGGTGGGCACTGTACCGGACAGATCTTGCGACGGCGACGTTCATGTCTATAATGGCAAACCATTGCTGGAGGCATCGCGGCCCATGAACCGAGATCTCTTTATCCGAGAATTGGCCATCGAGTTGTTCGCGTCGGCCTGCTCGGCGTCGGCGTTGCGGCACGACCACCTCGTCGAGCCTCTGGATATCGCGCCGCACCATCACGACAACGAGATCCAGTTCGATCTCGTGCGGGGGTGCCGGGGGAAGGTCTTTACATCGGGCCGGTGGCTCCGCTTTGACTCTGACATTGCGTTGGTTGCCTACCCGGGCGAGACGCACGGGTACACGCTCGAACCAACCGACGCGACCGCCGCGGTGTACAACATCAAAGTCGAGCCCAACACGCCGCTCGGATCGCTCAACGCCGTGCCGCTCCCCCGCCTGGCGCAGCACCCCTCCGCGGGGCTCTTTGAGACCGCCGCGAGTCTATCCGTCTCGATCAATCCTTACATCGCCCTTGAAAACACGTCAATTCTGGGCATTCTGTCGCTTCTGATCGCCTGGCCGGACGGCGGGCCATCTTCTGTCCGCCGGGGACTGGGCGATGAGATCCACCCGGTCGTCGAGCGTGCGGTCACGACGATCGAAGAGAACCTCCACGACCCGTTGGGTCTCGATGACATCGCCCGCGCTGCCGGGATATCGAGCCGGCAGCTCGCCCGTCTGTTCGAGCAGGCGATGGGGATGACCCCGCACCGCTATTCGACCACGCGGAGGCTCGACCGGGCGAAAACCGTGCTGCTGAGCAACCAGTTGTCGATCGGCGAGATCGCCGATCTGCTCGGGTTCTCGGGTCACGCGACGTTCACCCGCTGGTTCGCCCAGCACACCGGGATGACCCCCAGCGGGTTCCGCTCGAATCCCAAGGTCTTCTGAGCCGTGGGAGGACACTGGATTATCTGGCAGATATTGCAAAGCAAGCTGTCCCGAAATGGGAGCGCTCGATCCGCGAGATAACCTATTCTCGTTGATGTCGGAAAGGACCGCGTCATGCGCACCAAAGAATCGATCCTCAGCAGTCTCGAGCGCCAGGGCGCCGTCGCCGTCGTTCGGCTCACCGACGCGAGCGCCATCGACTGGGTCGCCGACACGCTGATCGAGGAGGGGCTTGCCGCTCTTGAGATCACGCTGACGGTGCCGGGCGCCATCGATCAGATCGCCCGGCTGACCGAGCGGCTGGGCGATGACCACCTGGTGGGCGCGGGCTCGGTGCTCACCCCCGAAGACGCGGCCCGCGCGATCGACGCGGGCGCCGCGTACATCGTCAGCCCCGCAACCGTTGAAGGCGTGGTCGCTCTTGCCAAGGGCCGGGGCGTGCCGGTCATGCCGGGCTGCTTCACGCCCACCGAGGCGCTGCGGGCGCACGGCTTGGGTGCCGACATCATCAAGATCTTCCCCGCCGATGTTGTCGGCATGCCTTTTTTCAGGGGCGTGCTCGCGCCGATGCCGCATCTCAAGCTCATGCCGACGGGGGGCGTCACCCCCGAGAACGCGGGCGACTGGATCCGTTCGGGGGCGGTCGCGGTGGGGGTGGGCAGCGCGTTGCTGGGCAAACAGATCATCGCCGACCGCGACACGGCGGCGCTCCGCGAGCGGACGAGGACGCTTCTCGCCTCCGTCCGCGGTGCGAGAAAAACGAACGAGTAGTCGACGAATCATCCGACGCGGACAGCAAGGACACGATCATGGAAACCAGGACCATCGGCATCGCGATGAGCGGCGTCACCGGACGCATGGGCACCAACCAGCACCTCATCCGCTCCATTCTCGCGATCATCGAGCAGGGGGGCGTGCGGGTCTCACCCGAGCTCACGCTGATGCCCGACCCGGTGCTGGTGGGCCGGAACGCCAACAAGCTCAAGGCCCTCGCCGAGGCGCACGGCCCGGGCGCAATCGGCGGTCCTCTCAAGTACACCACCGACGCCGAGGCCGCGATCGCGGACGAATCGTGCGAGATCGTCTTCGACGCCTCGACCACGCACCATCGGGCGAAGTTCGTCGAGCTCGCCGCCAAGCACGGCAAGCATGTCTACTGCGAGAAACCCACCGCGACGACGACGGCGGATGCGCTCGCGCTCGCTGACCTCGCCGACTCGAACGGCATCAAGAACGGGGTCGTGGCCGACAAGCTCTGGCTCCCCGGCATCCGCAAGCTGAAGACCCTGATTGCCCAGGGCTTCTTCGGCGACATCGTGTCGGTCCGGGGCGATTTCGGCTACTGGGTATTCACGGGTGAGTATCCCGATCAGCCCCCGCAGCGTCCCAGTTGGAACTACCGCAAACAAGACGGGGGCGGCATCATGGTCGATATGTTCTGCCACTGGCGGTACGTGCTCGACGGGCTGTTTGGCGACAATTGTGGCCCTGTCGACCAACTTGTCGCTCACGCCACCACCGATATCCCCACGCGGATGGACGAGAACGGGAAGCCCTACAAAGCGACTGCCGACGACTCGGCCTACGCGATCTTCCTGCTGAAAAACGGCGTGCCCTGCCAGTTCAATAGTTCATGGGTCACCCGCGTCCGGCGCGACGATCTGCTGACCATCCAGATCGACGGGACGAAGGGGTCGGCGGTCGCGGGTCTGCGTGGGTGCAAGGTCCAGCCCCTCGCCGCGACACCCAAGCCCGTGTGGAACCCCGATATCCCGCAGCCCATCGATTTCTACGAGGGGTGGAGCGAGATGCCCGAGCAGACGACCTACGACAACGCGTTCAAGATCCAGTGGGAGCTCTTCCTGCGCCATGTCGCGCTCGAAGAGCCCTTCCCCTGGACGCTCCGCGAGGGGGCAAAGGGCGTGCAGCTCGCCGAGCTGGGCCTTGAGAGCTGGAAGCAGCACAAATGGGTCGAGGTCGGCGACCTCTGAATCCAGCAGACGCTTCGCGAAGAAAACGGAAGAACGCCCATGCCCGCCGACATCGAGCCCATCACCGATCTCTCCCGCATCGCGATCCATTCGATCACGACCAAGAAGCTCCTAATCGAGACGTGCTGCAAGCGGTACGCCGAGATGGGGTTCGGCGGCATCTCGGTGTGGGATGACGCGGTTGACGGTGCCGGGGCGCCGCGGGTCGCGAAGATCGTCGAGAAGGCGGGGCTCCGCGTGCCGGCGCTCGTCCGGGCGGGGTTCTTCGTCTCCGCCGATCACCGCAAGCGTGAGGCCTCGCTCAAGCTCAACCGCAAGCGGATCGAGCAGGCGAAGGAGATCGGCGCGGAGATGATCGTGATCGTCGCGGGTGCTGAGCCCGGCGTGCCGCTCGCCGAGGCGCGCACACAGGTCGCCGAGGGCTTGGCGGCGATCATCCCGGACGCTGATGCGGCGGGCGTGAAGCTCGCGATCGAACCACTCCACCCGATGTACGCCGCGGATCGCTGCTGCATCAACCGGCTCGCGGATGCGCGGACGCTCTGCCGCGAACTCGCCTCGCCCATCCTCGGGGTCGCCGTCGATGTCTATCACACCTGGTGGGACCCAGATCTCGAATCGGAGATCGCGGCGCTGGGCGACGACGGCCGCCTGTTCGCGTTTCACGTCTGCGATTGGAAGACCGACACGAAGCACCTGCTCCTCGATCGGGGCCTCATGGGCGATGGAGTCATCGATCTCCGCGGCTTCCGCGGCATGATGGAGCGGGCCGGGTTCGGCGGGATGATCGAGGTCGAGGTCTTCAACGAGGACTACTGGGCGATGGATCAGGACGCATACCTCGAGCTCATCCGCGAACGCGTTCTCGCGTGTGTCTGAGTGGGCCTACTCGCCGGGTGTGATGCTCTGCGCCGCGTTGCCGCGAAGCAGGCGGGCCGCGTCCGCCTCGATCATCGCGTCCGAGATCTCGAGGTCGGGGAGTCCCGCGTACTGCGCCGCGAGCGCGTCGGCGACGCAGACGCGTGAATGGTTCCATTTGTAGATGAGCTGTTCGAGCACCCGCGCGTCGGAATGCTGCGGGATGAACGAGCTGCCGAGCAGTTCGAGCCGCATCCGGGTGATCTCGGTGATCAGCGAGGGCGTGTTGACGAACCACCAGCAGCCGAAGGGCATCAGGTTCGCGAACTTGCGTGCCGCGACGGCGAGCGCGTGCTGGCTCTCCCGGCTCAGGACCGTCGCGAGGAACCGGTTGCGCGGGAACCGGTCACACAGCCGCTCGATCGAGTGCACATCCGCGGGACCCAGAGAATCGCCCGCGGACGCGAGCCTCGGGTTCACGCCGCGCCGGCTGCCCACCATCATCGCCCAGGCGATCCCGTGCTCGGCGGCCTCGGGCATCAACGCGTCCGCGATCACGCGGTCACGCCACTGTGCGTCCGGTCGGCCGGGTGACGGAAACGAGAACTCGGGGGGCAGGCTCGCCGCGACATAGACTGCGCCGGTGCGCACGATCCATTCCCGCAGGAATCGCCGGATCTCCGCGATGCCGGTGTTATTCAGATCCGCCGAAACGTCATATCCCCATCGCGAGAGCGTCGCGAGTGCGGCCGACCTGTCGTCCAGCAGCGTGTCGATCCGAAGCACCGCGCTGAACCGCGGATCGCGGAGCGACTCGGGGCGTTCCATCCACATCGCGTGCTCCGCCTCGTCGAAGACCTCGTTGGTCATCACGATATGCGACACACGTGAGAGCTCCATCACACGATCAACCATCGCCGAGGGTGACTGTGACGCGAACCAGCCCCGGTAGCCGTCGAGCGACGCGTCTCCGGGGTCGAGCCCGAGCCGGGCGAGCGTGGTCACGACGCCCCGGCAGGCCTCGGAGAGCGGCGTTCGCTCGATGAACAGCGCCCGCCAGATCGCGTCGGCCTGGTCCGCCTTGGGCGATGCGAGGAAGGCTTCGGGCGCGACATCGGTTCTGACGCGGAAGAACTCTGCCTGCAGGTAGTGATACGTCAGGAGTGAATCGATGCCCCAGAGCAGAAAACGCTGCGGCCCGTCTCCATCGAACGCTGGCGCAAACAGGTGCGTGTGCAGGTCGAGCACGGGCGATGCGTCGACGATCCGCCGGACTCTGCTCTGGATCGATTCGGTCATTCCACGTTCATTCAAGGGTCATCTCGAACGGGGTCGCGGGCAGTCCGTCCTGATTGTAAAGGTTGCAGCCCGGGTTGTCCGCCCAGCCGTACCGGACGCGGGTCGGCTCGCCGACCTCCGGAGAGCTCACGAACACCGAGTTTCCCCGGACCGACCCTTCGGCCCAGTGGAACGTCCCATCCGGACCCGCGATCGCGAAGCCGCGCAGCGGGCCGTGCTTGGCGTGCAGCCCCTCGGCGTGGTCGAACCGGATCTCGACACGCCCGCCCCGGACGCTTATCGAGCGCGGGTGCGGCCCGGTGACCTGTCCCTGTTCGACGCCGTAGGTGTCAGCGAGCGCGAGCTTCGCGAGCCGCTCCCCGACGGGGAGCTTATTCGTCGGATGGATGTCACCCGGGTCGCCCAGGTCGATGGTGATCGCCATGCCTGTCTGGGAGAGCCCGGCGTCGGCGAGTCGCTGCGCCTCGCGGAGTTCCGCCCATGAGCTCTCGCCCGGTTCATCGACCGCGGGACGATAGTTGGGCAGCTGCACGAAGTAGAACGGGAGCTCGTATCCCGGGTCACCGCGTGCGTCCTTCCACGCGTCGCGCCATGCCATGATCATCTCGGGGAACAGCCGGCGGTATTCATCGCCCCGCCCCGAGTTGGATTCGCCCTGGTACCAGATGGCGCCCTTGACGCCGGACCGTGTGAGCGGGTGGATCATCGCGTTGTAGAGGGCCGCGGGTCGACGAAAGACGCGTCCGACCGGGACGGCGTAGTCGCCGGGCAGCGGGAACGACCCGTAGTCGCGATCGTTGAACCCGACCTTGTACTTCCACATGCCGCCCAGGTCGATCGTCTCGCCATCGGTCTGCAACTCGAACGGCCGGCCGTCGGGTGTCACGCCCCCCGAGCTGCGCACGTCCATGAGCGCGATCGCGATGGAGTTTGTTCCTTTGTGCAGGACGCCGCTCGGGACGTCGTACTTCCGAACAATCCGCCGGCCGTCGCCCTGGTCCACGTCTGTTTTGCCGACCCGGTGCCCATTGATGTAGACCGTGTCGTAGTCGTCGATCCGCCCAAGCAGCAGATCACCCCCGTCGGGTTCAGCCGAGAGATCGAACTCGCGTCGCAGCCAGACGATGCCGTTAAAGCTGCCCAGCACGCCGTCGATGTAGCCCGGGATCTCGACCTCGGGCCAGGACTGATCGTCACACTCTGGGGTCGCCCATCCGCTGTCCTCGCCGATGTCTTCCCGCCACGCGAGCTCAATGAATGAGGCGTGCTTCGCTTGGGCCTCGGCGATCGCGGCCTCGGCTTCCTCGTCGCTCAGGTCGTACTCAGCGAGGCTGTCGAGCCGGGCTCTATAGAACTCCGGCGCCGCTTCGAGCGTCTCGATCGGGGTCCACGCCTCCGCGGGCGTCCCGCCCCAGGCCGATTGGATCAGACCGATCGGCACGCCTGTTTCGTGTTGCAGGATCCGACCGAAGTGGTAGCCGACCGCCGAGAAACGCCCCGCGGTCTCCTCGCTTGCCTTCCGCCAGCCGATGGAGTCCACCTTCGTCTCGGGCGTTCGGCTCCAGACCTTCTGCATCTGGAAGAGGCGGAGCGACTCCTCGTCTTCCGCCGACGCGACGAACTCCTCGCCCCGATCGGTCTGCTCGAGTCTCCAGAACATATTCGACTGCCCGGAGCAGACCCACACGTCACCGAGGAGAACGTTCTTGAGCGTCACGGTCTCATCGCCCGACGCGATTCGTACCTCGACAGGGCCGCCGGCGTTCATCGCCGGGAGCGTCGCGATCCAGTTTCCGTTCTTGTCAGTGACGACCTCCGCGCTCGCCTCGCCGATCGAGACGGACACCGACGAACCCGCGTCGGCCGAACCCCACACCGCGATCGGCTGCTCGCGCTGCAGCACCATGTGGTTGCCGAAGAGCGGGGAGAGTTCGAGATCCGCTGCCGCCGTCGCGGTGAGCGCGAGGCCGAGACCGGCGCCGATGATCCAGTTCTTCATACTTTCTCCGATCCGATCACCGCCCGGGGGTCAGGTCGGTGCGCTCAGTCGCACCCCTCGTCGAACGAGCGGAGGAAGCCGAGCATATCCAGGAAGTTCACTTCGTCGTCCTCATCGAAATCCGCCTCGGGGTCACCCGCGTCGATCGCGGCGATGACGCCCAGCGTGTCGCCCTCATTGGTGAGCAGCCCGTCCCCGTTCCAGTCCGCGGGGCAGCACGAGATGCCCGCCGCGCCGACGTTGGCGACGATGTTCGTCGCCGCCGACGCGTTGCGGATCCGGAAGCCGATCTCGTCCCAGGTCTCGGGGTAGATCACCTCGCCCTGCATTGGCACGCCCTGCAGGCCGGGCACCGCGCGGAACTCGGTATCGCCGTCGCTCAGGTTCATGAAGTAGAGCGACGCCTCGCCCTCGCCTGCGTTGGCGGTGAAATCCACCCGCAACTCGAGCCGAGCCCAGTCGCCTCGTGCGTACCACCCCGACGGGATCGACACCGACTCGTTCAGCACATTCGAGAACAGGCCTCCGCGGACCTGGAACGCCGTGGGTGTCATCCCGAACTGGATGCCCTCCGCAAGCGAGGCCGTGTTGTTCACGATGAGGAACACGTTTCCGCTCGCGCCGCCGGAGATGCCCGCCCGGGCATCGAAACGGATCCGCGCGTCCGTATCGCTCGACAGGTGCGGCGTGAACGCGAACCCGCTTCCGTTCTGCCGCGTGATGATGCTGTCGCGGCCGTTCCGGTTCACAGCGGCGACAACCGCACCGCCCGGGTAGGTCGCGTCGGTCTGCAGGAACGTGTTCTCCCCGTCGATCTCGCTGAAGTCCCGGCTCAGTTCCCACCCGTCCTGGCCCGTCAGCACGGTGTTCAGCGTGCCTCCGAAGTCGAACGCGTAGGGATGATCGACGCTGCACTCGGCGCACTCGCCGTCCGTGCCGCCGTCGGACGGAATCGACCCGCCGAGGCGGAGCGCGATCTGGGCCTCGTACAGATTCGCGGGACTGGGCACCGATGCATCGAGCGCGACGTCTTCGATCATCGCCTGAGAATCACCGTTCTCGGCGTTGTTCGGATCGGTCGGCACGGCGCACTGGATCCCGACGAGTGCTCCCATCGGCATCAGGTCCGGCTGCGCCGTCCATCGGCTGCTCGACCGCTTGAGGTTCACGTTCCAGTGCGTGTGCCTGGCGCCCATCGCCGGGCCCGAGGTGCTCGCCCCACCCGCGTCCCCGTCGTTGATGATCTCGATCTGCGTGTACACATTCGCATAGGGCAGCAGCCTGTGATAGTCGAAGGTCCCGCCCGCCAGCGTCCCGTTGCTGTAGACGTTGTTGACGCAGAAGTTGCCGACGTACACCCCGTGGTTGGGCCGGCTGGTGACCTCGAAGTTCTGATAGATGCTGTCTGTAGAGTTCGCGAACCCGAACGCGTGGTGATGACGCGTCATCTCGGGCAATGACGCCTCGACCACGACCCCGTTGACGGTGACGTTCTTGCAGTAGTTCATGAACACCGCGAGTCCGCCCGGGTCGATGATCTTCACGTCGTCCACAAACCCGTTGATCGTGTCGGTGAACGAAATGCCGTTGAAGCCGGGCTCTTTGCCGTGCCAGTCACCTCTCGTCCACTCGTAGTCGCGTTCGAGTTTGATCGTGAGCCGCGCGATGCCGACGTCGCGCCGCACCCGCTCGATCGTCCGGATCTCGGGGTCCCACTCGGGGCGGAGGTCGAACCGCGCGGGCTCGCGGAGCGTGATCTCGTTGCCGTCGATCGATTCGATCGTGTGGTAGACCCGGAAGCTCGACCGCGACGAGGGCAGGATGCTGCCGTCGCGGGCCGAGGTGAACATGTAGTTGTTCGCCCATGTCCCGTCGCCCAGCAGGTGCCTGAGCGTCGAGAGATCGCTCGCGTTGTTGATCTCGATCGCGATGGTCTCGCCCGGCGAATAGATCCCCGCGTTGCTCACCGTCACCGTTCGGTCGCCCAGCAAGGCGCCGCCCAGGATGTTCTGCGTCCCGGTGAATCGGAACCCGTTGTCGGTGGTGCTGATCGTGGGCACGCCGGAGAAGTAGGGGTTCCGCGACTCGTGGCAGAACCAGACCATGCCCCCCGTGAATGACCAGTTGCTTTCGCCGGGGTCGTTCCCCGGGAACACGGCGTAGCTGCTCTGGAGCGACTCGGTGAACAGCAGGGTCGTCGTGTCGCGGTCGAGTCCGCGCAGCTGGACCTTGTCGCCGTGGATCAGCAGCGGACCGCTGAGCTTGTACGTCCCGGGAGGGAAAAGCACCGTCGCACCGTTCGGCTGCGACCCCGCCTGCGCGATCGCGTCGGCGATCGCCGCACGCACCGCGGCCGTGTCGTCTGTGACCCCGTCGCCCACCGCCCCGAATGTTGTCACCGCGAGAAGCACCGTGCCCGACCCATCGGGCAATGGCACCCCGCCGCCGTCCCACCCGGCGTGGCTTACGTTCGGGATGTTGGGATGCCGGTCCGGGTCGGCCGCGTACTCGGCCCACGCGTCAGCGGTCGGCTGCGCACCCGCAACGCTCGATGCGAACACACCCGTCGAGACCGACGCCAGGCACAACAACGCACGCATCCGCATCCCGGTTCTCCATCCTCACTGATCACCCCGCCGGGGCGACGACCTGACCCGGGCCGAGGCCCGGTGCCCGATCACCAGTTCCACATCCCGCCGTCCTCCCGCCGGTTCACCGGCAGGTACGCACGAACGTACGGGTGTTTTTCGGCGAGTTTCTCGTCGTACTCCACGCCCAGGCCCGGCTTCTCGGGCGGGTTCACCATCCCGTCCTCGAACGAATACTCCCAGCCGAAGACCTCGTTGGTCTCTTCGCCGTGGAGCATGAACTCCTGGATCCCGAAGTTGGGAACCCAGAGCCCGAAGTGCAGGCACGCCGACATCGCGACCGGCGAGATATCGGTCGGGCCGTGACAGCCAGTCCGCACGTGGTACAACTCCGCGAGCGCCGCGACCTTCCGCAGGTGCGTCAGCCCACCCGAGTGGCTCACCGTCATGCGGATGTAGTCGATCAGCTGTTCGGTGATAATTGTCTGGCAGTCGTAGATCGTGTTGAACACCTCGCCGATCGCCAGAGGCGTCGTCGTGTGCTGGCGGATCATCCGCAGGCCTTCCTGGTTCTCTGCCGGGATCGCGTCCTCGAGCCAGAACAGGCTGTACGGCTCCAGCCGCTTGCCCACTTCCGCCGCCTCCTGGGGCGTCAACCGGTGGTGCACGTCGTGCAGCAGCTCGATATCAGGGCCGACCAACTCGCGGGCCGCCTCAAATAGCTCGGGCACGTAGTTCATGTACTTCCGCGTGCTCCACTTGTTCTCAGGCGGGAGCGTCCGGTCGGCCGGCTCATAGAACCACCGCCCCCGGCCCACTCCGTACGTGGACTCGAGCCCCGGGATGCCGCTCTGCACGCGGATCGCCTTGTACCCGTCTTCTTTGTACTGGGCGACCGCGTCCATCGCCTCGGCCTTGTCGAGCCCCGACGCGTGCCCGTACACCGTCACGCCCGCCCGGCTGCGACCGCCGAGGAGTTGATAGACCGGCACACCCAGCGCCTTGCCCTTGATGTCCCAGAGCGCCACGTCGATCGCGCCGATCGCCGCCATCCCGATCGGCCCGCGACGCCAGTAAGCGCCCCGGTAGCAATACTGCCAGATGTCCTCGATATCCCGGGCGTCCCGCCCGATCAGGCAGGGGATCAGGTGGTCCTCGAGATAGCTCTTGACCGCGAGTTCGCGGCCGTTGACGGTGCAGTCCCCGAGCCCCGTGATCCCGTCTTCGGTATAGATTTTCAGCGTGACGAAATTTCGTCCCGGGCTGGTGACAAAGACCTTTGCGTCCGTGATCTTCACGATTCAGTTCCCTTATCCCGCCCGGCCACTTCGGCGCCGCCGCGGTCATGTGAGGGCGAGGGCACTGGGATCCCCGCCCGCTCGAAGCAGCCGCGGATCGCCCGGGCCGTGATCATCGCCGACTCGTCGGCCGGCTTTTCTTTCCATGTGGGATGGGTGGGCTCGGCGCTGATCGGCCCGTCGTAGCCGATTTCCACGAGCGTGCGGAGGAACGTGTTCATATCCACGCCGCCCGTCTCTCCGGGGGAAGCCCTGAACCGGACGTCCTGCTCATCGAGCGGTGTGTCGGCGAGCAGGTCGCACACGTGCACCGCGATGACCTGCTCGGGCTTGAGTGTCCTCAGGTCATCCGCGGTCTCTTGAGCACACGCCCAGTGGAACGAGTCGAGCATCACGCCGACATTGGGCCGGCCGACCGCGTCCAGCAGCGTGTGCATACCCGCGAGATCATGGACGAACTCGTGCCCCAACCCCTGCCAGCGGGTCTTGGGTGAGACATACTCCATCCCGAACGAGATCCCGAAATCGCCCAGCAGGTTCGCGGCCTCGCGGGCCCGCCGGGCGTGGAACGCCAGGTTCTCGTCGAATTCCATCGTCTCGTGGAACGGCACGACCACTGAGGTTGCCCGCCGGTAGCCCAACGCCTGCGCCAGACGCGCGCGACGCGGCACGTCGGTCATCTCGCGGATCCACTCATCCTCGGGAACATTGAGTTTCTGCGGCGTGATCGAGCTGTACCCGGGCCGGAGCCCGGCCGCCGCCATCGCGTCCGCGAAGGCCTCGGTGTCGAGTTTCTCGATCTGTGTCGCGAACTTGTTGAACCGGATATCCAGCCCAACGAAACCGGCCCGCGACGCGATCGCCACCGACTCGGCGGGGCCCGCGGGGATCCCGATCAGATCTGGCATCAGACTCGGATACAACACCAACTCCTATCAACTCTTTGATCAGCGTTTCAGGCGACGTGCGGATGCACACAAACGTCGATCTCAGCTCACCGCCTCGAACCCCGCCCGGCAGCGATCCAGCACGCGCACGTACCGACGCACGCTCTCGGGGGTCACGAGCATCGCGCTCCCCGTGCGTACGGCGTTGTACAACTCGAAGTAGAACATCTCATACGGGGTCGGACCCGACTCTGGCGCGTCCCAGGAGAAGTTCTCCCAGCGGATCTCCTCGGCCGGGTACTTCCGGCCCGCCGCCGGACCCTTATCGACGACGCGCTCGGGCATCGTCGCCCAATCGACGGTCTTCCAATCCAGGTGCGTCTGCGTGCCTGTCAGCCCGCCCGCCGTGCCCATGATGTGCCAGCGGTCCTGCTCGAAGGCGCACGCGTTCGAGTACTCGATGTCCACCGTCGGGAGCCCGGGCGAGCGGAGCACGAGTTTCATGTGTTCTTCGGCGTCGCCGATCGAGAGTCCCCGGTGCAGATCCAGCATGATCTCGGGTTCCTCGATGCCCTCGAAGAAATCCATCGCCTGGTCGAGCAGGTGCGTGCCGTTGTTGAACAGCGCGCCGCCACCGAACTGCTTCATCGCCTGCCAGTCCCACCGGCGTGTGAACCGGTGCCAGCACATCCGGATCTGCAGCACATCGCCGAGCGCACCGGAGCGAACCAGGTCGAGCACCTTGCGGAAGTGCGGCTCGTACCGGCGGTTCTGGAACGGCGCGAGCACGACGCCCGCGTGCTCCGCGGCATCGATCATCTTGTCCGCCTCGTCGGCGTCCATCGCGAACGGCTTCTCGACAACGACGTGCCGACCCTGCGCGATCGACGCGAGCGCGTGCGCACAATGCAGGTGGCTGGGCGACGCGATGACGATCACGTCGAGATCGGGCTCACCGATCAAGCCCTCGAAATCTTCATGGGAGGTGCACCCGAGTTCCCGCTCGGCTTCCCGGCGCCGATCGGCGTCTGGGTCCATCACCGAGGCGATCTCGAACAGCCCGGGATGGGCGCGCAGCGTCTTGGCGTGGATATTCCACCCGCTGCGGCCCAGGCCCGCGATGCCGATGCGGACAGGCTTCCCGTTCGCCTTCGGCTCCGCCATCGCGTGCTGGTCTTTCGGCCGCCGGTCGTTCGGCTGCCGTCCGTTGCTTGGAACACCGATCATCGTCCTGCCTCCCGGCCTTCGTCCTGCGTTGCTCGATGAGCCCTCGCCGAGACACTCATCGCGTCCGCGGGGGCGACTGCCACATGTCGAGGCTGTCGCCCAGTTTGTCTTTGATGTCGCTCGTCGTCTCGTCGAGCGCCTTGAGCGTCTCGGCGGACAGCTCGATCTCGGCAGCGCGCACGTTCCGCTCCACCTGATCGGGCCGGCTCGCACCCACCAGCACCGACGCCACGGCGGGCTGGTGAAGCAGCCAGGCGAGGGCGAGGTCGCCCATCGGGACCCCGAGCCCCTCGGCGATCGCGCCGATCCGCGCGATTGTTTCGAATGTCAGTTGTTCGTGCCCCGCCTCGCCGTGCCGAGCCTCGGGGCGGTCGGTGCTGAAGTGCCGGGTGCGGGCCTTGCCGCTGGGAACCTCGTCGGCGGTCGCGTAGCGGCCCGCGAGCATGCCTTGCCCGAGCGGGCTGTAGCACAGGATCCCGGTGCCTTCCTTCTCGCAGCGTTGCTGGAGGCCGAACTCGCAGCCTCGGAAGATGATGTTGTACGCGATCTGATCCGTCGCGCATGACGCGTGTCCCAGCCACTCGTCGAGGTCCTTGGGGCCGAAGTTGCAGACCCCGATCGCGACGACCTTGCCCTGCTCGATGAGCTTCTCCATCGCGCGGGCGGTCTCTTCGAGCGGAACCTGACGCTTGGGCCAGTGGATCTGATAGAGGTCGATCCGATCGGTGCCGAGGTCCTTGAGCGACTGCTCGCACTCGCTGGCGATCTCCGCGGCCGACAGATCGCCCGCCTTGGGCTTGCTGGCGATCACGACCTCGTCGCGGAAACCCTTGACCGCGAGCCCGAGCTGCCGCTCGCTCTCGCCGTCGGCGTACGCCCTCGCGGTATCGAAGAAGTTGATGCCGAGATCGAATGCTTTGTGCATCGTCTTCGCGGCTTCCTCGTCGGCGAGGCCCTTGTAGATCTGGCTGGGAACGGTGCTCATGCAGCCGAACGCGATCCGGCTCACCGGCCGGTCGATGCCCTTGATCGTCGTGTACTTCATCGTCGTCGCGGTGTCAGACATGCGGTGCTTTCTGTGTTTCGAGACGTGTTCGCCCGGCTGGGTAGGACTTCTGGGGAGCCCGGCTCCGGGAAACATGGAGCGTATCGGTGGTTCATTCGTTCGGCGGGAGCAGCAGATCGACCCACGCCATGTCATCGGGAAGGGGCGGCAACTTGTCGAGCGCCGCTTCGAACCGGGGGTCATCGAACTGGCGTGACGCGACCCGCAGGCACTGGTAGAACATGTGCGGCTTCACGGGCTTGATCTGCTTGTACTCCCAATCCTTCTCGCCGGTCATGTACGGCAGAAGCCAGAGCGCCGCGTTCTTGATCGAGCGGCCGTCCTCGGACTCGTGCGACGCCAGGTCGTAGCCCACGCCTTCTGCGTAGCGGCACAGATCGAGCATCGCCCGGAGGTTGAAGTCGCAGTAGTGGAGCGACATCGTCCGCACGAGTTCGTGCGGCTGGCTGCCGTCCGGCTCGATCTGCCAATCGATCCGGTCGGGGACCTGGCTGACGATCTCCGTCACGACCACGTCGCGGTCTGCGTACGACGCGTAGTACGCGACCTGCGCGGCGTACCAGGTGCCGTGGTTGTTGGCGGCCTGGCGCTCCGCCATGCCGAGCTCGCTCGCGAGCAACCAATCGGTGTACTCGCTGAACCAGCGCTTCGTTCCCTGCGTGTCCGCGGTGGTCCACGCGGGAGACTCCGCGAGCATCAGCATCGCGTCGGGCACCCAGCGCAGTCGATTGGTGTCGATGATGCCGACATGCCGACCGTCGCTCACACCCGGCACGAACTGCGCGTACCGCACGCGTGGGTTCATCCGGGTCTCGGGGTCGATGAACCAAGGGCGGATGTGTTCCATCGCCCGCTCGGCATACAGCTCGTCACCCGTGATGAAGTAGGCCATCCCGAGTGTGCGAACCGCGGAGCCCATGTCGCCCAGCTTGGGTGTGTCGTATTCATACCGCTCGGGGTTCACCTTGCCGTCGTGGCGGATATAGGGCGTGCCGTCGTCGGTGTCGGGGTTGGGCCACCAATAGGGGCTCAGCGAGACGTAGTCGCGCGGGTCGCCGCTGGGCGCGGTCCGCTTGCCATCCTCTTTCCCCTCGGTGATCGGGCGGACCGGGACCTTCATCGCCTCTTCCGCCGCGCGGACGAGCGCCGCCCGGGCCGCGATCAGATCGGCATCGCCCGCCTCGATCTGCTCGAGCACCCGCGACCGATCGTCGAGATCGATCAGAATTCCGTCGCCGCGTGCACCACAGATGCTGGCGGACAACACGAGTGTGGTCAATACAGATTTGACAATGGTCGAGATCTGCGGCGAATGCGGCATGGCGATCCAATCATTTACCAGACATATTGCACATTAAATTGCACATTAATTGCGAATGTCGGAGTATGACGCATCGTATCACCTGTGTCAACGGGGAAAAGCAGCAGTTCCTCGGGAAAATCGCCGAGAAAAACTTTGGTGATACTGGACAAAAGCGTTGCACATAACTGTGTGGCTCAGTATCGTTCCAAGATCGGAGCCGCGCATGTCGATCGTTGAAGTCGCCAAAATCGCTGGAACATCGCACTCGACGGTGTCGCGGGTGATCAATAAGCGCCCCGGTGTGTCGCCACAGACGGAGGCCGCGGTCAAGCGTGCGATGGCACAGTTGGGGTACACCCCCCCCGCGAAACGGCGCGGCCCGCGTCCGGCGGATCGGCCGAACGTCGCGACCGGCACGATCGGGATGTTGATGATGGGGACCGACGCGATGTTCGCGAGGGCACCTGTCACGGCCGCGGTCTTCCATGCCGTCGAGCAGGCGATCGCGAGCCAGGGTTTCAATCTGATCGTGGGACAGGTCGACGACCACGAACGGCTGCCCCCCGATGTCGCGAAGGGGCAGGTCGACGGACTCCTCCTGCACGGCTATGCGCCGACTCCCGAACTCCGCAAATCACTCGCGGCTCACCCGAGCGTCTGGATCCTCTCGCAGCGGTCGATCCGCGGGTACTGGGGCGATCGAGTCTGCCCCGACAACGAGGTCATCGGTCGCCTCGCGGCCGAGCGGTTGCTCGGGCGTGGGCATCGGCATCTGGCGTATCTGTATTTCAGCGCGACGCACATGGGCTTCCGTCAGCGGGCCGAGTCGTTCGCCGAGACGGTCGAGGAGTACGGCGCGACCTGTTCGATGATCGCCGAGAACCCGTCGACCGGTCGGACGACCCGGAGCGAGGATTTCGGCGAGGACCAGACCGAGCGTGTTGTCGCCGAGTTGCTCGCGATGGACCCGATGCCAACCGGGGTGTTTGTTCCGCGTGATCGGCTGACGGTGAAGGTTTACCGCGTACTGCGGAAGATGGGCATCGAGCCGGGGCGGGATATCGAGGTCGCGTCGTGCGACAACGAGCCGATTCTCGAGGCGCTCGATCCACGTCCGGCGACCGTCGATGTGTGCCCCGAACTGATCGGGAAGCGTGCCGTCGAGCAGCTCATCTGGCGGATGGAGCATCCCAACGAAAAAACGCGGGCGATGATCACGATCGAGCCCGAGATAGTGGTTCCCGAGCCGGAGATGGGCGATGGGCCCTTCGCTCGGGTTGTGTACAAGTCTGGGCCGCGCGGGTTGCGCGGCTAGATCGGTTCCCCGTCGCGTTGCGCGGCGGGGAGTGTTTTCAGCGTGTTATAGAGAGATCTTTTTACGAAGGGGGAGCCCGGATGATCAGGAACCAAGCGATTCGGAGTCTGCTTCTCGCGGCGGCCTGCACAGGCCTTGCGAGCGCGGACACAGAAGTCATTCTTCAGGACGGATTCGGCGACGGAGATCGTGACAACGACATGATCCTCGACGGTGCCGCGACCAACCCGTCGGATGTCGGGGTGCCCTGGTACCTCATCCGCGGTGCATCGGACGTCGCCGTCTCAGTCGCGGACGACGCCGGCGGGATCGGATTCGGCAGCGCGATCGATGTGACCTCGATGACGACGTTCACTCGTGCCTTCGGCGCGACGTTCGACCCGGTCACCCTCGAGCAGGACGGCGACCGCCTCCGCGTGCGGCTGTTCGTCCGCATGACCGAATCCCCGGTCGACCCGACGGACGGGGGACTGTTCCCCGACGCCAACGGCGATCGACGCTTCCGATTCGGGCTCTATAACGATATGGGCACGCCCTTTGTCAACGCCGATACGGATGACTCGACGCTCACCGATGACGATACCGGTTTCCTCTCCGTCATCGATGTCGGTACGGGTGAGGGTAACTCGATGAGTGTCTTCGGCGACAAGGCCGACGGCATCCTGGGCGGTTCGTCGGTCGCGACCGGCACGACCGCGAGCGATCCGAGCCTGTTTGTCGGCAATTCCGCTCGCGTGCTCGAGATGGTCCTGACCCGTGCGGGTGACGACATCCTCACCGCGATCACGTTCAATGGCAACCTCGCCGAGGACGGCGTTGCCGATTTCGTCGAGGACATCCAGGCATTCAACCTGCCGTACACGTTCAACTACGTCGCGTTCGGCG
>DDFO01000033.1:391-697 GCA_002337215.1 Phycisphaerales bacterium UBA1926 | reverse complement strand
TTCAACTACGTCGCGTTCGGCGCCTCGGGCGCTTCGCTCGATTATCGCGTCGATCAGGTCCTCGTGGACTTCACGAGGCCCGACACGACCCCGCCGCAGGTGGACGGGTTCGAGGACGGCGATTACAACAACGACGGCATCCTCGAGGGCGCGCTCAACGACGCAGGGGACACCGGGTTCACTTGGTTCAAGTCCCGCGGCACGAGCGATTTCGACGTCGATCTGTTCGACGACTCGATGGGCATCGGCACCGGGAACGCGGTCGGCCTCTTCCCGCTGACGACCAGCACCCGCGCGATCTCGTCG
>DDFO01000033.1:0-247 GCA_002337215.1 Phycisphaerales bacterium UBA1926 | reverse complement strand
CCAGCACCCGCGCGATCTCGTCGGCGATCCAGGAAGCCGAACTCGCGGCGGACGGCGACTTCATCAAGCTCAGCTTCGACTTCCGCGCCGTCGGGTTCATCCCGAGCTCGGATCGCCGGTTCCGCTTCGGCATCCACAACAACGGGGGCACCCCGGTCAACCAGGACGGCTCGAGCCAGACCGGTGACGACGTCGGTTACATGGTGCAGTTCGACACGGGCGCGAGCTCGGCGAGCACCGCGACCAT
>DDFO01000057.1:53006-53395 GCA_002337215.1 Phycisphaerales bacterium UBA1926 | reverse complement strand
TACCGCACGACGCTGGCGCCGCCGCTGAACTGACTCCCGCTGTTGTAGTCGCTGACGAGATCGATCGCCCCGTCCGCGTTCATGTCGCGTGCGATCAGGCCGCGTCCGGACTGCCCTGATGGAATGAGCACAGGGTCGCCGAAGTCGCCCCCCCCGCGGTTGTTGAGCACGATGACCCGCGTTTCCTCGAAGTTGATCCCCGCGTAGTCGAGGTCCCCGTCGCCGTCGAAGTCGGCGAGCGCGGGCGAGAACCGCATGCCGTGGTTCGGGAACACACGATCGATCGCGAACGACCCTGCCCCGGTGTTGCGGAGCACGGCGCCCGTCTGTGATTCAAAGCCGAGCGTGACGGCGTCGAGTGCGCCGTCGCCGTCCAGGTCGGCGACCGC
>DDFO01000057.1:50135-52957 GCA_002337215.1 Phycisphaerales bacterium UBA1926 | reverse complement strand
TCGCCGTCCAGGTCGGCGACCGCGACCCGATCGATCGGCAGAATCCCCGCTTCGGAGACCACCTCCGGGGTGAAGGTCCATGTCCCGATGTTGAGCCGGACGCCGATGAAGGTCGTCGTCCCATCGCTGAACCACCGGGCGATATCGAGCCGGCCGTCCCCGTCCGCGTCGAAGACCGCGACCTGCGCGACACCGATCCCGATATGCGTCACGGGCTCCGCGTACACCTCGACGAAGGTCCCCGTCCCGCTGTTCCGCATGATCGTGATGAAATCGTTACTGAAGCCGACGCTGTCGAGATCACCATCACCATCCATATCGGCGAGGTACTTCGGGGGCGCCGCCGTCGCCGAGAAGGTCCGGATCGTGCCGAAAGTCCCGTCCCCGTTGTTCGCGAAGGTCCGCAGCCCCTGATAGTTGCCCACGATGTCGAGGTCGCCGTCACCGTCGATATCGCCGACGGCCTCGACCCGGTGGATCGAGTCCCGCGCGATCTGGAAGTTGCCGCTGAACGAACCGTCCGGCTGCTGGAAGGAGACATTCAGGTTCTGGAAATGGTCATCGGTCACGATGTCGATCAGCCCGTCCCCGTTCAGATCGCCCGAGACCAGCGTCGCCGTGCCGCAGCACCAGTTTCTGGTGCTGAGGAATTCCGGCCGGTCCGGGAGCCCGCCGTCGTTCACCACCACGCATATCCCGTCTTGCTCGTAGAGCAGGTCGAGGTCGCCGTCCCCGTCTATGTCCACCGGCGCGATGATGCCGTTCCGGTTGGCGTCGAACCACGATTCAGGGGCAAAGGTCGCGTCCCCGTTGTTCCGCAGCAACTCCGAGATCATCGGCCCCGTGGCGGATTGGCCTAGGCCCGCGGCGATGAGATCGAGATCCCCATCCGCGTCAACATCGCCCGTGGTGACAAACCCGTTCCAGTACGCGCCATCGATCAGTCCCCCGTCGGTGAAATCGCCCGCCCCGTCGTTGATCAGGATGCTGACGTTGCTGTGCCGGTTGTTGGCGATCGCGATGTCGGTGTCGCCGTCCCCGTCGAGATCGCCGGTCGCGATGCGGTCCGTTCCCGAGCCGTCGGCGCTGAATCCGACGATCCACTCGGACTCCGAGGCCGCGAGGCCCGTCCCGTTGTTGATCATGATGTCCACGATCGCCGAGTCGCTCTGGACGCTGATCAGATCCGGGAACGCGTCGCCGTTGAGGTGGGCGAACTCGAACCCGGCGGTGCTGATGCCCGTCGCGCCCGTGTCTTCGTGTGTTCCGAACCCGCCCGACCCGTCGTTGCGGAACAGCAGCACCCGGGGCGCCGTGTCCCACGCATCGACGTAGAGATCCAGGTCGCCGTCCGCGTCCGCGTCCGTCGCGGCGAGCATGGTCGATGAGCGGGGCGACGCATCGACCGGGTAGACCGTCGCGGCGCCCCAGTCGCCCGCGCCGTTGCCGAAGCGCACCTCGATGGTGTTGGCGGCACCGTTGCCCAGCCTGGCGATGTCGGCGACCCCGTCCCCGTCGAGATCCGCGTAGACCGCGAGCGACGAGAGCCACCCACCCGCGTCGAGGTTCTCGAGTTCCACATCCGACGCGACCGTGCGGTCCGCCGCCATCAGCTGCACCCGCAGCGTTGACTGGGTCCGGGTCAGCAGGTCGTCGAGCCCGTCACCGTTGATATCGCGCCACTCCAGCGAATCGCCGGAGGTTAACAGGCTCATGACCGAGAACGGGCCGGCCGCCAGCGAGCCGCCAGCGTGTGCTGCGCACATCACCGGGGCGAGCGCAATTGATGATCCGGCAATGATATAGCGACGAGATTGCATCATATTACCTCGCTTGCAAGAGCGTTTGATGAAGTGCTTAGGTGAGGTTATCAGATCTTCGGGAACGAATTGAAAGGTTTTCTTGAAATTATCTCGGGCCGCCCACACAGATCTCGCGCGGCCTGTCTCCGGAATCCCCTCGGCTCTGGACCGCTTACATCCGCGCGTCCGCGTCGTCCCGGTGCTCCCGGAACCACGCGATCGTCCGCTTGAGCCCCTCTTCGAACCCCACGCGGGCCTCCCAGCCCATCATGTCCTTGGCGCGCGAGACATCCAGGCACCGGCGCGGCTGCCCGTCGGGCTTGGTCGAATCCCAGCGGATCTTCTCTTCGATCGTGCTCTCGTCGGCGAAGCCCGTGAGCTTGGCGATCAGGTGCACCAGGTCGCGGATCGTGATCTCGAAGTTCGTCCCCAGGTTGATCGGCGTCGGGTCGGTCATCTTCTCGGTCGCCGTAAGGATGCCGTCGGCGGCGTCCTCAACGAACAGGAACTCCCGGCTCGCGCTGCCCGTGCCCCACACTTCCAGGAACTCGTCGCCCCGCTCTTTCGCCTCGACACACTTGCGGATCAGCGCGGGGATCACATGCGACGAGTGAAGATTGAAGTTGTCGCGCGGGCCGTAAAGGTTGACCGGCAGCGCGTACACCCCGTGCATGTTGTACTGCAGTTTGTACGCGTCGAGCATCTGCCACGCGGCCTTCTTCGCGACGCCGTACGGCGCGTTCGTCACCTCGGGGTACCCGTTCCACAGGTTCTCTTCCTTGAACGGGATCGGGGTGAGGTTGGGGTAGGCGCAGATCGTGCCGGTCTGCACAAACGTCGCGCCCCGGTCGGCGAACCCGTCGAGCCTTGCCTGCTCGATCAGGTGCAGCGCCATCGCCATGTTGGCATAGAAGTACCGACCGGGGTTCTCCCGGTTGGCGCCGATGCCGCCCACCTCCGCGGCGAGGTGGATCATCACGTCCACCTTCTCGCCCGGGAAGGCGTCCTTATAGAGGCGGG
>DDFO01000057.1:35924-50063 GCA_002337215.1 Phycisphaerales bacterium UBA1926 | reverse complement strand
GGGCGCACGCCGATTCAGTCGTCAGGTCGTAGTCCTTGGACCGGGGCACGAAGACCTGGTTCTCGGGCACACCCCGGGCCTTCAGCCCCTCCTGCACGAAGGACCCAAGGAACCCGGCCCCGCCGGTCACCACCACACGCTTGCTCGGCCAATCAAACGACATCCTGCTCTCCTGCGATACCGATCACCAGCACGCGTCTTCGACGCACCGGACCGGCGGCAAACCAATCGGTCCCGGCGATGCAACGGTGATCGGTCAATCCGCGAGACCCGTTGACGCTCGGCCCCGCACGCGGCCGAAATAAGGGAAGCGATCATACCGCCCCCGCCGCGCGTCTTATCACCCATGACCAACCGCCCACGCACCAACACCCCGAACGCCAGCAGCCCGGATCACGCCCCCCGGCCGGCTCCCGAGGCCGATTCGGAGGCCTCCGCCTCGGCCCGCCCTCCCGGCCCGCTCAGCCGGGCCCTCCGCCTCGCCGCGTCCCTGCTCGAGCTCACGCTCCTCGGCGCGCTGGTCTGCTGGCTCACAGGCCGGGTCGTCAGCGACCGCTTTCTCTGGTCGCAATACCTGGGCTGGATCCCGACCGAGGCGATCGCGTTGCTCGCGGTGGGCGTGCTGATCGCGGGCGTGCTGCTCCGCCGGTCGAGGCCGCGCGTGCTGGTCACGATCGCGACACTCGGCGTGGTCGGCTGGCTCGCCCTCGCCGAGTGGAGGCTCTACCGCGCCGTCGTGCCGAGCCCGGATCGGGGCGATCTCCGCGTCCTGTTCATGAACATCAGCCCGCGGGGACGAGACGCGTCGCTCGACCCCCTTTTCGCGACGGGCGCCGATCTCGCGGTCCTCAGCAACGTCCACCCGCAGCCCGTCACCTTCGAGAAGATCTACGGCGTCCGCCATCGCGACCTCCTCGAGCGTTTCACCGGGCGTGTCCCGGGCGATGCCCCGCCGGGCGAGGCGCATCTCGTCCGCTACGGCATGTTCCACATCTACAGCAAGCACCCCATCCGTCGGCGCGCCTCGGCCCACGTCGGGAACCAGGAGACCTGGCTCGAGAACGACACCGGGGGCGGCGGCGCCGTGCTCATGCTCGAGATCGAAACGCCGCAGGGCCCCATGACCGTCTGGGCGCTCGATATGCCCAGCACGCTCGGCGCATCGAGACGATCGATGTTCGAGGAGGCCAGCGCCAAGGTCGACGACACGTCGCTCGCGCTCGCGATCGACAGCATCGGCAGGTGGATCACGACCGATCTCGAGCCGGGCGATCCGCTCCTGCGGCCCGACCTGATCGTGGGCGACTTCAACACCCCGGGGCACGCGTGGTCTGTCGAGCGTTTCGCGGCGGGCGCACGAACGGTGCGCGCGGACGCGGGGATGGGCCCGCCCGGCACGTTCATCGCGACCTCGCCCTACCCACTCTTCGCGATCGATCTCGCGCGGCTCGGAGACGGCGTCGCCGCGACGCACCTCGAAAAGGTCCGCGCGCCCGGATGCCGGCACCTGGGACTCATGATCGATCTGAATCAGACGTCGGACCATCCTTAATAGATAGGTGTGAATAGATAGGTGTTCAGAGTCGCGTGTTCGGGCCGAACCGCGCGTCAGACGCGATCATGCCTTGGACGGCCTCGCCGGCAGCAGCCTCGCGATCCGCCCGCCGACCCGTGCGCCGAGCGCTCCGGTGACCCGTTCGAACAGCTCGTGGCAGACGCTGCGTTCGAGCATCCATGCGATCGGGAGGTAGATCGCGCCGGTGACGACCGTCACCAGTGCGCACGCCGCGATCCCGAGCACGACGCCCTCGCGCGGGATATACGTTGAGATCCACCAGCCCGTGCCGCACGCGATCGTCGCCCCGAGCACCGGGACCGCGAACACACGCCATGTCGCCCGCACAGGGGACTCCGTCCTCGCGAGCGCCACGAGCACGTAGACGATCCCGCCCAGCGCCGTGACGACCCCGATCATGATCGCGACGCCCATCGCCTTGCCCAGCAGCAGCGCGCCGACAAGGGCCGCGCCGGTGTAGACCCCGGCGAAGATCCAGTTGAGCTTCGAGAACGTCGAGAACCGGCCCTGGCTCCGCAGCATGCTCTCGGCCGGCGAGATCATCAGCCGCCCCGCCATCCCGATGCTCAGCACCACGATGAACGGGATCGTCCCGTAGAACCGTTCAGGAACCAGCGCGTGGATCAGCGGGTCCGCCACCGCGGCCTGCAGGAAACACAGCGGAACACCAACAAGCGCGAGCAGCCGGAGCGCCCGCATGAACGCGGCGTTCTGCCTGCGAGGATCGCCCTGGATCTTCGAGAGCGACGGGAAGAGCACGAAGTCCAGGTTCCGGCTGATCATCATCATCGATTGCCGGGAGATGCTGTTCCCGAACGCGTAGTGACCGACCGCCGTCATCCCCGGGAACATCCTGCCCAGCACGATCATGTCGCCCTGGAGCGTGATCGTGCGCGCCACGTCGGCGCTGGCGAGCCTCGTCGAGTCGCCGATGATGTACCGCCAGCGCCGGAGCTGGGGCCTGCGGGAGACCTCGGGCCTGGCGAAGTACCACACCGCCGCGGTCCGGCACGCCGCCCCGACGAAGAGGGGCAGCACGAAGCTCATCGCGCCCATCCCCATGAACGCACAGTAGACGGTGAGGCACATCATCCCGGCGCTCTGGGTGCCCTCGATGGTCGCGAGCAGCCGGAACTGCATCCGTGATTGCAGCAGCCCGACCGGCGCTTGCGAGAGCGACTGGAGAAACGTCGAGCCGCTCATGACCCAGATCATCGGTGCGAGCTCGGGCCGTCCGAAGAACATCGAGATCAGCGGCGCCGTTGCCGCCATCGTGATGCCCAATACGAGCCCCACGCTCCCCGAGAGCCACGCCCCGGCGTTCACCCAGCGCCGCGCGTTGGCCTGCCGGTGGACGAGGATGTCGCGCACGCCCGCGTTCCGCAGCACGCCGACGAACTGGGACACGGTGAGCAGGAGCATGTAGAGCGTGAAATCGTCGGGGATGAGCACCCACGCGAGCGCGAAGTTGCCCGCGAAGCGGATGACCCGCACGCCGATCGATTGCATCGCGAAGAACGCGAAGCCCTGGGCCGCCCGGTCGGCGAGCCCCCGCGCTCTCGCGGGAGGCGGGTCGACGATCGGCGTCATCGGATCGATCGCCGCGTCCACTTCCTCGGCCCGCGCGAGCTCCTCGGATTGGCTTCCGTCATCGGATGGGGTGGGGGCGGTGCTGGTCACGTCACTGCTCTGCTGCGTCCGATCGTTGGGAACGATCTAGGCCGAGGCGTACGCGCCCCCATCATCGGGTTGGTCATCAAGCTGGTCGTACTCGCCGTAGGCATCCTCGCCGTACGAGCCGTCATCCGCATCGTAGTAATCCTGGTAGGTCCCGAGCGCCGAGTACTCGCGCATCTCCCGCATCGTCCGCGAGTGGATCTTCGCGAGGATGAGGAACGTCCAGAACGGCGCGCCCGACGCGAACCAGCTCCCCTGCTTGAGCGACAGGATGAACTGATACATGCAGTACGCGATCAGCACCGCCGCTGTCGAGAGCTCCCGCGGCTGATCGCGGTACAGCGTCAGCAGCGACCTGGACATCTTGTAGGTGATGATCATGATCACCGTCAGCATCACGAGGCCGATCACCCCGTGCTCGGTCAGAACCTGCACCGGCATGTTGTGCACGTACGGCGCATCGCTGATGGTGTAGTAATACTCGAACGAGCTCGTGCCCAGCCCCTGCAGGAACGCCTGCGGCCTGCTGATCCACTCGCCCATCATCGTCATGATCATCTGCTGACGCGTGCCGACGCCCTCGGTGAGCGCGCCCGAGCTCCACCGCGTCGCCGCGTCGCGGGTCGTCGCGAAGTTGAGCACGAGCATGACGAAGACCAGCCCGACACCCGCGGACGCGGAGACGGTGATGAACTGCACCATGTTCTTGATCTGCCGCGCGAAGGGGAACATGACCACCCCGCAGAACACGGCCCCGATCAGCTGGCCGCGCGACCCAGAGAGCAGCGCGATGATCAGCCCGATCGTGATCGCCCCGGCGCGGACCAGGTTCACAAACGCGACCGATTTCACGGGCTTGTAGAGCATGCCGAAGATGACGATCGTGCCGCCCAGGCCCGCGGTCGCGAGCGGGTTGAGCAGCTCGGGGCCGTCCGAGCCGCCCGCGGTGTTCTTGATGCCGAGCCGCCCGCCGTACATCGTCGTCTGGGGGCTCAGCAGGATGAGCACGATGATGACCGACCCGACGATCATCACGGGGATGATCAGCCTCCGGAAATCCTCGAGCGTGTTCATCAGCAGGCCCGGGAAGAACAGCAGCAGCCCCAGATAGGGGATCGCCTTGATGAGGGCCTCGAACCCGGGGGTGCTGTCGGGCGCGAACCCGATCCCCACGATGCCGAACAGGTAGAGCGTGAGCACGAAGAACAGCAGCGGGTTGAAATACCCCTTGAACGGCTTGCGACCCGCGAACGCGGCCGAGAGCGAGCCCAGCACCGCCAGCCCGCCGACGATGATGTTCAGCACCTTCGTGTTGGTGGCAAAGAACGACGACGCCGTCGTCAGCAGCTGCTCGAGCGGGTAGAGCACCAGAATGAACAGCATGGCCCACCGGGGCTTGAACAGGGTGTAGATCACCCCGAACGCCAGCCCGAGCACCGACGCCACGAGGATCAAGCCGCTCATACCGAACTCCTAGACACCGTCTCCGACCAGGCCCCGTCCCGCGTTCGAACCCGGGTTCCGTCCCGCGGCACAATCAGCCGGGCCAAACTTACGCGGGCACGTCTTACTGATCATGCCCCACGAACTCGGGCATCGCATGACCCGCGTCCTTGAGCGTCTTCTCCCGGCTCGCGAGTTCCATGTCGGAATCGACCATCATCGCGGCCAGTTCCTCAACGGTTGTCTCGGGCACCCAGCCCAGCTTGTCCTTCGCCTTCTTCGGGTCGCCCAGCAGCAGGTCGACCTCAGCGGGACGCAGGTAGCGGGGGTCGAACTCCACGTGGGCCGCGAAGTCGAGCCCCGCGTGCTTGAACGCCAGCTCCGCGAACTCGCGCACGCTGATGGTCCGGTTCGTCGCGATCACGTAGTCGTCCGCCTCGTCCTGCTGGAGCATCATCCACATCATCTTCACGTAGTCGCCCGCGAAGCCCCAGTCACGCTTGCTGTCCAGGTTGCCCAGGAAGACCTTGTCCTGCAGGCCCATCTTGATGCGCCCGACGGCCCGCGTGATCTTGCGGGTCACGAAGGTCTCGCCCCGCCGGGGGCTCTCGTGGTTGAACAGGATCCCGCACGAGGCGTGCAGGCCGTACGACTCGCGGTAGTTCACCGTCGCCCAGTGCGCCATCACCTTGGCGCACGCGTAGGGCGACCGCGGGTAGAAGGGCGTCGTTTCCACCTGGGGCGTCTCGACGACCTTGCCGTACTGCTCGGACGACGACGCCTGGTAGTACCGCACGTCGATCCCCGAACGCTGCTTGAAGTCGCGCACCGCTTCGAGCAGTTTGAGCGCGCCCATCGCGACCGTCTCGGCCGTGTAGATCGGCATGTCGAACGACACCCGGACGTGGCTCTGTGCGCCCAGGTTGTACACCTCGTGCGGCTTGATCTCCTCGAGCAGCTTGCTGAGCACGTTCGAGTCGCACAGGTCGCCGTAGTGGAGCCTCAGGCTCCCGCCCTTGAGGTGCGGGTCGAGGTACATGTGGTCGAGCCGCTCGGTGTTGAAGGTCGACGCGCGACGGATGATCCCGTGCACCTCGTACCCCTTGGCGATCAGGAACTCCGCCAGATACGACCCGTCCTGACCGGTGATGCCGGTGATCAACGCACGCTTCGACTCGCCCATCATCCACACTCCTGAGCGGGATCGTCCCGCGCTGTCATTCGAACTCCGGACCGGTTCACCCCCGGTCTCGGTGGTGCCCGGGCCGAAGCCAGAGCCGCAACGACGCCGCACCGCGAAGAGTCCACGAGCGCGCCATTCCTGCTATCGGGTGTCGGCCACTCTTCACGCCGGGTTGAGACCCACCCGAACCGTTTCCACCCTTCGGTCCAGATCGGGAACCGACCCGATCCCGGATCGGGCACCCAGCCTACGCACGCCGCGCGGCAGGGTTCAGACCAACATTCAATCGTTGCGCCCATTGGACACCGGACCGAACACTCAATCCTCGCCCGGCGTCCCGCCTCGCGACTCGACCGGCGTCTCGTCCGGGTCGGCCGCATCCTGATCCGCGAGATATCCCCATTTCTCGTGCCACGCCGCAGGCCAGAGTGACCCAAGCGGTCGCTCGAGCGCCTTCTGCGACCACTTGGGTTCCGTCACCCGCTCCGATCGGCCCAGTTTCAGCGCCGTCACTCCCGCGAGCATCACGCAGAGCCCCGCGAGTCCCGCTGCGCGCACAAGACACCATCGTCCGGTCTTCCCCCCGCAGCCGGGCCCGATTCGGGTGATGATCAACGCCGTCGCGATCGCCGACCACATCAGCAGCATGGGCTCGTGGTACCGCATCCAGGCGTTTTTGGGCATGCTCACCGCCGCCGCGAAGCCGCAGAGCGCGCCGAGCAGCACCCACCGCGACCGTGCATCGAGCCCCGAGAGCCAGCCGCAGACCGCGATGACACCACCTATTCCGAGGACGAGAACACCCAGATTGGTATGCCCGGCGAGATCCGGCACCGCGTTGACCAGGTTCCACAGCCCGCTGTACCGCCCCGCGTCGCGGTCGAATGTCGTCGCGGGGATGAGGAGAATCGCGAGCCCGACCGCGATCGACACGGCGAGGACGGCGGGCCGACTCCGAAGGAGGTCCAGCGCGCTGCGCCACCAGAAGCCGATATGGAACGCGCCGATGATCCCGAGCTGGGCGAGGATGATCGCGGGCGTCGCCTGGTTGGGACCGCGCATGTATTCCTGATAGATCGGGACCGTCAGCCCACCCCCCCAAACGCGGTAGAACCACGCCATCGCGCCGAGGGCCGGGAGGGCGCAGACGAGCACCAGTGTGATTCGTCCGAGTCTCCGGGTTGGCGTCGTCAGCAGGGCCGGGATCTCGCCGAACCCACCCGAATCGGGCTTGAACGCCGATCCGAGCCACCCCGCCGCGAGCAGCACGCCGAGCGCCCACAGGTGAGATTGCCGGGTCATCACCAGCAGCAGAAGCAGGGCGCCCCCGCCCGCGTAGAGCCAGAGGTCGGCTCTGGGCCGGAGCCCGAGCAGCAGGACACTCAGCACCAGCAGCCACCCCGCGTTATCGGGCAGCAGGTACACCCCCGGGCCGAACACGTAGAGCGAGCAGATCACGCTCAGCCCCAGCAGCGTCGCGGTTACCGATCCCACCCGAAGGCTCAGCCACCGGGTAAGGACGACCAGCAGCCCCACGGTAAACAGGGATCCGACCAACTGGAGCACGACGAGCGACTCGGAGACATATCGCGCAACCGAAGCGAGCACAAGGTGATAGCCCGGGGTTGTCGCGGAGAGATAGTCGCTGACATCGGGACTCGGCCACTGCTCGGCGAACCGCAGCACCGCCGGCTCGTGGTAGTTGAGCTGGTCGAATCGCCCCCGCCCCCGATCGTGCTGGGTCACGATCATCGGGACCGCCACGAGCAGGAAGACCCCGACGACAATCAGCGTGGGCCACCAGGATGGATTGCTCCGGCGGCTCGGCCCGTTCGGCGGGTTTGTGCGGGGCGCCGGCGTGTTCGGAATCGCGTCTTGTCTTGCCACGAGCCGAACTCCCTGATGCCGCCGGGTGTAGTCGTTTCCGCAGCCGGTACGCGCCGCGGACCGATCCCGTTCAATGATCTGTTTCAATCATCCGTGCCCGAGAACCGATCTCTGGGATCAGGACACAGTGACCCAACTCGCGACACGGGACCGCCCATGCCTCTGAAAACTCTCATTTCGGCCCCGATGGCGATGCTCCATAAGCCGGTCTACAACCATCGGCTCCGCGTCTTGCTCGACGCGATCATCCCGCACCTGAAGGAGGGGGATGAGGTCGTCGATATCGGCTGCGGCAACGGCACGCTCGCCGCCGCGATCGCCGCCGACCCGCGCACGCCGGCCGGCGTGCACGTCCGCGGGCTCGAACGCTACCCGCGCGGGGGCGAGCCGATCGAGGTCATCCCCTACGACGGCGCGCGCATGCCGCTGGATGACCGCTCGGTCGATGTCGTCATCGTCGCCGACGTGCTGCACCACGAGCCGAACCCGGACCACCTCGCCGACGAGTGTGCGCGCATCGCCAAACGCCTGCTGATTGTCAAGGACCACCAGGTCAAGGGGCCGCTCGCCCAGCAGCGGATCAGCCTGCTCGACTGGGCCGCCAACGCGCCGTACGGGGTCCCGTGTCTGTACCGTTACCTGACCCCCGACGAGTGGGTGAGGTTCTGTGAGCGCCTGAACATGACCCCGACCGAGGTGAAGGACGGGATGAAGATCTACCCGCTCCCGTTCGAGCCCTTCCTGGGCGGATCGCTGCATTACATGGCGTTCCTGACCCACCGGGACGGGACCCACCGGGACGGGACCGATCAGAACGGGGACGCGGGTTGACCGAGTCCACGCCATCATCCGGGCCCGCGCACGGGCCTGCGCTCCTCCGAGGCCTGATCAAGCTCGCCAGGCCTCACCAGTGGTCCAAGAGTGTGTTTGTCGCCATCGGGCCCTTCTACTGGCTCACCGACAACACGCCCGAGGATGTCTGGGTCTTCGCCGCCGATGTGCTCATGGCGTGCGTCGCCTTCGCGCTCGCGTCGAGCGGGTGCTATGTCTTCAACGACCTCGCCGACGTCAACGAGGACCGCAACCACCCGCGCAAGAAGAACCGCCCCATCGCCTCGGGCGTGGTCGGCGAATCGCTCGCGCGGTGGTACGGGCTCGCGCTCTTCGCGGCCGCCTCGCTGCTGATCATCGTGCTCCCCTCGCAGACCAAGTGGGTCACGGGCGCGTTCCTGCTCGCGTACGTCGTCAACGTGATGGCGTACTCGGCGCGGCTCAAGCACATCGTCATCGCCGACGTGATGAGCCTCTCGATGGGCTTCGTGCTCCGCGTGCTCGGGGGCTGTGCCGCGATCTCGATCGCGCCGACGACCTGGCTGCTCAACGTCGTGTTGTTCCTGAGCATGACGCTCGCCTTCGGCAAACGACTCGGCGAGCGCCGCTCGACCACCGGCGACGTCTCCACGATCCGGGGGGTGCAGAGCGAGTACTCCGACGACCTGCTGCGGATGGCGGTCGTCGTCACCGCGGTCGGCACACTGCTCACGTACGCGGGGTATGTGACGACGCGCGAGGCGGATTTCTCCTGGCCCGCCGGCAACCCCGATCAGGGGTTCAACCTGCTCTGGATCACGATGATCCCCGCGACCTACGCCCTGCTGCGGGCGATGCTGCTGCTCGAGCACGGCAAGTACGACGACCCGACGGAACTCGCGGTGGCCGACCGCCCGTTCAAGGCGGCCGCGGCGGTGTTCGGGCTGATCATGCTCGGGCTCTGGCTCTACGTCCGAGGGGGCGGCCGGGGCGGTGGATAGGCCGGCGTACGGGCCGGCGGCGCCGCGGCAGGCCGATAACACATCTTCGGACCGTCCGGGAAGAATCTCGCCTCAGGCGTGGTTTGGGGGTTGCATCTGAACCCGCCAGCGTGTGTAGTAGTAGAACGTTGCGGCGGCGGGGTTTTCGGCCCTTCCGCCGCGCCACCGCAGTTTCTTGTCAGTCCGGTCTGATGATGGACCGGTTTCGAGCCCAATCGCCGGCGTCCGCCGGGCGCGAGCCGCCCGCGCGGTGCATCCACCGGCGGTGTCCGGTCCGAAAAACACGACAGGGTGGTGGGGGATGCCCGTCTGTGTGACGCGGGCGTTCCGACGCATCGTCGGGTCATCGGTGGGCGTGTTGCCCGCGCCGGCCCGGCTCGACGATCCCCGGTCATGCACCGACCGGCCAAGTGAAAACACGCGAGTCAACACAAGGGAGTTTCATTCATGACTGAGCAGAACCGCATGTCGAAATCGGCCAAGGCCCTGGGCAGCGCCTGGGCACGGACCGCGATGGTCCTTATCGCGGGCACAACCGTCGCCCTCGCGGGGGCCGCGGCGCCCGAGAACGCACGCCTCACCGAGGGCTCCCCCGCGGGAACGGAGAACATCGACTTCGGTGCCATCCAGCGCGCGATGGCGGGCGGCGGCGGCGGTGGCGAGAGCAAAGAGAAGGGCACCCCCTGGAGCAAGCTCAGCGATGGCTTCGAACGCGTCGTGAGCACGACGAACGGCCAGGGCTTCTACGACGTCTGGGTCAACAAAGAGTCCAACCAGATGCTCGCCGAGCTCCCCCGCGGGTTCCAGCGCCAGAAGCACTTCTTCGCGATGACCGTCTCGGGCGGCGAGATCTTCGCCGGGCTCCAGGCGGGCGACATGTACGTCTACTGGAAGCAGTACGGCGATGACCGCCTCGCGCTGGTCATGCCCGAGATGGCGGTCCGCTCGACGGGCGAGCAGTCGAGCAAGGACTCGGTGAGCCAGATCTTCACCGACCGCGTCCTCCTCGACGTCCCGATCCTTGGCAAGGGTCCCAACGGGCAGCCCGTGATCGACATGGACGGCCTGCTGGTCAACAACGCCAGCAAGTTCTTCGGCGGCTCGGCCCGCGGCCTGCGGACCAACCTCAAGGAGATCACCGAGGCCAAGAGCTTCCCCGAGAACATCGAGGTCGCCTACACCGTGCCCGACGCGTCGGGCAAGATGAAGACCTTCCACTACTCGATCAGCAACATCAAGGGCACGCCCGGCTTCCGCCCCCGCGCCGCCGATGAGCGCCTGGGCTACTTCACCACCAGCTATCAGGACCTCGGGAAGTACGATCGCAACGAGGTCGACACGCGGTTCATCAACCGCTGGCACATCGAGAAGGCCGACCCCAAGCTCAAGATGAGCCCCCCCAAGGAGCCCATCGTCTATTACGTCGAGCACACCGTGCCGGTGCGCTACCGCCGCTACGTGCGTGACGGTGTCGAGTACTGGAACGAGGCGTTCCGCAAGATCGGCATCGACGGCGCGATCGAGGTCCGCTACCAGGACAAGTCCACCGGGGCCCACATGGACAAGGACCCCGAGGACGTGCGGTTCAACTTCATCCGCTGGCTGAACAACAACATCGCCACCGCGATCGGGCCCAGCCGGGTCAACCCGATGACCGGCGAGATCCTCGACGCCGACGTCGTTCTCACCGACGGCTGGATCCGCGTGTTCACCTACCGCTGGAACGACATCCTGGGCGAGCAGGCGATGCAGGGGTTCGGCCCCGAGACGATGGCCTGGCTCCAGCAGAACCCGAGGTGGGACCCCCGCGTCCGTTTCGCCGAGCCGAGCGAGCGCGCCGCGATCCTCGCGGACCGCACGCGCCGGGGCGTCACCCGCTACGGCGGTCACCCCGCGGGCGCGGCGAGCTCGATCATGATGGGCGGCAACGAGTTCGACGGTCTCTCGGGCCGGGTCAGCCAGGTCAACGGGCGTTGCGACGCCGCGTTCGGCAAGGCCTCCCAGCTCGCGACCGCCCGGGTGCACCTCGAGCTGCTGGGCGCGATCGCCCCGCTCGTCTTCGCGGACACGCAGGGCGCGGACTCGCCCGAGATCCCGCCGGAGATGATCGAGAAGATCAAAGAAGAGCTCGAGAAGAACCCCGAGCTGATGGCGATGGTGCCCGACCAGTTCAAGGGCATGCTCGCCAAGGCCGAGGCGCACGACGACGATGAGGACGAGGACACCGAGGTCGAGGAGGAGACCGAGGTCGCTTCCGACGACGACGACGCCACGATGGTGGAGCCCGGCGATCTGATCGACGGCGTCCCCGCCGAGTTCGTGGGTCCGATGCTCGCCGAGCTCGTCGCCCACGAGGTGGGCCACACGCTGGGTCTTCGTCACAACTTCAAGGGCTCGAGCGCCTACGAGCTCGCCGAGATCAACACCGAAGAGTTCAAGGGCAAGACGCCCTGGAGCGCATCGGTGATGGACTACAACGGCATCAACATCTTCATGCCCGGGGAGGACGGTTCGTCGGGCCAGACCCAGGGCGACTTCAGCTCGATCAACATCGGGCCCTATGACTACTGGGTCATCGAGTACGGGTACACCAACGGCGACATCAAGAAGGTCCTCGCCCGTGCCGGCGAGCCCGGGCTCGACTACGCGACCGACGAGGACACGTGGGGACCCGACCCGCTCGCCCGCCGGTACGACCTCTCGAAGTATCCGATCGATTACGCCACCAACCAGCTCAAGCTCGTCGGCAAGATCCGCGAGAGCCTGCTGGAAGACTTCGTCAAGGACGGCGAATCGTGGAGCCGGGTGCGTCAGGGCTACGGCATCGCGCTCAGCGAGCACATGAAGGCCGTCTCCATGATGGCCAACTGGGTCGGCGGCGCGCACGTCTACCGCGAGAAGAAGGGCGATGAGCACGGCCGCGCCCCGATCGAGGTCGTCGACGCCGCCAAGCAGCGTGAGGCCCTCTCGTTCGTCATCGACAACACGTTCCAGGACGAGGCGTTCGGTCTGACCCCCGAACTGCTGGAGTACATGACCGTTGATAAGTGGTGGGACGCGGGCGGCATGCGCACGATCATGACCGATCCGACCTACACCGTCCACGACACCGTCCTGGGCATCCAGGCCTCCGCGATGACCATGCTCATGAACCCGACGACACTCCGCCGGGTCTATGACAACGAGTACATCGTCCCCGAGGATCAGGACGCGCTCACGCTCGCCGAGCTGATGAGCGAGGTCTCCGAATCGGCGTGGAACGAGCTCGACGAGCCCGCCCGCGGCCGGTACACCGCGCGTCAGCCCATGATCTCCTCGATGCGTCGCAACCTCCAGCGCGAGCACCTCGAGCGTCTCATCGATCTCGCGCTCGCCAGCGAGACGTACGACGCCGCGAGCAAGCCCATCGCGACCCTCGCCGCGATGCACCTCCGCGAGATCAAGGGCAAGGTCGAGTCGCTCACCAAGAACGCGACGAAGATCGACCCCTACACCGTCGCCCACCTCCAGGACGTCGAGACCCGCATCACGCAGGCCCTCGACGCCCAGTACATCGCCAACCAGCCCGACCTCTCGGCGCTCGCGATGCCCTTCATGCTGTTCGGCCAGCAGGACCAGCAGCAGGAAGACGAGTAATCCCAAGCACACGGCCGGCGGCTTCGTGCTGGCGGTCGGCTGATCACTGACCCGCTCAAGGGCGGCCCACCGCGGGCCGCCCTTTTTCGTGCGCACACGCCCCGCCACCGTGTTCTACCCTGCCGGTCTATGGCCGCCCGACCACCATCCCCCGTCCGCCAGCAGGCCGAGCAACTGATCCGGGCCGGCCAGCACGCCAAGGCCCGCGCGATCCTCGAGCGCGCGCTCAAGCGAGACCCCAAAGACGTTGTGCTCAACAAGCTCCTGGTCAGCGTGCTGTCGGCCGTGGGCGACCACCAACGCGCCGCCTTCCACCTCGAACGCCTCGCCGGGCTGCTCCCGCGCGACCCGCTGATCCTGGGATCGCTCGCCGAGACGCTGCTCAGGCTCGGCCGGGCCGACGACGCGGAACGGGTCGCACGGAAGGTCCCGTCGATCGGCCCCCAGGCCGCGCCGCTCGCGGGGCAGCTCGCGTCGGTCATGCTGAGCAGCGACCGGCACGCGTGCGCGCTCGAACTGGGCGACTGGGCATTCGAGCACGTCCCTTCCGACGCACGCACGGCCGGGTACGCCGCCGCCGCCCGCATCTTCGCGGGCGATCACGCCGGCGGCGCCGAGGCGTTGCGATCCACCACCGCCGCGCGCGCGCAGGACCCCGACCTCCAGCGCGACACGCTCCTGCTCATGCTCTACTGCGGCGAGTTCAGCCCCGAAGAGACCTTCGTCGCCCACAAGCGGTACGGCGAGCTGATGGCGGCACGCACGCCTCCGTCCCCCCCGCTCCCGAGAGACCCCGAGGGCGTGCTGAACGGCGACCGCCCGCTCCGCGTGGGCTATATCTCTCAGGATTTCCGCAACCGATCCGCCGGCCACTTCATCGAGGGCATCGTCGAGCACCACGACCGAGCACGCGTCGAGCCCTGGTG
>DDFO01000057.1:31279-35850 GCA_002337215.1 Phycisphaerales bacterium UBA1926 | reverse complement strand
TCCAGCTGCGCCGCGACGAGCTGACCGATCGTGTTCGAGCGCACGCCGCGGGGTTCCGCGAGATCCAGGGCGCGCCCGACGACGCGGTGGACCGCGTCATCCGCGCCGACAACATCGACGTCGCCGTCGATCTGACCGGGCACACCGGGCTGAACCGGCTCGGCGTGCTCGCGCGCAAGCCCGCGCCCGTGACGGCGACCTATATGGGCTACGCCGCGACGACCGGACTGGGCGCGATCGACTATCGGCTCGTCGATGCCCACACCGATCCCGATCCGGGCGCGAACGCGCTGGCGACCGAAGAGCTGATCCGGCTCGATCCGTGCTTCCTGTGCTACACGCCCCCGTCGCACGCACCGGACGTGACAGAGCGCGCGCCCGACGCCCCGATCACGTTCGCGAGCTTCAACACCTTCGCGAAGATCACCGACGAGGCGTTGAAAGCGTGGGCGGAGATCGTGCGCGCCGTGCCGGGTTCGCAACTGCTCGTGAAGAACGCGGGCTTGAAAGACCCGTGGCTCGCGGATCGGTTCCGTGCGCGCTTCGAGCGATTGGGGGGCGACCCGGATCGGCTCGAGACGATGGGCGAGACACCCACGGCCGCGGAGCACATGGGCCTGTACGGCCGGGTCGATATCGCCCTCGATACCTTCCCCTACAACGGCACGACGACGACGCTGGAGGCGGCGTGGATGGGCGTGCCAGCCGTGACGCTCGCGGGTGAGTCGCATGTTGCGCGCGTTGGCGTGAGCCTGCTGAAGAATCTCGGGCTCGACGACCTGATCGGTGGGGGTACCGATGGATATGTGCGCGCCGCGGTCTCGCTCGCGGGCGATACGGGTCGTCGGCGCTCGCTGCGGCGTGACCTCCGCGAGCGTGTGCGCAGGAGGCTGTGCGACTTCGGATCGTTCGTGCCGATACTCGAGGAGGCGTACCGGTCGATGTGGGACCGCGTCGCGCGAGAGCACTGACGTGACGGTGCGCTATTCGCGCGGGTCGAGTTCGAACAGTGTCGCGAAATCGAGCGGGTCGTGGGTGCGCATCTGCTGGTGGGTGTGCTCGGCCGCGTTGCGGTCCATGCCCAGCAGCACCATCAGATCGACGGTGACATCGACGGTCTCCACGCCGTCGGCGCGTGCGTGCGTCATCCACACGATCGCATCGAGGTCACGTCTGGACATCAGCGCGGGGAGTTGATCTTTGATGTCGGCGATGTAGCGATCGACGGGATAGATCCCGAAGCCCTGGAAGTGCAGCTCGCGCTGTTTCATGATTCCCCAGCGTTCAAGCGCCGCGGCCTTCGCCGCGTCGCCCGCTTCCTCGGCGCGCCGGTGCTCGTCTTTCTTGGCACCCAGATCGTTGTGCGGCGAGCCGACCCACGCGACCGCGATGCCCCTGCTGTCGTAGACACCGAGCCGAACGGTCCCGGGCTCGGATTGGGGCGCCGCCTCGGCCGGCATCACGGCCGGCTCGGCGTTCTCGATGGGCGTCCGGACGGACACCGGTGACATGTGCATCGCGACGAGCAGACCGACGACGGAACCGAAGATGAACGGTCCGTGTGAGGCGTGCATGGCAGCCCCCTTTCTGCCCCCGTCACCTGATTCTAGGTGTGTTGATCTGCTCGGTCGTCAGTAGCCCAGCTTCGCGAGGGCCGGCCCGAAACGCTGATCGAGCGCCGCGTCGAGCCCCTGTTTGATCGCGTCGAGGCTCTGCCCGGTCTTGCCCTTGTTGAAGAAGAACCGTTTCTCCCGGGTGTCCTTCGCGGTTCCCGGGAAGATCGTCTCTTTGCCGCGTTCGCGGATCTCGAGGGCGCGGAGCTGGTCAAAGGAGCTCTGCTTGACCGCCCGCTCGACGTCGGCATCGCTCGCTTCGAGCCCGACGAACTCGAGCACGCGTTTGAGCGTGGACTCGGCGTCGCCCTTGAGGTCTTCGTAGCGGATCGTGACGACCGGGAACGGTGCGTTGGTCGCCCAGGTCGCGGCGTGCTGGATCCACGAGCCGTACCCGAGCCTCGCCCAGAGCGGGTCGCCGCCGTGCGCGATGAACGCCTCGGCGTACTGGGCGTCGGTGAGGTTCTCGATCACGCCCTCCATGCGGCGGTAGTTGAGCGCGCTGAGCAGCACGTCGCGCGGGTGGCGGACGACGTGGACCGCGCGGGCCGTTTCGGCGAGACGAGGGTGGCGATCCGTGCGCGCGAAGTGGGTCTTGATGAAGAGTTGGTCGGGGTCGGCGGGCTCGAAGGGGACGCCGGGCTGGTGGATGTCGTGGACGAGTTTGGAGACGGCGAGGCTGGTGGGGGGCATGCCGCCGTGGATGATGTTGGCGAGCAGGAACCGCAGCCAGGTGTTGCCGCTCTTGGGATAGGACGCGAGCCATGTGATGGGCATGGGTGATTGTTGGCGGGGCGAGTGATCGACGCCGAGTGGGAGATCAAACGGTGTGCCACGGTCGTGTCGGCCGGGTGTTTTTGGGATGGACATCCGCACGGCCAGGATGGCCGTGGCACACAACAGATTTCGATGATCGGGTGCCATGGAGACACCGCGGAGCGGTTTCTCCATGCTGGGAACGGGCAGGACATGGAGAAGGCTGCGCCGTCTCCATGGCACCCAAGCCGAAGAACTAGGAGTGTTGGTGGATCAATCCGTCGAGCATGCCGGCGAACCGGGCGGCGAAGGCGGGGGCGTCGCAGACGGGGGAGGCGGCGAAGCGCTCGCGGAGGTTCGTGCGAACGTCGCTCAGCGCGTCGGGATTGGACGCGAGTTCGACGGCTGTGGCGATGAACGCGTCGTCGTCGTGGGCGCACAGGTCGGGCAGCCCGGCGTTGGTGAGCAGGCTGAGACCGACGCGGGCGGCATGGGGCGCCGTGGCTCCATCGCCGATGCGGCTGAGGACGGGCACGCCCATCCAGAGCGATTCGCAGGTGGTTGTTGTGCCGTGGTAGGGGAACGTGTCGAGCGCGAGGTCGAGTCGGTGGTAGACGGCGAGGTGCTCGTCGCGGGTTTCGCTGCGGCCCATGAGGATGAGGCGGTCCGGGTCGACGCCGCGTGCGGCGAAGTCGGCGGTGGTCGATGTGCGCACGGCTTCGCTGTCGAGGGGCTGGGCCTTGAGCAGCAACCGCGAGCCCGGGATGGCGGTGAGCGTGCGCGCCCAGAGGTCGATGGTGGTCGGGCTGAGTTTCTTCAGGTCGTTGAAGGAGCCGAGCGTGAAGGGTTGGCCGTCGGTGCAGGGCGCTTGCTCGGCAGGAGCCGGGCCCGAGGCGGGGGGCTCGTAGCAGAGGAAGCATGGGTCGAGGCGGACAAGAGTCTCGGCCTCGCGTTCGGTTGGTGACGCGTTGTCGACGGGTTCCGGGTCGGTGTGTGAATCGACGACGCGGGCGTTGATGCGGGTCAGGCCTGTGGTGCCCGGGTAGCCGAGCCAGGTGAGCTGGAGGGGCGCGGGCGTGCGCGCGAAGGCACCCAGGCGGTTCCCCGCGAAATGGCCGGTCAGGTCGAACGCGATGTCGATGTTGTCGTCCGCGAGCGTGCGCGCGAGGTCAGCGTCGGTGATGCCCGGGCAGTCGCGCCACTCGCCCGCTCGTGGGCGGAGCGACTCAGTGACGGCGTCGGCGTGGCGGCTGGTGAAGTAGGCGCACAGTGTGAACCGCTCGCGGTCCAGATGATCGAGCAGCGGGCCCACGAAGTTGGCGACCGAGTGGGCGCGGAGGTCGGGGCTGATGAGGGCGATACGGAGGGGGCGGCGGTCTGCGTCGAGTTGCTTTGTAGGCGAAGCGGGCGTGTGGGCCTGGACGAGTGCGCCCCATCGACGGTGCGCACGATTCAGGTCGGCTCGGGTGGCGCGGTCGTCGTAGTTGAGGCAGTAGGCGAGGCGCTGCAGCACCGCCGGCTGGGTCGGGAAGGCGCGGGCGAGCTCGGTCAGCAGGTCGACGCTCTCTCGTGCCCGGCCCGCGGTGAGGAGGGCGAGCGCGAGGTTCATGCCGGCGTGCGCACGGCTCGGGGTGTTGGCCTGGGCGGTGTCGAACGCGCGGGTGTGGAGTTCGAGGGCCTCGTCGTAGTCGCCCAGTGTGTCGAGCATCCCGGCGAGGGTGGAGAGGGCTTCGGTGTCGGCGGGGTTGAGGTTGACGGCTGTGCGCATGGACGCGAACGCGCGCTCGTGGTCGCCGGTGGATTCGAGGACCGAGCCCAGCGTCGTGTGGACGGCGGCGGCGTCGGGGGCGAGGGCGACGGCTTTCTCCGCGTGGAAGAGCGCGCGGTCGGTGTCGCCCCCGGCCTTGAGCACGATCGCGCACAGCCGGTGGGCCTGGGGGTCGGCCGGTGCTGACTTGAGGACGGCGCGGATCGATTTGAGCGCACCGGCGTGGTCGCCTCTGGCGAAGACCTGCATCGCCTGCTGGAGGGCCTTGAGGCTGCGGTCGGCCTTGGACGGGTTGCGAGGGGGGCGGGAGGCCATGACGGATCAGACCTCCGCGTGCGCACGGATCGCGTCCTCGACGGCGGCGCGGGCTCGGGCGTCGGCGTCGAGGGCGGTCGGGATGTCGGTGAGCGGCTCGGCGGTGATCGTGTCGAGTG
>DDFO01000057.1:4019-31210 GCA_002337215.1 Phycisphaerales bacterium UBA1926 | reverse complement strand
CGTGTCGAGTGTGCGCTCGACGAGGCGGGTGATCGAGCCGAACGGGATGCGGCGATCGAGGAAGGCGGCGACCGCGGCCTCGTTGGCGGCGTTGAAGATCGCGCCGGCGGTGGTGTTCGGCGCGTCGATGACGCGGCGGGCGAGCCGGACGGCGGGGAAGCGGACGGGATCGACGGTCTGGAAGTCGAGCCGGGTCAGCGTGTCGGGGTCGAGTGTCGCGGCGTCCGGGGCATCGATCGTGTGGGGGTGGGCGAGCGCACAGTGGATGGGATGGCTCATGTCGGTCGCCGAGAGATGGGCGATGATCGCGCCGTCGTTGAGTTGGGCGAGGGCGTGGACGACGGATTGGCGTTGGATGAGGACGCCGAGTCGGTCGTTGTCGAGGCCGAACAGGTGGTGGGCCTCGATGAGTTCGAGACCCTTGTTGAGCATGGTGGCGCTGTCGATGGTGACCTTGGCGCCCATGTTCCAGGTCGGGTGGTCGAGGGCCTGCTCGGGTGTGGCGTGCTCGACCTCCTGAAGGGTTCTGTCGCGGAAGGCGCCGCCTGAGGCGGTGATGATCACGCGGCGGACGGTGGGGGGGGTGATGAGCGGCGGGGCGCGGTCCGGGTCGAGCGAGGATCTGAGCGTGTGCCGACCGGCGGCGTGCTCGGAATCGACGGGGAGGAGGCGAGCGCCGGTGCGTTCGGCGGCGGCGATCACGAGCGAGCCGGCGACGACGAGCGTCTCCTTGTTGGCAAGCGCGACATCGGTTCCCGCTTCGATCGCGGCGAGGGTCGCGGGGAGGCCCGCGGCGCCGACCATCGCCGCGACGACGAGATCGGCTTCTGTCGCGCGAACGAGTTCGAGCGCGGCGTCCGGGCCTCGGATCGGGTGGTGATCGGACGACCCGTTGAACGCGGCGTTCTCATCGGCGAGCGCGAGGCGGGCGCCGGGGTGGGCGCGGGATTGCTCGGCGAGCAGGTCGGCGTTGCGGCCGGCGGCGAGGCCCACGACCTCGTATCGGATCGGCGCATGGCCCTGATCCGCGAGGGCGTTGAGATGGGCGATGACGCCGAGCGTCTGCGTGCCGATGGACCCGGTCGAGCCGAGGATGACGACGCGGCGGAGTTGGGTGTCGGGATTCGTCATCGGGGTCCGCTCCCTCGCGGTCGCGGCTCGCTCGGGAGAAATCGGATCAGTCGCGTTCGATGTTGCCCTTTTCGCTGGCCGACAGCGTGCGTCGTCCGGAGCCGTAGAGGGCGCGGCGCTTGCGCTTGGGCTTCGCGTCGCCCGCGGCGTTGTCGTCGCCACCCGATTCGGGCTTCGGCTTGGGCGCGCTCTTCGATTCCGAAGACTCGGCCCGTGTCTCGGGCTGCTTGTCGGAGGACGCGTCGTTGCTGCCGTTCTCGGCGCTGTCGTCGCCTGAGCGGCGGCGGCGGCGTCGGCGGCGGCGCTTCTTCTTGCCCCCGCCTTCGGCGTTCTCGGTGTCGTCGCCCTCGCGGTTGTTGTCCTCTTCGGATTCGTTTGTGCTCTCGCCCGAGGTGTCGCGTGTGTTCTCGCCCGAGTTGTCTGACGCGTCGGCGTCGGACTTTCCTCGGCGTCGGCGGCGGGAGCGTTTGGGCGACGAGCCCTCTTCGCTTGTCTTGTCTTCGGGCTTGCTGTCGGACTGGTCGTCCGGGTCCCCTTCGCCGGACTGGTTTTCAGTCTGGTTGTCGGACTGGTTGTCCGTTTGGTCGCCGTCCTCACCCGATTTGCGTCCCCGGCGGCGGCGGCGGCGCTTGCGCTTCTTCTTCCCGGATTCGTCGTCGTCCGAGTCGCCGCCCGATCGGTTGCCGGATCGGTCGTTGGCTTCCGGGGGGAGATCGAGTTCGGCGATCTTCTCCGCCTCGGCCTCCTCGTGAGCGGTGATCTCTTCGTCGAGTTCGCTCTTGAGCTCGGCGGCTTCCTGCTCGAGATCGACGGCCCAGTCGTCGCCGCTGGCTTTGAGGCTCTTGGCGAGTTCGGTGTTGGCCCATTCGAGCACGCGGGGCTTGTTGCCACGCTGGGGCAGGCGTTCGATGTCGATGTCGGCGCCGTTGTGGTCGTAGGCGTACATCACGACCCGGCCCGCGGCGAGGGTCTCCTTGACGTGGACGTCGATCCGCTTTCCGCTGACGCGTTCGATCCGACCCAGCGTGCCCCGGCGGGTGCTGAGCAGGGCGCCCGCGACGACGGAGCTGACGACGAGCTCGACGCGCTGGACGCGGTCGTGTTCGAGCAGCGCGGTGAGGTTGCGGAGGGCCGACGCGGCGATGGAGTCGGGGCGTTGGATGAGCCCCCGACCTGTGCAGCGCGGGCAGGTGTGGAAGTGGGCCTGCTCGTAGGAGCCCCGCATGCGCTGGCGGGTCATCTCGAGGATGCCGAAGGCGGAGATCGGGAGGGTGGTCGAGCGGGCGCGGTCGCGCTTGAGGCGGTCCTTGAAGCGGTTCTCGATGTCCTTGCGGTTGGACGCGTGGCGCATGTCGATGAGGTCGCAGATGACCAGGCCGCCCAGGTCTCTCAAGCGGAGCTGGCGGCAGATCTCGTCGACGGCTTCGACGTTGGTGTTGTAGGCGTTGGACTCGGCGTCGCGGGCGCCGCGTGAGCGTCCCGAGTTGACGTCGATCGCGACGAGGGCCTCGGTCTGCTCCATGACGAGGGCGCCGCCTGAGGGGAGGGGGACCTCGGTGGCGTGCATGAGCTCGAGCTGGGGCTCGATGCCGAAGGCGTGGAAGACGGGGCGCTTCTCGTCGTAGTGGCAGAGCTTGGTGGTCGCCCGGGGCGCGACGATCTTCATGAACCCCGCGGCGCGGGCGAGGGCGGCCTTGTTGTCGATGACGATCCGCTGGACCTGGTTGGTCACGCGGTCGCGGAGCGTGCGGAGGAGCAGGTCGGCCTCGGAGTAGAGCAGCGTGGGGCCCCGGGCCTTCTTCTGCTTGCGCTCCATGTCCTTCCAGAGGCGTTGGAGATAGGCGAGGTCGCGTTTGAGATCGGTCTTGGTGCGTTCGAGGCCCGCGGTGCGGAGGATGAAGCCGAACCCGCTGGGCAGATCGAGCTGGTCGAGGATCTTGCGCATCTTGCGGCGGAGGTCGTCGTCTTCGACCTTGCGGCTCACGCCCACCTTGTCCATGTCGGGCATCATCACGAGGAACCGCCCCGGGATGGAGAGGTAACTCGTGAGGGTCGGGCCCTTGGTGCCCACGCCCTCTTTGAGGACCTGGACGGTGATCTCCTGGCCCTTTCGCAGGGCCTTTTCGATGGGCGGGCGCTGGCGGCGGGGGGTCTTGCGGCCCACCTTCTCGGTCTCGTCTTCGTCGGCGCCCGGGAAGTAGCGGGGGTGGAGGTCGGAGAGGTGGAGGAAGCCGGCCTCGTCGGTGCCGAAATCGACGAACGCGGCCTGGATGTTGCGCTCGATGTTGACGACCTTGCCGCGGTAGATGTTGCCGACGCGGCTGACGTTCTCGGTGGGCTCGGCGTCGAACTCCTCGAGCTTGCCGTCCTCGATGATCGCGATCCGGCATTCCTCGCCGGGCGTGTAGTTGATGATCATCTCCGACGGGGCCTCAACCACGGGGGCGCGGTCGGGGGCGTCGTCATCGGGCTCGATGACGCGCTCTTCGGGCGATTCGGCTTCGGCCTCGGGGCCGGCGTTCGCTTCGGAGTCGGAGTCGTCCGCGTCGTCGTTCGCCTCGGCGTCGGCCTTCTTGGCGGGGGCCTTCTTGCGGCGGGACGGCTTTTTCTTGGCCTCGGATTTGGTGTCGGGCTTGATGTCGGGCTTCGGCGCCGCCTCGTCGTCGGCGGGCTCGTCGTCTCCCGCGGACTCGGCCTCGGGCGCGTCGGCCTTGATGGCGGTCTTCTTGCGGACCCGTTTTTTGGCGGGCTTCTTGGCGGTCGCCTTGGCGGGCTTCTTCTTCGACGCCGGCTTTGCGGCAGCCTGGGCGGCGGGCTTGGGCTCCGCGGCCTGGGCCGAGTCGGCGCTGGCAACGGTTGTGGTGTCTGTGGTTGCTTCGGCGGTTGTCGTGTCGTCTGCCATTGGGTGCTCGCGGGGGATGCCGCGGACCGTGGCCGATTCACCGGGTTGTCTGGCGCCTCGATGGGCCGAGCGTGTTGATGGGCATGGTGACGGGTGTTGTGCTCGCCTGGTTCATGCTCTGCTCGGACGGGACGCGTGCTGGTCGGCCTTGGGCGGGGGAGTGATCCCCGCTCGGCCCCGCCCACGGTCGCTGTTCCGGCGTCGGGCGGGTTGCCCTCGGGGGAAGCGGTCGCGTGGCGGCGGTGGTCGGTCGGTTCGCGCCGGCGGCGGGGTCTGGCCCGCGGCCGGGGTTGTGTTTCCCGGGTGTGCCGTTCCCATGTGAGGAACGCGGCACGCTAGCGATCATCGGTAAAACCTCTGAACGCGTCCGGGACGAGTGTTCTGACCTGATCGCGGAGGTAGGCCGCGACTTCGGTTTCCGAATCGAGCGAAATCGCCTTCTTGGCGATTTTCTCGCATTGCTTGATGCTGACAGCCCGGACCACCTGTTTGAGGGCGGGGATGCCCGAGGCTGTCAAGGAGAGGGTACGCAACCCGAGCCCGAGGAGCAATACGGCATAGATCGGCTCTCCGGCCGATTCGCCGCAGCATGAAACGGGGATTTCACGCCGCTTCCCGGCTCTCGCGATATCGCGGATGAGCTTGATGACCGCGGGGTGGGTGGGCATGTAGAGCGACGCGACCTGCTCGTTCGTGCGGTCCACCGCGAGGGTGTACTGCACGAGGTCGTTGGTCCCGATGGAGAAGAAATCGGCCTCCTGGGCGAATGCATCGGCCATAATCGCCGCGGAGGGGACCTCGACCATCATCCCGACGGGGAGCTTGCGGTCGTGCGGGATGCCCAGTTCGTCGAGGTCCTCGGCCGCGTCGTTGAGCAGGTGGCGGGCCTGCCGGAACTCGTGGAGGGTGGTGATGAGGGGGAACATGACCTTGATCGGCCCGTGGGCGCTGGCGCGCAGGAGCGCGCGCAGCTGGGTCTTGAACATGGGCATGTTCTGCAGGCAATACCGGATCGAGCGGAGGCCCAGAAACGGGTTTCGTTCGGGAAATTCGGCCCGCTGCTGGGTGTATTTGTCAGCGCCGAGGTCGACGGTGCGGATGGTCAGGGGCTTGCCGCCGAGGGCGTCGATGCACTGCTTGTAGACGCGGTAGTGGTCCTCCTCGGTGGGCTCGCGGTCGCCGGTGAGGTAGAGGAACTCGGTGCGGTAGAGGCCGACGCCCACGCCGCCCAGTCCGAGGACGGCCTCGGCTTCTTCGGGAAACTCGATGTTGCCGAGCAGTTCGATCTCGACCCCGTCGCTGGTGACGGCGGGGAGGTCGGCGGTCTCGCGGAGCGTGAGGGCGAACGACTCGCGCTGGGTGATGCGGGCGCGGTACTCCTCGATGATGTCGTCGTCGGGATCGAGGACGATGCGGCCCCGGTCGCCGTCGACGATGATCTGCTCGCCGTCGGTGGCGAGGAAGGTCAGGCGTCGGCACCCGACGACGGCGGGGAGCCCCAGGGCGCGGGCGACGATGGCGGTGTGGCTCGTCGGGCCGCCCAGGTCGGTCGCCATGGCGAGGACCTTGGAGCGCTCGAACCCTGCGGTCTGGGAGGGGGTGAGATCGCGAGCGGCGACGATACCGGGCTCGGTGAACCGGGCGGTCGCCTGGCCGATCCCGCCCATGAGCTGGCCGAGCAGGCGGTCGGCGAGGTCCTGGAGATCGTTGACCTTGGTGCGGAAGGCGGCGTCCTCGCGGGAGGCGAACTTCTCGGTCCACTGACGGAAGACGCGGGCGACGGCGTACTCGGCGGCGACCGATTCATCGGCGATCATCGCCCTGATCGGTTCGACGAGGGCCTTGTCCGACAGCGCCCCGATGTGGAACAGGAAGATCTTGGCGGTCTCCTCGCCCATTTCTTCGACGGCGGTTTTGTGCACCGCCATGAGCTGGGCGATCGACGCGTCGCGCGCGGTGTCGAACCGCGCGACCTCGGCCTCGACCTCCCCCGGCTCGATGACCCGCTTGGGGATGCGGCGTCCCTTGGCGTCGTCGAGCACGCGGACGCGTCCGATGACGATGCCTGGGGAAACCGGGATGCCCTTGAGGATCTTCATTGTGCTCGGGGAGAGGGGACGTTCGCTGGAGTCGAGTCCGGGTTCGGAGTGTTGATGCGGTTGGCGTTGTTTCTGGTGTCGAGGTGAGGGGGAGGGTCGCGTGCGGGCTTCCCATCGGCGGACGCGCCATGGTAGCGGATCCGGAATCTCGGGCCGGGGTTCCCAAGAACGGGCGGGTCGTGAGAACCGTCGCGGAGATTGGGCCCGGGGTTGACAAGCCCCCCAGAAGGGGTCCATACTATCGCACCGCCGGTCCGGTTCGGTCCGGCGTGATCGTGGGGCGGTCCCGGTGTGTAGCACGCGGGACGTGACGCGAGCGACGAGTCCATCAGGAGTCACGATCGCATCCGAGTCGGCTCGGCCCTGAAGCGGGGTCCGGGGCGTTCCGGGTGTATCGGGCGGGCTGTTTCGATGCTGGAGCATCGGGGCGGGGGCGTCCGTGATCGGTTCAAGGCTGCGGCGAGCCGCGCGCCCTCGGTGGGTGGTGCGGGCGCCAGCGAAGAGTGAGCCCGATGTCTGAGAACACCCTGACGGGGATATTGGAATGGCCTGCGCGGGCCGAGGGGCGCGTGCGGCAGGTCAACGACTCCGCGGTCGTCGTGCAGAGCGCCGATGACCCGTATGTCCCGGTCTCGTTTGGCGACGAACTGCCGCTGCGCAACGGGCTTGAGGTGACTGTCGAGGTCGTCAGCAAGAAGAGCCGACGCCGGCGCGGCAAGCCCGGCCCTCGGAACGTCCGTTCGGTCGTGGAATCGTTCCTGAAGATCGAGGGGATGGAGCCCGAGGCGTTCGCGAGCGCGCGCCCGTTCGAGGACCTGACCAGCATCGACCCCGAGCCCCGGCTCACGCTCGAGTACCCGGGGTGCCCCCCGGCGTGCCGACTCATCGACCTGTTTTGTCCGATCGGGTACGGGCAGCGGGGTTTGATCGTGAGCCCTCCCAAGGCGGGCAAGACGACGCTGATGAAGCAGATCACCGAATCCATCCTGCGGAACCACGAGGACGTGCACGTCATCTTGCTGCTCATCGATGAGCGGCCCGAGGAAGTCACGGACTTCAAGCGGACGTTCGCGACGACGCGGCCCGACGACGAGTGGCCCCACCCCTGGGGCAAGGACCGGATCCGGATCCTCGCGTCCAGCAACGATCACGACGTTGAGCGGCACATCCAGCTCGCGACGCTGACGCTCGAGCGGTGCAAGCGGATGGTCGAGGCGGGGCGGCACGTGCTGGTGATGATGGACTCGCTGACGAGGCTGGGTCGCGCCTTCAACCGCTCGGGCAAGCACGCCAACAGCGGGCGCACGATGTCGGGCGGCATCGACAGCAAGGCGCTCGAGATCCCCAAGCAGATCTTCGGCGGCGCGCGCAACACCGAGGACGGCGGGAGCCTGACGATGCTCGCGACGTGCCTCGTGGACACCGGGAGCCAGGGCGACGCGGTGATCTTCGAGGAGTTCAAGGGCACGGGCAATATGGAGCTGATCCTCGACCGCAAGGTCGCCGAGAAGCGGCTGTTCCCCGCGATGAATCTCGCGGCAAGCGGGACGCGGAAAGAGGACAAGCTGCTCGACGAGAAGACGCTGGCGACCGTCACGGCCCTGCGCCGGCGGATGCTGAACATGCACCCCGATCAGCAGATCGAGCAACTGCTCGCGGCGATGGCGCGGTTCGAGACGAACGATAAGCTGGTGGGTTTGGGCTGACCCGGGTCGAGCGGGCGTGGAACCGCCAATCGGTTGGGTTTTGTCAGTATAAATCGAATACTTTGATCCCTTTTGTTCCTCAATGTATCTCGTTGTGCGCTGTCATTCTCCTGTGAGTATCGGGGTCCGGGCCGGGCTCCGGTGTGAAAGGAGATTCAGATGAAAGTGTTCGAGATTGTGGCAGCCGCCCTGGCGGGCGTTGCAGCCCAGGCGGGTGTGCCGACCTATTCGGTCGAGGTGATCGACACATTTCAAACGACGACGACGGTGACCGGCGCGAGCGAGGCGGGGCACGTTGTCGGTTGGCAGTCGGTCAACGGGCAGATCCGCGGCTTCGTTGCCTGCGTGGACGATGGGATCACGGTTCTGCCTCTGCCCGATGGATACCAGAGCAGTACCGCGATGGATGTGAACAGTGCCGGCATGGTTGTCGGCTCGGTCACCGGTGGCGGGATGCCGTTCGATGGGGGGGAGCCGGCGATCTGGACGCCAGACGGACAGGGCGGGTACGCCGTGGCGATCCCGCCTCAGTTCGATGAACTGCCGAGCCCCTTGGGAGGAACGCTGGCGGTGAATGGTGGTATGGCTGTTGCGGTGAACGACGCGGGTGCCGTCGTCGGATGGTCACGTTATCAAGGATTCCAGGGCGGGCCGACGACTCGTTTCTTTAAGGACCAGCCGCCTGTCAACCTCGCCGAGCTCGGATTCGAGGCGACCGTGAACGACATGAACGAGCACGGCGTGCTCGTTGGTGGCGGGCTGCGTTTCGATCTGACAACCGGAGTGGTGACCGAACTTGGGATCCCCGACGATACCGGCTCTGGGCGATTCCAGTTCGTGATCGGGTATTCGATCAACGATCATAACGAGGTCGTAGCGGCCGCCGCACGGGCGACGGGTGGCAACGACATCTGGCTGACCCACATCCACGATCCGGCAGACGGCTGGTCGCCCCTGAACCCCTCGCAGATCCCGACGCGATTCGTGGGCTTCTACGACAACAACAACAGGGGTGATGTCAGCGCAACCGGCGGCGTGCTGTTCGCCGACGAGGGCGTGCTCATCGGCGGGTTCGATGGGCTGCTCGATCCGGCGGATGCGCACTGGGACACCGTGCTCGGGTTCATTGGCAATGACCGGCGGGTCTACACCACGGCGGTCGATACCGACAGCGGGCAGAACGCGATCGTGGTGCTCGTCCCCGACTCGCTCGGTTGCAACCCCGCGGATCTGAACGGGGACGGCGTGCTCGATCTGGGCGATGTCAACGCGTTTGTCGCGGGGTTCTCGTCGGGTGATCCGGCGGCCGACCTCGACGGGAGCGGGGTGTTCGATCTCGCGGATGTGCAGTTGTTTGTCGATGCGTTCGTCTCGGGCTGCCCAGCCTGACCTCGCCTTTTCTCACCGCGTGTGGGAGCAACTTGGTACCGAATAGGCCGCCGGCATCGTCCGGCGGTCTTTGTGTTGTGGGTCGTTGCGTGTTCGCGCGTGAACGCGGTCGGGTATTCTCGTTTGCGGATGGACCTGCCGGTGGGGTGTGCCCGCGGCGCGGAGGGGCGGCCGGGAATGAGGAGTGTCGCGATGCTCGAGTATCTGGCGTTGGGGATGCTGTGCCTGTCGGTCACGGCGATCTTCTACATTTTCATTTTCATCCATGACCTTCCGCACCGGATGGCCAAGAAGCGGAACCATCCGCAGCAGGAGGCGATCCATTACGCGTGCTGGCTGAGTCTGTTCACGCTGCACGCGATCTGGCCGTTGGTGTTCTTGTGGTCGGTCTCGAACCGGGACCCGGTGCGGGTGGCGGTGGCGGGGGACGGCGAGCCGTCGGATGCCGCGTCGCGCATCGCGGCTCTGGAGAAGCGGATCGCGGAACTCGAAGCGAAGAAGAACGCCGGCGGGGAGGGCTGACCGATGGTCGAGATGCTGTTCGGCCTCTACGGCCTGACATGGTGGCTGATCTTCAAGAAGTTCAAGCTCCTGCCGATCAACCTGTGGACGAGCGTGACCTCGGTGTTCATTTTGTTGGTCGTGCTCTTTATGGGGTTCGTGTTCCTCGGTCGCTATCAGCCCATGACGCACCGGGCACAGACGTACGCGATCACGACACCGATCGTTGCGGAGGCGCAGGGTAAAGTGGTCGAGGTGCCCGTGCAGGGCGGCGAGATGCTCAGCAAGGGGGATGTGCTCTTCAAGATTGACCCGACGCAGCACCAGGCGCGGGTCGACTCGGTGGCCGCCCAACTCGAGCTCGCCAATGCCCGTCTCGGACAAGAAACGGAGCTGACCAAGCGGGGCGCCGGCAACCGGGCGAACCTGGACCGGGCCCGCTCGGATGTCGATCGGCTGGAGGCGGATCTTCGGATTGCGCAGTACACGCTCGACGCGACGACGGTGACGGCGCCGGCGGACGGCTTTGTGACGCAGGTGGTGATCCGTCCCGGGCAGTTTGTCTCGCCCATGGCTTTCGTGAAGGTGATGGTCTTCGTGCACGCGGAGGGGCCGTACCTGGTTGCCGACTTCGAGCAGGTGGCGATCGAGCACATCGATGCGGGTGATGAGGCCGAGGTGGCGTTTGTTGCCACGCCTGGGCGGGTGTACAAAGCGACTGTGCAGGCCGTGCAACCGATCTTGGCGGACGCATCGCTGAGCGCGCGGGGCTCGCTTGAGTCTTTCAATAAGGCGGGTCGTCGGGGCCGGGTGCCGGTGTTGCTGACACTGGAGGACGATGTCTCGGACCTGAAACTCCCGGCCGGATCGAGCGCGATCGCGACGGTGTACACGGGTGAGAAACACCACCTCAATTTGCTCCGCAAGATGATCCTGCGGATCAAGAGCTGGGAGAACTGGGTGCCGTTCTCGATCGGCGTCGGGCACTAAACCATTGATCTCTCCCGATCCCTGTAATAGGGTGTTGCATAAGGGAGAGTTGATATGCAAGCGAAAATGGTTATCGGTGCTGTTGCATTGGCTTCGGTTTCGGGCCTCGCGGCTGCCCAGCCCCAGATCGAAGAACTCGGCTGGGTGCTCGAGCGGGAGATCGACTTCGCCGACCCGATCTCGGGGTTGTACAACCCGGTCGATGGGCGGATCTACGCGGGAGACCGCGACGCCGATGTGTTTGTTGTCAACGAGGACGGCTCACGGACGCAGGTCGGGAACACCGCCGAGGTCGGTGGGCTCGCGGTCGATCCGCGGAACGGTGATCTGTACATGACCGAGGATTTCCCGGGGCGGGTGCGCCGGATGGTGCTCGGCCTGACGTCGGCGGATACCTGGGTGAGCGGGTTCGACTCGGGCGACGACGACCCGGCGGGGATCTGCTTTGTGCCCGAGGACTATGTGGGCACGCTGTTCACGCCGGGCGGGATGGCGCTGACGGACCGCGGGTTCGGTTCGTCCAACGAGATCTGGTCGTTCGAGACATCGGTTCCGGAAACCGAGGTCGAGGTCTTCGACGACGGCGCGGGTGGTGAGTTGGTCGATCCGTTCGACATCGCGGTGCGCGCCGATGGTCTTGTGGTCATCGCCGACAGCACGAACGGGCTGCAGTTCCTGATCGACAACGGGAGCGGGGGCGGGGTGGTGGTGCCGTTTCTGACGGTGCCGGCGTTGACGGCGGTGGACGGCGTCGCGATCGACGGTCGACGCAACGACCTGTTCGCGATCGACAGCGATCTCGACGCCGTGGTGCGGGTGAACATCGCGACCGGTGTGGTGTCCACGGTGATCTCGAACGTGGGTCTGGGCGTTACTGAGTGGGGCAACGTCAACATCGATACCGGCCCCGAGACACAGCGGATGGTCGTGAGCGCACGGAGCGCGAACAAGATCTATGTCTACGCGGCCGTTCCGGGGTGCAACAACGCGGACCTCGCGCTGCCGTTCGGAACGCTCGATCTCGCTGACATCGGGCTGTTCGTCAGCGCGTTCACCGGGGCGAACCCGATCGCGGACTTCGACGACAACGGGATTTTCGACCTCGCCGACATCGCGGAGTACATCGGCGCGTTCCAGGCGGGCTGCCCCTGAGCGTGATGCTCTGCATCCGTCTGGCGGCTCCGTGATGGATGGCTCGGAGAGATGATGCCCCGGGTCGACCGGTCGGCTGGAATCGCTCATATGGGCCGCGTTGCGTGTCGATACCTCTTGCCGAACCCGGGGGGATCAGGTACACCATGACTCCCGGAGCGAACGGCCCGGGACGCTATCGGACCGAATCTGCCGGCCTGTGTTCCGCCGGCGGGTCCCGCGGGCGTCCCGAGGCCCCCTGACGGAGCTGAGACCTTGATCCACGACCCGAGTCAATCCGAGTCTTCGACGCACTACGACATCGTGATCGCGGGGGGCGGCCCCGCGGGCTGCACCGTTGCGTCGCTCGCGCTGAAGTACAACCCCGACCTGAAGGTGCTCATCCTCGAGAAGGCGAAGCACCCGCGTGAGCACGTGGGCGAGAGCCTGCTGCCCGGCGTGACGGGGATCCTCGCCGAGATGGGCGTGTGGGACAAGATGGAGGCGGCGAACTTCCCGATCAAGATCGGGGCGAGCCTGACGTGGGGCAAGCAGGGGGACCGGTGGGAGTTCGACTTCTACCCCGCCGAGGAGTTCGTCGACGAGCCGCGCCCGGCGAAGTACGAGGGTCAGCGCACACGGACGGCCTTCCAGGTCGAGCGGGCGGTGTACGACGACATTCTCTTCCGGCACGCCGAGGAGTTCGGGGCCGAGTGCCGCGAAGAGGTCTCGGTCGATGAGGTGCTGCGTAGCGAGAACGACGATGGGACGCCGGGCGATCGGATCGAGGGGCTGCGGCTGTCCTCGGGTGAGGTCGTCACCGGGACGCACTACGTCGACGCGACGGGGCACGTCGGGCTGATCCGGCGGGCGATGGGCGTCGAGAGCCAGGCACCCAAGGAACTGCGGAACGTCGCGTTCTGGGATTACTGGGACAACGCGAAGTGGAAGGTCGAGATCGGCGTGGGCGCCACGCGGGTGATGGTGCGGAGTCTGCCGTACGGGTGGATCTGGTTTATTCCTCTTGGCCCGACGCGGGCGAGCTGCGGGCTGATCTGCCCGAGTGAGCACTACAAGAAGGTCGGGCTGCCCCCGGCGGAGATGTACCACAAGGCGATCAACGAAGAGCCCGAGGTGCGGGAGCTTCTCGCCAACGCAACGTGCGAGGGCGGGGGCGAGAAGGTGCACTCGACGAAGAACTGGTCGCATCTCGCGTCCAGGCTCGCGGGCGAGAACTGGTTCCTCGCGGGTGAAACCGCGGGGTTCGCCGACCCGATCCTCGCGGCGGGGCTGACGCTGACGCACACCTCGGCGCGCGAGGTCGCGTACACGATCTTGGAACTGGAACGCGGCAACCACGACGCGGACTGGCTCAAGCGACGCTACGACGAGAAACTCCGGCGGAGCATCAACCAGCACATCCGCTTCGCGCAGTACTGGTACGCGACCAACGGGTGCTTCACCGACCTGCAGGACCACTGCAAGGCGATCGCCAAGGACGCGGGGCTCCGGCTGACGCCCCAGCAGGCGTGGCGCTGGCTCGCGCAGGGCGGGTTCGCGAACGAGGACTCTGGGCGCGCGTCGCTGGGCTCGTTCGATCTCGGTGCGAGCAAGTCGATCCTTCAGCGGTTCCACGGCAAGAAGCAGACGATGCAGATCGCCAAGTACAACGTCTTCAAGCTCAACCTCAAGAACGCGACCGAGGACCGGCAGGGCGAGCTCAAGGACGGCGCGATCACTCCGGTGCCGCTGTACCGCCGGGGCGACCAGACGCTGACGATGACCGGGTACTACAAGGCGATGGTCTCGATCCTCGGGTTCCATACCGATATCCAGTCGATCATCCAGATGATCGAGCGGAGCGTGAAGGGCAGCGTGCCGCCCGCGGCGCAGAACGCGGCGGTGTTCGCGCACCTGCAGGCGCTCGAGGCGATGCTGCTGGGCGACTGGGTGGTCGCGAGCGTGGACAAAAAGAAGCCGACGCTGACGATGGGCGAGATCGGCGGCCGACTCATCCGCGACGAGTCGGCAGCGCACGAGGCGCTCGAGACCGCGAAGGGATCGGTGAAGTTCGCGGACTCGGGAGAGTGAACCGACGAGGCTGATCGGCCCGCTCTGCGTGCTTGCGCCGCGAGTCGATCCGCCGTTGGCGGTTCGATTCCTCCTCCTCGGATCGTTGAAGACCCCTGTGATTCTCGCGGATTTGCTATGGGGATCGCACTCCTCCGGTTACGGTGGACTGCGTTCGGTTCCGGGCCGACCTCGGCTTGAGGTCTGACCTGAGGTCCGGCAGGAGGTCCGCGATGGCGTATCGACCACTCGTGCTTCTCGCGTCCGGTCTGTCTCTCTGGGTCCTCGCTTCCCCGGTTTCCGCGGCGGGCGAATGGGCCGCCATCACGTGGGACGGCGCACCCTCGGTGGTCAACGGGATTGTCTCGCTCGATCCGGACGGCGACGGGCCACAGAAAGCGATCGTGTTCGTCGCGACGGACAACGGCGTGTACTACGTGAACGAGCAGGGGGTGCTCGCGCAGGCCCTGCCGCCGCACGTCGGGCAACGGGTCGCAACGATCGGCACGCGCGACCCGGACGGCGACGGCCCGTTGCCATCTCGTCTGATTGTCGGGATCCAGCCCGGCGCGTTCGCGCCCACCACGCTCGTCGAGTGGGATCTGAGCGATTTCGGCGACCCATCGACGACGATCCTGGGAACGTTCGACGAGGATGTCCGGTCGGTGCGTTCGTACGACGTCGACGGTGACGGCGACGACGAGCTGGTCGCCGTCGGGTCGTTCTCGAGCATCGATCACAACGGTCTCGTGCTCGCGAGCCGGACCGCGGTGCTCGACGAGGGCGCGTGGTCGCAGCTCGGCACGCCGCCCAACAGCACCTGCAATGCTCTCGAGTCGGTGTCGTGTGAGCAGGGCGCGTCTGCGTTCGCGTGCGACGGCGGGTCCGCGTTGCTCCTGGGGGGGTTCTTCGATCAGGCGGGCGGGCAGACCTGCACGATGGTCGCGCGGTGGGACCGAGCCGAGCAGGACTGGAGGCCGTGCGCCGAGGGGCTCCCGAACGGCGGCGCGGTGCGCGCGATCGCGACGGTCCCGAGCGATGCGCGGGCGGACGGGACGGACCTTGTCTGCGGCGGCACGCTGATCGCGCAGTGCGGCGCGGCGCTCAACGGGATCGGCCGGTACGACGGCGAGGCGTGGAACGCGTTCGACTTCGGGCTCTTCGGCTTCGTGTCGTCGCTCGTGACCTTCGATGTCGACGGGGAAGGACCGCAGGGCGCGGTGCTCGTCGCCGGGGGGAGCATGCCGACGACGACGCAGGGGCAACCGATCAACCGCGTCGGATACTTCGACGGGGACGGCTGGCAGCCTTTGGGCGGCGGGATCGACGCGATCGGGGCGAACGTGAACTCGCTGGTCCCGTTCGACTTCGACGGCGATGGGCCCGAGCCGGTCTCGCTCGTTGTCGCGGGCTCGTTCGGCGGCGCGTTGCTGGGCGGCCCGGGTGGTATCCCGGCGGATCACATCGGGGTCTGGCGCACCGCGACCGCGGTCGGCCCGTGCAACGAGGCCGATCTCGCGGTCGAGTTCGGGGTCCTCGACCTGTCGGACATCGCGCTGTTCGTCTCGGCGTTCACGGCCAACCAAGCATTCGCGGATCTCGACGGGAACGGCGTCTGGGACCTCGCCGACATCACGATCTTCGTTCTGGCGTTCCTGGACGGGTGCCCCTGAGGCGGTTGGCGGACTTCAGAACCCGACGGCTTGTCCGTCGGCGCGCTGGTCGCTCGCGGCGACATAGCCCTTCGACGCATCGGCGGGATCCATGCGGCGGATGATCTGTCCCCGGCCGTGCACCACGGTCCGTGCGCGCACCGCCTGAACGTCGTGGCCCATCTCGGCGAGCGTGGTGTAGACCTCGGCATCGAACCCGGGTTCGATGGTGACGGTGAGCCCCTCGGTGATCTGCCAGCGCGGGGCGTCCAAGGCGGCCTGGGGGTTCTGGTTGAAGTCGGCGAGGCGGACCATGACCTGGGCGTGGCCCTGCGGCTGCATGTAGCCGCCCATAACGCCGAACGACATGACGGGCTCGTCGTTGCCGTCGGCGCCGGTGCGCGTAACGAAGCCGGGGATGATGGTGTGGTAGGGGCGCTTGGATGGGCCGGCCTTGTTGGGGTGGCCCTCCTTGAGGGTGAAGCAGCAGCCTCGGTTCTGCAGAGCGATGCCGGTGCTGGGGACGACGATGCCCGAGCCGAACCCGGTGTAGTTGGATTGGATGTAAGAAACCATATTGCCGTCGGCGTCGGCGGCGGTGAGGTAGATGGTGCCGCCCGGCTTTGGGGTGCCGTGGTCGAAATCTTGCGCACGCTCGGGGTCGATGAGCTTGGCACGCGATGCGAGGTAGTCGGGGTCGAGCATCGCGTCGTTGGTGGTGTCCATGTGCGCCGGGTCGGCGATGTATCGGTGCGCGTCGCGGAAGGCGAGCTTCATCGCCTCGATCTGCAGGTGCAGGCAGGCGGGGTCGTCGGGCTCGAATCTGGTCAGGTCGAAGTGGCGGAGAATCCCCAGCGCGATGCAGGCGGTGATGCCCTGCCCGTTGGGCGGGATCTCGTGGAGGGTCAGGCCCTTGTAGTCCATGTGGACGGTGCGCGGGTGGTCGTACTCGTGCGCCGCGAGGTCGTCTTTCCGAAGCAGCCCGCCCTGTGCGCGGGCCGCGGCGTCGATCTTTGTCGCGAGGTCGCCCTCGTAGAACGACAGCCCGTTGGTCTCGGCGATGGACTGGAGCGTGTCGGCGTGGTCGGGCAGGCGCACAAGGTCGCCCGTCTGCGGGGGGTGGCCGTTCGGGGCAAACGTTTCGTGCCAGGCCTTGAACGGGCCGTCCGTGGGGTAGCGGCTCGCGCTGCGGCTCCAGTAGTACGCGGTCTGCGGGCTGAGCAGGAAGCCGTCCCGGGCGTAGCGGATCGCGGGCTCGGCGAGGGTGGTCATGGGGAGGGTGCCGTGGTGCTCGGCGAGGGCGGCCCACGCGGAGACGGCCCCGGGTGTCGTCACGCCCCCCCAGCCCACGCGCGGGATCGAGGACTCGCCCGCGAACCGAGTGTCGATCTCGGACGGTGTCAGCAGCGCGGGGGACCGGCCGGAAGCGTTGAGAGCGTGGAGGCCGCCCCCGGCCCAGGCGATGGCGAAGGCGTCGGACCCGATGCCGTTGCTGGTGGGCTCGACGACGGTGAGGCACATCGCGGTCGCCACGGCGGCGTCGAAGGCGTTGCCCCCCTTCCGCAGCATCTCGAGCCCCGCCTGGGCGGCGAGCGGCTGGCTGGTGGCGACACAGTTCTGCGCATAGACCGGTTCGCGGCGGGAGTCGTACGGGAGACGATCGGGGTATTCTGCCATGCACCCAGCCTACCCGGGTCGGGCATTGGCGGCGAATAAATAGCGATGGGTGTGCGTTGATGCACCCGTGGGCCGACTCACAGCGGCGGCGCTGCATCGGGGTGTCGCGGCCGGTCGATGCCATATCCGGGTGTCCTTGTTGATCGGGCACCCAACGTCACACAGGAGCTCGGATGTTCAGACTCCACACTTTTCTTGCCATGCTGCTTCTGGTCGGGTCTGTCGCCTTCATGGCGCGGGGTGTCTTCGCGGAGCCCGGCCGGTTGCTGTCGCCCTCGTCGGTCTTCGGGGGTGCGAAGGCGGGGATCACCGCCAAGGATTACGCCATGACCACCACACGCGACTATTCGCCAAGCGGCTACTCGATCAAGAGGCTCAACGAGGAGACGATCGCGGCGCTCGCGGCCGACCTGACCGACGAGCAGCGACGCATCCTGCTCGACCACGGGACGGAAGCCGCGTTCTGCGGGACGCTGCTCGACAACAAGAAAGAGGGCACGTACGTGTGCCGTCTGTGCGAGCTGCCCCTGTTCAGCAGCGATTCCAAGTTCACGAGCGGGACGGGCTGGCCCAGCTTCTACAAGCCGGTTGACCAGTATCACCTGAGTTACATCGAGGACACCTCGTACGGCATGAAGCGGGTCGAGATCCGCTGCGCCCGTTGCGATGGGCACCAGGGGCACGTCTTCGAGGACGGACCCAAGCCGACGGGGCTGCGATTCTGCTTGAACAGCGCGAGCCTGAAGTTCTATGAGAAGGGAGCCGAGATGCCGGAGGCGGCGCAGCCGATCGAGACGGAGACCGCGTACTTCGCGGGCGGGTGCTTCTGGGGTGTCGAGGACCGCTTCCAGCATCTGGACGGCGTGATCGACGCGGCGAGCGGGTACCAGGGCGGGCACGTCGAGAACCCGACGTACAAGCAGGTCTGCTACACGGACACCGGGCACGCCGAGAGCGTGCGGGTGATCTTTGATCCCAAACAGATCAGCTACGACGACCTGCTCGCGAAGTTCTTTGAGTATCACAACCCGACGCAGCTGAACCGGCAGGGGCCCGATTACGGGCCGCAGTACCGCAGCGCGATCTTCCCTTCGACGGATGAGCAGAAGGCGAAGGCCGAGGCGTTCATCGCGGCGGAGAACAAGGAAGGCCGCTGGGCGGGCAAGGTCGTGACGAAGGTGGAGCCGATGGCGACGTTCTACGAGGCCGAGGAGTACCACCAGGATTACAACGCGAAGCATGGGACGAGCTGTGCGATCCCGCAGCCTTGAGTTGGTGTGATTGAAGTTGAGTTTGAGAGAAGCGCGGGCGCGAGCCCGGGTTTTTTTCTTAGTCGGTTTTGAGATCTCTGCGTAGCTCGGAGTCGAGCTGTATCCGGTACGGGTCGAGCGAGAACTCGTCGGCGATGATGTCTCGCAGCCGTTCGAAGACGAGGCGTTGCAACGCTTCGCCTTCGATGATGGGCGGTGTGCTGCTCCGCAACTGGTTCAGGATAACAACTTGGACGAGGTCGCCGACCGTGACGACGCTGGAGGCTTCAGCGTCTGGGATTTTGATCTCAAGCGCGTCCTCGATCTTGAGCACGAGTTCGACTGCTTCGAGCCCCATCGCTCACTTCCGCTTCTTGTAGTTCCGGTCTTTGGGCTCGGGTTTGCGGGCGGTGTTCTGGACCTTCTTGGACTTCTGTTGCTTCTGGAGTTCCTGCTGCTGCTCGGCGATCGCCTGCAGCTTGCTCATGAACCCTCCGACCTTGCTGCCGCCCGGCTTGTCGGGCTTGCCGGACCGGGCGCGTTTCGCGGCTTTCTCGGCCTTGATCTTCTCGGGGTCGAGCAGGCCCTTCTTCTCGGCATGGCTGCGGATGTGCTTGTTCTCGAGGATGCCGAGGGTGGAATTGGTGATGAAGTAGATCGTGAGCCCCGACGGCGCGGCGTACATGAAGATGGGCATCATGAGGGGGAACATGACCTTCATGAGCTTCTGTTGCTGCTCCATCTCGGGGCTCATGCTCGCGCTGGGGGGCGGGCTGAGGTACTTCTGGTGGAGGTAGAAGACGACGCCCATGAGGACGGGGAGGAGGTTGATCGAGCGGATCTCGCCGTAGATGCCGCCGATGAGGGGTGGCGTGAAGTGCCAGCTCGACGGCAGCGGGATCGCGCGGTCGGGGCGGGCGAGGTCAGCGAGGAACATCCAGTTGCCGCCTGAGATCTTCTGGAAGACGCCCCAGAACGCGGCCTCGTGCCTGAGTTCGGTCGCGAAGTAGAGCGTCGCGTAGAGCGCGATCCAGACGGGGGACTGGAGGAGCATGGGGAGGCAGCCCAGCGCGCCGGCGGGGTTGATGCCCTCTTCCTGCCAGAGCTTCGCCATCTCCTGCTGCTGGCGCTTGGAGTCATCCTTGTACTTCTCGCGGATCTTCTGCTGCTTGGGGGCGATCGCCTGCATCTGCTTGCTGAAGCGCTGGAGGCGGATCTGGCTCCACTTGGTGATCGGGTGCAGGGTTGAGCGCACGATGAGAACGAGGAGGATGATCGACATCGCCCAGTCGCCGGTGAAGGAGTGGGCGAAGCGGAGGACGCCCATCAGGACGTAAGTGAGCCAGCTGAAGGTGCACATCTCGCCGCAGGGGCCGCCGAAGTTGTAGGCGATGAGGCCGCGGAGGTTGAGCGCGACGAGCAGAGGGTCGGCGGTGGTGGCGTCCTTGAGGAGGGGCCCGGCGAAGACGCCCATGGTCACGTTCGATGCGCCGCCCGCGGGGATCGATTCGGGCGCACCGTTGATGCGCATGATCATGACCGTTTTGTCGGCGTCCTTCTTGGTGAGGTAGGGATTCAGGACGAGGCGGTCGATGGTGTTGACTTCGTCGAAGACCTTGTTGTCGCCGCCCGGCCCGGGGTCATCGGGGTTGAAGATGGGGTGGACGGCGACGCTGAAGTAGCGGTCGGTGAAGGCGCACCAGACGAGCCGGCGTCCGTCCTTGGAGATCTTGGGGTTGGGCCAGAGCGGGGCGGTGGGGGCCCAGCTCTCGTAGCCCGCGCTGTCGGTCTCGCGCTTGCCGAGCGCGGTCGGCCTGCCCATGAGTTCGCCGTCGGCGGTGACGGTCGGGTCGCCCGCCTGGGCCTCGGGGTTGAGCAGGTAGCCGAACCGGACCCGGCGTTTGTCGCCGCCGTAGCGGGTGACGGGCATGGGGAGATCGATCGGACCCGTTTCGGAGAAGGCGACGGTGAGGGGGCGTCCGGTCCGGTTCTCGATCGAGCGGTCGATGGTGAGGTGGAAGGAGTTTGGGGTGAGGGTGAACCGGCGTTCGATGCGGAGCGCGGTCTCGCCCGATTCGGTTTCGATGAACGCCTCGAAGACGCCCGGCCTGCCTTCGATCGGTCGCCAGACGCCGGGCGCGGCGAGGCTGATGGTCTCCGACGATCCGGCCTGCTGGGTGATGGTGATGGCGAGGGCGGCGAACGGGACGGCGGTCAGGTTGCTCCGCCCCGGTCGCTGGACGGTCTGCTGTGCCTGGAGCTCGACGTGGTCTTCGCCGCCGACGTCTTTGAAGAAGCCCTCGCCCAGTTTGAGGGAGGCGATGCCCGATCCGAAGGGGCTGAAATCGACGCGCATGGTCTCGCCGCCCACGCCGTCGAGGTCGCCGATGTTGGACGGGGTCTCGGTGGTGTCGAAGACGCGGGCGCGGAGCGAGCCGAGGGCTTGCTGGGGCGCGGCGGGTGCGATCGTCGGCTCGGGATCCGGCGCACCGGCTTCAGGGGCGTCGGTCGCGGGGGTGTCGCTGCTGGCCGGGTCGTCAGCCGTGCGTTCGGCCGCGGCCTGGTCCGTGGTTTCTGCAGTGGTTTCCGCAGGGGTTTCTGCTGGATCTGCTGTCTGGGATTTTGTCTGGGTTGCTGGCTGGGGCTCGGTCTGCGGCGTGGATTCAGCCTCGACCTCGGTGGGGACCGTGGGTTTGCTCTGGTTCGCGGAGTTGACCGCGACCGCGATGACGACGCCCGCCCCCGCGAGGATCGCGATGAGGGGGACGAGCGTGCGGAGCAGCGTGTTTTTTTTTCGTGCCATGGTGAAGCAGCGGCCTTCGGGGCCCTCTTGGGCGCCGGTTCTTGGTTCGACTGGGCCGGACTGGATGGGTCCGGGTGGGGCTGGGGCGAGGGTGGGGCGGGCCGGATCAGCGCCCGTCGTAGAGACGGTCGCCCAGCCAGTCGTGCAGTTCGGGGATGCTCTTGATCTTGTCGGCCGTCGCGTCGATGTCGTACGCGACGCGGTGGAACGCGACATGGTCGTCGTGCATGACGGCGTAGGAGGCGCGCGGGTCGTTGTCGCGGGGTTGGCCCACGCTGCCGACGTTGATGACGATCTTCTCGTCGTCGGCGAACGTGTAGCGGGGCGGGTCGCCCAGTTCGCGTGTTGGGAAGAAGTCGGGGTCTTCGCTGAAGACGCCCGGGACGTGGGTGTGCCCGACCATCGCGATCTTCTCGACACGGTCGAAGATCGCGGTCATTTTGTCGGGCGCGTCGTTCGCGTCGTCGGGGAAGATGTACTCGTTGATGGGCCGGCGGGGCGAGGCGTGGACGCACAGGATGTCGGGAATCCCGGCGCACATGCCGTCCACGACGCGGACGCGGAGCCTGCCGAGGAAGTCGTACCGGGCGTCGCGGAGGTCGTCGTCGGGCTCGTTGTCGAATTGGTCGCGCGTCCAGTAGGCCGCGGACTCGGCGCCGGGATTGAAGTTGGTCGGCTCGTAGAGGACGCCGAAGTCGTGGTTGCCCATGAGGCTCCACGCGCAGCGTTCCCTGACGAGGTCGACGCACTCGAGCGGGTCGGGGCCGTACCCGATGATGTCGCCGAGGCAGACGATGCGATCGACGCCGTTGGATTCGATGTCGGCGAGGACGGCCCGGAGGGCAACGGCGTTGCCGTGGATATCACTGATGACGGCGGTCGGCACTGCGAAGAGCTTTCGGATTCCGGGTCGCGGGCGTACGGCGTGCGGCGTCCCCGGGTGAGGAGCGGGTCTCGGCTGGGGCCTGCCCCGTTTTGGCGGGTCGGCCTCACGATCGCAATGCTAGGGGCACGCGGTGCCCGCTGCCAGATCGATGCTGTGGCGCAACGCGGGAGGACCGGCTTGAGTGGGGGGTATGATCGACCCGATCACCACCCGGTGCGGGGTCCGGAGTCGGGCCCGCTTTCGGGCTGGTCGTGTGGGGCGCTCGCCGCGTCGCCGCCGGCCGGATTCGAGTCTCGCTTCCTCTTCAACAGGGGGGCGAAATGGGGACGCCATGCCAGCCGCATCAGTCAGTTATCAGCGAACCCGAGAGATGACGATCGACGAGCTCTTGCTCGAGAATCGGATCGTCTTCCTCGTCGGAGAGATCAATTACCAATCCGCCAGCCGCGTGATGATGCAGATGCTCTATCTGGAGAATCAGCGTCGGGGGCAGGAGATCAACCTCTACATCAACTCGTTCGGGGGCGCGGTGGACGACACGCTCGCCCTCTACGACACGATGAAGTTCCTCTCCAGCCCGGTCTCGACCTACTGCATCGGGCGGGCCTATTCCGGTGCCGCCGTGCTGCTCACCGCGGGCGAGAAGGGCAAGCGGTACTGCCTGCCCCACGCGAAGGTCATGATCCACCAGCCGTACGGCGGGGTGACGGGCCAGGCCGAGGACATCCGCCTGCAGGCCGAGCAGATCATCAAGAGCAAGAGGACACTCACCGAGATCATCGCGGAGAACACCGGGCAATCGTACGAGACCGTGCTCGCCGACAAGGAGCGGGATAAGTACTTCAGCGCCGAGGAAGCCAAGGTGTACGGCCTGGTCGACGAGGTCCTTCAGCAGCCGCCCAAGGGCGCTGATGGTGCCGCCGACAAGAGCAAGGACGGGGGTGCCTCGTGATGAACTTCTCGAACTTCCCCATGAACAACACAGGCGGAGCCAGCACCGTGTCCAACCCCATGAGCAATCTCGTCCCGATCGTCATCGAGAAATCGGGCTCCGGCGAGCGGGCGTACGACATCTACAGCCGTCTGCTCAAGGACCGCATCATCTTCGTGAGCGGGGGCGTCATGGACGACATGGCGAACCTCGTCGTCGCGCAGCTGCTCTTCCTCGCCAATGAGGACCCGAAGGCGGACATCCACATGTACGTCAACTCGCCGGGTGGCTCGGTCACGGCGGGTCTGGGCATCGTCGACACGATGCAGTTCATCAAGCCCGATGTCGCGACCTACATCATCGGGCAGGCCGCGTCGATGGGCTCGGTCATCGCCTCCTGCGGGACCAAGGGCAAGCGGTACGCGCTGCACAACGCCCGCAACCTGATGCACCAGCCGCTGCTGAGCGGGGTGATGGAGGGCCAGGCGACCGATCTCGAGATCGAGGCGATGGAGATGCTCCGCATCCGCGAGCGGCTCTACAAGCTCTACTCGGACGCGACGGGCCAGACCGAGGAGAAGATCCTCAAGGACTGCGACCGCAACCTCTGGCTCGATGACGCCGAGATGCTCGAGTACGGGCTGATCGACAAGGTCCTCAAGACCATGCCCGCCGGCGGCGAGGGCTGATCGGAGCGCCACAACCCCTGATCACACACACCGCAGCCGTCCCTGAGGGACGGCTGTTTTTCTATGTGCCCAGCCGACGTTCCGCACTCATGCGACCGGCACCTCACACGAAGGATCCTGGCGGCTTGGTTCAACGCGCCGCGAGCCAAGCATAGAAAGAGTAAAGGAGTGAATACGAAGTGAGTAAGAAAATCAGATTTATCGGTTGCAGTCGGGATCGCTTCTGATTAGCATGAAACCCCGCTGAAAAAGGAGTATGCGATGGCATTGATAGAAAAAACAATCGTCGCGGCGGTGTGCCTGGCTGCTTCCTGCCAGTTCGCGACCGCGCAGCTGATCTATCAACAGGATACTCGCGAGATTTTCACAGAGATCGAGCGATACTGGCTGTTGAATGGTTTCCCGATCAGCGAGGAACGCGAGAGTGATGTCTCGAATCCGATCGTCGATTTTTCAGACTTTGATGACGAGGTGAGTGTCGGTATCGAACTCGACGAGGACTCGTACTTTCGGTCCGCGGCCTCGCTGGATTCCCAGCTCACGCCGACATTGCTGACCGGATCAGGATCGGTCTGGGCGGAGGAGGGGCCGGGCACGCCCCCGTGTCACGACGACTATTACGCAACAATCGACGGCTTCTCGCGTGTGTATGTCGAGTTTGAGATCGAGCACGAATCGCTCATCGATGTCATGGCTGTGCAGACGCTTGTGCAGGGAAGTGCGCAGGTCGGCGTTCAGTTCCAACGAGTCGATGAGGCTCCTTTTCTCGAGGTCACCCTGCGAGCATCCACGACGGATCGACACGAGGGGGTCTACCGCCTCGAGCCCGGGCGCTACCGGTTCATTGTCTGGAACTCGCTCAACATGTACTGCCAGCCGGGCGAGGCCGAGCGTTCGGACTTCGAGACCTCGCTCAACCTGATCGGCACCCCGTGCAACGCGGCCGACCAGGCGGCGCCGACCGGCGTGCTCGATCTCGCCGATGTGCAGGCATTCGCTGAGGCGTTCCTGGCGGGCGATGCGCTCGCGGATATCGCCGAGCCCGCGGGCGTGCTCGACCTGTCAGATATCCAGACCTTTGTTGGGGAGTTCACCGCAGGATGTCCCTGAGCCCGGGTCGGCGATGCCCGCAGCGGGCCTTTGCGGGCGTTGCTCTCGCATCGCTCTGATCGTGTCCGGCAGTTCTGGCAGTTCGGTTCAGGCGAGAATCGGCAGCAACTCGTCCATCCGCTCGATCGTCACGGTCGCGCCCTTCGCGGCCAGTTTGGATGAGGGCGTGAGCCCACCCACGCCCACCGACCGCATGCCGGCCCGCGTCGCCGCCTCGATGCCGCTCTCGCTGTCCTCGAAGACGATGCAGCGGTCGGGTGTCGAGTCCATCTGGGCGCAGGCGTGGAGGAAGAGCGCGGGGTCAGGCTTCCATTTCTTGATGTCGTAGGCGCTGAAGATCGTGCGGCTCTCCATGCCGCCGAACCGGTCTGCCATGCCCGAACTGATCAGCGATGCCTGCATCTTTCGGCGTGGGCCGTTGGAGGCGACGCAACGCCTGGGTCCGTTCTCGAGCGCGTCCAACGCGTCGAGCAGCGACGACGCCCCCGGCATCTGGTCCGCCCCGCCCCCCTCGAGTTCGGCGTACATCTTCGCGCGGTAGTGCTCGGTGAGCTCGGGGACAGGCCTGCCCAGTTTCTCGCCGACCATCGCGACGATGTCGGCCATGTCCTTGCCCTTGAAGGTCTCGATCGCGAAGGCCTGGTCGACTTCCCAGCCGAAGTGGGAGACCGACTCGGCGATGAGCCTCGTGGTCATGGGCTCGGTGTCCACCAGCACGCCGTCGCAGTCGAAGATGATCAGATCGCAGTCGAGCAGCATAGAAACTCCGTCGGTGGTGAACACGAAGAAGAAGAGTTCGCCACAGAGGCACAGAGGTCACAGAGAGGGCACAGACAGGACGCAGGTTTTTCAGAAATAACAAAGTGAATCCACTCTGTGAAACCCTCTGTGCTCTCTGTGCCTCTGTGGTGAAAACTCTCTTCTCCGCAGCGAGTCGAAACATCAGCACATTGTCATGCCGCCATCGACGGTGATGACCTGCCCGGTCAGATATCCCGCCTCGTCGCTGGTCGCGTACGCGACGGCCGCCGCGATGTCCTCGGGCTTGCCGAGGTCGCGCACCGCGAGCAGGCCCTTGATGTGTGACGTTACCTGCTCAGGGAGGTCCTTGGTCATGTCGGTCTCGATGAACCCGGGGGCGACCACGTTCGCCGTGATGCCCTTGGTCCCGAGTTCGCGGGCGATGGTGCGGCTGAAGCCCACCAGCGCCGACTTGCTCGCCGCGTAGTTCGCCTGCCCCGAGTTGCCGACGAGCCCGCTGGTGCTCGCGATGCTGACGATGCGCCCGAATTTGCCGCGCATCATGGGCCGCGCGGCCGCGCGGCACGCGACGAACGCGGAGCGGAGGTTCACGTTCATCACCTCGTCGAATTCCTCGTCGCTCATGCGGAGCAGCAGGTTGTCCCGCGTGATGCCCGCGTTGTTGACGAGGATGTCGAACCGGCCGTGCTCTTTGTGCACGCCCTCGATCGCGCCCGCGAGCGCCGCCCCGTCGCCGACATCGACGGCGCAGACGGACGCGGATCCGCCCGCGGCCTCGATCTCGGACTTGAGTTCGTTGAGGGGCCCCTCGGAGCGGGAGGCGAGGACGACATGACGGCCGTCGGTGGCGAGGCGGGTCGCGATGGCCCGCCCGATCCCCCGGCTCGCGCCGGTGACGAAAGCGATTCTCTGGTCAGACATGGATGTTCCGTTCCTGCAATCTGTCGGCGTCTCTGTGGGGCCCTGAGTCGTTGCGTGCTCGCTGGGGATGGCTGGTGAGGAAAGCGGGCCCGCTCAGGAGGCCGAGTCGTAGAGACCCTGCAGCTTGCCCGTGCTCACGCCCAGGATGTTCGCGATGTACGCCATCCACTCGCCCCGCCCCTCGGGCAGATCCTCGGGGAGCAGGGAGGGATCGACGTTGCCCAGCTCCCGCTCGACCTGTTCCATCCCGTAGTCGAAATACTTCGCGAAGGGCTCCGCTCCGGGCAACTGCCCGCTGCTGACCGAACGCTCGCCCTGGGCATGCAGCCTCTCGGCCTGCGCGGGGGTTATCGAGCCGGCCTGCGCCACGCTCGCGAAGACGGCCGCGTCCGGATCGGCCGCGCCGGCGAGCTGATCCCCGAACAGTCGGCTCGTGATCTCGACATCGAGGTACACGAAGATTGGCTCACTGGTGAGCAGTTGCCCGTACTCGGCGTCCGAGATGGGCGTGGTGTCGCGCGTCGATTGGCTCGACGTCGACGCCCTGGGCGCCGGCGCCGACCTTGGCGGCGCGGCGCCCAATCCGCTTAG
>DDFO01000057.1:3510-3972 GCA_002337215.1 Phycisphaerales bacterium UBA1926 | reverse complement strand
GTCCCAGTCGGCGGCGCGGGGGCGCGTGCCCTCGGGGGTCTCGATCGGGCTCATCACCCACCCGCCGTCCGTCTCGCTCGTCGACCAGCCCAGCGTGTACGCCCCGCCCGGCTCCTGGATCGCGAGCACGAACTCGCCGTAATTCGCGTCCTCGTCAACATCGGGCTCCTGGGTCATGTAGACGACGCGGACGGCCTCGATCTCCTCGGTCGCCTCGAACCATGTCCCGTCGGCGAGCATCGAGTCGAGGATCCCCCGGCCCGAGAGGCTGAGCATGTTGCCCAGCGCGCCGTCATCGCCCGCCGCGAACGCGGCCGCGAACGAGATCACGGCTTCCGCCAGCGACGCGTCGTACGGCGCTTTCGCATCCGGGAACTGCACCCGCGCGTCGATCCCGCGCATCAGCGGCGCGAGTTCCACCGGGTCCGGCAGAGCCGGGGGCGGCGGAGGCGGCGGGGGCGG
>DDFO01000057.1:0-3432 GCA_002337215.1 Phycisphaerales bacterium UBA1926 | reverse complement strand
GGAGGCGGCGGGGGCGGCGGCGGAGGCGGGGGGGGCGGTTCTTCGCAGCCCGTCATCACCGCGACCGGCACGGCCCCGATGAACGTCAGCCCCGCCGAAAGCATCGCGACCCGCGCGATCGTTGCGATTCGATTCATGCTCGTCATCCTCACCCGGGCGCTCCCGGTCGCGGTTGTCGTCGTGTTCCGATCGGGTTGTCCGATCAGGCCGGCGTGTCGTTGCTCGTGACCTTGACGCCCTTGTCGATCCGGCGCATCAGCCCGGCGAGTGTCTTGCCCGGCGCGAGCTCGAACGGGGTCACGCCCTTCTCGAGGCCGTGGTGCTCGTTGAGGTACGCGCAGTTCTCCGCCCAGCGGACGGGGCCTGTGAGCTGTTCGATCAGACGCTCCTTGATGGACGCGGGTTCCGTCGAGTGGGGCGTCCCCGTCGCGTTGCTCATCACCGGGCAGCGCGGAGTCGTGATCTCCACGCTCTCGAGCGCCGCACGCAGCCGATCCGCGGCGGGTGCCATCAGCGGGCTGTGGAACGCGCCCGCGACCGCGAGCCGGGTCGCGCGGAGGCTGATCTCCCCGGCGATCTGCTCGGCCAGGTCGCACGCCTTGGCGCTCCCCGACACCACCACCTGCCCCGGGGCGTTGAAGTTCGCCGGGACGAGCACGCGGTCGCTCTCCGGTTCGTCGTCCATTTTCTTCAGGACCTTGGCGCACAGGTCACTCGCCGATTCCTCGTCGGCCCCGATCAGGGCGACCATGCCCGATGGCGACGCCTCGGCGGCGTCCTGCATCGCACGCCCACGCAGCGCGACCAGTTTCAGGCCGTCCTCGAACGAGATCGCCCCGGCGATGTGCAGCGCGGTGTATTCGCCCAGGCTCAGCCCCGCGGCGGCCGCGAGGGGGGCGTCGGCGGGGTCGTTGCCGGCGATGGCGCAGACGCCGTGCCACGAGGCGACCGAGGTCACGAAGATCGCGGGCTGGGCCGCATCGGTCTTGTTCAGGCGTTCGGCGGGGCCCTCGAAGCACAGTGTGCTCAGGGGCGTGCCAAGCGTGTTGCCCTCTCCCGAGGACAGCACCTCGTCGGCCCGGTCGAAGATGGCGCGGGACTCGGGGTGGGCGCTGGCCCACGCCTTGCCCATCCCCACGGCCTGGGCCCCCTGTCCGGGGCAGAGAATGGTCATCGGATTCGTCATGGGGGCATGGTAAGCCGCCGGGAGTGCGGAATCCCGGTCCCCGGCCGACCGCTCACGGCCGGCTCAGAGTTGCCAGAGGCTGCTCGTCCACGTCAGCCCCGCGCCGAACGCCACGAACATGACCTTCTGCCCGGGCTTGATTTTGCCCGCCTTCACCTGCTCGTCGAACAGGATCGGCACGCTCGCGGCGCTCGTGTTGCCCAGGCGGTCGATATTGACCGGCATCTTCTCGGGTGGGATCCCGAACCGCTCGCGGCAGGCATCGAGGATCCGCACGTTGCTCTGGTGGCAGATGTAGTGGTCCACGTCCTCCGGGGTCAGGTCCGCCTTGTCGAGCGTCTCCTGGATCAGGTCGCCGAAGGTGCCGACCGCGAACTTGAAGATCGCCCGCCCGTTCATCCGCATGAGTCCGATGGGCAGTTCGGCGTTGTGCGTCGCCTCGGGGATGTCGCGCTCCTCGCGGGGGATGTAGAGCTCGTCCCACTTGGAGCCGTCCGAGCGCATGATCTGCGAGACGATGCCGTGCTCGGGCTGGTCGCTGCTGGAGACGATCGCCCCGCCCGCGCCGTCGCCGAAGATGATCGCGGTGCCCCGCCCGACCGTCGTGAGCTCGATGAGTTTGGAGAGGTGCTCGGCCCCGATCACGGCGATGTTGCGGTACTGCCCGCTCGCCATCAGATCGTGGGCCATGTTGAGCCCATAGGTGAAGCCGCTGCACGCGACGGTGATGTCGAGGGCGCCGGCGTTCGTGTGCCCGAACTCGGGGTCCTCGGCGAGATCACCCAGGATCTGGCAGGCCGTCGAGGGGCACGCCATGTGCGACCCGACCGTCGCGAGGATGAACAGGTCGAGCTCGTCGGGTGTGACGCCCGCGTTGCGGAGCAGTTGCTTGAGCACCTCGAACGACATCTCGCGGGTGGATTCGCCCTCGGCGCAGAAGTGCCGCTCGCGGACGCCTGTCCGCTGCACGATCCACTCGTCGGATGTGTCCATCACCTTTTCGAGGTCCGCGTTGGTCACCACCCGCTCGGGCAGGTAGTGGGCGGTCGCCTTGATCGTGACCCCTTGGGGCTTGGTAATCGTCATCGGGTTCCCCAGTTTCCCGGAGAACGAAACGCTCCGGGTCATTCGGACACCCAGTCTAGCGCGATAGCCCCCGCGATATCCGGCGGGCCGGCCCGCTCACCCCATACGCTTGTGCATGCCAGATACGACCATCCGCGCGTTCCAGAATCTCATCCGCGAGCGCTACTTCGCGACCGACAACGCACGCGGCACCCACGCGACCTTCCTGCTGCTGACCGAAGAGTTCGGCGAGCTCGCCACGGCTCTGTATAACAACAACAAGCAGGCCCACGGCGGCAGCCCGCCGACCGACGCCGAGCGGGCGAATCTCGTTGAAGAGTTCGCCGATGTGCTCGCCTGGATCGCGACGCTGGCGAACATCAACGGGGTCGATCTGACCGAGGCGATCGGCAAATACACCGAGAACGGCGGTGTCGAGGGCGTGAAGGAGTAGCGAATTCTGCTGCTTCTTCTTGGGGATCAGCACCGCCTGAAGTACGCTCGGGTCCTTAAGGGGGCGCTGTGCGCTGCAGAGGAGGCACCATGTCGATCCGAGATCGTTCCGCCGTCGCCCAGACGCTGGCCGCACTGTCGGCAATCGCCGTTTCGGCGACCGCCGAGCCCGTGCAGACGTTCGGCGGGGGGATCGCGATCACCGACGACGCCGCGGGCCTGAGCGTCGATGTCAACGCCGACGGGGTCTTCGATCTCCGCTTCGCGTACTTCGGCGTCTCGGTCAACAGCGTCTTCGGGTGGGACGCGGTCGTGAACCTCGCCGACGACGAGGCGGATGTCCGCTTCGCGACCAGCCTCGACGCGAACCAACGCAGCGTCCACGCACGGTTCGAACTCGATGCCATCATCGGGCCCGCGATCGACACCGGGGGCTTCCCGTTCGGCGCGATCGCCTACGGCTCGCTCTTCGACGGCACCTCGGGAGGCCCATGGCTCGACATGGAGCCCGGCTTTGTCGGCTTCTCGTTCCTCGACACCCAGGGAGCCCGGCACTACGCGTGGGCCGAGGTCGAACTCGACAACGAGGACGACACCGGGTTCGGCTCGCTGATCCTCACCCGCATCGCCTACGAGACGGTCGCGGGCGTCCCCATCGCCGCGGGCGACGCGGGGCCTGTCGGGTGCAACCCCGCCGACCTCGCCGAGCCCTTCGGGACGCTCGACCT
>DDFO01000050.1:72311-72734 GCA_002337215.1 Phycisphaerales bacterium UBA1926 | reverse complement strand
CCAGGTCGAGGACGCCGAAGGGCATCGCGATGTCGGAGACGTTGCAGCCGCCGGCGCCGATCGTGATGGTGGTGCCGGTGACCGACAGCATCTGCTGATTGGGGCCTGGGTTGGTGGAGTAGGTCACGAGCGAGTCACCCTCGACGAGGACGACGGCGCCCTCGAAGGAGAGATCGATGTCGCCCGAGTCGGCGTCACCGGCGACATCAACCGTGAAGGTCATGAGGTCGCCCGGATCGGCGGCGATACCGCCCGCGAGCCCTCGCCCGGCGGCGCCGGTGGCGAGGTTTGTACCCGAGCCGCCCGCGGCGACGGGGCCGAAGGCGAGCATGCCGTTGAGCGTGGGGACGCCCGAGGAGAGGCCGTCGGCGGAGGCGGAGACGCTGCCTCCGAAGCCGTAGAAGCCGGCGGCTCCGAAGAGGC
>DDFO01000050.1:71490-72271 GCA_002337215.1 Phycisphaerales bacterium UBA1926 | reverse complement strand
CGGCTCCGAAGAGGCCGCCGCTCGCGCCACCGGTGTCGAAGGTGGTCTGGAGGGAGACGGTGAATGAGCCGCCCGGGGCGACCGTGCTATCGGACGAAACGACGGAGATCGATGCGCTCTGGCCCGCGGCGAGGGATGCGGCGAGTGCGAGAGCGGCGGTGGTCGTGATTGTCTTGAACATCTTGGAATCCTTTGGCATTCGCTATCGGCGTGCCGACGGCGGTCTGTTGTGTGAAGATACTGGTTTTACTTGCCGGCGTCGATGATTTTCAATTGAGAAAGCACATCGAAAAAGTCGGCGGAACCGTCACCGTTGAGGTCGCCGCGGCCGTTGAGAACGTTCTGCGAAACGTCCTCGTTGAAGTTGGCGGCGATATCGGCGGGGAGGGGCTGACCCTGGACGTAGCGGAAGGGACCGGCCATGCCGTTGAAGGGCGTGAGCTCGGAGCCGTCCCAGCCGAACGGGAGGGCGGCGGTGCCGAAGACCTGGCCGAGGCCTGCCTGGTTGCCCCCGATGAAGTTGGTGTTGCCGGTTCCGGCTGGCGAGAAGTTGTTGATGTCGTCGGCGGTGCCGAACTCTCCGTCGTCGCCCGGCTGGTCGTTGATGGCGGCGACCTGAACGCCGTCCATGTAGAGCTCGAAGCCCTCACCCACGCCCCCACCGGCGAAGCGGCGGACGACGACATCGAAGCGGTGCCACCCGGTCTGCAGGACGCCGGGACCGCTCGAGATCTCGGCGACGTCGAGCCCGTCGTTGGCAGAGGTGTTGATGTACCCGGCG
>DDFO01000050.1:66128-71432 GCA_002337215.1 Phycisphaerales bacterium UBA1926 | reverse complement strand
GACGATCGAGAAGCCGACGCCGGAGCCGCCCGCCTCGAAGAGGCAGTGGTTGCCGACGAGGTCATCGACATACAGCCACATGACGGCGCGGCCGGCGGTGGTGTCGTCGGCGAACTCGAACTTCGGCCCGCGGAAGGCCTCAACGCCGTCGAGCTCGAAGGCGGTGCGGATGCTGGGGAAGGCGGGCTCGTTGACGGGGACCGGGATGAGCACGTTGATTGCGGGGAACTGGAACGTCGGTTCGGAGCTGCCGGCGAGCCACCCCGTGTCGCGGTCCCAGGCAAAGTCACCCACGTAGGTCTCGTCGAGGAAGGGATCGACGGTCATCACGCCGCCGCCCGGCTCGTGCGGGAACGGGAACTCGAACGACGCGATCGGGTCGGTATTGGTCGAGGTCATGAAGCTGACAAAGTCGAACGCGTCGTTGTCGTCGGCGGCGCCGTCTCCGTTGAAATCGGCGCGGCGGACCGCGGCGGCGTTGTCGGTCAACGCGTTGTAGTTGTCCTGGACCTCGTTGGCGAACAGGTCAACGTCGTAGAAGCGGAGCGTCGAGATGAGCCCGTTGTAATCGGTGATGCTCATGGGATCGACGGCGTCGTTGGCGATGCCCGCGTCGGGGAACGCGGGGTCGGTGCCGACCATGCCGAGGCCGGCGGGGTTGCCGCCCGTCCAGCGGTAGGTGGCCGACGGGGTGAACGACGCGCTGTTGACGGGCTGGCCGTCAAGGTAGCTGGTGATCTGGAAGGAGAAGAAGTCGATTGTGATGACGGCCTGGTGCCAGCCGGTGTCGGTGAGCTGCTCGCGGTGGACGTAGGCGGATTCGTTGCCGCCGGCGCCGTCGGTCGCCTGGACGGAGAAGACGAGATCATCCCCGTCGAGGGCGATCGCGACGCCCTTGCCGGTCGCGCCGTTCTCGAACAGGACGTGCGTCCCGGTGAGATCATCGGTCTTGAACCAGAGCTCGAACGTGGCGGCCTCGCCCGGCTGGGCCTGGTCCTCCCAGTTGCGCAGGGTGCCGGAGGGCTGATCGATCGACGCGGCCCGGGCCTCGGGGAACCGGAATGCACCGGTGATGCCCGGGACGGCGGGATCGTCCACGCGGTGAATCGCCGCGGGGATGGGGTTGCCGTCGATGTCGGTGTTCTGCCAGACCCAGCGGAGGCCGTTGGCGAAACCCGTGGAGGACTTCTCTGGGGTCCACGTGGCAGCGTTGGGGGGAGCGGTGCCCGCGTTCCAGGTATTGAAGTTGAATCCGCCGATCACGGTGATGGGCGCCTGAGCAACGGCGGTGCCCGCGAGGGTGCCGGCGGCGAGGACGAGAGTCGCCGCCTTGATGGTGCGTGTGGTCATGAGTAACTCTCCTACAAGGTCTGAAGCGGGGATCGGCCCCGCGTGTTTAACCGCTTAACCTTTTTTAGGGTATCGCGGATTCTGTGCTATCGCAAGCGGATTGTCCCGGATTTTCGTCGCAAGCCTCAGATTTGGGCCGTGACGGCCCGTTCCTTGGTGTTTCGGCCTTTTTTGGCCCCATGACGGCGGTTTTCTGCCCGCGAAGGGTGATTCCGGTGCTTCTGTAGCGATTGAAAGGGTCGTTTGTTTCCAAGAAACTGTGTTGCACACGGTATGATTATCCGCTAGAGTTAAGTGCTTAACAGTCCGATTGACAAACGCACGCGTCGGCCGTCCGCCGTCGCCCCGCTGGGAGGATTACTCGATGAAGCGACAGAGCACCAGTCAGAAAAGTGACGCAACAGGTTTGCGGGCGGTTTCGCCGACGGTTTCTCGGGCTGGCTTTACGCTGATTGAGTTGCTGGTGGTCATCGCGATCATCGCCCTGCTGATCGGGATTCTGCTCCCGGCGCTGGGCAAGGCGCGGGACTCGGCCCGTCGCGTGGTCGGGGCGAGCAACCAGAAGCAGACAATGACGGGGATGGCGACCTTCGGCGATTCCAACCGCGGCAGGTACCCCGGTGTTGAGGGAGGCGGGCTCAACTTCAACGACGCGTTCACGGACGCGAGCGACATCGACGATTGGAACATCAGCGGCGGCGGGGCCGGGCGGCACATCCCGGCGCGCTTCCTGATCATGCTCCAAGGCGGCTTCGCGGAGGGTGAGACGCTGATCTCGCCGGCGGAGTCCCGAGATTCGCTCCCGGATTATCGGCTCGCGGGCAACGACATTCAGGATCCGCGCGTCTCGGGTCCCGCGTGGGTGGAGTACACCCCGGGCGGCTTCAAGCGGGGCCAGTTGTATTACCCGTACAACTTCCAGAGCGTCTTCTATTCGTACGCCCTGCTGGATCTCTTCAACCAGGACATCCCCGCGGTGTTCGGCCCGCTGGTGCAGGCGTGGTCGAGCGAGACGAACAGCCGGGCGGCGCTGATGTCGGACCGTCTCGTGTTCTGGACGGAATCGCAGAAAACCAGGCACGACGCGGCGGGTACCAAGCAGGAGCGCGACAACCTGCGCCAGAGCATCTGGGAGGATGGTCAGGGCGGCTGGAAGGGTCATGTCGCGTTCGGCGACGGCCACGTGATCTGGAGCGACACGTCGATCCTGAGCGTCACCAGCTACGGGGGTCGGTTCAACGAGGGCAACAACAACGCCAACAACAATCAGCAGCAAGGCGAAGTCGATCGCACGGGAGACGACCTTTTCGCGATCAACTCCGGCTTCGGCAACCAGACACGCGACGCGGGCATGGTGGTCGGCTGGGGCAGCCAGACGTTCCGGCACGGCAGCGATCGGAACCAAGCGCGCTGATCGAGCATTGCAGAATCGCCCGGCAACGAATCCGCCCGGGTCGATACGCAGAAGTTCATGAACGGACCGACGTCCCGCTCGCTCCGAGCAGCGGGAACTTCAAGACCGATACTCGCAAGGGCTTGATCGTGGTGGTCAGGCCCTCGCGTTTCACGAGGATCCCAAAGAATGCTTTCCGACTCTGATCGTTGTGTTCGTCGCGTTCGGTGGACGACGGCTCTGTTCCTCTGTGCGGCCGCGGGGGTTTCGTCGGGCGCCCTCGCGGGCCTCGACGCCAATGTCGGTCGCTACCGGTTCGCGACCGGGAGTTCGGTGAATGGCGAAGCGGTCGGGCAGTTCGCGACCGACGGCAAGCTGGGCCCCGAGAACAGCTGGGTCACCAACAACCGGGGCCGGCACCGCCTGAACATGTTCTTCGATCGTCCGACGGAGATCGCTCGGCTGCATGTCTACTCGGGCGGTCTGGGCAACGGGCCGGTCGATGAGCTCGATGTGCAGTATCTCGACGGGAACGGCCTGCTGCAGAGCGTTCCGGGATCGGCGATCAGCGGGAACACATCAGGCTTCATCGATCTGGCGTTCGCGTCTCCCGTCACGACAACGCAATTGCAGGTGACCATCCAGGACACGTCGGCGACGGTGCGCGAGGTCGCGGCGTTCCCGCCGAGCGCCGGGAGCGTCCCGTTCGGATCGGGCGTTGATCCCCACATGGCCCGACAGCACCGGCTGGCGAACACCGACGCGAGCTCGACTGTGAACGGGTCGAGCAGGCGGTCGGTCGTCGATGGGTTCGTGGGCGACGGGGCGTACTGGCAGTCGTCTTCGGCTGCGAATCAATGGATCTCGCTCGACCTGCGCGACCCGCCCGAGACGAGCCCCGTCTCAGTGCGCGTGGAGACGACGCCCGTCGAGCTCGGCTCCGTGCACCTGTACTCGGGGCTTGCGAGCGGCGCGGCTCCTGTCTCGCGCGGGCGGTTCCAGACGCTCGACGAAAGCAGCGGGCTCTGGATTGATATCCCGGGCGGCGGTTTCAGCAACAACACCATGACCGAGTTCGCGGTCGAATTTGACGCACCGATCACGACGGCGGCGATCCGGCTGGTGGTGCAGGACGCGGGCGGGGTCGTGCGGGAGATCGTCCCGCTCCCCCCCACCGATGTCGCGGGTGGCTGGCCGATCGGTTCCGGTGTCCGAGACGGCGATGAGCCGGACTATCGCGAGTTCAACGATTCCTTCTATTCGATCGAGATCGACGGGGCCGGCCTCGCGATGACGTCATCTCTCGACGGCGGTGTTTCGGTGCGCGACCAGAGCGGCCTGGTTCCCCAGCACTACCAGGTTCTGCTGAACGTTGGCACCGATACGTATCGCCTCCGCAACCGGGCGACGGGGATGTGCCTCGAGCCCGCGGGCGGCTCGATCGACACGGGCGCGGCGATTGTGGAGTCTGCGTATCTCGGGCTGCCCTCGCAGCGTTGGCGGATGGAAGACGTCGCGGGCGGCGTTCGGTTCGTCAACAGCCAGTCGGGGCTCGTGCTCTCCGCGACGGCCGAGGCTGACGGCTCGGCGCTCGAGCAGCGTACGGCGGGCGGCGTCGGCCAGGCGTGGTCCATGGCATTCCGCGCGCGTCCTTCCAAGAAGGGGACGGGCGGCTTCCCCGACCTCGCGGGCGTGATAGAGAACAGCTGGGCGTACAACTGGGGGCCCAACGACACGTTCCCGAGCGATGTCGAGTTCTGGCCCATGCAATGGGGGAGCTTCAATTGGTCGCAGCGTCCTTCGCTGATGCCCGAGTGGCAGCGGAACAGCGAGGGCATCGTGCTCATGGGGTACAACGAGCCGGACGGCGTGGATCAGGCGAATATCCCGGTGCCGACGGCGTCGGCGCTGTGGCCCCGCCTCGAGGTGCTGAACATGCCGCTGCTCGGTCCTGCGGTTGCGGGGCACCCGGCGACGTCGCCGTGGATCCAGGATTTCATGGCAGACGCGGACGCGGACGAGCTTCGGCTCGACTACGTCGGGATGCACACCTACGGCGGCCCGAACGCGAACTCGTTCATCAACCGAATCACCGACGCGCACAACGCGTGGGATCGGGACGTCGTGGTCAGCGAGTTCAGCGTGGTGGACTGGAGCAACACGAACAACTGGACCAAGGAACCCGTGTACAACTGGTTCGCCGAGGTGCTGTGGCGGATGGAACTGCTTCCCTACGTGCACAAGTACGCGGTATTCATCTTCACGAATGACCCGGGCAACCCGATCTCGGACAACCGGGGCGAGGTGCGCGAGGCAGACGGCTCACTCACACCCGTGGGCAAGATGTACGCCGCGTGGGACGGCGACACGCAGATCCGCACGGATACGCCCTACTTCATCCACAACAAGGCGAGCTACAAGCGGCCCGGCGCTGTTCCGGGCATGACCGGCGAGGACTCGACGGTGCTCGGCGGACGCTACGGGCAAGACGACGTGTTCCAGTTCCGGCTCGAGCCCACGGCGACGCCAGGCCTGTTCAATATCCGCTCGGTCTCGGAGGA
>DDFO01000050.1:63058-66023 GCA_002337215.1 Phycisphaerales bacterium UBA1926 | reverse complement strand
CCGCTCGGTCTCGGAGGATCTGCTGCTGTCCTACACGGCGCGCGGCCTTGAGATGTCGTCCGAAGGCGGGCCCGGCCAGATCGCGGAGTTCGGCATCGAAGAGATCCAGCACGGCTGGTTCGCGATCGTCGAGCCCGCGCAGAATCGCCGGCTCAGCAGCGCTTCGTCCGATGGCGCGGTCTCGCTCGCGAACGCGGGGACGACGAACGACAACGTCCGTTGGCGGTTTGTGCCGGTGCTCGGTGGTCGGCCGGGCCCGGTCCGCGGGGGCGCAGCCGAGGCCGTCGGCGGCGGCGACGTCGGCCTGACCTGGGACGAGCACGGGTTCCGCGATCTGATCGGTTTCACGGTCTACCGCTCGGGCCCCGGCGCCGGTGATCCGGTCGCGATCGCGGCGAACGTGATGGGCGAATCGTGGCTCGACCGAGTGCCCGAGCCCGGGACGTACAGCTACTCGATCTCGGCCGTCGGTGACACCGGAGAATCGGACATCGTTTCTCTGGGCGCGGTCTCGGTGGACGCGTGCCCCGCGGACTTCAACGCGGACTTCACGGTCGATGCGAGCGACATCGAGGCGGCGATCGGTGCGATCGGCGGCGGGCTCGACTATGACGGCGATGGTTCGGCGGACTTCTTCGATGTGCTCGCGTTCCTGCGGGTGCACGACGAGGGCTGCACCGGGGACTGATCAACGGCCGCGACCATCCGCTGTCGTGGCGGGCGGTTCCCGCTCGGCGGGCTACGTGGAAAGGCAGTGGGTGCGAAAGAGATGTCGAAACGGGGTCGTGCCCGGCCTGATCGTCTGCTCGCTCGGTCTGCTCGCGGCCGGTTCGCCGTCTGTTGCAAGTGCGGATGAGGGTGCGCCGGAGTCTCGCTCAACGACGCTTTTCGGCTACGAAGACCCGTTCTGGAACGGGCGCGCGTGGGACGATCTCGCGGTTCCCGCGGAGCGATCGATCTGTTTCGCGCTCTATACCACGCACGCCGCCGACGTGGGGCGCGTGCTGAAGATGACCGTTCAGCTGTACCCGCTCGCGGAGGGCGTGGGCCGGGATGTGCACCTCGAGATCCGGCGCGACGATGGTGACGACTGGCACCGCGTCTCGTCGGCTGTCGTCGACGAGACGCCGTACGGCTGGCCGCAGGCGGACAAGAAGCGGTGGCTGGCGCACTTCCGCGTCGAATCGCGGCACACCGCGGGATGGGACGCGTCCGCTGACGCGGCGTACCGCATCGTGGCCGCGGACGGACGGGCGGTGTACACCGGGACCATCCGGCGCGACCCGTCGGAACGCGACGAGATCGTGGTTGCGTCGCTGTCGTGCAACTCGAACCAGGACCGCGGCGCTCGGGCAGACATTGTCCGCAACCTTCGGCACCAGGACCCCGACCTGCTCTTCTTCGCGGGCGATCAGTCGTACGACCACAAGATGCACCTCGAGGCGTGGCTGCTGTTCGGCCGCCAGTTCGGAGAACTGACGCGCGACCGCCCCACGGTCACGATCCCCGATGATCACGACATCGGCCAGGGCAACCTGTGGGGCGAAGGGGGCATCAAGGCCTCGAAGCAGGACGGTGGCGACGGCGGCTATTTCTTCTCGCCCGCGTACATCAACGCGGTGCAGGCGGCGCAGGCGTGGCACCTGCCCGACCCGGTGGACCCGGCGCCTGTGGCGCAGGGGATCGGGGTGTACTTCACGGATCTGAACATCGGGGGTGTGGACTTCGCAATCGTCGAGGACCGAAAGTTCAAGACCGGGCCGAACGGGCTTGTACGCGGGACCGGGGCGAAGCCGACACACACGAACGATCTTGATCGCGATCCGCGGACGCTTGACGTCGATGAGGCGGTGCTGCTGGGCGAGCGGCAGTTGGACTTTCTTGAGGATTGGGGCCGGGATTGGACGGACGCGTCGTTCAAGGCGGTGCTGAGCCAGACGGTGTTCGCGCAGGCGGCGCACGTTGCCGGCCCCGGCCTGTGGCATGGGTCGCCCACGGTGGACCTGCGTGCGAAGCCGGGCAACCGGATGAAGTTTGATTTCGACTCGAACGGCTGGCCGCAGAGCGGGCGGGACCGTGCGCTCGTCGTGATCCGCAAGGCGTTCGCGACGCACCTGTGCGGCGATCAGCACCTCGCGACGCTGCTGCACCACGGGGTGAACGAGTGGAACGACGCGGGTGTGTCCTTCGCGTCGCCTTCGATCGTGAACTACTTTGTGCGCCGCTGGTCGCCCCTGGAGGACGCGGTCGATCCGATCGCGGGACCGCTCGATGATCTGGGCGGGTATCGGGATAATTTCGGCAACAAGATCACGATGCTGGGATACGTGAACCCGGACCCGGACCGGGTGATCGAGGGTGACTGGGGCCCTCGGGCAGAAGGGTACGGGCTCGTGCGTTTCCGCAAGAGCACGCGGGAGATCACCTACGAGGTCTGGCCGCGGATGGTGGACGCGTCGGCGGCCGGGGCCGAGCCGTACGCGGGGTTCCCTGTCACGATGTCGCAGATGGATCAGTACGGTCGCCGACCGGTCGGCTATCTGCCGGAGTTCCGCGTGACGGGTCACGACGCGCCGGTGTTCATGGTTGAGGATGTGCGCACGGGGCGGACGGTGTACACGGTTCGGCCCGGGTCGGCGTCGTTCACGCCGCACGTGTTCGATCGGTCGGGTGTGTACCGGGTGACGGTGAGTGGTCAACCGGGCCCAACGAAGATCGTCGGCGGGCTCAAGCCGACGGGGAAGATGAGTGAACGTGTGATCGAGGTTGTGCTCGAGTAACGCGCGGGGGTGCGAATCACTCGGCGTGCGATGAAGGGATCTGGAGAATGCACATGGCTCGAACGGTCGCGGTCCTGGTGCTGGGAGCGACGGGTGCGTTCGGCGCCAGCGCCGGCGCGGGCGCGGGCGCTGAAGAGATGGGCGCGGCGGTGACGCGGGGCGAGATTCCCGAGGGGTATCGGCTC
>DDFO01000050.1:55578-62969 GCA_002337215.1 Phycisphaerales bacterium UBA1926 | reverse complement strand
GATTCCCGAGGGGTATCGGCTCGTGTGGGCGCAGGAGTTCGACGAGCCCGGCGAGCCGGACCGCGCGGTGTGGAACCACGAGGAAGGCTTCAAGCGGAACAACGAGTTGCAGTGGTACCAGCGCGAGAACGCGACGGTCGAGAACGGGATGCTGGTGATCGAGGGCCGGCGGGAGCGTCTGGAGAATCCGGGCTTTGAAGCGGGCTCGAAGGATTGGCGGAAGAAGCGTCGGTTCGCGGACTACACGGCCGCGTCGCTGACGACGAAGGGCACGCACGAATGGCAGTATGGGGTGTTCGAGATGCGCGCGAAGGTGGACACGAGCGATGGGCTGTGGCCCGCGTGGTGGTCGCTCGGTTCGGCGCGCCCCTGGCCCGGCTGCGGCGAGATCGACATGATGGAGTACTACCGCGGGATGGTGCTCGCCAACGCGTGCTGGAAGAAGAAGGGTGAGCGGTGGGCACAGCACTGGGACAGCACCAAGACGCCGGTCGGCGAACTCGATGAGGGCGGCGATCCGGACGCGTGGGCGGGACGGTTCCACACCTGGCGGATGGAGTGGACCGAGGATCGGATCGATCTGTATTGCGACGGCAGGCTGCTGAACACGATCGACGTGACCAAGACGTTCAACCCGGACGGGACGAACCCGTTCCGCGAGCCGCATTACATGCTGGTGAACCTCGCGATCGGGGGGAACCAGGGGGGCGATCCTTCGCAGACGGAATTCCCGTCGCGGTATGAGATCGATTACATCCGGGTGTATCAGCCGGTTTCATCGGACGACGAGTAACGGAGACACGCATGACACGGCATTTCATCGGAACGGCTGCGCTCTCGCTCGCGCTCGCCGCGGGCACGGGAGGGGCGGGCGACGCGGTCCGAGCAGTCGAAGCAGCCGACGCGGAGCGTTCGGCGTCGGCGGTTTCCGCTGTCTCGGCGCCGAGCCGCGCGAAGCCGAACCTCGTGCTGATCCTCGCGGACGACCTCGGGTACGCGGACGTCGGGTTCAACGGCTGCCGGGACATCCCGACGCCCTCGATCGACCGGATCGCGGCGGAGGGCGTGCGGTTCACCGAGGCGTATGTGACGGGCGCGGTCTGCGGCCCGAGCCGGGCGGGGCTGATCACCGGGCGGTACCAGGACCGGTTCGGGTGCGGGAACAACCCCACGGTGAACCCCGCGGTCCCCAACGGGGTGCCGCGCAGCGAGCGGATGATCTCCGAGTTGCTCGCGCCCGCGGGGTACGAGAGCAAGGCGATCGGCAAGTGGCATCTGGGGACGTTCCCGGGGCTGCACCCTCGCGACCGGGGGTTCGATGAGTTTTACGGGTTCCTGACCGGGGGGCACGACTACTTCCCGGAGAACCTGACGCTCGAGGATCTGTCGGAGGTGAACAAGCAGTGGGCGTGGTACCGCACGAAGCTGCTCGACAACGGGGTGCGGGTCTCGACGACGAAGTACCTCACCGATGAGCTGAGCGACAGGGCGGTGGAGTTCATCGACCGCGACCGGGCGGATGGCGGATCGGGTGATGATGGTGCTGGCGATGGGGCGGCGCCGTTCTTTCTCTACCTGTGCTACAACGCGCCGCACACGCCGATGCAGGCAACCGATGCGTACCTCGCGCGGTTCGAGCACATCAAGAACACGAGGCGTCGGACATACGCGGCGATGGTGAGCGCGATGGACGACGGGATCGGACGCGTGCTGGACGCGATCGATCGCCGCGGGATCGCGGACGAGACCATCGTGGTCTTCCTGAGCGACAACGGGGGCGCGACGAACAACGCGTCGCGGAACACGCCGCTGCGGGGGTTCAAGAGCAGCGAGTTCGAGGGCGGGATCCGTGTTCCGTTCGCGGTGCGCTGGCCGGGCGTTGCACCCGCGGGCGCGGTGTACGAGCACCCGATCAGTTCGCTGGACATCGCGGCGACGATCGTCGCGGCGGCGGGGCCCGAAGCGGAGGCGCAGGTGCGCGAGACGCACCCGCTGGACGGGGTGGATCTCCGGCCTTTCCTGGCAGGCGAGGCGGAGGGCGTGCCGCACGAGTCGCTGTTCTGGCGCTGGCATTCGCGCGACCACGGCGTGGTCCGGCTCGGTGACATGAAGCTGATCGAACGCGGAGAGAAGGGCGGGGGCGACCTGCTGTTCGATGTCGAGCACGACATCAGCGAGCGGCGGAACCTGATCCGGCTCGAGGTGAACGACGCGGGCGAGACGGTGCGCGTCGGCGAGGGCTGGGACCGGTTCGGCATCCTGCACGAGACGCTCGGCGCGTGGACGGCTGAATTGATCCCGCCGGCGCATCCGAGCCTGGGGTCGTGGACGTTTGACAACAGAGACTGATGTGCGAACGTGATACCCGGGGGCGCCCCGTGGGTGCCACGGAGACAACGCAGCCTTCTCTATGACCGGTCAATGCGGGCGTGGAGAAACCGCCTTGCGGTGTCTCCACGGCACCCTGCTATGAAGTCAGGCCGACAGATCCATCGATGTAAAACACCGACCCGGAAGCCGGGTCGGTGGCACGGTTTCATGTGTGACCGGTTCGCAAACACGGCTGAGACGGCCGTGGCACATTTGCGTCTGTTTACTCGCAGCCGATGAGTTGGATGATGTGCTGCTCGATGTCTGTTGCGTCGACGGTGCCGTCACCGTTGAGGTCGGCGGCGGGGTCGCAGGGCTCGCTGGCCTCGATCACGGCGTCGTAGGCCTGCTCGACCTGGGCGGGCGTGAGGACGCGGTTGTTGTAGAAGCGGTAGATCGCGATGCGTCCCGCGAAGGGTGCGGGTGTGAGGTTGCCGACCATGCTCGATGTGACCTGGCCCAGCCCCGACGGGTTGCCGCCCGCCCAGCGGTCGGTCGCGCCGGTGTTGATGGTGCCGGCGGGTGCGCCGTCGAGGTAGAGATTCAGTTCGCCGGTGTTGATGTTGATGGTGCCGACGACTTGGTGCCAGCCTGTGGTGATCGGTGCGCTGACGCGGACGGGGGTCGGCGAACTGTTCTGGACATCGAAGCGGATCTGGCCGTTCGCGATGGTGAACGCCGCGCCTCGCGCGCCGCCGCCGGCTTCCCAGAGGATCTGCTCGGGTGTTGTGTTGTCGCTGTTGAACCAGACCTCGATGGAACTGGGCGAGCGGGACGGGTCTTCGTAATCAGCGCCCGAGGCGGCGGCTTCGGGGAATCGGTAGGCCGACGCGATGAGCGCCGACGGCGCATCGCTCACGGTTTCGGGTGTGAGGTTGCCGCCGAAGGTCCAGACGCGGGAGGCGTCGGTTCCGGGTGAGGCGAGGTCCCAGGTGCCGTCGCCCGCGGGGTCGTTCCAGGCTTCCATGTTGACGGTGATGCCGGGGGGGAGGGCGGGGCCGCCGCCGCCGCACCCGTTGCTTGCGTCGAAGACACGGAGGTAGGCGAGCGTATCGAAGAACTCGGCGTAGCCGTCGTTGTTGACATCGCCGTCGCAGTCGAGCGGACCTCGGATGCGGAGCCGGCCGGGCCCGGAGAACCGGGTCGGGTAGTTCGACGCGTCGAAATAGTCGCCCGGGACAGGGGTGCCATCGATCGTGAGCGAGCCGATGACTTCGACACCTTCGAAATCGAGGGCGACGGGAGGCGTCGCTCCGTCGCCTTCGGGCGATGTCAGCGCGAGTTCGGTCTGGTTGCCGATGAAATCGGGCAGCCCCGCCTCGTCCGGATCGGTCAGGCGGAGAGTTGCGGTGTGCTCCACGAGCAGCACCGACGGCGCGACCGAACCGGTCTCTCGGACCGTCACCTCGCCTGCCTGGACAGAGAACTCGCCGGTGATCTCGACGTCGCCCGTGATCGTCATCGGGAACGCACCGAACTTGAGGTAGCTCTGCGCTGGGCGTTCTTCGCGGAATGCCCCGGAGAGGAGCATCGGCTGCTCGCTGTCGCCTTCGAGCAGCACATCGTCCCAGGCGGAGACATCGAGCGCGATCTCGATCGGGTCGCCGGTCCCACCTGGTGCGACCGTGTCCATGCGGATCGCGGGCGCGACGCCGGCGATGGAGTCGGCGAGCAGGACGGGGAGGCCGTCGAGGGCGACGCCCGAGCCGGTCCCGTTGAAGACGATCTCGTTGGCGATGAAGCTGAGGGCGTTGGGGCGCGTGAGTGTGTTGGTCGCGGTGTAGGGCGTGCCGCTGCCGGGGAAGGTCATGCGGAGGTTGGCGTAGCCGTCGCGCTCGAACATGGTCGCGGTCGCCGGGGAACCGCCCTCCGCGGCCCAGGCATTGGACGCACCCCACCCGGCGCTGCCGATCTGGGCGGCGCGCCAGATGAACCCGTCGAAATCGTTGTAGTCCGTCGGGCCCCATCGCGGCTTGACGTACTCGACCTCGTAGGCGGTCATGCGGTCGGTCAGATCGTCGACGAGTGCCGGGAAATCCAGGTTGCGGACGCTGGTCTCTCCTGGATTGCCGACGATGTCGTAGAGGAACGGTCCCCCGATGTTCTCGATGGTGAGCTTCCACTCGTCGCTGCGGCGGAGGCCCGCGACGATGGGGTTGTTGCCCCGGACGTAGATATCGGCGTGGGGCGGGCCGGTCAGTGTCCCGTCGATGAAGGGCATGAGGTCAACGCCGTCGGTGAAATCGTCGGGGCCGAGCGGGCTGCCCGCGGCGGCGAGGAACGTCGGCATGAGGTCGGACGAATCGACGGGGAAGTCGTAGGACGCGCCGGTGGCGGGCACGCCGGGGCCCGCCATTGCCATCATGACGCGGATGCCGCCGTCGAAGGTGTCGGACTTTTTGCCGCGGAGGGGGAAGTTGCGGGCGGCGTTGGCGGTCTCTCCCCCGTTGTCGTTGATGAAGCAGACGAGGGTGTCGCCCGTCAGGCTGTCGGCGGTGTCTCCGTCTTGGTTGGGGTCGTCGAGCCGGTCGAGGACGGTCTGAACGCCCATGTCCATCGCGACCATCATCGCGGCGTAGGTCCGGCGGTTCCCGGTGAGCCCCGGGATGTTCTGATCGACGAAGTCGAAGTACTGCTGGGTCGCCTGCAGCGGGCCGTGGGGCGCGGTGAAGGAGAGGATGGCGAAGAACGGATCGGGCTGCGTGGCGCGGCCGGTGATGTAGTCGGCGGCCTCCTCGGCGAGCAGATCGGTCATGTAGGTGTTGGCGGGGTAGTCACCCTCCCGGTTGATGTCGATGACCAGGTTGGTCACCGGGTCGAGCGTCTGCTCGCGGAGAAGCTGGGCGTAGCTCGAGGTCTGGCCCGTGAAGTACGTCCGAGATCCCGACGTGAGCCCGAGGAAGTAGTCGATGCCGTGCCGCGGCGGGAGGTTGCCGGGGGTGATGAGCGTGTTGCCGCTGACGACGTCACGCTCGGTGCCCTGGTGCCACTTGCCGAAGAAGCCGACGTGGTAGCCGGCGTCGTTCATGCGTTCGAAGATCGTCTCGTCTTCGAGCGCGAGCCCCTCGAAGGACGCGTTGCCCGCGTCCTGATCGTCGGGCCCGTTGTGGTCGTAGCCGGTGCGTTGGCCGTGCTGTCCCAGGAAGATCCGCGCCCGGCTGGGGCTGCAGACCGGCGCGGTGTAGGCGGCGCGGAACCAGCGGCCTCGGGCGGCGATGGAGTCGAGGGCGGGCGTGGGAATCTGCCCGTTGCCCTGGTCGTTGAAGCCGAAGTCGGCCCACCCGGCGTCGTCGGAGATGATCAGCAGGACGTTTGGCTGATCGCCCGCGGCTGAGATCTGGGCGGTGCCCGCGAGCCCGACAAGGCATGCGGACAGGGCGATCGCGGGCGTAGAGAGACTTTGCATCGGCATACATCGGCTCCGAGCCCGGACAGCTTCATCACCGGGCAAAGGTGCAGGCGGGAGAAAAATGGGGCCGGCATCGGCGAAAAGAACCGCCGACGCCGGCCCCAGAAAGGGTCAGCGAATGTGTCGCTCGATCAGCGACGACGACGCGTGGTGCAGAGGCCCGCGGCGGCGACGAGCGCGATCGTCCCCGGGGCGGGGATGAAGTTGGCGTTGTAGATCGCCTCGATCTGCGCCGCAGAGAGTTCCTCTTTGTAGTAATTGAAGGCGGCGATGGCGCCGTCGAACTCGGTGATCGACAGGAGGTCCATGTTCGTCGCGGCCGATGTGTTCACTCCGCCGAGCGTCGCTTCGTTGCCGCCGACCCACCCGGTCGTGCCGGCCGCGAGGGCGACGTCGCCCGCGAACTGACCGTCGAGGTAGAGCGCCGTGCTCAGCGTGTCGCGGTTCCAGACGCCGACGGCGTGGTGCCAGCCGGTGGTGATGCCGGTGCTGACCTCATGGGTCGTGTCGGTGCCGGCGCCGCCCGGGTTGGATGCCCAGGTCAGCGTGCCATCGGACATGCCGAGGCTGACGCCCGCGCCCGAGCCGCCGATCTCCATGATCAGGTGGTTCCCGCTGAGGTTGTCAACCCGGAAGAAGACTTCAAACGAGTTCTGCGCGAAGTTCGCCCGACCGCCGCCCGCCTGGCCGAAGAACGACCAGTTCGCACCGGCGATGGCACCCGTGGTACCGATCTCGTACGCGGCGGTGATGCCGGGCGCGAAGGGATCGCTGACCGCAACGGCGGTCTGCGGCGCGGCGAACGTGAAGTTCTGCGCCTGGCCGGTCTGGGCGGTGCCCGTGTTGGCCCAGACGGTGTCCCCCGCGGGGTCGATGGCCGCGTCGAACTGACGCCAAGGTGATACGCCGGCGGCGGCGGTGCCCGCGGTGATGGCCAGCGTGGCCCATGTCATGGTCGTGAATTTCATGCCTGTCTCTCCTTTTTCTCGATCGGATCTCACGCGCTCGTGCGGGTCGGTGACGCCCTCCCGGGGAGGTGAGCGGCCAACCGCGGACTCCCGCGCTGGTATAACTCAGTGATAGGGTAGTTAATTGCTTAACACGTGCAACAGAAGAGCGACGGCAGCCAGAGATTTTTTCGCTTCCCGGTCTGGGTTGGCGCAGATATGGGGCGATGACCCGTGGTTATCGGGCTATGGATACGCACGTTCTGCGTCTCGGCCGAGCACGTCGGGATCGTGTTTGTGGAGCTGATTGCGTTCCCATCGCTCACCTTCGGTCCAGAGCGGGGCGACCATCTCCGATCGCCAGGCCGTCAGCAGATTGAGATAACCATCGACGATGTCGGGTCGCTCGTCGGCGAGATCGGTCGTCTCACCCGGGTCGGCAGGGATGTGGTACAGCAGCGGCTCGCGGCCCGGGGTCGTGATGATCTTCCAGGGCCCGGCGCGGAGAGCCGCGGCCGGGCCACGCTCCCAGAAGAGCGCCGGGTGGACAGCATCGTCGGCGATCGGGCGTGCCGTTGATCCGCCGGCCGCGCCGCCTGCAGCACGCTCGAGCGTGGGGCGGAGGTCACGCCCATCGAGCGGGGCGGCGCTCTCGATCGGCCCGC
>DDFO01000050.1:54946-55553 GCA_002337215.1 Phycisphaerales bacterium UBA1926 | reverse complement strand
CCCGCCTGCCACGGCGACCGCGGTCGCGGTGAAATCCATCGACGAAACGACGGGCGTGAATCGCCGCCCCGGCGTGACGGTCCCAGGCCAACGGATCGCGGCGGGGACACGCACGCCCCCCTCCCACTTGCTTCCCTTCATGCCGCGGAAGCGTCCGTTGTCCGACCCGTTGTTGGTCGCGCCGCCGTTGTCGTTGAAAAACATGAGCAGGGTGTTGTCGGCCGCCCCGGTCTCGTCGAGCGCATCGGTGATCTCGCCGACGGCGCGGTCGAGGCTGCGCATCATCGCGGCGTAGACGCGTCGGTTCTCGGGCTCAATCCCGGCGACGGCGTCGAGATCGGTGGGCCGGGCTTCCAGCGGCGTGTGCGGCGCGGTGAACGAGACGAACAGGAAGAAGGGTCGGTCGTCACCCGCGTGGTCGTTGACGAAGTGCGCGGCGCGGTCGCCGATCCAGTCGGTGACGTAGAACCCTTTCTCGCGGTTCTGGTCGAGCTCCGGCTCGTCGATCCGGACGCTCGTGACCGAGCCGTCGGCGTGGCGCGATTCGCGGCGCATGGTGCGGACCGGGTCGTCGCCTTCGATCGGCTCGTACGTCCTGCTCCCCCCC
>DDFO01000050.1:53482-54834 GCA_002337215.1 Phycisphaerales bacterium UBA1926 | reverse complement strand
CTCCCCCCCGGGAGCCCCTCGAACACGTCGAAGCCCCGGCGTGTCGGGAGGAGTTCGTCGGTCTCGCCCAGGTGCCACTTGCCGATGATTCCGGTGGTGTAGCCGCGGGCCCTGAGGTGATCGGCGACGGTGACCTCTGAGAGCGGGAGCCCGAGCCCGCGTCTCGCCGCCCTGCCGGTGAGGTTGGAGTGGTGCCCGAATCGTTGCTGGTATCGACCCGTGAGGAACCCCGCGCGGGAGGGGCTGCAGACCGAGGCGGTGGTGTAGAACTGGGTGAGCGCCACCCCGCCCTGCGCGATCGCGTCGATGTTGGGCGTGGGAACAACGGTGCCGCCCGTGAACCCGAAGTCGGCGTGGCCCGCGTCATCGGCGAGAATGACGACGATGTTCGGCCGGTCGTCGGCTCGTGCCACGCTCGCCGGGCACACGAGCAACGCGATGAGCAGAAGGACGATTCGGCGTTCGACTCGCACGGCCTGGCTCCTTCGGAAATACGAAACTATTCGGAACGCTGCCACAACAACCACGCGAAGAGACCGGCCTCGCTCCACCGGGGTGTGCGGCGCTTTCTGATCGCTATTGCGCGTCGCGATCGGTCGAGAACGCGAAGACCATCGTGTGGCGGTCGGTCTCTCCCGGGCGGAGCACGGGGCTGGGCCAGTCGGGCTTGTTGATCGCGTCGGGGTGGTGCTGGGTCTCGAGGCAGAGACCCGAGTGGCGCGGGTACCGCACGCCGCCCTTGCCCGGCGTCTTCCCGTCGAGGAAGTTCCCGGTATAGAGCTGCACGCCGGGCCGGGTGGCCGACAGCGTCATCACGCGTCCGGAGGTCGGCTCGACGACCCGCGCGACGGGGCGGAGCGTGCCGGGCTCGCCGTTGACGACGTAGTTGTGGTCGTAGCCGGTGGGGTCATCGCCGACGCGGTGCATGTCGCGCCCGATGGGCTTGGGCGTGCGAAAATCGAAGGGCGTTCCGGCGACGGACGCGAACTCGCCGGTCGGGATCGCGTCGGCGTCGGTGGGCGTCATGTGGTCAGCAAAGAGGGTGACGTCGTGATTCTCGATGGTGCTCGCGAAGCGTTCTGATCCATCACCCGCGTTCTCGCCCGAGTGAACACCCGTGAGGTTCCAATAGGTGTGCTGCGCGAGGTTGCACAGCGTCGGCGCATCGCTGGTCGCACGCATCTCACAGATCAACTCGTTCGTGTCGGTGAGGATGTACGTCACCGACGCCTTCAGATTTCCGGGGTATCCCTCTTCGCCGTCGGGGCTGGTGCGCGAGAAGCGGAGTGCCGGGCCGCGCGGGTCGTCGATCCGCTCGGCGTCCCAGGTGTGCTTATCGAACCCCTGAACAC
>DDFO01000050.1:40943-53432 GCA_002337215.1 Phycisphaerales bacterium UBA1926 | reverse complement strand
TTATCGAACCCCTGAACACCGCCGTGCAAGTGATTGGGAGGATTGTTGACCGCGAGCGTGTGGTCGGATCCGTCGAGCGAGAAGCTGCCGCGTGCGATGCGGTTGGCGCACCGGCCGACCACGGCGCCGAGGTAGAACGGATCGTGCGCATAGTCGGCAGCGTGGTCGTAGCCGAGCACGACGTCGGCGAGGTTGCCCTCGCGGTCCGGGGTGTGGAGTTGGGTGATGATCGCGCCGCGGTCGATCGCCTTGAGGACAAGGCCGCGGGCGTTGGTGAGCGTGTGCATGGATTCGGGCTCGTCGTTGCATGGTTGGCGGACGGACCGTGCAGGGTAGCCCGCGAGCGCGCAAGGCCGTGCGTCTCGTGTGTGTCTGGACGTTGCTGTTTGTCGTTGCCGTCCCGGGCTGTGTCGCGCGGGCCGCGCCCGGCTCAGTCGTTGTCGTAGCCGGTCGGGTTTTCCTTGAACCAGTCCCACGCGCTGCGGACGGTCTCGTCGATATCGGTAAACCGGGCCCGCCACCCGATCTCGCTGGCGATCGCGGACGGATCGGCGACGAGTTCGGGGGGGTCGCCCGCGCGGCGCTCGCCGTCCTTGACCGTGAAATCGTTCCCCGAGACCCGGCGGACGGCGGTGATGATCTCGTCGACCGAGAGGCCCCTGCCGGTCCCGATGTTGTACCGGCGGGCGTCGCCCGGCTCGAGCTTGCCGAGTACGGCGAGATGGGCCTCGACGAGATCGCGCACGTGGACGTAGTCGCGGATGCACGTGCCGTCGGGCGTCGGGTAGTCGCGCCCGAATACGGTGATCGCGTCGCGCACCCCACGCGCGGCGTCGATGACGAGCGGCACGAGGTGCGTCTCGGGCTTGTGCCACTCGCCGATGACGCCCGACGGATCGGCGCCGGCGACGTTGAAGTACCGCAACGCGGCGAACGAGAACGGCTTGCCGGCCCGCTTCCGGGCGTCGTTAAAATCGGTCAGCACGCGCTCGGCGGCGAGCTTCGACGCGCCGTAGGGGTTGATCGGCTTCTGTGGCGTGTTCTCGCCGATGGGCTGCTCTTCTGGTTCGCCGTACGTCGCCGCCGTCGAGCTGAAGATGAACCGCTCGACGTCGTGCTCGGCGCACGCACGCAGCAGCGTGATCATGCCCCCGGTGTTCACGCGGTGATAGTCGAGCGGCTGCTCGACAGATTCGCCGACGTACGTGAGCGCCGCGAAGTGCATCACCGCGTCCGCCCCCTTCAGCACGGGCGATACCGCGCCGAGATCGGTGCAGTCGGCCTCGTGGAACGTCAGGCGATCACCCGGGTTTGTCGACGAACGCACCCGCTCGATCGCGGCGGCATGACCCCGGTAAAGGTTGTCCAGCACGGCGACATCGTGACCGTTCTCGAGCAACAACTGCACGGCGTGGGACCCGATGTAGCCCGCTCCGCCCGTGACGACGACCTTCATGGCATCTGCTCCTCGCTGCGAATCATCGGACCGCTCGGCCTCGCCGCGTGGCGATCTCCGCGAGCCCATCGACCGGCCGGAGCACGAACGCGACGCTGTGGGACCCCGGCGTGAGACGATAGCCCGCCTTCTCGCGCGCGCCCCAGGAATTGTCGCCCCCCACGCCCATCATCGCGGTGTCGAGCGTCAGCCAGGTGAACCCGGCGGGCTCGAGCTCCCAGGCGTACTTCGCCGCCTCGATGTCCTCGGCCGAGTACGGCAGGGCGCTGAACGTGATCGCCTGCTCGGGGATGCTGCATCCGGCGGGATCAGCGAACACCGCGAGACCGGGTGAGTCCTCGCTCGTCAGGGCGAGCCAGCGGGTCGAGACGTGCGTGCCGGTCTCCTGCGGTTCGGAGTACTGGAAGTACTGCTCGGCAACGGTGCTCTCCCATCGGCCGAGCGGGAGTTCGTCGCGGTCCCACGTGGTTTCATCGGGGCCCCGGCCGTACCACGTGAGATCGGTGATTGAGTCGTTGACGCCCATGCGGAGGCCGAACCGGGGGAGTTCGCCGGTGCCGTCTCGGTTGGGCTTGCCCATTTCTGCCTGCACGTGGACTTCGCCGGAGGGGCGGATGGTGTAGGTGAGGGTGTAGGGGGCGTTGACGCTGGTAATCTGGCCGGAGGCGGCGATGACTGCGCCACCCGCTGATTCGGTGACCTCGATCGAGTCGCATCGCCACGAAGCGCCCGCGTTTCGCCACACACCCTGACGATTGGGCATGCGATTACCGCGATCGTTATCCACCGGTGCCCTCCAGAAGTGCGGCTGGAGCGGCGCCGAGAGCAATTCAACCCCGTCGTGCGACACTGATTGCAGCATGCCAGTAACGCCGTCGATGCCCACGCGGAACCCGGCGTCGTTCTCGGCGGCGATCATCCCGCCGCCGTCCCGCTTGATGACTCGGAGCGTGCCGTCGCCGCTTGCGATGGGTTGCACCTTCGGCTGCACGGGCATCACGAACTGCGCCCACGCAACCTCGTGGGCCGCGGGGACCATCGGGGTCTCGTCTTTGGTGAGCCAGCGGACGGTGAGGACAACTTCCTCGCCCGGTTTCGCCCCGAGGTGCGCGAGCGATTGATTGGGCAGGTCGAGCGTCACGACGCCCGACTCTCGCGGGGCGAGGGGCGGGGTGTCGAAGCCGCCTGAGACCAGTTGTCGGCCGTCGGCGTGGAGAGACCAGAAGCCGATCACGGCGTCGTCGAGCATGACGTGGTCGAAGAACGACGTGACGCGGACGGTGCTGGACACGGGGTCGAACGACTCGGTGAGCACGGGCCGCTGCGCGTGCCTGATCGCCGCCATCGCGGGCTTGGGCGTGCGGTCGGGGTTGACGATGCCGTTCATGCAGAAGTTGTCGTCGTTGTACACGCCGGCAGGCTCGAGGAACCCCCCGTAGGCGTAGAAGCGGTCGGCCCCGTCGCGAGGGACGGTCCGGGTGTTGCTGGGCGTGAGGCGGACGTGGGCGACCAATCCCTCGGGCTCGGCGGCCGTGTTCGCGATCTCGCGCGCCGTCAGCGCCCGGCTGTAGACCCGGGCCTCGCGGACGAGCCCGTCGAAGTCACGCCCCGGGACCTGGGCGTTGGACCCGACCGTGAGCGGGTAGGCCGACGTCGCGACGCGGGCGACCGGCGCGGCCGTCTGCGCGACGAGTTCTCCGTCGAGATAAAGGCGGAGTTCACTGCCGTCGAAGACACCCGCGACATGACGCTCCTTGTCGGCGAACGACGCGCCCATGGGCGTCCCGACGAGGTGCCACTGTGTGCCGTCGTACACGAAGAAATCGAGGTTCCCGCTGGGAGCGACCTTGAGCGCGTATTGCTGGTCGCCCTTGCCGAGGATCTGCTGGTGGGCCGCCCTGCCCGATCCCCCACCCTCGACGCGATCGGTCTTGATCCATGCCTCAAGCGTGAGCGGCCCGGTGATATCAAACTCGGCGTCGTCGCCGATCGTCAGCCGACCCCGCCCGCCCGGCATGCCGACCTTGCCGTCGTAGGCGAACGGTCGCCGGGGGACCGCGCCCGAGATCGTCGTGATGCCCGGGACATCGGCGGGCAGGCCCTGGTCGACGAAGTCCCAGATGAACCCGCCCCCCAGCGCGTCGTGCTGCCGGAACAGGTCCCAGTACCAATCGAAGTTGCCGTTCGAGTTGCCCATCGCGTGGGAGTACTCGCAGAGGATCAGCGGCTTGGTGTTCTCGCCCGATTCGGCGTACTTCCGGATCCGCTCGGGGGACGCGTACATCGGCACGACCATGTCGGTGTTGCCGCCCTGCCAGGCCGCCCGCTCGCTCTGGATCGGGCGCGTCGGGTCATACGACTTGCCCCACAGATACTCCGCCGACGTCGCGACGCCGTCGCCCATCTCGTTGCCGAGCGACCAGGAAACGATGCTGGGGTGGTTGCGGTCGCGGACGACCATCCGCCGGAAGCGATCGAGGTGCGCGTCGGTCCACTCCGCCTTGTTGGCGAGCGTCTCATCGGGCTTGTAGCCGATGCCGTGGCTCTCGATGTTCGCCTCGTCGACGACGTAGAGCCCGTGCTCGTTGCAGAGTTGGTACCAGACCGGGTGGTTGGGGTAGTGGCAGGTCCGCACCGCGTTGAAGTTGTTCTGCTTCATGATGCGGATGTCGCCCAGCATGCCCGCCATCGTCACCGCGTGCCCGGTTTCCGGCTCGTGCTCGTGGCGGTTCACGCCCCGCATGAGCACCGGTTTTCCGTTCACGAGGAACCGCCCGCGATCGTCGATGCTGATCTCGCGGAACCCGACCCGGTGGCTCAGCACCTCGATCGGCGCGCCCTCCGAGACGAGCGAGACCAGCAGCGTGTAGAGGTGCGGGGTCTCCGCCGTCCACTTCGCGGGCGAATCGACCGCGAGCTCGGTGTGCGTCCGCGTGGGCTCGCCGACGGCGAACGGGACGCGATTCAGCGTCTTCTCCGCGACAGTCTCCCCGGCGCTGTCGACAAGTTCGAGCCTGATGTCGGGGCGGTTTCCGTTGTCGGCCGCGGGGTGCGCCGCGTATTGCGTGCCCGAAAACTCAACCCACAACGTCGCGTCGTCGTGATCATCGTCGAGGTCCGTGCGCACGCCGAAGTCCGTGATATGCACGGGCGGCGCGCTCCACACGAGCACGTCGCGGTACAACCCGCTCAACCGCCAGAAGTCCTGGTCCTCGAGGTAGGCCCCGTTGCTGAGGCGATAGGTCTTGACGGCCAGCGTGTTCGAGCCGACCCGGACCGAGCCGGTGATGTCGAACTCCGCCGACGCCCGGCCTCCCTCGTTGTAGCCCACCCGCTCGCCGTTGACCCAGACCTCGATCGCGCTGCCCGCGCCCTCAAAGCGCAGGAAGATCTCCCGACCGTCCCACCCCGTGGGGATATCGAAACCGCGCCGGTAGCAGCCGACCCAGTTCTGATCCGCGGGGACCTGCGGCGGGGTCGCGGGGTTGAAGTGGTACTTGATGTTGGTGTAGTTGGGGTAACCGAACCCGTGGAGTTCAATGTTCGCAGGAACGGGGATCGTGGTCCAGCCGGCATCCTCGCTCGGGCGGTAGTCCGCCGCTTCGAAGCCGGCGGGCGTCTCGCCGGGCGTCGGCGCGAAGCAGAAGTCCCAGTCCCCGTTGAGCAGGCGGACATTGGGTGACGCGTGGTGCCCCCCTGGGCGCGCCCCGCGGAGAGCGCCGGCCCGCGTATCGAACGGGAACACGAACGAACGCGGCTCGGCCCGGTTCTGCTGGATCACCGAGAGATCGTTCCAGACAGGAACGCCCTCGCCGGGGCCGGCATCGGCTGTGGATCCGACCATCGTCAACGCCGGGCCGGCTACGACGAGCGTGCTCGCCGCGATCGACGCGAGCAAACGGCGGAACAGACGCGGGATGTGTGCTGTGATCATGGGTTCATTCTCTCGCGGCGCGTGTCTCTCGCGGCCCGGCCCCTGGCGAAGCCTGCCGCGCGGTGTGTCATCAAAGTTACGCAGAGTTCGTCTGGTGCTGTTCGTCCGGGTTGTCGTTTCGGGCACGTTGATCCGATGCTCCGCAGCGGTCTAGGGCTGGCGCGGGCCGAACCGGAAGATATCCGAAGGCGTGTGCGCCTCGTCCATCGCCCGTGCGATCGCCGCGACGATCTCGGGGTGCTCGCCCGAGACGTCGGTCGCCTCACCGATGTCGGTGCGCAGGTCGTACAGCGCGATCGGCGCGTCGCGATCCTTGTTGACGCCCAGCCGGATGCCCTTCCAGTCGCCCATGCGCACCGCCTGCTTGCCACCCCGCTCGTAGAACTCCCAGTACAAATAATCGTGCTCGAGTTGCTCGCCCGGCCGGCCCAGCAGCGTCGGAACAAGCGAGATCCCGTCCATCGCGGGCACCGACTCAGCACTCGCGAGGTCGAGGGCCGTCGGTGCGAAATCCCAGAACGCGGTGATGTGGTCGCTCACGACGCCCGAGGGAACATTGCCAGGCCACCAGACGATCTGCGGAGTCTTGATCCCGCCTTCGGTCATGTTCCGTTTGCCACCCCGGTACGGCCCGTTGGAATCGAAGTTGTCGGGGTGCGCCCCGCCCTCGTAGTGCGGCCCGTTGTCGGACGCGAAGAACACGATCGTGCGCTCATCGAGATCCAGCGCCTCGAGCCGGTTGAGCACCCGGCCCACCGCTTCGTCGATGAACGCAACCATCCCCGCGTAGGCCGCTCTGGGCTCGGTCTGGTGGAAATAGCCGCCTTTCGCGTGGGGCTTCTCGGGCCATTTCCCGCGGAAGGGCGCCATGTATCGTTCGGGCACGGTCAGGTCCGCGTGGGGCGGCGTGAGCGCAAGATGCAGGAAGAACGGGCGCTCCCGGTTCTCTTCGATCCACGCGAGCGAATCGTCCACCCACAGACCGTTGGCGTAGGTGTCGCCCGTTTTGCCGTGGTTGCCGGGCAGTTCGATGCGCTCGCCGTTGCGGACGATCTCCCGCGGGTAGTTGCGGTGCGCCGCGACGTGGCTGAGCACGCCATAGAAGTGATCGAAGCCCTTGTCGTTCGGGAGCGTCGCGTCGTCGGAGTTGCAGGCGACGCCCGACTTGCCGACCATCGCGGTCGTGTAGCCGAGTTCCTTGAGCCGCGTCGCGATGGTGATGTCGTGTGGGTCGCGACGGAACGCGATCTTTCCGTTGCCGCGCTGGTGGACACGCCCCGTGTGATTCCCGGTCAGCAGTGTCGCCCGGCTCGGCGCACACACGGTGTCGCCGGCGTACGCGTTTGTGAACCGCATCCCCTCGCGCGCCATCTCGTCGAGCCGCGGGGTCGTCCAGTTGGTCTGGCCGTAGCACGACAGATCGCCCCAGCCCAGGTCGTCGACCAGGATGTAGACGATGTTGGGCCCGCGTGTCTCCGCGGCGTCCTGAGCGCACACAGGCGGCGCCGCGACGGACACCACAGCAGCACAGATCGCGACGATGAACTTGCAGATTCGCACGGAAAGCACTCCGGGCCGTCCGGCGAAGACGCTCGGAGCGGCATGTGTCAACCCAGTATGTCAAGCGTTTGACTAGGCGTCAAGCGATCATCGGGAGCGATCTTCGAACACCTGTAATCACAAAATGTTGCGTCACATCGCCTCAATACGAGACCACGATGCTGCCGGCGCCCTCCCGTGTCGGGCTCGAGACCAGACCATCGAGGACCCGTCGCGCGTCCCCCTCGCCGGTCACCGTCACGCGATACGTCCCGGCCTTGAAGACGTGCGGCTGGAACTGCGTGCCGTTGATGCGGAGCGTGTAGACCGTTTCGCCGGTCTGCTCATCAACGATCGCAACCACGGGGTCGGCCGGGCCTCCGATCACCAACTCGGGGAGATACGCGAGCGGCGTGCGCGCGTACTGGTCCATCTGCGTCATCGTCACCGGGAAGCCGGGGTAGGGCTCCGCGGACGGATCGGTCGCATCGACCATGCGCGGCCAGATCTCGTAGGTGATCGTGCGCTCATCGGTGTTGAATCGTGCGATCGCGTACCCCTCGGCACGCGGGCCCCAGACCTCGCCCGACGGCGTCGTGTGAACGACACGGTCGGGGTCCGGGTTGACGTAGGCGAGCATGGTGATCTTGTTGCCGAACCCATCCCGGTAGTCGCCCAGATCGGGGAGGGCCCCGTCGATCGGGCCGGGCGATTCCTCGAGCGGGTCCCACCAGCGGACGTAGTAGTTGACAATCGACGGGCTGATGAGCGAGACGCCGCTGTCGCGGAACTCGTTGACGCCGTGGTGGACGAGGGTGCCCAGGTGCTGATCGCCCCCGAGCATGGTGGCAAAGGCCTTGCGGATCTCGGTGAGCGCACGGTTGCGTCCCGCCTGGGGCCAGCCGTTGCTGTCGAGATCGGCGACGAGCCGTTCGCCCCGGTCTTGGCGCAGGTCCTTGCCGTTGGGATCGCCCCACAGCCCGGGACCCGAGCGGTGCTGGGCGTTGGCGAAGAGCGTCTGCGACAGGACGGCCTTCATCTCGGTGTTGTCCCAGTCGCCCGCCCAGTGCTGCAGAAACTCAATCTGGCGATCGCCGAGCAGTCTCGCCTCGGGGACATCGACCGACGCGGGATCGAAATCCGGGTTGTTGAAGTGGTCTGACCGGCCCTCCTTGGGGGGCAGAACGGCTCTCGGACCGGTCTTGAACTTGCGGTCCTCGATGATCGCGAAGTTGACGCCCCCCACCGTGAAGTCGGTGTAGTAGACCCCGATGCCGCGGGCGATGGGGGCCGGGTCGTAGGGATCGGGGAGGTGCCAGGTCTGGGCGGTCTCGACGGCGCGCACGTAGTCGGGCGAATAGAAGTAACCGCCGCTGTCGCCGTTCGCGTCGTCGGCCTTGATGCCCCCCGCACCCCAGAGATTGCCCTGCCCGATGTCGTGATCGTCGGGGATGGTGATGGTGGGCCGATCGCGCATGATGTCGCGGAATTGCCGCCCGAACAGCAGCCACGCCTCGAGGTGCCGCTTGTGGTCGTACGACTGATCGCCCGCGAAGAAGAGCAGGTCGGGATCCTGGAACGTGAGGTTGCGGATGATGTCGTCGCGGTCGCGGCGGTCGGCGTTGGAGTTGCACGACAGCGAGCCGACGATGATCTCGGGGCCCTCGGGGTCGCGTCGGATCAGCCCCTCGAACGTCGCCCGGCCGCCGGCGGCGACGACGCGGTACTCGAAATCGCGCGTGTGGTCCCAGTTGTCCACTCGGAAGTGGGCGAGCCACCGCTTGTGGTTCTCCTGGGGCCAGCCGTACCCGGTCTCGTCGACGGTCGTGAACGTGACCGTGCGCCAGTCGTCGCCTGAGCCGCTCGGCCGGGTCTGGAGCTGGACGGCGCGCTCCACCCCGTCGGCGAGCGGGTAGAGCTGGGCGGTCATCTTGAGGGTGCCGTCGTGGACGGTGTAGAGCGCGAAGGCGATGCAGTGCTCGGGTGGGGCGGCGGTATCGAGCCAGTTCTCGGGTTCCCATGCGCCGTCGTGCGCATTCGCGTCGGGCTGCGCCTGGGCACCGGCGAGGGCGGCGCTCAGGCCGAGGGCCGTGGTCAGCGCGAGTGTTCGCGCCGATGTGCGGGCCGATGTGCGCGCCGGGGTGGTTCGCTTCATTGCTCGGTTTCTCCGTGGATGCGTCGGTCGGTGACCTGGTCAGTCGATGTCCTGAAACGACGGGTGGGGTCTGTCTTCGGTCGGCGTGCGCACGGGCGGTTGAGGCTGGTCGGATTCGACCGGGCTCGGGTCCATCACGCATCGGAATCCGATGTGCTCGGCGGCGGTGTCGGGGGTCGTCGCCATGCGCGCGCTCGGGCGGTACGACGAGCAGTAGCTGACGTGGCACAGGAAGGACCCGCCCCGGATCGTGCGCTTGGGGGCGAGCGGGTCGTTGGCGTCCCACGAGGTCTCGGGCCCCGGCGGAGACTCGAAGACATCCGTTTCGGGGTGAGACCGGATCCGCTCGGCGTAGGCGTTGGACGCGAACCAGTCGCTGGTCCATTCCCAGACGTTGCCCGCGACGCCGTACAGGCCCAGGCTGTTGGGCGGGAACGCGCGCACGGGGTTGCTCTTGAGGTAGCCGTCCGCTTCGGTGTTGGTGACCGGGAACTCGCCCTGCCAGATGTTGGCATCGGTGGGCTCGGGGTCGCGTTCGCCCCAGACGTAGGGCGACTCGGTCGCATCGCCCCGCGCGAGGCGTTCCCACTCGGCTTCTGTCGGCAACCGTTTCCCGGCCCAATCGGCGTACGCGTTCGCGTCATCCCAGGCGATGTGGACGACGGGGTGGTCGTCCTTGCCCTCGATGGAGGAGCCCGGTCCTTCGGGGTGGCGCCAGTCCGCGCCGGTCACCCAGTGCCACCAAGTGCCCGGGTTGAGCGGGACGCCGGGCTCGGGGAGGTAGAAAACGAGCGAGCCGGGAACGAAGACCTCGTCGGGCGGCTTGGGCGTGCCCGGGGGGAGCTGCTTTTTCATCTCCTCCCAGTCGGGCGCGCGCTCGGCGACGGTGGTGTATCCCGTCGCCTCGACGAAGGCGCGGAACTGGGCGTTGGTGACCTCGGTGATGTCGGCGAAGAAGCCGCCTGCGCGCACACGGTGAACCGGCTGCTCGTTCCGTCGGGCGAGCGGGTGGTCGGATCCCATCGAGAATTCGGCGACCGGGACCCAGACCATGCCGTTCGGCGGCTGCGTCGGGGCCGTGGAAACAGGCGTCGCGTTCCCGGGACGCACGCTGTCTGGGAACGCCGTCATTGTGCACGCAGAGAGGATCGTTGCGGCGATGCCAAGACGGGCACGGCGGACGAAACGGCGCTGGCCTGTTCGGGACACGGTTGGAAAACTCCTCGCGTTCTGCGTCTTCGTCGGGAGGTCGCCCGGCTTAATCATTCGCTGGCGACTTTCTTCTTACACGCTACGCCGGGCTGGCGGCGCCTGTGCGCGCCACGGTACTCTGGGGCCCATGAATGGTCAAGTGCTTAACGGATCGTATGGGCTTGCCGGCCTGTCGCGATGGATGGTGTTCGTCACAGTGCTCTTGGTCTTTGCGCCGCGAGGGGCCTCGGCGATGGACCGGGCACTGGGCTTGGCGGGGTCTTCCGAAGACCGCCCCAACTTCCTGCTCATCACGGCGGAGGACATGGGCCCCGACATGGGCTGCTTCGGGGTGGCGAACGCGACGACGCCGAGGCTGGATGCGCTCGCGGCGGAGGGCGTGCGGTACACGCGTGTGTTCGCGACGGCGCCGGTGTGCTCGCCTGCACGCACGGGGTTGTTCTTCTCGCGGTACCAGGCATCGCTGGGGGGGAGCAATCACCGGTCCCGTGCGTCGGTGGGCGAGGACCTCGACGGGTTCTCGGCTGTCATGCGGGACGCCGGGTACTACTGCACGAACGGGCCGAAACTGGATATCAACGTGACCGAGCATCGGACGATCGCGGCGCGGTCGTTCGACAGCGGCGGGGGCTGGTGGGACGAAGCGCGTGGCGATAAGCCGTTCATGGTGATCCGGAACCTCGACACGACCCATCAGTCGCGGACGAGTGTGTGGCCGAGAGATGGGTACGAACGGGAGATCCGCGCGAAGCTGCGGCCTGAGGAGATCCACGACCCGGCGGACGTGGATGTGCCCCCCTATTACCCGGACACCCCGGCCGTGCGCGCGCACCTGGCCCGGTACGCGGACTGCGTGACGCTCATGGATCGGCAGGCGGGAAACCTGCTCGATCGGCTCGAACGGGACGGGCTCGCGGACGACACGATCGTGATCTTTTTCACCGATCACGGGGCGGGGATGACCGGGCACAAGAAGGCGGCACTGGCGCGGGGGACACGGGTCCCGATGATCGTGCGGATCCCCGAAAAATGGTCGCATCTGGCAACGGCGGAACGCGGCGAGACGGACGACCGGCTGGTGTCGTTCGTGGATGTGGGGCCCACGCTGCTGAAGCTCGCGGGGCTGGCGATCCCTGAGGGGATGCACGGGGTGCCGTTCCTGAGCGGGGTGGCGGCGCGTGAGTTCGCGTTCGTCGCGCGGGACCGGATCGATGAGGACATCGATCACGCGCGGATGGTGACCGACGGGCGGTGGGTCTACTCGCGGTCATACTTCCCGGATCGGCCTTTCTTTGCGCCGAGCGGATACGCGTCTCCCGCGGGGGCCTACCGGGCCCTCAAGGCGGGGATGGCGGCGGGGACGCTGCCTCCCGACGCGTTGCGGCTCATGACCGAGCCTCGTGGTGCTGAGTTGCTGTTCGATCTGGAGACGGACCCGATGGAGTTGCGGGACGTGTCGGGCGACGCCGTGCACGCGGATCGGCTCGAACGGATGCGGGAAGCGTTGGTCGAGCACATGCGGGACACGGACGATCTCGGGCTGATCCCGGAGTCGATCCTGGCGCGGGCCGCGGGGAATGAACCTGTGACGGCGCTCGCGGATCGTGATGCTTCGTTCCCGCTTGCGTCGGTGCATCTCTGGGCGGAGCTCGTGGGCCGTGGTTCGATCGCGGTTGCCGCTCAGGCGGCGGGTGCTGCCCACGACCACGAGGCGGTGCGCTACTGGGCGATGATCGGGCTTCGTTGCCAGTCGCGTCGCGATGAGACCGTGCGTTCGCTGCTGCGTGGTGGGTTGTCGGACGGGTCGCCGACGGTGCGGATCGCGGCGGCCTCGGGATGTCTGACGCACGCCGTTGCGATCGAAGAGGCCGAGCGTGTGCTGACCGACGCGGTCGGCTCGCCCGCGTACTGGGACTCGCTGCTCGCGGCTCGGGAGGGGCAGTTGCTGGGACTGACGAGCGAGGCGTTTGTGTCGGCGGTCCGCAAGGCCGCGGATCGGTGGAACCGGTACGAGATCAACCAGGTCGTGAAAGCGGTTGAGGCGGCGGCGGGGTAGCCGATCGGGCGTTGCTCGTCTGGGGCGCGTGACGGGTGCCGGCCGCGCAGTGGCTGTCGGCTCGCCGGTGTTCTTGCGGTCCTGATCGGTCGAGACGGCACGGATTGTGCGCATGAAAAAGGGCGCGGCGAAGGCCG
>DDFO01000050.1:28352-40886 GCA_002337215.1 Phycisphaerales bacterium UBA1926 | reverse complement strand
GGCGCGGCGAAGGCCGCGCCCTTGGATCGGTGAACCGTGATCGCTTACGCGAAGACGATGTAGAGCACGATGGTGCAGAGGACGACGGCGATGCCGCCGATCTTGGCGACCGGCGAGCTCTTGAGTTCGATCTTGTCGTTCTCGGGGAGGACGATGGGTGCCGGGAGGGGCATGAGCATCGTCATGATGCCGAGGACGACCGAGATCGAGATGACCACGAGGGCCGCGCGGTTGAGGAAGTTGTTGAAGATGAGGCCCATGATCGAGTCGTCGGCGAAGTTGCCGGCATTGGCGATCTGGGCGTAGGCGAACGCGAGGACGGGGCTGAGGACGAGGCCGACCAGCCCGGCCATGCGCGGGGCACGGTGGACGAAGAGGCCGAACAGGAAGATCGTCAGGATGCCGGGGCTGAGATAGGTCTGGAGGCTCTGGATCGCGTTGAACGCGCCGCCCAGATCCGGGTTGGCGAAGATCGGCGCGATGAGGCAGCCGAGGACAACGGCAACGGGGACGCAGATGCGGCCCATGAGGACCTGCTGGTGGTCGGTCGCGTCCTTCTTGAGGTACCGCTTGAAGATGTCCATCGTGAAGATGGTCGAGGCGGCGTTGAGCATGGAGGCGAGCGACGAGACCACGGCGCCCATGACGGCGGCGATGACGAAGCCCTTGAAGCCGGGCCCGGCGAGGAGGGCGACGAGCAGCGGGAAGGCGTCGTCGTAGTCGTAGCCGGCGAGGGTTGCGGACTTGCTTGCCGCGGCGACATCGGCGGTGAGGATCTCGTTGGCGTTGGCGAGCTTCTCGCCCGGGCTCCATTCCTTGCCGTCCTCGGGGTCGATGCCGCCGTTCTTGGTCGCGCCGGATTCGATCGCGGCGGTCGAGTCACCCCCGGTGCGGGTGGCGTTGAACGCGAAGATCGAGTTTGCGAACGCGGGCTCGCGGTCGGCGAAATCGCCGTTGAACATGTAGACATCGCTGTCGGTCCCGGCTTCGGTGCCGGCGAGCAGGTCGTCGGCGATCGCGAGGCGCTCGGCGTCGCTGATGCCGTTGGTGACCATGCCCGACCCGTTGGCGATCGAGAGGCGGATGTTCTCGGGGAGCGGGATCCCCGAGGTTTTGGCGAATTCGAGGAGCACCGGGCGGTTGGTCTTGGCGTCGCCGTCGATCTCGGCGGCCATCTCACCCGAGTAGAGCGTGAAGGCGATGATGCCGGGCACGCAGACGACGAAGGGGATGATGAGCTTCATGCCGGCGGCGAAGACGATGCCCTTCTGGCCTTCGGCGAGCGACTTGGCGCCGAGCGCCCGCTGCATGATGTACTGGTTGAGACCCCAGTAGTAGAAGTTGGGGATCCAGAGCCCGATGACAAGGGCGGTCCAGGGGATGACCGAGCTCGTCCAGGGCAGGAACATGTGCATCTTTTCTTCTTTGAGCACACCGAGTCGCTCGCCGACGCCGGCGGACTCCTCGAGCCCGAGCGAGGCGGCGACCTCGGCGGGGGCGTTCATCTTGGCGGCCGGGTCCGGATCGCCCAGGGCGCTGATGGCGAGCCAGGTGATGACACCGCCTCCGACGATGAGGGCGGCGCCCTGGATGATGTCGGCCCAGGCGCAGGCCTTCAGCCCGCCCGCGGCGACGTAGATGCCGGCGGTGATGCCGATGATCCAGCAGAGGATGGCGATGTCGTCGATGGGGTAGAGGAAGCCGAACTCGATGGAGGCGATGCTGATGTAGGGATCGAGGAACTTGGCGCCGAGGTAGGTGACGAGCGAGATGTTGACGCTGACGAGCATGATGACCATGAGCAGCGACATGACGGTCCGCGCGAAGGCGTTGAAGCGGAACTCGAGGAACTGCGGGATTGTGTAGATACCGCTCTTGAGGAACATGGGCAGGAAGAAGAAGCCCACGCAGACCAGGGTGATGGCGGCCATCCATTCATAGGAGGCGATGGAGAGGCCGATCTCGCCGTTGGCGGCGGCACCGGACATGCCGACCATCTGCTCGGCGGAGATGTTGGCGGCGATGAGCGAGAAGCCGATGAGGGGCCAGGTCAGGCCGCGCCCGGCGAGGAAGTAATCGCTGGAGGTGTCTTTCTCGCCTCGGGATTTCCATAGGCCGATGCCGACCACCGAGGCTGCGAAGACGATGAAGACGATGATGTCAATGGGGTCCACGGGCGAATTCCTTGTTGTGCGGTGCCCGCCTGGATGGCTCACAACGGGCGTGCTCTGCTTCTGCGAGTGCCTTGCCGCGGTCGCGGCGTTGGGCGATGATCGCCCTTGCGGAGTCCTGAGACCGAATGTCTGGGTGTGCGATCCCGGCGAGATGCTACCGGATCCCATGATTGGCCGCGCAACCGGGCGGACACAGTGCCGTGGACAAGTTAAGCGATTGACGTTTCAGGATCGCGATCCGGGGGTGGTCTCGCCGCGATAGGCTTGAGACGTCAGCGTTCTGGTTCGGATGTTGGTTGGGATAATGATCGGGTTCTTGATCGTGGCGTTGTGCGTTCGGCTGCGACGGCGGAAAAGGCATGGCAACAACACTGCGAGATATCGCCGAGCGGGTGGGGACATCGGAAGCGACGGTTTCACTCGTTCTGAACGGGCGGCAGTTTCACCGCGTGTCGGCGGCGATGCGCGAGCGGATCGAAGGGGTCGCTCGCGAGCTGGACTATCGCCCCAATCGGCAGGCGCAGCTGCTGGCGGGGGGGAAGACCAAGACAGTCGCGCTGCTGGTGAACCGGCTGCTGAACCAGTTCTTCGCTGAGTATCTGAGTGCCGTCGAATCGAAGCTGAGCGAGAAGGGGTACCACGCGGTGCCGTTCGAGACGTTCAGCCGACCCGAGCGGGCCGAGGAGCAGCTCGGGATGATCTCGCAGCGGCTGTGCGACGGGATCATCGCCCTGGAATACACGGGTGATCCGGATACGCGGCGCTCGCGGGGGGCGTCGTTCCCGCTTGTGGTGCGCGTCGAGGAATTCGGGCACCGGGCGGAGCCGACGGCGGACGCGGGATCGGTGTTTATCGACTACGAACCGGCGACGCGGCATCTCTTCGAGACTTTCAAGAGCGTGGGCGCGACGCGGATCGGGATGCTGACCGACACGCGGCATGACCTGAATCTGCCCGCCGGGGAACTCTCGGCCCGCGGCGAGTCGCAGCGGGCAATGCTGGAGCAATTGGGGCTCTACGAGTCGCCGACCCAGTGCGTGTCGTTGTCGCAGGAATCGGACCTGAGTGAGTGGGCGTACGCGACCGAAAAACTCCTTGCGCAGGAGCCGAAGATCGACTGCCTGTTGGTGCACAACGCGACGGTGATCCCGGCGGTGCTGTACCGGCTCGCGGAGATGGGGCGGCGCGTCGGCGAGGACATCTCGGTTGCGACGTACGACGACCCGATCTCGGCGCGGTGGCTGGGGGGCGGACTGACGGTCGTGCGGGAGCCCATCCAGTCAGTGGCCGACAGCCTCGTGCGGACGGTGCTCGATCGGATCGGCGGACGGACGGCGACGGACGGGAGCCGACTCGAGGCGGAACTGGTTGTGCGTCGTTCGAGCCGGCTGTCGGGCTCGTAAAGGGCGAAAACCCGCCGCGAGCCCCTCGGATCGCGAGCAATCCGGACCTGCCAGGGTCCGATCATGGAAGCGGGCCGTGTTCTGGCAGGGAGTAGAGGTTAAACGATTGACCTTTTCTGGGAGATTCTGTAGTATTCCTGTCTGGCAGGCGTTGTGCTCGTGGCATAGCGCGGCCGAGTCTCCGGGGTGTTCTGTTCTGAAAGTGTTCATCTCGGGCTGGCCGCTTGGAGACCACGCATGTCGATCGGGATCGCGTCACGCATCGAAGTTCCCACGCCCTCGCCCGAGGCGCGTGCTCTGGCGTTGTTCCGCCAGCGGTTCGGCACCGAGCCGACGGCGCTGGCGTTTGCGCCGGGCCGGGTCAATCTCATCGGCGACCATGTGGATTACTGCGACGGACTGGTGTTCCCGGCCGCGCTGAGCGACGGGTGCGTGTGTGCGCTCGGCCCGCGGAATGGATCGATCGCGGCGGTGTCGGCGGAGGTCGAGGGCGCGGCGGAGATTGATGTGCTGTCGCCGCTCGAGCCCGGGGATCTCGCGGATCAGCCCGCCTGGTTCGCGTATGTCGCGGGGACGTACGAGATGATGCGTTCGCGGTTCGCGCCGGGCGCGGAGGGCGTGAACATCGCGGTGGCGAGCGCGGTGCCGACGGGCAGCGGCCTGTCGAGCTCGGCATCGCTGGAGATGTCGGTCGCGACGGCGCTGGAATCGCATTGGGGGCTCTCCCTCAGCGCGGTGGACAAGGCGCTCGCGTGCCAGAAGGCGGAGCACGAGTTCGCGGGAACGCCCTGCGGGCTGATGGATCAATTGGTCTCGGCGACGGGTCGGGCGGGGTGCGCGATCCGCATCGATTGCCGGGACGCGACCACGGAGGCCGTGCCGCTGCCCCGCGCCTCGGACGCGGTGTTCGTGATCTTCGATAGCGCGGTGTCGCACGCGAACGGGGACGGCGGGTACGCGGAACGCCGCGCGGCGTGCGAATCGGCGCTGCCCAAGCTGGGGGTGACCTCGCTGCGGGATGTCGCCCCCGACGCGCTCGGGTCCCTCCCGAGCACGCTGAGTGATGTCGAGCTGGACGCGGTGCGGCACGTTGTGAGCGAGATCGATCGCGTGCGGACATTCCCGGCGTTGCTGTCGGAGTCTCGGCTTTCCGAGGCGGGCAGGCTGATGGACGAGAGCCACGTATCGCTCTCGGATGTGTTCCGGGTTTCCTGCCCCGAGGTCGACACGCTGGCGCAGATCGTCCGCTCCCAGGACGGCGTGCACGGCGCGCGGATGACCGGGGGCGGGTTCGGCGGCTGGGTCGTGGCGCTGATCGACAGCGGTGCGGTGCAGGCGGCGGGCGAAGCCGTGGGCGAGGCGTACCGGTCCGCGACCGGGCTCGAAACCGTGTATCGCGTGGTGACCGCGGGCGACGGGGCGCGGGCGCTGGACGTCTGACGAGCCTTTGGCCTCGGTTCACCTCCTCTCTGAATAGCAAACGGCGGCCACGGATCAAGATCGTCGAAAGGCGTGTGCGCGCACGGTGTTGTTCATCCGGAGCACGATGGCTTGTTTCGCGGTCGCGGGCGGTCGCAGGCGGGCGGGTTGTGGGCGCGGGTGGACACCATTAGACTCCAGCGATCCGCACCGGGAGTTGGTGGGAGCCGCGCCGCATGGATCCGCATCAGACCGAGTCGCCGAAAATCTGCAGCATGGAGCGATTGCTGACGCTCCGCCGGAACGCCCGCGCGATCGGTGAGCGGGTCGTGCATTGCCACGGCTGCTTCGACATTGTCCACCCTGGGCATGTGCGGCACCTCGAGCACGCGCGGAGTCTGGGGGATCGGCTGATCGTCTCGATCACCGCCGACGAGTTCATCGACAAGGGGGTGAGCAGGCCCTTGTTCGACCAAGGGCTCCGGGCTGGCAACCTCGCGGCGCTGTCGTGCGTGGACTGGGTGGTGGTCAACCCCTCGCCGACGGCGGTGGACCTGCTGCGGGCGGTCGAGCCGGATATCTACGTGAAGGGTGCGGAGTATGAGCACAACGACGACCCGCGGTTCGCCGCCGAGCGCGACGCGGTCGAGGACGCCGGCGGGCGCGTGCTCTTCTCGTCGGGCGACATCGTGTTCTCGTCCTCGGCGATCATCGACGCGATGAGCACGGGCGAGCGACCGTTCGGTGCGCGGGGCGACGACCCACGGGCCGTGGCGCTCTCGGGCCTGATGCGATCGCTCGATCTTTCCGCGGATCGGATCCGCGGCGCGCTGGGCGAGATCCGCGGCGCACGGGTGCTGGTCGTGGGCGAATCGATTCTCGATACCTACGTGGAATGCGCGTGGCCGGACGTGACCAGCGAATCGCCGATCCTGTCACTCCGGCCCGGGCAGCGACGGAGTTTCGACGGCGGCGCTGCGGTGGTGGCTCGGCACCTCGCCTCGGCGGGCGCCCGGGTGACGCTGGTGACGCCCTTGCCCGAGGACCAGGCGGGGTGGTCGATGCGGGCGAGGCTCGAGGCGGCGGGGATCGCGGTCGAGCCGATCCGGTACGACGGGAGACTGCCGGAGAAAGAACGTCTGCTTGTCGGCCGCGACAAGGTCGTCAAGCTCGATCACACCGTGCCGATCGAGCTGGACCACAAGACGCGGATCGCGATGATCGACACCGCGAGCGGGCACGCCGACGGCGCGAAGGCGGCGATCGTGACCGATTACGGGCTGGGTCTCTTCGGCCCTCGGCTGACGTCGGACCTGTTCGGCGCGCTGCGGCCCAGAGTGGGCTTCCTGGCGGGCGATGTTTCGGGGACACGATCGACACTGCTGCAGATGCGCGGCGCGGACTGGCTGACACCCTCGGAGCGCGAGCTGCGGGGTTCGACCGCGAGCCGAACGGAATCGCTGCCGGCGGTGACGCTGGAGTTGATCGACGAGGCGGGCGTGCGGAGCGTTGCGCTGACGATGGCGGAAGAAGGCGTTGTTGTCTTCCGCAAGCGGGCCGAGACGGGGTCGTCCGACGGGCAGCCGGTGCGGCTGATGAGCCGGCATATCCCGTCGCTGAACCCGGTGCCGATGGACACGCTGGGGTGCGGCGACGCGTTCCTCGCGTACAGCACGGTGACGCAGGCGGCGGGGATCGACCCGGATGTGTCGGCCTACATCGGCTCGCTGGCGGCGGCGGTGAGCGCGGCCAGCCCCGGCAACCTCGCGTGCGACCCCGAGGATCTCATCCGTCTCGCGGGCCGGCTGCACGCCGGGGTGATGAGCGACGCCGCGGGGCCTCGTGTCGAGACGCTGATCTGATGCCGGGCATCGGCTTCGTGATCCCGACGAGGGACCGCCCCGACGAGCTCGCACGCACACTCGATCTCATCGGGGCGTATCCCGCGGAGCAGCTGGGACGCGAACCCGCCCATGTCGTCATCGTTGACAACGGATCGCGGACGCCCGCGAGCGAGCACGTCCCGCGTCGGCTGGAAAACGGCGCGCGCGTCGAGGTCGTCCGCCTCGATACCAACCGCGGCGCGGCGGCGCGGAACATTGGTGCGGAGCGGGCCGAGTCTTCCTGGATCGTGATGCTCGACGATGACTCGGCGCCGATCCGGGGCGACTTCGCGCGGGTGCTGAACGGCGTGCCGGGATCGGTCGCGGCGGTCGGGGGCGAGATCGTGCTTTCCGACGGGCGACGCGAAGCGGGCGGGCTCCCCGAGGTCGTCATCGGGTGCGGGTGCGCCGTCCGGCGAGACGTGTTTCTGGAACTCGGCGGGTACGACGAGCGATTCGGGTACTACGCCGAGGAGTACGACCTGTGCGCGAAGATGATCGCGAGCGGCCGGTCGGTGGTGCACACGCGCGACCTGGCGTTCTGCCACCGGAAGGTCACGGCGGGGCGAGACTTCGGTGCGATCCTGTTCCGGCTCGTGCGCAACAACGCGTGGGTCATGGCGCGCCATGCGCCCGATCTGGTGCGACAGTCCTCGGTCGACGCAATATTCGATCGGTACGCGCAAATCGCCGAAAAAGAAAGTGTTTCCGACGCGTTCGAGCGGGCGAGAGACGAGGCCGTGCACACGCTCGAGGCGCAGCATCGATCGCCGCTGAGCGCCGAAGGCTGGTCGCGGTTTATCGGGGAAGCCGCGATGATCGACGGCGCGATCCGACGCTGCACCGAACACTCGATCGGTCGGGTCCGGCTCATTGAACCCGGGAAGGGCGAGGACACGGTCCGACGGGTGCTCGCCGAGCACGGGATCGGCGTTGACGACGCGGCGTCGGACGCGGTGATCGGGACGCTCTCGCCGGGGCCCATGCTCGACGCGCTCGACCGCAACCCCGGAGCGATCGCGCCGTGGTCATTCGGGGTTGCGCATGGCATCAACGGGGATGGGGGCTGATGCGAGCGTGGACCACCGAGCCGGGACGCCGCGGGCCGCGTCGAGGAGCCCCCAGCGCCAGAGAAAACGCTTGAGCATCGTCCAGTGCTCACTGAGCACGGGGAGCAGGCGGTCCGACGCCGAGCCCGCGGGGTGCTCTGCGAGCGCGAGGAACGAGGCTTCGAGGCGTTGGGCGTCCCTGCGTTCGCGAGCAACATACTCGGCGGCGTAGGCGAGTTCGGCGTCGCTGCGGATATCGCGCCCGAACAGCTCGGCCCCAAACGCGGGGTTCGCGCCCGCGTAGTGCCAGGCCGTGCGCCCGAGCAGGTACTCGCGTCTGTGAACCTCGATCGGCGTCATCCGGTGGTCGTGCTCGACGACGGCCCCGGGGCACCGCCAGATCTCGGCGCCGCGGGCGGCGAGCCTGTGAGCGAGTTCGATGTCGTCGTAGCCGTAGACCTCGTCGATCGCGGGGACACCCCCGGCCCGCCTGGCGAGATCGAGCGGGAAGGACATGTTGAGCCCGAAGCAGTTTCGATAGTCGATCCTCGTCGGCTCGTTCTTTTCGTGGCTGTCCTGCGGGAAGAAGACCAGCCCGGTGGAGTGCACGAGTTGGTCGAAGAGGTTTGGCTCGGGAATCGGCGTCCACATCATCGCGCCCGCCACCACCCGGGGCGTCGGGCGTCCGTGCATCGCGATGTGCGCATCGAGCAACCCGGGGCGGGCGAGGGCGTCGTCGTTGATCCAGATCGCGATGTCGCCCTCGGCTTGTTCGAGTAGCGATCGTCGGACGCCGATGATGCCCAGCCGGGGGAGACGGAGCACGCGGGTGCGAGCCCGCAGCGGCTCGGGGACCGTTGGATCCGGGGTGCGGGATGTCGCGCCGTCCACGCCCACGAGGACCTCAAAATCACCGGATTCGACGTGTTGAACGAGGTGCTCGAGGCAGCGATCGATCATGCCCGGGCGCTGGTAGGTGGGGATGAGGACGCTGGGGCGCATCGCGGCATGGTAGCCGGGGGCGTCATTGCAGCCCCCGCTCGGCGCAGGCCGATATTCCACGGAATGCCGAGCCATACCGCACAACGCGACGCCGGGCCCCGGGGCCTCGATCTGAGCCCGGTGCCGGGCGGTTCTGTTCTGGTCGGGATCGACCAGCCCGACGCGGTGCTGTCGGCGTTGCGTGCCGTGCCCGAGGTCGAGGGCGAGTGTAACTGGCCCGTGTTTGTGCTCGAGCCGAACGAATCAATCGCGGCCCACGCCGGGTTCGAGCAGATCTCGGCCCACCCGCGGACGCGCGTGTTCACGGGATCGGGTTGCGGCGAGGCGTTGATCGCGTGGTGCCGTGATCGGATCGAGTGCGCGCCGCCGAGCGTGGTCCACGAAGCCGGATCGCGCACCGCCGATATTGCACGGCACGTCTCCACCGGCCTGCGGGGTGTCCTCGACGACCAGCGGGTGGCAACGGAGGAAATCCGTGCACGACTCGAATCGCTGGGCGCCTCGCGCGGGCTCGCCTACTGGGCGGACCGCTTCGCGGCGATCCGGGACGGGGCGACGCCGCGGGTGATGATCATGACATCGCTGTTCACCACCTTCCTGCGGTTCTCGGCCGAGGATCTCGCGGAAGCGTTCGACGCGGGCGGAGCGGACGCCAGGCTGCTGATCGAGCCTGACGACACCACGGCGTTCACGCCGCTGATGGTCATGCGAGAAATCGAGGTGTTCGATCCGGATGTGGTGCTGGTACTCAACTACACGCGCGACCAACTCGCGAAATACTTCCCCGAAGGTCGGCCCTTTGTGTGCTGGGTGCAGGACGCGATGAACCACATGTTCCAGCCCTCGGCGGGAACCCCATCGGCCCTCGATTTCATCGCCGGGCACGTGTACGACGACTCGACGATGCGTCGCGGGTACGACAGCGACGCCGTGCTGCGGTTCCCGGTCCCGGTTTCGACCCGCAAGTTCGCACCGTCCCCCGTCGCGGACACAGACCGCGAGCGGTTCGCGTGCGACATCGCGTATGTGAGCCATCAAACCGAGCCCGCGGACCGGTACCACACGAGAATCGCGACGCAGTTCCCCCCGAGCCATCATCCGGCCCTGGTGCGGTGTTTCGGGCGCGTGCGCGAAGCGGTCCTGGGGTGGTCCGACGCGGCGCAGGAGAACGCGCTCGACGCCGCGATCGGTGAACTGGTTGAGAACCTGGGAAAATCCGGGGATCCCGCGGCGGCGAGCATCGTGCGCACGCAGTACGTCCACCCGATCGCCGAGCGGATGCTCCGGCACCAGATGCTCGGCTGGGCGGGGAAGATCGCCGAGGATCGGGGGCTCCGGTTCCGGCTCTATGGCAGCGGCTGGGACAACCACCCGACGCTCGCCCGGTTCGCGCACGGACCGGTCACGCACGGCGACGACCTGCGGGCGTGCTACCAGAGCGCCGCGGTTCACCTCCACGCCTCGGCCCTCGGGTGCGGGCATCAACGCGTCATCGAGTGCGCGTTCTCGGGTGGGCTCCCGCTCTGCCGGCGTTCCTGGGACGAGCAGTACCGCCGGGACTGGGAGCGGATGACGACGTTTCTTGGGCGAGGGCTCGAGCCCGACGCGAGCCTCGTCCGCTGGAGGTGGCCCGCGTACGCGGTCGAGACGCACCCGGAACTCGCGGGCATCCTCCGCGACCGCGACCGGATGCCTCGACCCGAGGGCGGGTGGGACCACGAGCATCTCGGCACCGACGACGTCTACGCACAGATCGACGACGACCCGTTTTTTCAGTATCACCGCGCGCCGCTGCCGCCCCCCCACCTCCAGTCGCTGGCGATCTACCGCGACCCGCTCGAGTTGACGTTCTCGACACCCGAGGAACTCGACGCGCTGATCGCAAGGGCTGTTGACGATGCGGACTGGCGACGCACCAAAAGTAACGAGATCGCACAGGCGGCCCGCGACACCAAGTCGACGGACCGGTTTGCGCAGTGCCTGATGGAGTGCGTCGGCAAGAGGCTCTCTGCACTCGCCGTGAGCAAGCACGCGGCAGCACCCTCGGCGGGAGTCGTAGAGGCGTCCGGGCGTGGGTAGGCCGTTGCGGATCGCGATCGTGAGCCGGGAGTACCCGCCGTTCTTCGGGGGCGGCATCGGGTCGTACGTGCGTTGGATCGTCCCGGCATTGGCGGACGCGGGCGTGCGCGTGCATGTGATCACCGAGGCGCACGACAAGGTGTGCCCGCGCGTCGAGGTTGATGGGCCGATCACGGTGCACCGCGTGCCGCTCTCGATCGGCCGGGGCGGGTGGACGAACGCCGCGGCGAGGTTCTCGGTCAACGCCGGGAAGGTCGTCGCGAGGCTGCACCGGACGGACCGGATCGACATCGCCGAGTTCGCCGAGTGCGAGGGCGCGGGGGCCGCGCTGATGCTGCTCGGCTCTCCGGCCGAACGCGTGCCGACGATCGTCCAGCTCCACACGCCCTCCGAACAACTCTTTGTGTTGCGGTCGCTTTCGAACCGTGCGATGGACGCGTCGCTCGCGTCGTACATCCTCGCGGAACGGATGGCGATGCGGCTCGCCGACGCGATCCTCGCGCCCTCACGGTTCATCGCCGACTGGGCGGCTGCGCACTACGGGTTCGAGACGCCGCCGGCCGTGATCCCCTACGCGACCGGGCCGCTCCCCGCGCCCCCACCGCCCGCCGAGGGACCCGGGATGACGGTGCTGTATGTTGGGCGCATCGAGCCCCGCAAGGGTGTTGAGTCGTTGCTGCGTGCGTGGCGCTCGGTGTGCGCCGATCGCGACGCGACGCTCGTGCTCGCGGGGGGCGATACGTCGGGTGCGCCGGACGGCGGGTCCATGCGCGCGTACCTGACCGCCGGGCTCGACGGGGCGACAAGGGGCCGCGTCCGGTTCCTGGGCAGGCTCACGCCGGGGCTGCTCCGCGACGAGTACGCGCGCGCGGACCTGTGCGTGATCCCCTCGCTGTGGGAGAACTTCCCGAACACCTGCATCGAGGCGATGTCGCACGCGCGCCCGGTGCTCGCGGGGGACGCGGGCGGGATGCGGGAGATGATCGGGGAGACCGAGGCCGGGACGACGTTCGTCGCGGGCGACCCGGACGATCTCACACGGGCGCTCGGCTCGCTGCTGGACGAAGGACGGGGACGGCTGGATGAACGGGGGCGGGCGGCGCGCGCACGGATCGAGACGATGTGCGACCCGCGGCGCATCGCCTCGGCACGTATCGATCATGCGCACCGAGTCATCGAAGAGTCCACGCGGCGCACCGGAACGCACAGGCTCAACGCGCTCGACGAATGGCGACGGCTGGAACGGACCGCCGCGGGGAACTCGGAGCCGATCGGGCTGCCGACGCTCGGCGCGACCGTTGCGAGATGGGTTCAGCAGGCGGGGGTGAGCGCATGACGGGCGTCGTGCTCATCACGCCGGCGTTCGCCGAGGCGGGGACTCCCTCGGGGCTCTGCACGCTCGCGCTCGCGCGCGCGTACGCGGCCCGGGGGCACGTGGTCCGGGTGCTGTGCGGGCGGACCGCCGCGCCGCGGGCGGGTTGCGAATGCGATGGCACGATCACCATCCACCGGCTTGCAACCCGAC
>DDFO01000050.1:27126-28280 GCA_002337215.1 Phycisphaerales bacterium UBA1926 | reverse complement strand
AACCCGACGGGGCTCGCCGGGCGAGGCGTTCGCGGCCGAGGCTTCGCGGGCTGTGCACAGTCTCGTGCGTGCGGGGCGATGCGACGTTGTCGTGTGCGTGGACGGGATGAGCACGCTCGCGGGGTTGGTCGCGATGCGGTCGCTGCTCGGGCTCGACACGCCGATCGTGTCCGTGTCGGTGGAGCCCGATGATGCCGGGATCTGGAATGGAACGGGGGAACTCGCGGACGCGACGATCCAGCTTTCATGTGACATTTCGGGTGACAAATCGGGTGACAAATCGGGTGGCGACGGGGCCGAATCGGCGTTCCCGATCATGCCCGGGATCTGGGCACCGCCGGCGTGTGATGGCCCGGCGTTTGTCGCCTGTGATGCGCTGACGCCGGAGCAGCAGTCGCCGATCGTTGATGCGTACAAGGCATCGGGTGCGAGCGGGGCGGGGTGGTCGCTGGCGCTGCTCGGGGGCGACGGACGCTGGTCGATCCTGTCGGGAGACGGCGGCGGATCGGCGGGGCGTGAACGACCGAGCATAACGATCACAACGCGCAGAGTCGCACCGGTCGCGGCGATACACGGGCTGCGCGACGGGCACGCGGGCATCGCTCATGCGGACTCGGCGATCGCCCTGGCCGGGGCGGCGCTGGGTGAGGATCTGCTCTTCGGTGGCGATCGGGGCACGTTGGCCGAGGCGATGGGGGCGGCGAGTCGGCTGGATCCGGTCGAGCTCGCGGGCCGGGCCCGCGCGGCGTTCGGGGCCCTGTCGCCAACGCATGACGCGGGACGGATCGCGGCGGCGCACGAACGGCTGTGGGAGATGCCGGCCCGCGTTCATTCGCGCGTTTCGGGCGGTCGCGCCTGGCGGTCGATCGAGCGGCGACTGCGATCGGGCGCACAGAGCGGTTCGAAGAGCGGTTCAACGAACGGAGTGGCTCACTGATGACGACTGTGACAACACCACCCCAGTGCGCGGAGATCGCGGTGCGGATCGATCGGGGCGGCGAATCGACGACGCTTGACATCGCGTGCTCGGCCGACAGTTGCTGGGCTAGCCTGCTCGGGCCTTGGCCTGTGCCTGAGGATGGTTCGATCGACGCGATGGACAGGGTGTTGGGTGATGGACCAGCTGATGGGCCTGCTGGTGGGCCTGCTGGTGG
>DDFO01000050.1:12533-27048 GCA_002337215.1 Phycisphaerales bacterium UBA1926 | reverse complement strand
CCTGCTGGTGGGCCTGCTGGTGGAGAGATCACGCGGGTGACGCTGGCGGGGTGTCCTTCGGGGTGCCTGTTGCCGCTGCTGTGGCTGAGGACGATCTGGTGCGCGCGCCCCGGACCGGGGACGAGCACCGAGTGCGTGCTCGATTGGGCGCGCGTCGAAGACCACGCGGGAGCGCGGGGGCGGCAGGCGGCGGGGATGCTGGCGTGCGCGCTCGCGGACCGTGTCGTGTGCGGCGATCCGACGCGGGCGCTCGCGGTCTGGGGGGTCGATACCGGCGCTCCGGCGCCGGCCGAGGAAGCGTTCGACCTGCTGACCAACATCATCGATCAGTGGGACAGCGATCTGCAGCACATGACGCTCGCGTCGGACTGGAGCGAGGCGGTCCGGCGGGCACTCCTGAACTGCGCGATGCTCGGGCGGCGGCGGGTCGCGCTGTACGGGGCTGGCACGCACACGCGCGGCGTGGGCGACGCGTTGATGGAGCCCGGTGTGGAGATCGTCTGCCTTATCGACGACGACAGCCGGCGGCACGGCGATCGGCTGTGGGGCTATGAGATCGTTTCGCGTGAGGACGCGCTCGGGCGTGAACTGGACGCGGTGATCATCAGCGCGAACTCGATCGAGGATCTGTTGTGGGAACGGGCCGGGGTGTTCCGTGAGCGTGGCGTCGTGGTGACGCGGTTGTATGGTTGATTCATGCGGGAGTCGGGCGATGCCTCGGGGAGATGCCGCGGGTAGGCTGAATCGCATGCGTCAGAGCAGATACGGAGCGCCGTGATGTCAACACAGAGTCTGCCAACGCGAGCTTCTGGTGCTGCGCCGCCCGAGCGGATCACGGGTGAGCCGGTCTTTGACGCACAGGGCAACCCGTCTTCGCCGAGTTCGGCGTTGGTCTTCGAGCCGACGGGGCGGATCCCGACCATGCTCGTTGAGCGCGAGCTGAACTACCTCAAGTGGCTCGCGTCGCGGACCACGGGTGCGGGGCGCATCGTCGAACTCGGCTGCTTTCTCGGCGGTTCGACGGAGGCGCTGGTCGCGGGGATCGACGAATCAACGGTGGCGGAACCGGCGCCCATCCTGACATACGACGCGTTCGAGACGATCGACGACGAGAGCCCGACCTATCTGTCGCTGCTGAACCTGTATGGGCTGGCGCCCGCCCAGCGGTTTCGCGATCGGTTCGACACGTACAACAGCCCGTGGCTGGATCGGGTCAGCGTGCGTGAGGGCTGGCTCCCGGCGGACGCGAGCGTGCAGCAGGAGCGCGGGGTGTATCCAGAGCAGGAGCCGATCGAGCTGCTGTTTGTCGATGTCGCGAAAACCTGGGATGTTCACCTGACGGTGCTCAGGGCGTTCGGGCGGCACCTGCGCCCGGGGTCGATGGTGGTGCAGCAGGACTTCTTCGATCTGCAGACGCCTTGGATCCCGCTGCACATGTATCAGCTGCGCGACGTGCTCCGGCCCATCGATGTGCTGCGCGGGACGCCCTCGCTCGGGCTTGCGTGCCAGGGGGATCTGTCCGCTCACTTCGGCGACCTTTGGACCGAGAGTCAGTTCGGGGACCGGCTCGCTCGAAGAGAGGTGTGGGACGCGGTGCTCGCGTATTGGGGCGGGCTGATCGGGGATGCGGACGCGGGGTTTATCGCGGGGCACGCGGCGATGCACGCGTTTCAGTCGGGCGATATCGAGGACGCGATCGGGTGGGCCCGGCGGTATGAGGCGTGGAGCCGATCATCGGAGAGCAACGGCGTGTACTTCTCGCCGGCCTGGCCGGAGATTGTTGAGACGCTCACGGTGGATCTTTCGGCGGACGCGCCGCACGCGGATACGGTGCGCACGTTCTCGGCAGAGTGCGTCGCGCGGGGTTCGCGGCTGACGCGCCGGCGTCCGGGCGAGCGTGGCACGTATCGGCCCATCCGCCAACGCCGGGAGTACTGGACTGCGACCGCTGGTGAAGTTGCTCGGCGTGGACATCGGCGCATCGCGCTGTTCGGGGCGGGCCGGCACACGGCGTGGCTGCTCGGCGAGTCGATTCTGCGCGAGGCGGGGATCGAGGTCGTGTGCGTCATCGACGACGCGCCGCGGGAGGAAACGCTCTTTGGTGTGCCGGTTGTCGCATCGTCAGACGTCGCGCTCACGGATGACCTCGGCGCGGGCGACTTCTCGGCGGTGCTGCCTTCGTCGGACACCTTCGAGGCTCGGCTCATGACCCGGTTGTTCGCGCTGTTTCCCTCGGGCGACGCCGGCGGTGGACCCGAGATCGTGCGGGTGTATTCCGACCCGGATCGGCGCGGCGAGCAGGAGGAACCCAACTGGGAGTACTCGGTCGAGATTGCGCCCGGCGTGACGCGGGGCGAGCGGACGAACCCGGAGCGTGTGACGGGGCTGGGGCCTGACCGGCCCCGGCTTGGGCTCGATGCGCGGCGTCCCTGGGCCGAGCGGTTCTGTGATCGGTACCGGGTCCCGGCGTGGTGCGACAACTTTGCGCACGCGCACGAGTTGGCGTTCATGTGGGACGTCATCGAGGCGAGCCGGCCGACGAGCCTTGTCGAGATCGGAACGGCGTCGGGCGTGTCCACGGCGATGCTCACGGCTGGGGCGTGTGAGCTCTGCGGCGATGACGCGATGGTGTACAGCTTTGATATCGCGACGGAGTGCTACTTCGATCGGGGCCGGCCTCTCGCGTCGGCGATCGCGGAGATGGCGCCCGACCTGGTCGATCGGGTCCGGTTGTTCGCGGGCGCGAACGCGATGGACGCCGCGTCGTGCTTCCCTGTGGGGGGGGTCGATTTCGCGTTCATCGACGGGGAGCACGGCCATCCGGCGCCGACGCTCGATCTGCTCGCGATGGTGCATGCGCTGAAGCCTGGCGCTTGGGTTGTGCTGCACGATATCGAGCTGTCAAACTTCTCTGAGGATGTCGAGGGTGTGTCGTGGGCGGACAGCTCCGGCGCGGCGCGGCTGTTTGCGCGGTGGCCCTTCGAGAAAGTGCAGCCGACAGGTGCGACGCGGGCGGACCGGAACCTCGGCGCGATCCGGATGCCGGGCGATCCGGACGAGGCGATCCCGCATCTTCTGGCGAATCTCAAGGGCCCGATCGAGATCGGCGGCGATGAGGCGGTCAACACACGAAAGGCGCTCGCGATCCTGCGCGGGTGAGACTGAGACGAGGCGATGGCACACGGTGTTCCGATCACGGTTTCTGTTCCTGAGCGCGTTCGCGCGACGCGGCCGCTCGAGGTTCTGATCTGCGAGCCGCAGTTGCGGTCGTACGGCCTCCCGTACCTCCCGGCGATGTGGGGGGTGCTTAAGACGTATTGGGAGCTGCACGCCGATCGGCCTGAGGCGGTTCGCTGGCACGAGCCGATCCATCGGATGGACCGGGTGGACGAGATCATGCGCGCGCTGTCGGGCGTCCGGATCGATGTGCTGGGGCTGAGCTGCTACACGTGGAACTGGCGGCTGCAGCAGGCGATCGCGCGTGCGGTGCGTGCTGTTCACCCCGACTGCCTGATCGTCGCCGGGGGGCCGCACCCCGACTATCGCGATCCGGAATTCTTCGTGGAGAACGCGTGCATCGACGCGGTGGTCGTGAAGGACGGGGAGATTCCGTTCACGCGGATTCTGAGCCGGGCGCTCTCGTACCGGAGCGTTCGCGAGCTCCGCGCCGAGGACGATCCGCTGGGGGATATTCCGGGTCTGTGCCTTCCCGGCTCGGGTGGTTCGCTCACTGCGAAGCCCGAGGTGCCGGCGGATTACGGCGTGAGCTCGTATCTCGCGCAGATCGACTATTACGAGCGGTTCATCGCGGAGCATCCGCAGGGTGTTGTCGCGGCGTGGGAGACGAGCCGGGGGTGCCCTTTCCGGTGCTCGTACTGCGACTGGGGCTCGGCGACGATGTCGAAGGTGCGCCGGTTCGGGATGGACCGGCTCTCCGACGAGATCGACTGGTTCGCACGGTCTGGTATCAAGGTGGTGTTCTCGGTCGACAGCAATTTCGGGATGTTCAAGACGGACGTGGACCTGACCGACGCGATCGTCGAGGCGAAGAAGACGCACGGCGAGCCGACGTACTTCGTGTACAGCAACGCGAAGAACGTTCCCAAGCGGACGGTGGAGATCACGCGGAAGGTCGTCGCGGCGGGGCTCGAAACGGCGCACACGCTGTCGATCCAGCACTCATCCGAGAAGGTCCTCGCGGCGACGGACCGGGAGAACATCTCGATCGAGAAGCAGATCGAGGTTGTGCGCGCGCTGCAGGCCGACGGGATCCCGATCAGCGTGCAGTTGATCCAGGGGCTGCCCGAGGACACGCCCGCGCTGTGGCGCAAGACGTTCACGGACCTGATGGAATGGGGCATCCACGACGGGTACATCGTGACCAACTATCACCTGCTCCCCAACGCGCCGGCATCGGAGCCCTCGTATCGGGATCGGTGGGGGCTCCGGACCGTCACCCGGTACATCTACGACGGGTACGGCGAGCGGGAGAACACGCCGGTCGATCCGATGACGTTCCCTCTGGGGGACGTCGTCGTCGAGGCGGGCTCGTTCTCGACCGACGACTGGATCCGCATGAGCGTCGAGAGCGCGTGCATCCGGGCGCTGCACAACGGGGGAATCACGCAGCTGCTCGCGCGGTACCTCCGCTGCACGCGGGGCGTTTCCTTTGCTGAGTTCTACAACGGGCTGCTGGATTCGATGCTGCCCCTTTCGGCCGCGACCGCGGACGCGATGCGGACGATCGAGGCGTGCTACAGCGCGTTTATCACGGATCCCGAGAGCCTCGCGTTGCTGCCCTTGCCCGGGGTTCCGGGTGCGCGGCGGCACGCGGAGCCGCACCGGTGGATGCTGGGCGAGGTGTGCCGGGATCTCGGAGTGTTTTTCTCTGATCTCGCCGACCATGTCGGCTCGCGGTACGCGGACCCCGACGGGATTCTCGGGGACCTGCTCGTGTATCAGCAGAACGCGATCGTCACACCGGGGTATGAGCCGAAGGTGGGCAAGACGTGGCACAGCGCACGAGACTGGCCGACCTATTTCGAGAACCCGGCGACCAGCATCCCCGGGAGCGTCGTCGCGGAGCCTCGCGTCAGCCCTGTCCCGGTGATGTCGGCATGCGGATCGGGCTGGGACGACGGGGCGAGCACGGGGCGGTTCGACTGGGTTCCGGGGGACGGCCCCGAGTCGTGGCGGTCGTGGTTCCTCGCGATGGCGACGAACCGGCTGTCTGCCGCAAAGTGCACGCACCGGATTGCGGCACAGGCGTATTCTCGCGCGGCGGGCTGAGCCCGCGCGGCTCTCGCTCAAGTTCGGGATGAGGCGTTGATGGCGGGCTGCCCGGCATCAAAGACGACAGATGGACGCTTGCTCGCGACGGGGTCGTTGCCAGGCCTTGTGCGGGGGCCGTTGAGCAGGCGGCCGAGCCAGGTGTAGCGCACGAACCACCGGTAGCTCAGCAGGAGCACGAGGGCCGTCGCGACCGTCAGCAACGAGAACTCGACGAGCGGCGGGAGCGGGACATAGGCGAGCGCGAACTGGCCCGCGACGACGATCGGCAGGTGCGCCACGTAGAGCCAGTAGGACGAGTCGGAGACGTAGCGCACCCGCGCGCTCGGACGGCTGAGCAGGAGCCGGGCGACGCCGAGCAGACCGAATGAGATGGTCCACACGAAGACGGACTGCAAGACGACGCCGAGCAGGGCGCCCGCCTCGGCGTCGATCCCCTGCGCGGCGAGGGCGTGGGGGTCGTGCGTGAGGCGGAGGGCGAGAACGCAGCTGACCGCGGCGATGGGCAGATGGATCCACCAGGCGCGGCCGAGCCGATCGGCGGCATTCCGCGACGCGAACATGAGCGCGCCGAAGCCGAAGAAGACGGCGTAGTGCGCGAGCACGTGCGGGGCGGGGATCAGGGCGGCGGCGGTGTCGGGCCCGAAGTTCGCCTGCCAACTCTGCGTCACCGCGGTGAGCGGGAGAAGGGCGACAAGACAGAGGGGCGTGGCGATGAGGAGGTTCGGGGCGGACCGCAGACGCAGGGGGCGCAGCAGCAGGGTGACTACCGCGAGCCCGCACGCGAGCCAGCAGAGATGCCAGAGGAACCAGAGGTGCATGAACAGTTCTCCGCCGAGGATCCCGGCGAGGAGGTCGCGGATCGGAGACGCCGTCGAGATGGGCTCCCCGGTGTCGGTCTGTGATCCGATCCGATCGGCGATCTCGCGTCGCCCTGCTTCGACGCGCTCGAAGTCGGCCTCGACCCCCAGCAGGTTCGAGATGAAATCGATCGCGCCTTGTCCGTGCTTCATCGAATCGATTGGGGTCTCGCCTCTCGTGTTCCGGGCGGACAGGTCAGCCCCGGACTCGAGCATCAGCGCGGCGGACTCGGAGGCTCCGTAGAAGCAGGCGGTGTGGAGGGGGGTGTTGTCGTCGCCCATGCGCTGGTTGGGGTCGGCGCCGGATTCGAGCAGGAGCGCGACGACCTGGGCGTGGTCACCCGTCGCGGCCCATGCCAGGGGCAGGGTGTAGAAACGGGGGTCGGGGGCGTTGACGGGCGCGCCCGACTCCACCAGTTGCTGCACGCTGTCGAGATCGCCCGTTGCGGCGGAGCGCCAGATGTTGTTCGCGGCGTCCTCGCCGGCGTCCCACTCGCGCTCGGGAGCGGGGACGAACTCCTTCAGGACGTTGCCCCCGATGATGACGCCCCACATCGCGGGGATGATGGTGACCATGCCGAGCAGCAGCGGGAGACCGATGCGTTTCCATCGGTGCGTCAGAAAGCCGCCGATGCCGCGGCGCTGCAGCAGCATCGCGCTGAAGAACCCGCTCATCAGGAAGAAGAGGGGCAGGCGGAAGCCGTGGATGACCTCGATGAACGGGCCCAGCACGGGCGAGGTCTCGCTGTTCATGGCGATCCAGGGGATCGGGGTGAACGCCAGTGCCGCGTGCAGCGCGATGCCGAGGAGCATCGCGCCCGCTCGCAGGGCGTCGAGATCGTGCCGCCTCGGGTTCGGCGCGGTCGCGATTGTGGAGGGCGTTGCGGTCATGGTGTGTTCCTCATCCTTGATGCGCGCATGTCGGCGTGTTCGATCAGTCGAGCATTTCGGCGATTTTCGGGCGGGTCGATTCGATGCTCTCGGCGTCGAACGGGATCCCGATCGCGGTGTAGAGCGAGGTGTAAACGGGCTCGATCCGCGTCCATGGCATCTCCATGACCTGGCGGATGGGGGTCCCGTTCGCGTCGGTCGTTTCGGTGTCGGCGCCGGCGTCGATCAGCACGCGCACGACATCGGGGTGGCAGAAGAACGCGGCGTTGAAGAGCGGTGTCGCCCCCGAACTGTTCCTGGTCTCGAGTTCGGCGCCGGCGCCGACGAGCACCTCGGCGGCGTAGGTGCGGCCGAAGACCGCCGCGAGGCTCAGGGGGGTGTCACCCGTGATGTTCGGCTTGTTGACCGACGTCCCCGCGATGATGTGGTCGCGGACGGCGTTGTCGTCACCCGCGATGATCGCGGCGTCGAGAGAGATCGCCGGGGCGGCCGGACGATCGGCGTGCGCGGCGCTGGCGCTCCCGGTGTCTCCGCAGCCTGTGGTGACGAGCGTGGCGGCGGTCATGCACGCGGCGATCAGGAGTGCTCCGGCTCGGGCGGCGGCGGTGTCAGCGGCGTGTTGGTTGAACTGAAACTTTTGCATGGCTTGGGCTCCACCGTTCGTTGGGAACGGACCTTGGGTGATGCCGGACCGGTCGCGGGACGCTGAGCGGTCCCCGGTCGGGCGGGTGAACAAAGAAATTCGGTACGGACGGGGTCGGTCAGCGCCGGCCGACCCACACGCCGGCGATCCTGTCGTGCAGGCCTCGGGTCGGGTTCATGAGTGCCGAGAGGCTGAAGACGGCGGCGCCGGCGAGGGTGACCGCGGCGACGGCGGATGCCGAGGCGAAGTCGATCGGAGTCCCGTTGGCGGATGCGACCGCGAAGAGAACGCCTGTTGGCACGAGGACCGGGAGCCACATGATCGCGCTGCGGAGGAGCATGCGGCCTCGTGAGGCTCGGCCACGCTGCGTGACGGCCTCGAGCCCGAACGTGGACAGCCCGGTCGATTTGCGCCAGAAGGCGAGGATGATGTCGAAGAACGCGATGAAGTGCATCATCACGAGCCCCGCGATGGCGATGCGCCCGGCCCAGACGAGCGGGCCCACCGAGGGATCGGTGTTGCCGGCGATGCCCAGGATCGTCGCGATCCATGCGTAGCCGGGGATGACGAAGAGCGACGCGGCGCGGAGCCCTCTGGTGACATCGGCGGGCTTGTTCAGCAGGCCTCGGAGTGTCCCGGTGAGGAAGGTGAGTTTCTCGAACGTCGCGGCGCGGAGATTCTGCATCGCGGGCTGCGCGTGCAGCGGAACGCTGAGCGGGTCGGTGTGGTCGGCAACCGCCCAGAGGAAACGGTGCTGCGCGGTGAGGCTGCCGACGGGCATCGGCGCGTCGAGCGGTGAGCGGGATTCCTGGGCAGGCGTGGGCTCGTTCGGCCAGGCAGAGTCGAGGAGCATCGCCCGTCCGTCGTCGGTGAGCCAGACGTGGTTCAGGGTGTAGGCGATCGGGAGCGTGCCGTCGCGCTGCGCGGCCCACAGTTCGGCGGCGAGATCGTGCAGCCAGTACCGCGTGGTGGACCAGGGCGCGGGGCCTTTGGCGACGCGCTCGGAGAGCGGGGTGCCCCGGGGCGCTTCGAAGGCGTCCCAGACCGAGCCTTCGGTCGCGATCTCCTGGAGCCAGCGCGGGCATCCGGGACGAGCGGCGGCGCGGCGCGCCTCGGGCAACGGGTTGCCGACGCGGCGGATCAGCCAGACGCGGCGGCGGAGCACGGGGTCGTCGGCCGAGAGCCAGAAGCCGGGCTCGATCTCCGCGTTCACGCGGAACGGACCGATGCAGCGTGCGCGTTCGGGGGCGGATTCAGCGGCGGTTTCTGATTCGTCGTCCGGTGCCGGCAGGACGGTCTTCGCGGCGGGGCGGCGCGATCCGCGTGGGCGGACGACGACGCGCGTTCCCGTGACGAGGTCCCAGACGGTCGCGAATCCGTTGCTGCGTCGGGCGGGGATCCAGAGCAGCGCGACGACCCAGGGGCAGAGGGTGGAGAGCCCGACGATGATGATCGAGTTGAGCGGGGCCCACTCGCCGCTCGGCAACGCCAAGACGGAGAGGGGGATGCGGACGCTCTCGATGAAAGCGATGGGGATGATGATGCGGAGCAGCGCCCGGCCCATGCCCGGGGCGCGGCCGTTCCGCTGGACCACGCGGAGACTCATGACCCACTTGCCCAGCCCTGTGCCCCAGAGGCCTTCGGTGATGGCGAAGTAGAGGAAGCCGACACCGAAGACGAGCAGGTGGTATCGCCAGGCGGAGAAGGAAAAATCGTAGAGGGGGCGGATGAAGAGCGCCTCGGGCCCGACGGTGATCATGACCGCGGCGTAGGTCGGGAGGAAGGCCGCGAGGTAGTCGATCCACCCGGCGGCGCCGCGCTGCGTCTGCGTCGCGGGCTCGGCGACGACCGACCCGAAGGGCAGCAGCGCGTCGCGGAGAGCGGCGTAGTTGGCGTATCGACCGCCCGGCTCTTTGGCGAGGCAGCGTGTGATGACGCGCTCGAGCCCGGGCGGCAGGTCGTCGCGGAACCGCGAGGCCGGGGCGGGTGGGCTGTCGATCACGTTCGCAACGATCTGCACGGCGTTCTCGCCCTCGAAGGCGGCGCGGGCGGTCAGCAGTGTGAAGAGCGTGGCGCCGACGGCGTAGATGTCGGATCGCGCGTCGATCTCGTCGCCCCGCAGCTGTTCGGGCGACGCGAACGCGGGGGTGCCCATGACCTTGCCGGTCTGGGTGATGAACGTGTCCGCGGAGGGCAGCGTAGAGATCGAGAGGCCGAAATCGCCGACCTTAACCGTCCCATCGGGCGAGACGAAACAGTTGGAGGGCTTTATGTCGCGGTGCAGGACGCCTCGATCGAGCGCGGCCTCGAGCCCGTCGATCATGCTGAGCACTGCGTCGACCGCTTCGGGAACCGGGAGCGGGCCGCGCCGATCCAGCGCGTCCTGCAGGGTGCCCCCCGGTGCGATCTCCATCGTGATCGCGGGGATCCCGTCGATCTCCTCGCTCCCGAACACGTAGAGGCTCGCGGGGTGGTTCACCCGCGCGGCGAGCCGGCCCTCGCGGAGGAACCGGTGACGCATCTCGGGTGTGTCGAGGCTCTGGTCGAGCAGTTTCAGGGCGAGACGCCGGCCTGTTGAGCGCTGCACGGCCTCGTAGACCGTGCCCATCCCGCCCTGGCCGAGCAGGGAAACGAGGGTGTAGCCGCCGAGATCACGCGGGAGCTCGAACGCGTCGCGGTCTCGGCGGTGCCGTCCCGTGGACAGCGTGAGGGTCTCGGCGTCGTTGGCGATCTCGGGGTTCTGATCGATTTCGACGGTTTCGGCCTCGGACCGCAGGACGCCCGACATCAGGCAGGCGGCGCACATCGTGACGCGCTCCGCGTTGTGCAGTTCTGCGCCGCAGCCGGGACAGGTGTGTTGGGTTGTGCCGCTCATGGTTCGCCTCCCGAAGCGTTGGTTCACCCCTTCCTGACGGGCCCACGAACCGAGATTACAGGTCGCGTGTCATTTTTTTCGGAGTACACCGACCAGGTACCGCATTTCGTCCTCGATATCCGCCTCGTCGGCCACGGTGCGAGACACCGCCTCGCGGACGAGGGCCGCGTACCGATCTCGGAGGCGATGGATCGCGACCGCGACCGCGTTCTCGGTCATGCCGAGCGCCGCGGCGACGTCGGCCCGGGCGGGTCCCTCGCCCGTCAGCGCGGGGCGGAGAGCCTCGAACTGTTCGGACCGTCCGCGGAGCGCCCACTCGGCTCCGAGTTGACGAAGGGCGGCTGCGGTTGTTTCGCGTGCCCAGTCGCGGTCGAACGCCCGGTCGGCGTCGGAGGGCGAGGCCGCGTCGTCGATGTGCGGCGCGATGCGGGATTCCAGTTCGGCGATGTCGGCGTCAACGAAGCGTCGCCCGCCGCCGCGTTTGCGGGCCTTGGCCCGGGTGCGCGCGTTGGCCATGAAGTGCTTCATCGCGCCGAGGAGATAGGAACGGAACCGCCCACGGTCCGGGTCGGCGTCGCCGAGACCGCCCGTTTCGATCACACGGGCGAGGAAGGCTTGGGTGAGGTCCTGGGCGTCCTCGGCGGTGTGGCCGGAGTAGCGGGCGAATGCGTAGAGCGGACGCCAGTAGGCATCGCAGAGGTGCTCGAGGGCTTCGCGCGCACGCCCCGCTTCGAGTTCATCGGCTCGACCCGGGAGCGCGGCGATCAGGCTCCAGTGCGTCGTGTTGAATCGGGAGGAGCCGTTGCCGTCCATCGGTGGAGTGTATCTGGCACGGCTCATCCGTTGCGGCTTCGGTCCGAGATGGCGACCGAGACGGGGGCCGAGACACTCCCTCCGTGTGCGTCAGCCTGTGCTGGCGAGCGGGTCGCTCTCGGCAACACCGGATCCGGCGAACAGACGGGGGAGTAATCCCCCGCGTCTCGCTCGAGCCGTCGACTTCCTGGATTTCGCTTCGGCTCGGCCGATCGGCGGCAGCGACACCCACGCGGGGAGCAAGCGGACCGCGATGATCGCGAGGTCGTCGTGGACAACCTCGACGCGCTTCACGAGTCCCCGGCTCATCATGAGGGGATCGGCGGATTCACCCACGCTTACTGAGATGACCTCTCCTTTCACCGGGACGCCCTCCCCCCGCCAGGCGAAGGCGCAGCCTGTTTCAGAGGTTTCGAGCATCCAGCCGATCCGTGCCTCCGGGCACCCGTCGCTCGACCAGATGGCGGGGCGTGCGGTGCTCGTGCGGGTCGATTCGCGGTGTTCCTGATGGTTGCTGCTATTGATCATGAATTGTCCTTTCTGATCTTTGGATTTCTGCGCGTCGATGCCGCGGGCGTGTCGCTCAGGCTGCCTTCATTGCACGCCTGAGATTGGACCGGTTCCCGCTCGGTTGGTTCGGGTGCATACGAAGTCGGTCGTGCCGGTCTGAGTCGGTGATCCATCGGCAGCCGATCCTGGTCACAGGCCGACCGCTCCGGCGTTCATCGCAGAGGCGGACAACGCGGGCGTGTCTGCTGTCTCCGTCCGATCCCCCGACAACTCGAATGGCATCGCCGAACCGCGCACGGCAGTCGCCGAGGATCTCCAGTCCGATTCCGGAATCCGAGTAGTCTGCCACCCGCGCGGGCGATAGCCAGCCCCCGTATCCGACACCGAATGCGGCGCGGTCGCGCTGCGGATAAACACGTTCGCATGCTCTCTTTCTCATCAGCATCAATCTCTCTCCTTCTTTGGATGTCGTAACTCTGGAACGCTCGGAACCGCTTACGCCGCGGGGCGGTGGACCATCGCTCTCGGCTTCAGGGCCGCGACGACGTCGGCCCGGAAGTGGGATCCGCTGCACGCTTCGAGTTCCGCAACGGCTCGCTCCGCGGCGATCGGCTCGCAGTAGGGACGCTCGGTGGTCATCGCCGCGAACGCGTCGCAGGCGCAGATGACCGACGCGAGCTGCTCGGCATCGCCCGCCCCCTCCGCCTCGTCGCACCGGCGATGGTGCATCTCGACAACGGACGCGTCGAGCTCGCCCGCCCCGCAGGCGCGGAGGATTACCGCGCCGAGCCGGGCGTGCTCGTCGATGAGCCGACGCTCGTCGAGCGTGAGCCTCCGCGGGAGCGCGAGCAGTTCTTCCGGGATGCCGAGTTTGCCGATGTCGTGAAACTCAGAAGCGAGTTCCAGCGCCGCGACCGACCGGGGATCGAGGGAGAGGGACTCCGCGACACCGAGGGCGAGATTGCGGACATCCCGGCCGTGCGGTCCGGTGTGGTCTTTCTGAACACGTCCCATCTCGGGCGTGAGCCGCTCGAGGAGGCGGAGCAGCCGCGCCCTCGGCGTCATCATCACCTCGGAACCGACGTCGTACGCGATCTCGACGGCGCGCACCATCGGCCAGGTGCAGACGCGGTCCCGCCCCGTCTCTTTGGCGAGGTACATCGCGCTGTCGGCGCGTGACACGGACTCACCGGAGAGCCCCTCAACCGGCGAGACCTCGATACCCATGCTCGCGGTGACCGGGGAGCCCGACGCCCCGGCGCGGACCTCACTCGCGATCCTGCGCCGAAGATTGTCGGCCCAGATCCACGCGTCGGTGATCGATTCGGACTGTCGGAGCACGAGGATCTCCTCGCCCCCCCACCGCGCGGCGATGTCGAAGGACCGGATCTCCTCACGCACGATGTTCGCGACCGAGCGAAGCGCGTCGTCACCCGCGGCGTGCCCCTGCGTGTCGTTGATCGCCTTGAAATGATCAAGGTCGATCATGACGGTCGCCATCCGCTCACGGCGGTCCGGGCGGCCTGCGAACTCGCGGATGATCCGATCGCACGCACGCCGGTTCGAGAGGCCTGTCAGCGGGTCGGTCTCGGAGAGCTCACGAAGGCTCTGAATCCGACGGTTGATCGTGCGGCGCTCGCGTTGCTGGGTCCGCTCGGCCACGATCGCGTCGCGGACACGCTCCCAAAGAAGGCTTCCCGCGACGGCGTTCGCCTTCGGCACAAAGTCGGACACCCCGGTCCGGAGCGACTCGATCACCACGCTCTGGTTCTCGCTCGATGACACCACGACGATCGGTGTGTCGGGCTGGATCCGCTGGAGGTCGCGGATGATCTCGGGTGCAGCGAAGGGAGGCAGATTGAAGTCGATCACCGCGCAGTCGAACCGACCCGGCTCGGCGATCGCGATGATCTCCTCCCGCGATCCCGCGGTGCAGATCTCCAGATCCGGGCACGCGTCCAGGAGGGCAAGCTCGAGGAGCTCTCGGTGCGACGGATTGTCTTCAGCCAACAAGATCGTGTGCTGCTTCATCTCTCTGTTTCTCCTGCTTCGGATCGGCGTGCCGACCGCCGACGGGCTCCATCGGTGCGGGGTGATCGGCTGACCACCCATTCCGACGGAATCCCCCCCGGTTCGGTGCGGGTGGCGCAGGATCCGCCGATGCTCCGGCCGAGAGCCCTGCTTATCCGGGCCGTGCGCAGTCGCCCCCCGCAGAACACGCCGAATCGGGGACGCCGGGTCGCGCGGGGCCGACTGGTCCGGCAATACGGGTGCAACAGAGCTGGCAAGCAGTCCGTCTGCGCCGGGCACGGCGGTTCAAAGTGGCCCTGGGTTGCAATTCCCGCTCGGTTTCCAGACCCCGCAGACCGAATAACAGGGCGACGGCGACGTGGCACCGCCGCGTCCGCGAACCAGAGAACCGAGAAACCCGATGACTGTTCGGCACCGGATCCGTTGGCTCATGCTCACCGCTTCGATCGTCGCGGGTGCGGTCCTCACGCTCTGGCTCATCGAGGACCAGCACTACACCTCCGCGGTGGTCCGGCGGACCGAGAGCGTGACAGCGCGGTCTGAGCATCTCGCCGACCTGAACGCGGCGCTGGGATACGGCGGGCTGATCCACAGCATGAAAAA
>DDFO01000050.1:0-12428 GCA_002337215.1 Phycisphaerales bacterium UBA1926 | reverse complement strand
CGATCCACAGCATGAAAAACTTCGTGCTCAGGGGTGACCAGGCCTATGTCCAAGCTTTCGACGCTGCCCACGACTCCGCGATCGGCACGCTGGCAACGTACCGCCGGCTCCCCGAGCTCTCCCCGGCGGAGATCTCGAATCTCGATCGGATCGGCGTTGTTGTTGACGACTACCGGCACGCGATGGACCGGGCGATCGCCCTCGTCGGAGCCCGGCCGAGCAGCAACACACCATCCCCGGAAGAGAACACACCATCCCCGGAAGAGATCGATGAACAGGTCCGTGTCGACGACGCCGATGCGTTCGCCGCTCTGTCGGTGCTCGCCGAGTACCGCTCGCGGATCGGCTCGGCGATCTCTCGCGACGTCGAACGGGCCCGTTTCATCATCGGGGTTGCCAAGATCGGGATCGGTATCGCGGGCCTCGGGCTCTTCGTCTTCCTGGCAAGGCGGATCACGAAACCCATCACGAGCCCGATGATCGCGTTCGGCGATGGGACCGAACTCGCCGCGTCCGAAGCCGCCGAGCTGGTCCTCCAGCGGCACGAGCTCCGCGCGATCCTCGACGCGGTGCCCGCGTACATCTACTTCAAGGACAATGACAACCGGATCCTCAATCTGAACAAGGCATCGGCGGACGCGATCGGGCTCCCGGTCGGAGAGATCATCGGCCGGCACACCTCCGAGTTCTTCCCGCCCGATCACGCCGAGCGTTTCCTCAAAGACGATCTCGACGTCATCTCGAACGGCGAGGCGAAGCTGGGCATCGAAGAGCATCACAACACCGACACGCACGGGGCTCGGATGATCGTGACCGACAAGATCCCGCTGACCGGCCCATCGGGGGAGATCGACCGCATCGTGGCGATCGCGACGGACGTGACCGAGATCCGTCACGCCGAAGCGCAGATCAACGAGATGAACCGTCTGCTTGAACAGAGCCTGCGGCACGGCAAGCAGGGCGGATGGAGCTGGAACATCCGCAACGGTGACGTCCGATTCAGCGACACCTGGTACACGATGCTGGGCTATGAGCCTGGCGAGTTTCCCATGGACTTCTCGACCTGGGAACGTCTCGTGCATCCCGATGACTTCGAGACCGCGATCCAGACGCTGCACGACCATCTCGCCGGGCGCACCAGCGAGTACGACCTGCCGATTCGGATGCGGTGCCAGGACGGGACCTGGCGTTGGATCCGCACCGTGGGCGAGGTCGCCGAGCGAGACACAGACGGGGAACCGATCAGCGTCGCGGGCATGCACATCGACATCGACAGGGAGCACCGCCTGGGCGAACAGCTCCAGCGGAAGACCGACGAGATGGAGCGTTTCGTCTACACCGCCTCGCACGACCTGAAGTCGCCCATCGTCACGATCCTCGGTTTCCTGAGCCATCTCGAGCGAAGCCTCGAGACGGGCGAGACCGACAAGGCCGTCCGCTACATCGAGATCCTCAAGAGCGCGGGTCTGCAGATGCAATCGAATGTCGAGGACATCCTCGAGGTCAGTCGCGTCGGGCGGATGACCGTGCTCCCGGAATCCGTCGATGTCGCCGACGCGCTCGTCGAGATCGAATCAGTGCTCAGCGAGGCGATCCGTGAATCGGGCGCGAAGATCGTCACCGACCTGCGGGCTCAGACGATCTGGTGTGACAGACGCCACATCGTCTCCGTGCTCACCAATCTTATTGGCAACGCGCTGAAGTATGCGAGGTCCGAGCACGGCCTCGTGATCGCGATCCGAACCCGCACGCAGAGCGATGGAAGCGTCCGCCTCGATGTCCACGACAACGGGCCGGGGATCGACCCGAGCTACGCCGCGAGAATCTTCCAGCTCTTCGAGTGTCTTTCGACCGAGTCGGATGGCACCGGGATCGGTCTCGCGATCGTCGGGAGGATCGCCGAAACCTGGGGAGGATCGGCATGGCTCGAACCGACCGAGTCCGGCGCGTGTTTCTCGATCACATTCCAAGCCAAGAGCGTCGCACCGGCGGCGACGAACAAGCCGAAGGAGTCCGACCATGTCCACGCCGCAGGCCGGGACGGCCACCAAACGCTACTTGCTGGTTGAAGACGATCCGAATCACGCAGAACTCGTCCGACTCGCGTTCTCGTTCTGCAAGTCGGATTGGGAACTCGACCATGTCGATGACGGTGCGAAGGCTGTCGCCTATCTCCGCGGCGAAGCACCGTACGAGAACGCCCAGCGTCCCGACATCGTTCTGCTCGACCTGAAACTCCCCAAACTCTCGGGACACCAGGTCCTCGAGGCGATCAAGGGAGACCCCGCGACGGCGTCGATCCCGATCATCATGCTGACGACCTCGTCGAACGATGAAGACCGCAGCAAGGCCCTCAGCCTCCACGCCAACAGCTACGTCGTGAAACCCCTCTCGCTCGACGAGTTCAACCAGATGGCGAAGAACCTCGACGATTTCTGGACCCGCTGGCACAAGCTGGGGGGCTGAACCGGACCGAGAACGCTCCGGCAGACCCGATCTGCGCCACGATCTCCCAACCGCCTATTCAGGTGGGCTCGCGTACCGCCGATGGACCGTGGGAACGCGAGAGGAGACCGAGCATGATTCAGATTCTGCATATCGAGGACCAACTCGACCACTTCGAACTCGCAAGGCTCGCAGTCGCCCGGCTCCCGATCATGTCCTACGAACGGGCGGAGAACGTCGAAGAAGCCGTCGCATGCCTCCGACTGATCAAGTACGACCTCGTGCTCGTTGACCTCGACCTCGACGATTCAGCCGGGCTCGATACCATCGATCGCGTGAAGGCCGAGCACCCGGAGTCGATCATCATCGTGCTGAGCAATCGGGATCCCGAGGAATACGGCATGCGATCGATCCACGCCGGCGCCGACGATTTCGTGCCCAAGGCCGAACTCGCCAACAACTCGCTGCCCCGGATCATCCGGCACGCGTTCGCCCGCCGCGACAAGCTCGCGAATCGTCCGTTCGCGACACTCTGAACCGGCGTCTACCGCACCGTTCTTCCCGGTCCGCCGCGTCCGGTCGGCCCCGCGCTGCCCGAGGCTCACCGCCGCACGACCGGCTACCCGATGCCCTCGATCCCCGTTGCCGGAGGCGGGTCCACATCGCCCTCTGTGTGCGGGAGGATCATCCGGTCCCATCGTCGCTGCGTTTCGAAGGCCGCGACATCGGCGATCGTTGTTGTCTGCAGGAACCCCATCGTCTGAGCCCGGTGCTTGGTGTTGAAGTCGTGGGCCGGGCACGCCCGCGCCTCCGAGCACTCCGATACGCCCAGCATGCAACGCCGCTCGAGGATCGGATCGTCGAGCGCTTCGCAGACTTCGCACAGCGTGATCTTGTCGGCCGGACGCGCGAGCGTCACCCCTCCATGAACACCCCGCTGTGTCTTGACAAGCCCGGCCCTGGCGAGCTTGTTGACGATCTTGCTCAGAAACGGCGCAGGAAGATCGCACTTGCTGGCGATCGTTCGCACGAGCATCGGCTTCCCCGCGGCCGAGGCGGTGAACCCCAGCGCAAGAACGGCATATCCGGTTCCCTGTGACAGAATCGGCATGGGGCTATTCTATCGACTAAAAGATCTTCATATCCATTTATCTTGTTGCCGAATCGGAGATTCCCCGGAAATTCGTCCCTGTGGCCTTCTGGTCATGGTTTTCCGATTTTTGAGCGGCCCGGATTGAATACGGGGCAAAGCGGACGGTAATATTGACGATTAAAAGGTCATCTTGTCTGATTTTGGAGACCAGGTATGGCAGACGACGCGATCCAGACCGGCGATGCAGCCCAAACACCGACGGCATCGACCGCCGACGGCTCTTCACCGGGGCTGGAAACCTTCACCTACGACGACGCGATCGTCCGCAAGTTCGTGCTCGCGACACTGGTGTGGGCGCTGGTCGCGACACTCGCCGGGGTGGTCATCGCCCTCCAGCTTGTGCTCCCGACCTTCGTTGACAGGCTCCCCGAAGCCTTCGGCTGGCTGCGAGCGCTCTACGAGGTCGAGTGGCTGAGTTTCGGCCGGCTCCGCCCGCTGCACACCAACGCCGCGATCTTTGCCTTCGCCGGCAACGCTGTCTTCGCCGCGGTCTATTACAGCACCCAGCGCCTCTGCAAGGCGCGGATGTTCAGCGACCTGCTGAGCAGCCTGCACTTCTGGGGCTGGCAGCTCATCATCGTCAGCGCCGCGCTCACCCTGCCCTTCGGGATCACGCAGGGCAAGGAGTACGCCGAGCTCGAGTGGCCCATCGACCTCGCGATCGCCGTCGTCTGGGCGGGGTTCTTCGGGATCAACTTCTTCGGCACGCTCATCAAGCGCCGCGAGCGGCACATGTATGTCGCGCTCTGGTTCTACATCGCGACCATCGTCACTGTTGCGATGCTCCACATCTTCAACAACCTCTGGGTCCCCGTCGGGATCATGCACTGGATCAAGACCGGCGAGATGCCCAGCATCGACTTGGTCATGAAGTCCTACCCGGTATACGCGGGTGCACAGGACGCACTCATGCAGTGGTGGTACGGCCACAACGCCGTCGCGTTCTTCCTCACCACCCCCTTCCTCGGGCTGATGTACTACTTCCTGCCCAAGGCCGCGCAGCGACCCGTTTTCTCCTACCGCCTCTCGATCATCCACTTCTGGTCGCTCGTGTTCATCTATATCTGGGCGGGCCCCCACCACCTCCACTACACCGCGCTCCCTGAGTGGGCCTCGACCCTGGGCATGATCTTCAGCCTCATGCTCTGGATGCCCTCGTGGGGCGGCATGATCAACGGGCTGTTCACGCTCCGAGGGGCGTGGAACAAGGTCACCACCGATCCGGTCCTCAAGTTCTTCGTTGTCGGCATCACCTTCTACGGCATGTCCACGTTCGAGGGCCCGATGCTCAGCGTCAAGAGCGTCAACAGCCTCAGCCACTACACCGACTGGACCATCGCCCACGTCCACGCCGGCGCGCTCGGGTGGAACGGCTTCATGGCCTTCGGCATGTGCTACTGGCTCTTCCCCCGCCTCTTCCAGACCAAGGGGCTGTGGTCCACGAAGCTCGCCACCACGCACTTCTGGATCGGCACCGTCGGCATCCTTCTGTACATCCTGCCGATCTACGCCGCCGGCATCACCCAGGGCCTCATGTGGCGTGCCTTCGACGCCTCGGGCCGACTCATGTACCCCGACTTCGTCGAGACCGTCGTCGAGCTGCTCCCGCTCTACTGGATCCGCGTGGGCGGAGGCTTGCTCTATGTCTCTGGTGTCGTGATGATCGCGATCAACGCGTACATGACCTGGCGCCAGCGCCCCGACAAATATGAACCCCACACCGCGCAGGCCGCCCCGCTCTCGAAGGGATACAACGACCACAAGGCCGTGAGCCGGCTCCCCGCCAGCTTCCCGCCCGCGGCCCACAAGATCGACCGCATGAAGCAGGCGATGTGGCACCGCAAGTGGGAACGCCTCCCGGTCTTCTTCACGATCCTCACGCTTGTCGGCGTCGCGATCGGATCGCTCGCGGAAGCCATCCCGATGTTCCTGATCAAGAGCAACGTCGCCTCGATCGACACCGTGCACCCCTACACCCCGCTCGAGCTCGCGGGCCGGGATATTTATGTCGCCGAGGGTTGCTACAACTGCCACTCACAGATGATCCGCCCCATGCTCGCCGAGACCGAGCGGTACGGCGACTACAGCATGCCGGGCGAGTCGGTCTACAACCGTCCGTTCCAGTGGGGCAGCCGGCGCATCGGTCCGGATCTCGCCCGCGAGGGCGTGACCAACCCGAGCGCCTCGTGGCACTACCGCCACTTCCAGAACCCGCGTTCGATCAACGACAACTCGCTGATGCCCTCCTACCCCTGGCTCCTCGAGCAGCAGCTCGCATTCGACGAGATCCAGGGCCGGGTTGACGCGATGGTCATGCTGGGCACCCCCTACGGCGAACTCGTCGAGGACGGGAACGCGGAGATCCACGCCCGCGCCCAGGCCGCACGGATCGCCCAGGCGATCGAAACCGACGAGGGCGTCCCCGCGAGCGAAACGGAGACGAAGAAGGTGATCGCCCTGATCGCCTACATCCAGAGGCTGGGCGTCGATATCTACCGCGACCCGGCCGCGCCGTCGCCGCTCGAGATGCCGGCCGTCTCGGCGCAGGAGCCGCTCGAACAGCCGATCGCCACCCTCGGCGCTCTCGACACCACGGAGGCCCCCGATGCGCATGAGTGAACTCGTCTCGAGCATGGGCCTGTCGATCTTCCCGATCATCGGCATCATCGCCTTCGGCCTCGCGTTCCTGTTCGTCATCCTCAGGGTTGTAAAAACAACCAAGCCCGAGGTGGAGCACAACGCCTCGATCCCCCTCGAAGACGGAACCGCAACCACCCCCTCGCCCGCCCACGCGAACGCGATCAGCAACGGAGCCGACGCATGAGCCATCCTGAGAACACCAACCACGCATCGCGGATCATGACGCTCGACGAGTACCGCAAAGCGCACGAGGCCGACCGCGGAACACTGAGCAACCAGCCGGGCTCCGCTCCTTCAACCACCGCGAGCATCGACCCCGACGAGCAGTCGAAATATCGCTCGTTCTCGCCCGACTACTACGCGGGGATCCAGGCCGGTATGAACCGCATCCGCGGGACCTACGCGATGACCGGCACCGCCGTCGTCGCGGGGATCTCGGATGCCCCGCACAACGAGGCGAGACAGCAGGCGAACGCGATGTCTCCCGAGATGATGGGCACCGTCCCCACCGACGAGCTGCTTGACCACAACTACGACGGGATCCAGGAGTACGACAACCCAACCCCGGGCTGGTGGTACGCGATCTTCGTCGCGACCATCCTGTTCGGCGGGTTCTACCTGCTCGTCTACCACCTCGCCGTCCCGCCGCTCTCGGTGCGCCACGCGACCGCGGAGGCGAGGCACCTCGAGCAGCAGTTCTCCGAGCTCAACAAGCTCGAGACGGGCGTGCCGAAGATCCTCACGATCATGAACGAAGAGGCATGGCTCTCGCGCGGCGAGGCGATCTTCATCTCGACCTGCGCCGTGTGCCACTCCCCCGAAGGATCGGGGCTGGTGGGCCCCAACCTGACCGATGATCTGTACAGGAACATCGACGGGCTGATGGACATCAGCAACCTGATCATCACCGGCACCGCGAACAACTCGATGCCGTCCCAGCGCAACACCCTCAACGACAACGAGATCGCGCTGGTCACCGCCTACGTCGCCAGCCTGCGGGGCAAGAATCTGCCCACAGGGGAGACCGTCAACCCCGACTACACCGGCGTCCCGATCGCCCCATGGCCGACCCTCGACGCCGCCGGGAATGTCGTCCCCGCCCAGCCCACCCAGCCCGCTGGGAACGACACCGCCGGAGAACAGCTCAGCCGCGCTGGCGACTGACGAGCATCCCCGCCTTCACGAAAGAGGCTCGCGGTCATGAGTACGCTGCAGCAGCCAGATCCGCAGGGACCGGAACTCCTTACGCCCGAAAACCGCGTCCTCTCGACCCTCAACGCGGACGGCTCGCGCCGCTGGCTCGATCCCAAGCCCGTCGAGGGGTTCTACCGCCACTACCGCAGGATCCTCGCGTGGTTCCTCATCGTGCTGTTCATGGTCCTCCCCCACCTCTACTGGGGCGGCCGGCAGCTCTTCTTCGTCAACATCGCGGGGGGCGAGTTCACGCTGTTCGGCGCGACCTTCCTCCGCACCGATACCGTCCTCCTCGCCCTCGCGGCGATCACGCTCGCCGTCTCCGTCTTCCTCGTCACCGCCCTCTTCGGGCGCGTCTGGTGCGGCTGGGCGTGCCCACAGACCGTCTACCTCGAGTTCCTGTTTCGCCCAATCGCGAGGCTCTTTGACGGCAAGGGCCGCAAGGGCGTCCGCGGCCTCCTGAGCCATCTGCCCGGTGGGCTCCGGAAGTTCCTCCGCTGGGGGCTCGTCGCGCTCATCTGCTTCCACCTCGCCAACACGTTCCTCGCCTACTTCGTCGGCTCGCGCACCGTCTTTGAATGGTCGCTCCAGGGCCCGTGGGCCCACCCCGCCGGGTTCCTGTTCGTCCTGTTCATCACCGCGGCGATGATCTTCAACTTCGGGTTCTTCCGCGAGCAGCTCTGCTTCATCGCCTGCCCCTACGGCCGGTTCCAGTCCGTGCTGCTCGACAAGCAATCCCTCATCGTCGGCTACGACACCGATCGCGGCGAGCCCCGCGCGAACCCGCGCGACCGCAAGAAGAAAGGCCGGGCAACACAAGGCCTCCCCGACACGGACCGCAAGGACGTCTCCCTCCCCATCGTCGAGACCGCCGCGACGCCCACGCCCCCCGAGCAATCGTTCGGCGACTGCGTCGCCTGCGACCGCTGCGTCGCCGTCTGCCCCACCGGCATCGACATCCGCGAGGGACTCCAGATGGAATGCATCCACTGCGCCCGCTGCATCGACGCGTGCAACGAGGTGATGACGAAGGTCGGCAAGCAGCTCGGGCTCATCCGCTACTCGTCCCAATCCGTGCTCTCGGGCGCCAAGCCGCGCTTCTTCCGACCCCGCGTCGTGATCTACCCGATCATCCTGTTGCTTGTCTCCTCGGCGCTGCTCTTCATGAGCGCCACCCACGCCGACGCGGACATCCGGTTCATCCGCGCCAAAGGCCAGCCGTACTACACCCTCCCCACCGGCGAGATCAGCAACCAGATCCGCCTGAGGATCACCAACCGAACCCGCGAGCCGCACACCTACACCGTTGAGCCCGCGACAGACGGGTTCCGCATCGAATCGGACTCCGAGATCGCCGACCTCGCCCCGGGCGAAACCGCATCCGCGACGCTCCTGCTGACCGCACGCCCCGAGGCGATCGTGGGCAAGGGCGGCTCGTTCCGCGTCCCGCTTACCATCCGAGACGACGCGGGATTCGTCACGACACAGCAGTGCAAATTCCTCGGCCCGCTCAACCTGACCGCCGCGCTCGAACAGGCCAGCAAAGCCCGGGAAGCCAAAGAGAACAAGACGGACGAGACAACAGAGGAGCCGCAACCGTGAGCGATGTCATGACCACGCCCCAGCCACCCGCACCGTCGGGCAGAAGATGGCCCATCATGATCGTGAGCCTGCTGCTGCTCAACGTCGCGGTGTGCGCGACAACCGTCACCCTCTCGCTCCGCAACCCCGCAGAGATCGAGCCCGACTATTACAGCCGGGGCCTCGAGTGGGACGCGAGCCGGGTGAGCGCAACCGTGCCCAATCCCCTAACCAACTCACCCACCGACACTCCAATCGACACACCCACCGACGCGACCAATCCCGCCAACGACTGACATGACCGCCACCCTCGGCATCCTCCTCACCGTCCTTGTCGCCAGCCTGCTGGGATCACTCCACTGCGCCGGCATGTGCGGCGGGCTCGTCCTCTTCGCGGTCGGCGCCGACGGCACGCTTCGCAAACAGTCCCGACTCCACGTCGCCTATCACGCAGGCCGAGGCCTCGCCTACACCGCCCTCGGACTCGCCGCCGGCGCGATCGGCGCCGCCACCGATATCGGGACCCGTCTCAACTCGGGCGTCCGCACCAGCGCCATCATCGCGGGTGTGCTTATGGTCCTGCTCGGCGTCGCCGCACTCGCCCAGAATCTGGGCCTCATCGGCAAGGTCATCAAGCCCCCCAAGGCACTCGAAAAAACAGCCCAGGCCGCCCACCGCCGCGCGTTCGGCCTCGAGCCCCTCCACCGCGCCGCCGCCGTCGGACTGCTCACCCCCCTTCTGCCCTGCGGATGGCTCTACGCCTTCGTCGTTGTCGCCGCGGGAACGGGCTCCCCCGTCTTCGGTGCCGCCGTCATGGCGTCTTTCTGGATGGGCACCCTCCCGCTCATGGGGCTGCTGGGCCTCGGCCTGCAGAAACTCACGGGCCCCCTCCGCGATCGCCTCCCCGCCCTCACCTCCGTCATTGTCATCACGCTCGGCGTCATGACCGCGCTCGGACGCGTCAACATCCCCACCGTTGTGGCCCCCGAGGTCGGCAACGCTTCTCTCGACGAACGTCTCCAAGCCGCGATCGAAACCGACCACAGCGACATGCCCTGCTGCAACCCGCAGACTCCATCACTCACAACGCCTGATGGGGACGGCGCGCCATGACCGCCATCCCGTCGTCCACCAACGCCAACCGCGCAACCAAGAACGCGACAGCCACCGCCTGCACCCACTGCGGCCTCCCTGTCCCGCGCGGACTCATCGAACAAGACACACCCCACCAGTTCTGCTGTCAGGGCTGCAAGACTGTCTACAGCATCATCCATGCCGAGGGACTCGACGACTATTACACCATGCGCCGGTCGATCGAGACCGGCAAGGCCAGCGTCCCCGACGCGCTCAATGAGGGACGCACCGACTACGCCGCCTACGACGACCCCGCCTTCGCCGACGCCTTCAGCGAGACCCACAACGACGGCACCACGACCGCGACGCTCTCGGTCGATGGGCTCCACTGCGCCGCCTGTGTCTGGCTCATCGAACGCCTCCAGCGCGTCGTTCCCGCCGTCATCAGCGCCCAGGTCCACTACGGCCGCGCGACAGTGGACATCCGCTGGCGCACCGCCGAAGCGAACTTCTCCGACATCGCCAAGGGCCTCCACGCCCTGGGCTACCCCGCGAGCCCACCGCGGGGCCAATCCCAGGACGCCCGCCGCCGCGCCGACGCCCGCGCCCAGCTCATCCGCATCGGTGTCGCGGGCGCGCTCGCCGGCAATATCATGCTCGTCGCCGTTGCCCTCTATGCCGGCGTCTTCGATGGGATGGACCACGCCACCCTCACCTTCTTCCGCTACGTCTCCGCCGCCCTCGGCGTGCTCACCCTCGCCTGGCCGGGCCGGGTCTTCTTCCGCGGCGCCCTCGGCGCCCTCCGCGCCCGCTCCCCCCACCTCGACCTGCCCATCGCCCTCGCCCTGTTCGTCGGGGGCGCCTGGGGCGTCGCCAACACCATCCGCGGAACAGGCGAGATCTACTTCGACTCCCTCGCCGCCCTCGTCTTTCTGCTGCTCGTCGGCAGGTTCATCCAGAGCCAGCAGCAGCGCCGGGCCGCCGACGCCCTCGACCTGCTGCTCACCCTCACCCCGAGCGTCGTGCGGATCGTCACGGGCAACACCACCACAACCAAGCCCGTCGAGGCCGTGCAGGAGGGCGACCTCGCCGAGATCCTGCCGGGAGAGACCATCCCGGTGGACGGCGTCATCACCGAAGGAACAAGCGACCTCGACCAATCGATCCTGACCGGCGAGTCCGCGCCCGTCCCCGTGCGCGCGGGCGAGCCCGTCTTCAGCGGCGCGGTGAACCTTTCCGGGGTCCTCCGCGTGCGCACGACCGCGGTCGGCGAGACCACCCGCGCCGCCCGCCTCATGCAACTCGTCGCCGACGCCGCCGAGCAGAAGGCCCCGATCGTCCAGCTCGCCGACCGCATGGCGGGCTGGTTCGTCGCCGTCGTCGCGACCCTCGCCGTCGTCACCGCCATCGCCTGGGCGCTCATCGATCCCGCCGGGGGCCTCCAGTCTGCCATCGAGCACGCCACCGCCCTGCTCATCGTCACCTGCCCCTGCGCGTTGGGACTCGCGACGCCGCTCGTGCTCAGCGCCACGATCGGCAGCCTCGCCAAGTCCGGTGTTCTCGTCAAGGGCGGCCTCCAGCTCGAGCGTCTTGCGAACTCAAACCCGTCCAAACCGGGCACGGTCTTCTTCGACAAGACCGGCACCGTCACCACCGGCGAGATGTCGGTCGCACGGTGGACCGTCGACGAACGCACCGCCCGCCTCGTGCGCACACTCGAGGCCCAGTCCACCCACCCCATCGCCCGCGCCATCGCAGCCTCGGGCGAACGCACACCCGCGCCCGTCACCGACAGCACTCACACCCAGGGCCTCGGCCTCGTCGGCACCGTCGAGGGCACCCGGCTCGCGGTCGGCTCCGACGACCACCTCCGTGCGCTCAACATCGACATCGCGCACGACATCGCCGAGTGGGCGACCGCCGCCGCCGAGTCGGGCGAGACTCCGGTCCTCATCGCCGTGGACGGCGTCGCGCTGGGCGGCGTCAGCCTGACCGACACGCCGCGCCCGGACGCGGGCGCACTGATCGATACTTTCACTCGCGCGGGTTGGTCCGTCGCCCTGCTTTCGGGCGACGACCCTCGCGTTGTCCGCCGCACCGCCGAAAGGCTCGGCATCGATGCCGATCGTGCGCTGGGCCGCGTCAGTCCCGAGGGCAAGCTCGAGACCATTCGCGAGCGAGCGCGCGCGAACGCGGCCGAAGGGCGTGGCCCTGTTGTCATGATCGGGGACGGCGTCAACGACGCAGCCGCGCTCGCCGCGGCGGATGTCGGCATCGCCGTGCAGGGCGGCGCCGAGGCGAGCCTCGACGCCGCGGACATCTTCATCCAAAAGGGCGGGCT
>DDFO01000036.1:102091-112317 GCA_002337215.1 Phycisphaerales bacterium UBA1926 | reverse complement strand
GAACGCGGCGAGGTCGGCGAGGTCGAGCACGCACGCGGGGGGCGCGAAATCGGCGAGGATGTCGCCGGTTTGGAACGCGGTGACGAACGCGGTGATATCCGCAAGGTCGAGGACGCCGTGCGGGAGGGCCCGGTCGCAGCTGACGGAGCCTGAGCCGTCGCCGACGTTGTTCACGCCGAGCGAGATGTACCAGCCTGTCCACGGGTTGTTCGAGTACGGCGTGCTGCTCGCGAAGGGGTTGCAGGCGTAGGTCCCGAAGCTGAGCGGCCCCGATTCGTTGCCGATCGCGTCGATCTCGCTGAAGCGGTTGACCGCCCCGACACCCTCGCCCGGGGACGGCGTGTAGCCGGCGTTGAAGGGCCAGGTTGCGCCGCTGGGTCCGTCGTAGGAGTCGGGCCCGGAGGCGGGGCCGACGAGGGCGGTGCCCATCGGGCGGATGTTCGCGAACGTGGCGGGGTCGTAGCCTTCGGGGTTCTCGAGGCCCTGGCCGGCGAGTTCGGGGAACCGGATGATGAGCCCATCGCCTTCGGCGACGCCGGGCTGGCGGAGCCCGACGACGAAGCCGGAGTTGATGAGGCCGTCTCCGTCGGTGTCGGTGCCCGGGATTCCGGAGAACGTGCCGAGGGCACCGAGCCGGCTGTCGGAGACGCCGTTGGTGTCCCCGAGTTCGATGTCGGTCCGCTGGTACCCGATCGCGTCGGACTCGCAGGTCGCGAGATCGACGAAGAAGAGCCAGAGGTTGCCCTCCGCGAAGTCGATCACGCCGTCGCCGGGGATCGCGGACCCGAATGCGCCGTCGTCCTCGGCGCCCGCGAGATTCCCGATCACGATGGGGGTGTGCGCGATCGCGTTCTCGGGCGCGAGGTGTGAATCGTTCTCGGTGAACGCCATGATGAACTCGGCGCCCTCGACACCGTCCTCGCCCGGATCGAGGAGCTGGGTGAAGTAGCCGAACGTAATTGCGTTGATGACGGTGTCGCCCGGGTGTTCGAACCAGTCGTGCCAGTAGGTGATCGCGTCGGGTCTCGGGGGCTCGGCGCCCGCGAGCGATGCGTCGTGAACGCGCGAGTAGACGCGGGCGAGCTGGAACTCGTCGGGATCTGGCGCACACCCGTCGAGGACCGTGTTGTTCCAGGTCCAGGCGTTCGCCCCACGCCGGTTGGCGGGCGTGCCGGGCGTCTCTCGCAAGATGAGGCGTTCCCCGGTGGTGGCGTTCATGTAGATAAACCCGTGCGGCGTCGTGGTGCCTGCGATGCTGAGTCGCGGCGTGTCGGGTTGGGCCAACGCCGAGGCGGTGAGGGCGGCCGCGAGACCGGCGGAGATGAGCAGATCGGGTTTCATCTTGAGAACGTCCTTTGCGATTCGCGGGGCGGCGTCGGCTACGGGCATCCGGCTTGGAATTCGGTCACGAAGAGGCTGATGTCGGCGAGATCGAGGACGCCGAACGGGATGGCGATGTCCGCTCGGTGAGAGCCGCTCTGGAACCCGCCGATGAACGCCGCGATGTCGGCGAGATCGAGAACGTAATACGGAAAATCAAGATCGGCGTCGTTGCATCCTCCCGGTGGCTCGATGTTCAAGTTGAACTCGATGGCGGGGGCGATCCAGGGCTGTTCGTAGAACGGGGGAGAAGTCGCGTCGGGGTCGCAGGCAAAGAGGTCCGCGAAGTGGAGCCCGGTGTCGATGCCGTCGGCGTCGATGCGGGCGTACCCGTCGACGCTGCCCTGGCCCTCGCCGTGGCGGAAGCCGTACGCGGGGTTGTAGGGCCAATCGATCTGGCCGGCGGGGCGGTCTTGGTAGGCGATCAGATCGTCGGAGGGGGCGCCGAGGGAGAACCCGACGGGTCGGATATTTGTGAAGGTCGGAGGATCGGGTGTCGGGCCGCCCACCGGGTTTTCCAGGCCGAGCCCTGCGAGTTCTGGGAATCGGCTGATGATGCCGTCGCCTTCGGTGACGCCCGGCTGGCGGAACCCGACGACGAAGCCCGAGTTGATCAGGCCGTCCCCGTCGGTGTCGACGCCCGGGACGCCGGCGTAAATCGAGTCGAAGCCGAAGGCACCGTCGGACTCGCCGTTGGTGTCGCCCACCTCGATGTCCGTCGGAATTTGGCCCGCGGAGAAATCGAGGAGGTTGAAGATGAGTTGTCCTTCCTGGAAGGAGATCTCGCCGTCGTTCGGGGCGCCGTCGGCAGCGCCGAGATCGAGCGAACCCACGATGTTCTCGACGAGAATGGGGCTGTGGGCGACCGCGTTCTGCCGGCCGTCGCGTCCGTCGTTCTCGGTGAAAATGAAGAACCAATCGAGACCCTCGATGCCGTCGCCCACGCCGTCCCCGTTTTTGTCCACATCGGGGATCTGCACGAAGGTGGTGAAGTGGATGCTTTCGATGATGCTGTCGCCCGGGTGCTCGAACCAGTCGTGCCAGTGGCCGACCGCGTTGGGGTCTTGGGCATCGCCCAGGTCCTCGTCGTGGACTCGGGTGAAGATGGCGGTTGTCAGGGCGCTGTCGTCGAGGTCCTCGGGGGCGCAGGGGTCAATGACGCGGCTTGACCACGACCAGTGCGACCCGCGTGAGGCGGCGTTGCCCCCCCGGAACGGGTCGGGGTCCCGGGTCGATATGATCTTCTCGCCTGTCGCATAGTTGATGTAGACGTAGGCGTCGGGTGTCGCGGATCGGGTGCGGAGATCGGGCGCGTGGTCGGCGGCGCCCGCGGTCGGGTTGGCCAACAGCATCGACGCGGCGAGCGCGAGCCCTCCGAGCGATGCGGCCTGCAGAACGTCATTGCCAGACCCGGCGCGCGGGGTGGTAGCGGAACGGCGGTGCATGGATTGCCCCTTCCCGATCGGCTCGTTCCGGACCCGCTGGCGGCTGTCGAGCGCACCCGACCATCGGATCGATCGTGAACCGGACTTGCGATGATGAACGCCTGCACAGAAACATCGGCGTGCTGAGAGGCCCGTGCCAGAACGACCGGTGCCACGCCGTCGCGACCCCCATCGCGGACGGCTCCCTGCGTATTTATGCGGACGCGTTCCTGTGCGGGTTGCAGTCGGTTCCGATTTTCTTGTGAGTTTCCATAGCCACGCGGCTACGTTATTTCGCGTGCGTGTCACGCGTGCCGGACGAGTCACACGGAAACCCCAAAACGAGGCGCAGGCGATCGATTGACGCGGTCGGGCCTGTCGATCTCGATGTGCCGGTGCCCCAGAATGAGGGCGCGTGATCGCGGCTGATTCTTGCCTGACAGGACGAGCCGACAAATTATCGGTGGCCGGATTGCCATCGCTCTTGCGGATCAGATCGGACGCGTAGACTTGTGAGCACATCTTGATCTCTGCGGAGTCCGGCCCATGATCCGGAACGCGGAGAGCCCAGCCTAGATCACCCCGGGGATTCAGTTGGCTTGAATCTCGGGACAGCGAGTATCGCGATGAAGATCTATGTTGGAAACCTCTCTTTTCAGACATCAGAAGCCGAGCTGAATGAAACGTTCGCGGCCTTCGGCAGCGTGCAGTCCGCCAGCCTCGTCATGGACCGCGAGACGGGCCGCCCCCGTGGGTTCGGTTTCGTCGAGATGGACGACGACGGCGCCCGCAAGGCGATCGACGAGCTCAACGGCAAGGAACTCGACGGGCGTCCGCTCACCGTCAACGAAGCCAAGCCCCGCGAGAACCGCGGCGGCGGCGGTGGTGGCGGCGGCGGCGGTCGCTGGTGATTCTCTGGTCGCGGGGTGAAACCCGCGGCCGGTGTCCACGAATACCACAAACAGAGGCCTCCGACGGGGCCCCTGTTTCTTTCTGCGCCGCCGAGTCGCGGCAGGCTTTTCTTCGTCCTAAGGACTCCCGATGACCAACCAAGCACCCCGCAGGGCAGATGCCCACACGGGGGACGACGTCTCGGCACCGCCGCCCCGCGCGGCGGAGTCGGTCTTGCTGCTCCGTTTGATCAACCTCCTCGCGGTCGTGATCCCGATCCTCGGCGTGATTGCGGCGACGGTGCTTCTCTGGGGCGTCGCGTTCAACTGGGTCTATCTCGCGATCCTCGGGGGGATGTACCTCGCCTCGGCGATCGGCATCACGGTCGGCTACCACCGCCTGTTCACGCACCGCAGTTTCAAGACTTCCGGCGTCGTCCGGGGGGCGTTGGCGATCCTGGGCTCGACCGCCGTGGAGGGCCCGGTGCTGCAGTGGGTCGCGACGCACCGCAAGCACCACCAGCACAGCGATCGGGCGGACGATCCCCACTCGCCGCACACGCACGGCGACGGCGTGGTCGGCACGATCCGCGGGCTCTTCCACGCGCACGTCGGGTGGATCATCGCATGCAAATCGTTCCGGTCGGTCCGCGATGGGTTCTCGACCGTTCCCGAGGGGCTGACGCGGTACATGAAGGACTTCGAGGACGATCGTCTGTGCCGGTTTATCAGCAAGACCTTCCCGCTCTGGGCCTTCGCCGGCCTGCTCTTCCCCGCGTTGGTGGGGGGGCTCGCGACGATGTCGTGGACCGGGGCATTGCTCGGATTCATCTGGGGTGGTCTGGTGCGCGTGTTCCTGCTGCACCACGTGACCTGGAGCATCAACTCGGTCTGCCACATCTGGGGTACGCGGCCCTTCGAGAGCCACGACGAGAGCCGGAACAACGCGATCTTTGGTGTGCTTGCGCTCGGTGAGGGCTGGCACAACAACCACCACGCGTTCCCGACGTCCGCCCGGCACGGTCTGCGCTGGTGGGAAGTTGACGCGAGCTACCTGCTGATTGTCGCGATGTCGAAGGTGGGGCTCGCGAGCGATGTGCGTGTGCCGTCGTCGGCCAGGCTCGAAGCCAAACGCAAAGCCGCCTCGGATCAGGCGGGCTGACGCCCTAGGGGCGGACCTTCTCCCACGCCTTTTCCATCCGTTTCCCGCTCACCGGGACGGACGTCTTGAGTTCCTGAGCGAACAGCGAGACGCGGAACTCCTCGTGGAGATAGCGGAACTCGATCAGGTTCGGATCGACGATGCCCTCGCCCTGGTGCTTGGTCGCACGCTCCGCGAGACGCCGCTGCCAGGCGTGGACCTCCGCCATCGATCGGAGATCACGCTCGACGCCGCCGCCACGCAGCCGCTCCATGCGGACCTCAATGCCCCGCAGAAACCGCGGGATGCCGCGGAGCCAGCGGAACGGCGTCCGTGTCAGCGTGTGCGAGGTCACGAGCGAGCCGAGCTGGGCACGCATGTCGCGGACCGCCCGCTCCCAGTTCTGCGGATGGCTGTCGTCGAGACGCGACGCGATCGCTGAATAGCGCGTGTACACCTGCTCGGCGATCTGCGTGCAGTCCGTCGAGACCGCCGAGAGCCGGTTCCAGGCGTTGTCGATCCGGGCGGTGAACTCGTTGAATGTCCGCGGGTGCTTCGTGTCGCCCACGAACAGCCGATCGGCGATGAGCATCATGATCTCGTCGCGGAGCTGCTCGGGTGATCCCAGCGGTGCGTACCACAGGACGATGGTCTGAAAGTTGGTGATCGCCTTGTCGTCAAACTTGAGGTCGGACTTCAGCCGGCGGATGCCGAGGCGGGCGAGGCCGAGCCGGGTCGCGTCCTTCGCGGCTTCTGGTGTGTCGAACACCCGCAGCCCCACCGTGTGCCCCGGCTTGTTCTTTGAAGGCGGGCCCTCGTCAACGATTCCGGGATAGCCCAGGATCGGCGCGGGGTCGGTCGCGATCTCGATCGATTTGGGCAGTTCGCCGAAGTCCCACTCGGTGATCCCGTCGCGGTGCCATTCGCCCTTCGCGAGCCCGCTGAACCCCGCCTTGATCTGGTCGGCGAACTCGCGGCGGAGCGAGACCAGATCCCGGCTCGTCGCGATCTCGTCGCCCGATGCGTTGACGACGCGGTACCGCATCGCGAGGTGATCGGGGAGTTGGTCGGTGCTGAAGGCGTCGGGGCGGATCGTGACGCCCGCTCGGTTGCTCAGGTTCGTGGCGAGCGTGGCGATGAGCGACCCGTCGGAGTGCATGAGATCGAGGGCCGCCTGCTTGGCAACGACGGGGATGTCGAAGTAGCGACGCGTCTGCTTGGGCAGGGTCCGCATCAGCGCCTCGATCTTCTCGGCGAGCAGCCCCGGCACGAGCCGGTCGGCCCGGTCGGCGTCGATCTGGCCGAGTTGCTCGACCGGGACCTCGAGCGTCACCCCGTCGTCGGGCGAACTCGGGTCAAAGCGGTACCGCAGGTCGAGGTTGCCCCCGGCTGTGACGAACCGATCCGGATAGCTCGTCTCGCCCACCTCAGTCGAGTCGCCGATCAGCACATCGTCGATCGACATGTAGAGGATCCGGGCGTCCCTCCGCTCCGCGTCCTTGCGCCACTTCTCGAACGAACGCCCGCTGAAGACCGTGTCGGCGAGACGCTTGTCGTAGAACGCGTACCGCGCCTCGGCCTCGGCCATCAGGTCACGACGCCGGGCTTTGTCCTCGAGGTTCGCGATCGTGCGCTCGAGTTCGCGGTTGTGCAGCAGGCTTTTCGCCCCGGTGTCGTACTCGCCCTCGACGAGCGCGCTGTGGATGAAGATCTCCCGGGACTTCACGGGATCGACTGGCCCGAAGTGTGCGCGACGCTTCGGGATGATCTCGAGGCCCGCCATCGTGATCTTCTCGTACGCCATCACGCGGGCGCTCTTCGCGTCCCAGGTCGGCTCGCTGTATGTCCGCTTGATGAGGTGGGCGCCGATCTCCTCGACCCAGCGGGGGTCGATGGTCGCGATCGTGCGCGCGTACAGGCGCGTCGTGCGCACGAGCTCGGCCGCCATGACCCACTTGGGTTTGTCGCCGAAGATGTTCGACGAGGGATGCAGGTAGAACTTGGTCCCCCGCGTGCCCTGGTATTCGTGCTTCTCATCGAGCTTGCCGATGTTGGTGAGCAGGCCCGTGAGCAGCGCGCGGTGGAGTTCGGGGCGCGACTCGTCCTGTGCGCTCGTGCGGGCACGGGTATCAAACCCCAGCTCGCGGGTGATCTGCCGCAGCTGGCTGAGCACCTCGTTCCACTCGATGAGCCGACGCTCGGAGAGGAAGTTCTGCCGGCACGCCTTCGTGCGCTTCGATCGGCTGAGCGGGCGGATCGAATCGTGGTAGAAATGCCACACATTCAGCAGGCTCATGAAGTCCGAGGTCTCGTGGGCGAACTTCTCGTGCGCCTGGTCGGCCTCGTTCTGGAGTTCCGCCGGGCGGTCGCGTGGGTCCTGCACGCTGAGCCCCGCCGCGAGGATGAGCACGTCGTGCAGGCACCCCTCGGCATGGCCCGCGAGGACCATCCGCCCGATGCGCGGATCGATGGGCAGCCTCGCGAGATCGCGTCCGATGTCGGTCAGTTCGCCGTCGTCGTCGATCGCGCCGAGCTCGTGGAGCGTGTCGTACCCGTCACGAATGAGACGGGAATCGGGGGGCTCCACGAACGGGAAGCGATCGGGGCGGCCCAGTTTGAGCGCGCCCATCTGGAGCACCACGCTCGCGAGGTTGGTCCGCTGGATCTCGGGGGGGGTGAATTCGTCCCGGCTCTTGAAGTCGTCCTCGGAATAGAGCCTGTAGCAGACGCCGGGCCCGACGCGCCCGCACCGGCCCTTGCGCTGGTTGGCCGACGCCTGGCTGATGGGCTCGATGTCGAGGCCCTGCACCTTTGTGCGCGCGCTGTAGCGGCTGATCCGCGCGGTCCCGGGATCGATGACGTAGCGGATGCCGGGGACGGTCAGCGAGGTCTCGGCGACGTTGGTCGCGATCACGATCCGCCGGCCCGGGTGCGGCTTGAACGCCTTGCGTTGCTCCTCGACGGAGAGGCGGGCGTAGAGCGGGAGGATCTCGTCGCCTTGCCCGTGGGCCCCATTCGATGAACCGTCCCCGAAATGCCGTCGCAGTGCGTTCGCGGTCTCGCGGATCTCGCGCTCGCCGGGCATGAAGACGAGGATGTCGCCCCGTGTTCCGCTGTCGATCTCACGGACGCAATCGAGGACGGCCCCGATCGTGTCGTCGGCGTCACGCATGAAGGAGCCCGGGGGGATCGCGGCCCGCCCTGATTCGGCGCCCGGGAGCGGTCGGTAGTTTGTTTCGACGGGGTAGGTCCGCCCCGGGACCTCGATGATCGGCGCGGGGCCCCGGGTCGTCGCGAAATGGTCGGCGAACCGCTCGGGGTCGATCGTCGCGCTGGTGATGATGAGCTTCAGATCGGGGCGGCGGGGCAGGATCTGGTGCAGGTATCCCAGCAGGAAGTCGATGTTGAGGCTGCGTTCGTGCGCTTCGTCGATAATGAGCGTGTCGTACTGGCGGAAGAGTCGGTCGGACTGGGTCTCGGCAAGGAGGATCCCGTCGGTCATGAGCTTGACCATGGTGCGGTCGGTGGTCTGGTCACCAAAGCGCACCTTGCTGCCCACGATGTCGCCGTGCCTGCCGCCCAGTTCCTCGGCGATCCGGGCGGCGACGGTGCGGGCGGCGATCCGGCGGGGCTGGGTGTGCCCGATGATGCCGTCGATGCCGCGCCCGAGCCCGAGGGCGACATCCATGCAGATCTTCGGGAGTTGGGTGGTCTTACCGGACCCGGTCTCGCCGCATAGAACAACGACCTGATGGTCGCGGATGACCGATGCGATCTCCTCGCGCATCGCGGAGACGGGCAGTTCCTCGGGGTAGGTGATCGCGGGGCGCCGGGATTCACGGTCGGTCCGGCAGGCGCGCGAGCGCTCGGCGTCGGCGGCGATCTGCTCAAGGACACGCCGCTTCTTGTCGGCCGGCATCTTCCGGTTGCGCTGCAGCCCCGCGAGGCGGGCCATGAGCCGGCCCTTGTCGCTGCCGAGCACGCCTGAAAAATTGATGCGGGGGGGCGGGTTGGTCATCGGGCTCGCGGGGCGGTTCAAAGCGAAAGATTCGGGAGACCTGCGGGGAATATCAAAGGCGGGCGCACGGTTGACCTGCAACCGGTGACCAAGAAATCGGTACAAGTCTGACGAACATCCGATTCCTTCGGGGATCGTCGGCTGAGCCGGGTCGGGTCAGGAAAAGGCCCCGTTCGCTCAGGTTTGGAGAAGAAGTCATCGAATCGGACGAATCTTGCTTGACGCAGAAGCCGAAAGTTGTATCGTCTGTCGAACCCACGCGGGAGTACCGCGTACAGAGTTTCGGATCAGTACCCCGAAGGATTCAGTCGTCGTGAACCACGCTCACCGCCACATTTCCCTTATGACCTGCGTCAAAGTCCAGATGTGGACCGGCGCGGTGGTCTCTTGGGGGCATGGCTGAGCGGAACGACTCAGACAGCACAAACCCTGAAAGAGGCCACCGCGAGAACGGTGGCCTTTTTTCTTGTCCCGATTTTTGATTCGAGTTCTTGTCTCGCGTGATTGGAAAGTTTCCTGATTCGGCATCGTTTCTCCGCCCCGCGTCGATCGACATGATCGGCACGGGGTTTCCAGCTCGGACGCCTTTGTGTGCGCCCGACGTTTCTTTGGATTGTGGTCTAAAACCGGAGGCACTCCGATGACCCTCGACACGACAATGCTTCTCACGCTCACTGATTCCGCACTCGAAGGCGGCTCGGCGCTCAGCGCCTACGCCGGCCAGCTCGCGACGATGCCGATTTCCGGCAGCCGCCGCGGGACCACGGACGGCATGGGCGCGACCATCGTTGTTGTCGGGTCATCGCCGCATGAGCAGAAAGCGATGGAGCAGCGGTCCGCAGCACTGTGCTCGACTGGCGATCTGCTGTGCCGAGCGAACCTCCTGACGCTTGCCGCGAGGGAGAACGCCCAGAGGCTTGTGTCGCTCCTGCACATGCTCGGTACGAATGCGACGCTGCTCGACCCGGTGCTGTACGCGCCGATCACGAGGGGGCACGCGCTCGAGGCCGAGCCCAGGTTGCTGCACGCCAAGCGGTTCGAGCAGGCGGCGTTGCGAGGCGGGGTGCTGGTGATCGCGGGCGGTGTCGGCCGCACACCGGAGGGCGAAACGACGAGCCTGGGGACGGGCGGCGCGGAACTGACGGGCCTGTTCATCGCCCAGCGGCTCGGGCTCTCGGCCGACCTGATCGTCTCGGAGCGCGGAACGCAGTCGCTCGCGGGCGAGTTCACGCTGCCCAAGCGGGCATCGCTGTTCGCACGCAAGCACGGCGTCTCGTTCGGCGTGCGATCGTCGATCGAGTGCGAGTCGGTGGTGGCGGGGCAGCCTGTCCCGGCGTGACCGGCTCAGGACATCCGTTTACCCATGGGCCGCG
>DDFO01000036.1:97412-102007 GCA_002337215.1 Phycisphaerales bacterium UBA1926 | reverse complement strand
CCCGTTGTGCGCACACCGGGTTCGACCAGACGCCGCCTTCTTTGATCGAGGACCCGACGATCACGCCGTCGGCGACCGCGAGCATGTCGCGCACGTTTGTGTCTGTGACGCCGCTCCCGATGAGCACGGGAAGACCCGACGCGTTCTTTGCGGCCTCGGCGTCGGACGGGTCGGCGGGCGTGCCGGTCCACGCGCCCGTGATGATCAGCCCGTCGGCACCGAAGAAGGCGGCGGCGTGGGCGGCGTCCGCGACGGAAATGTCGGCGGTGATCGCGTGCGACGCGTGTTTCTTCTTGATGTCTGCGAAGATCGACACGCGCTCGGCGTCGATCGATTTGCGATACCGCAGCAGCGGGCCCGCCTCGGCCTCGGGGAGAAGCCCCTCGTCGGCGACGTGGGCGTAGACGAAGTTCTCGCACCGGATGAACGACCCACCGATCGAGTGCGCGACCGCGAGCGCGTGCCGGTTGCCCCCCGAGAGGATCTGGACGCCCAGCGGCACGTCGCTTCGGGCGGAGATCGCTGAGGCGACCTCGGCGCCGACGCGTGTCATGGCGCAGGCGATCTCGGGGCCGAGCCGGGCACCGTGGATGTACGGCGCGTCGTGCATGTTCTCGATGATGATGGCGTCGAACCCTGATTCGATGAGGGTTCTCGCTTCGTGCGCGGCGGTCCGGGCGAGGTGTTCGACGCTCTCGGCGTGATTGGGTGTGCCGGGGAGGGCGCCGACGTGGACCATCCCGATGAGCGTGCCGTGCGGGGAAAATTTCTGTGGATCGGTCATCACGGGCTCCATCCGGGTCGCGGCGGCCTGGGGGTTCAGGCGGCCCCGCGAGCGTAGGTCGGGCGAGGTGGTCGCCTTCACGCGGTTCTCAGAGGAAGACCCCCGCGATCGAAGCGGTCATCCAACTCGCGAATGCGCCGCCGATCATCGCCCTGAATGCGAGGGAGACGAAGTCCTTGCGCCGGCTCGGGGCGAGGGCGCTGAGCCCGCCGATCTGGATGCCGATCGAGCCGAAGTTCGCGAAGCCGCACAGGGCGAACGCGCCGATCGCGGCGGAGCGGTCTGAGATCGTCGCGGCACCCGGGTCGTTGACGGCGTTCGCGAGCGTGCCGAACGCGATGAACTCGGTGGCGACGATCTTCTCGCCCATGAGCCGGCCGATGAGCGGGGCGTCCGCCCACTCGACCCCCATGGTCCAGGCGAGGGGTGCGAAGAGCCAGCCCAGCAGGGTCTGAAGGTTGAGCGATTCGACGCCGCGGGCGGCGAGCCAGGCATCGACGCTATCGATCTCGCCGATCGAGCGGATGGGCCAGTTGACGAGCGCGAGGAGGGACACGAAGGCGATGAGCATCGCGCCGACGTTGAGCGCGAGTTTGAGGCCGTCGGTTGCGCCGATCGCGGCGGCATCGAGGAGGTTTGCGGAGTCTTCGATCTCGGCGGCCGAGACGGCGTGCGTCTCGTCGGCGGGCTCGGTCTCTGGGACGAGCACGCGGGCCATCACGAACGCGGCGGGGGCGGACATCACGCTTGCCGTAAGCAGATGGCGGATCCAGAGAGCCTGCTCGGCCCGGGCGGCGTCGATCGCGGCCTGCGCCGCGGCGATGATCTCGGGCGCGCTCGCGGGGTCGGCCGGCGCGGGGACGGGGCTGAGAAAGTTGACATACCCGGCGAGCACGCTCCCGGCGATCGTTGCGAACCCGCCCACCATCAGCGTCATCAGCCCGGCTCGGCTCATCTTGTCGAGGTAGGGCCGGATGCAGAGCGGCGCTTCGGTCTGACCCACGAAGACGTTGGCCGCCATCGCGAGTGCCTCGGCTCCGGAGACACCGAGGCTTCGGCGGAGCAGCCAGGCGAGGCCCGCGACGATTCGGGGCATGAGCCCGATGTGGTAGAGCACCGCCATCAGCGAGGCGAAGTAGATGATGACCGGGAGGACCTTGATCGCGAAGACGAAGCCCCAGGGGCCTCCCGGATCGAGCATCTGACGCCCGAAGATGAACGCGATGCCCTCGTCGGCGAGGCCGATCACGGCGGCCGTGCCCTCGGCGAAGAACTGGAAGATGGAGACGACGAACGGGACCTTGATCAGCACGATCGCGAGGACGATCTGCAAGCCGATGCCGCCCAGGACAACGCGGATCGGGAACGCGCGGCGATTCTCACTGATGATCCAGGCGAGCGCAACGAGCACCACGACGCCCATCAATCCGGTTGGGTTCATGAATTCGTTCTCCGTGCGTGGGCTCGGATCGAGAGACCCGCGAGCGTAGCGGGCCGGCTTCTCCTGTGCGCGTGCGGATCGCACGCGGGCAACCGGGCCTATGTTTGCCGCGCATGGATGAGACACCACACGTCATCGGGCTCGGTGCCGGCGTTCGGGCGATCTGCGGATCGCTCGAGGCCGATTTCCGGCCGCGCGTGGTCGGGATCACGGGCCCGGCCGGGGCGGGAAAATCCACGCTCGCGGCCCGGCTTCGCGACGAGTGCGAGGGCGACGCGGGATGCGTCGTTCTCTCAACCGACGACTATCTGCCCGATTACGACCGCGTCCCCGAGGCGGAGCGTGATCTGCCCGAACACGCGGATCTTGCGTTGCTCGCCGAGCACCTCCGGCTGCTCGACGCGGGTGAACCCGCATCGATCCCGGTCTGGTCGTTTCATGAGCACCGGCGTGTGGATGCCCGGCTCGTGACGCCACCGCCCGGCTCGGTGGTCATCGTCGAGGGTCTTTTCGCGCTGCACGCGAGGCTCGGAGACGCCGTTGGATTGCGGGTCTTCGTCGAGGCCCCGACCGAGACGCGGTGGTCGCGGTGGGAGGCGATCGAGCGGCGGGGCGAGCGGGGGATGGGCGTCGAGGCGGCGCGAACGTTCTTCCACGAGGTTGCGGACCCGACCTACGCCCGATTCGCGGATGGGTATCGGGCGCTGGCGGATCTGATCGTGCGCAATGAGGCGTGATGCGACGCGGGAGACTTGGCGTCTGGCGGGGCGGTCCGCTCGCGTGCGAGGGGCGAACCCACTATGCTGTCCCAACTCGCGAGAGACCCAGAATAGGTGAGACACGCATGAGCGATGAACAGAATCAGGATCGATTCGAGGCCGCGGATCCCACGCTTGCCGAGCCCGCGATGTCGGGTCTGACCGATGATCCGGTCGGGAACGTCAAGCGGGGTCACCCGCCTGGGTTGTGGGTTCTGTTCATCACCGAGATGTGGGAGCGGTTCAGCTACTACGGCATGCGGGCGCTGCTCGTGCTCTATCTGATCGCGAGCACGGAAGCGACGCTCGCGGACGGCACGCCCAACGACAATCCGGGGTTCGGCTGGCAAGAGGTCAATGCGTACGGCCTCTACAAGTTCTACACCTTCGGCGTTTACCTCACGCCGCTGGCCGGCGGGTGGCTCGCCGACAAGTTCCTGGGCACGCACCGGTCGATGCTGATCGGCGGGTGGATCATCGCGCTCGGGCACATCACGCTCGCGGGGACCGAACTGTTCGGGATCACCGCGGGTGAGGTCGTCACGATGCAGTCGAGCACGGGCGCGTACCTGACCTTCATGGCGGGGCTGGCGTTGATCGTGATCGGCACCGGGTTCTTCAAGCCGTGCGTTTCAGTGATGGTCGGGCAGCTCTACGGCGAGGATGACCCGCGCCGCGACTCGGGCTTCACGATCTTCTACATGGGCATCAACATCGGCGCGTTCCTCTCGCCGCTGATCGCCGGCACGCTCGGCGAGAGCGTGGGCTGGCACTGGGGGTTCGGCGCCGCCGCGGTGGGCATGATCCTGGGCCTGATCTTCTATCAGATCTTCCGGCCCAAGTATCTCCGCGGCATCGGCGACCCGCCGCACCACGAGGCGTACCACGAGAAGGGCAAGGAGCCCACGCCGGCGGATATCGCGAAGGCCAAGCGGGACGAGTATGAGGCGAGCCGGCCTCTGAACTTGATCGACTTCCAGCGATTGCTGGTGATTCTCGTGCTCGCGTTCTTCGGGAACATCTTCTTCTGGACCGCGTTCGAGCAGGCCGGGTCGTCCCTGAACGTGTTCGCCCAGCAGAACACGGACCGGACGCTGTACGGCATGCTGGAGAACCCGTTCCCGGCGACGTGGTACCAGTCGGTCAACGCGCTCACGATTGTCGTCTGCGCGCCGCTGTTCTCGATCCTCTGGGTCTGGCTCAATAAGAAGAAGCTGAACCCCTCCACACCCATGAAGTTCGCGATCGGGCTCTGGCTGCTCGGCCTCTCGTTCCTCGCGATGGTCTTCGGCGCGTGGGAAGCGAAGAGCGGCGGGCAGGCCGGGCCTCACTGGCTGCTCGTTGCCTACGTCGTGGTCACATGGGGCGAGCTCTGCCTGTCGCCTGTCGGCCTCTCGATGGTGACCAAGCTCGCGCCGCTGCGGTTCCAGTCGCTCATGATGGGCATCTGGTTCCTCTCGCTCGCGGGCTCCAACTTTCTCGCGGGCACGGTTGCGCAGTTCTCGACCAAGTTCCTCCCGGGTGAGAACGGCGAACCGGCCGAGGCGACCTTCCTGATCGATGGCCTCCCGGGCTTCTTCCTGATGCTCGTGCTCTTCCCGATCGGCGCGGG
>DDFO01000036.1:96588-97281 GCA_002337215.1 Phycisphaerales bacterium UBA1926 | reverse complement strand
TGCGCGGGCGTGCTCATCGCGGTGCTGAGCCCGATCCTCAAGAAGATGATGCACGGCGTGAATTGATGGTCTAGAACCGAGCTTTCAACCAACGAGCCCCTCGCGCACGCGAGGGGTTTTTCTTTGGAACATCGGCGCCGCGCGCACAAACAACCCCTCGCTCACGCGAGGGGCTCGCCTGAATCCCGATGTCGAATGAGAGATCCGCCCTATGCCGTCATCGCGCGCATCACTTCGCTGATCGTGGTCTTGCCGTCAAGGGCCTTCGCGTACCCGTCCTGCTTGAGGGTGGAGAGATCGCCGTGCTCGATCGCGTGGGCGGCGATGGTGGGGGCGTTGACGCGGTTCATGATCATCTCACGGATCGTGTGGCTCATGGTCAGCAGCTCGTAGATCCCGAGCCGGCCTCGGTAGCCCGTCTGCCGGCACTCGCGGCAGCCCTCGCCCTTGGTCAGCGTCTGGCCCTGCCTGAGATTGAAATCACTGGGCAGATCGCGGACATCGGGCTCGTAGGCGCAGCCGCAGGCTTTGCAGACGCGGCGCACGAGGCGCTGGGCGAGCACGCCTTCGACGGAGCTCGCGATCAGGAAGGGCTCGACGCCCATGTCGATGAGGCGGGTCACGGCACCGGCCGCGTCATTGGTGTGCAGCGTGCTGAAGACGACGTGGCCCGTGAGCGACGCCTGCACCGCG
>DDFO01000036.1:76852-96531 GCA_002337215.1 Phycisphaerales bacterium UBA1926 | reverse complement strand
AGAACGAGGTGCCCCGTGAGCGAAGCCTGCACCGCGATCTCGGCGGTCTCTTTATCGCGGATCTCGCCCACCATCACCGCGTCGGGGTCGTGCCGCAGGATCGAGCGGAGTCCCGCGGCAAACGAGAGCCCGACCTTGGTGTTCACCTGGATCTGGTTCACTCCCGGCACGTGGTACTCGACGGGGTCCTCGACGGTGATGCACTTGATCTCGTCGCTGATGATCTTGTTGAGCGAGGCGTAGAGCGTGGTCGATTTTCCAGAGCCCGTGGGCCCGGTGACGAGCACGATCCCGTGGGGGCGTTGGATCATCGCGTTCCACGGGTCGTTGACGTGCTTGGGCATGCCGAGGTCGTCGAGCGACATGAGCACGGCGCTCTTGTTGAGCACGCGGAGAACCACGCCCTCGCCGAACAGCATGGGGATGACGCTGACACGCAGATCGAACTCTTCGATCTTGCCGTCGCTGTTGCGGCTGCTGAACGTGATCCGGCCGTCCTGTGGCTTGCGCTTCTCGGCGATGTTGAGGTTCGCCATGATCTTGAGCCGGCTGATGATCGCCGAGGCGAACCGGTTGATGGTCTGCGGGACGCTGGCGCGCTGCAGCACGCCGTCGATGCGGTAGCGCACCGCGAGTTCGTTCTCGTAGGGCTCGATGTGGACGTCGGTCGCCCGCTCGCGGATCGCCTCGATGAGCAGGTCGTTGACGAGCTTGATGACGCTCGCCTCCTGGGCCTGCTCGATCTCGTCCTGCGGCGCGTCGCCCGCGTCGATATCGACGCTGCCTGCTGACATGGCGTCGAGCGTGTCGCCGCCCACGCCGTAATGGCTGCGGATGAACTTGTGCAGTTCCGACTCGTCCGCGAGCACGAGCTCGATGGCGCACCCGGTCAGGAGCCGGAGCTCGTCGAGTGCGGTGAGCTCGAACGGGTCGCTGGTCGCGACGGTGAGAGTGCCGTTGCTTCGTTCGATGGGCACGCAGTGCTGCTTGTAGACGAGCTGCGCGGGGAGGGCTTCGAGCACGTCGCGCTCGACGGCGGTCGTCGCGAGATCGACAACGGGCATGTGGAACTGATCGCCCAGCGCGTGGAGCACGTCGTCGGTGCTCACGAACCCGAGCCGGACGAGGACCCGGTCGAGACGTTCACCACTCCGCCGCTGCTCGGCGATCGCCGCGTCGAGCTGGTCGCGCGAGATCAGGCCCCGTTCTTCGAGAATGACACCGATGCCCATTGGTTGGTTCCATGTCCCCAGTAATCAGTCTACCGGTCCCGATCCGTCCGGGGTGCATGTTTCCGGCTCGAGATTCAACCGGGCGTGCCAGCCGGTTCTGGGCCGGGTCGCGGGCCGTCCGAACCGATCCCCGGCACCCGACTTTCATCGGCGGTTCAGCCGGGATAGGTGCAACTCGTCCGATCCGTCTCCCAGACCGTGACCGCCTTGAGCCGGCCCCCCGCGTCCGCGATCGGGCGGTCCAATAACCTGTAGCAGACCCGTGCGATGTTCTCCACACTGGGGTTCAGCCCGCCGTCGGCCGCGAATTCCTCGGTCTGGTCGTTGAGGTGCTTGTGATCGAATCGTTCGATGACCACCTCGTCGGTGATCCGCTCGATGGCGTCAACCGTCATCGGCCGGTCGGGGTTGACCGCGACCGCCGGCTCGATCCGGTAGTTGTGCCCGTGCCCCGCCGGGTTGTTGCATTTCCCGAACAGGGCCTTGTTTTCCGCGTCGCTCAGGCCCGGCACATGCAGCCGGTGGGCCGCGGAAAACTCGAGCATCTGCCGAACGATCACCTCCGCCATCCCGGTCTCCTTGCTGTCGTGGTGGAACCCCGCGGCGAAAAATTCGAGCATCAAAGAGGGTGTCAGCCGCAGCGCGATCGACGCGACACCGACCGGAAGCCGATCGCTCGTCTCGGCGAGCAGCCGGGGCATCAGCGCGATCGGCGATCGCCCGTCCACCGAGGCCGACACGATGAGCGGGACCACGCCCTCACGGACCGCGGTGTCGATTTCCTTGATGTTGATCAGATAGCCGGTCTCGGCGTTGGGCTCGCCCTCGCAGCGGACCTCGAACTCGTAGTGCGCCCCGAACCCGTCCATCGCGGGCTTGCCCCCCTCGCCGTTGACGCCCTTGCGGGGAACGGCATCACTTGGTGGCTGAGCCTGCAGGATGTTCAGACGGACCGTCCGCGTGAGCCTGTGGATCGAGCCAGCGCGGTGTGTGTCCGGGGGTACGTGCATCGGAAGGACTGTATCCTTCGATGAGATCTCCCAGTCGGGTTCGGGTGTTTCCGGATCTCTGGCACCCAGGCTCTGCGACAACACACCGCCTGTTCGATTACAACGAGGATTCGACCATGCCGCTCAAGACCACCGCACGCCTCCTTGTGTCCTCCGCGGCTGTCGCACTCGCCTCCGCCGGCTCCGCGATCGCCCTCACGTCCGACACCCGAGTCTCCGACGCCCCGGACCCCGAAGCCCCGTCCACGCTCACGAGCGACGACTCGACTACGCCGTACGTTCTCAAGCACAAGATGAAACGCATCGACGGGAAGGATGAGAGCCTCGAGAAGTACAAGGGCAAGGTCATCCTGATGGTCAACACCGCCAGCCGGTGCGGCCTCACGCCCCAGTACGAGGTCCTCGAGAAGATCTATCGCGATTACAAAGACCGCGGCCTGGTAGTCCTGGGTTTCCCCGCCAACAACTTCATGGGTCAGGAGCCGGGCACAAACGACGAGATCGCGCAGTTCTGCACCGATCGTTTCGACGTCACGTTCCCGATGTTCGAGAAGATCAGCGTGAAGGGCGAGGACGCCCACCCACTTTACAAGCAACTCGCCGCGCAGCCGAAGCCCGCGGGGGGCGAGCCGAGCTGGAACTTTACGAAGTACCTCGTCGATCGCGAGGGCAACGCGGTCATGCGGTTCGACCCACGGACCAAGCCGAACAACGAGAAACTGACCATGAAGATCGAGGAACTGCTCGGCAAGGAATGACCCGGCGGTCCGCCTGATGATCGGCGGGTCTCCGGCGGACTCGCGCGGGTATCCTGTCGGGACCGATGCCCACTTTCGAATACATCGCGATCGACAAGGCCGGCGCCCGGACAACCGGCATGCTCTCCGGCAATACCGAGCAGGCGGTCTACGCCGAGCTCGAGAGCCGGTCGATGACGCCGGTACGCGTCTCAGAAAAATCGGAGCGATTGGGCGTGGGCGGCATCGGCAAGCGTCAGCTCGCGACGGTGTACACCCAGCTCGCCGATCTGCTCAGGGCGGGCGTCCCCCTGATGCGGTCCATCGCGTTGCTCAGCAACCAGAAGAGCCAGCCCAAGCTCGCAACGGTGTTCCGCAAGCTCGGCGAGCGCGTCAGCGACGGGGGCGAGCTCGCCGCGGCGATGGCCGAGCAGCCGGACGTCTTCCCACGTGTCCACGTCGCGATGGTCCGCGCCGGAGAGAAGGGCGGCTTTCTCGAAGAAGTCTTCGCCCAGCTCGGCAAGTTCGTCCTGGGCGAGGCGGAGCTGCGCGGCAAGATCATCGGGAGCCTTGTCTACCCAATCGTCCTGCTCACCATCGGGTCCATCGTGCTCGGGGTGCTGTTCATCTTCTTTGTCCCGATGTTCCGCGACAAGATGCTCTCGAGGCTCGACAGCGTGCCGGCCGTCACCTCCTTTGTGCTCGGCATCAGCGACATCGTCTCGAAGTATGGTCTCGTTCTGCTCGTGCTCGCCGTCGTACTCGGCATCGTCTTCTGGAGCCTCCGCAAGCGGGAGGATGTCCGCCGGCGGGTTTCGATCCTCCGCACGCGGGCGCCCGTGCTCGGCCCGCTGACGCGAGCCCTCGCCGCCGCCCGGTTCTGCAGGCTGCTGGGAACAATGGAATCCAACGGGGTCCCGCTGCTGACGGCGATGGGGATCGCCAAAGACGCCGCGGGCAACGCGCTCATGGAAGACGCGATCGACAACGCGATCGAGGCCGTCCGCGCCGGCGAACCGCTCGCGGGCCCGCTCGCGGCGTCTGGGCTGTTCGCCGATGATGTCGTCGAGATGATCTCGGTGGGCGAGGCGGCCGGCAACGTGGATCAGGTGTTGCTGACAATCGCCGAGACGCTCGAGGGGCGTGTGGACCGCCTGCTTTCGGGGGCTGTGAAGCTGATCGAGCCGCTGATGCTCGCGTTCCTCGCCATCGGCATCGCGCTTGTTGCGATCGCGTTGATCTTGCCGATGACCCAGATGACCTCGAGTCTTTGAACCTCGGACGCGAGTTGTCGGTATGTCCTTGCGGGCGGACAAATGCTATGCTAGTGTAGACTAATCTACAGCCTCCGTGGGGGCTCGCAGGCCGGCGTGGGAGACCACCGCCGGGACCGGACGCCGCGGAGGGCTCAGTGAGCCCCGAGGGGCATTGAGGGGATGGATCCCAGGAATCGAATATCACGCGCTCCCCCGTTTCGTGTGCTGGGGGGGTCGAAGGAGCGAACGCGATGAACGAAACGACGATCACCAAGACGAATCGGCCCACTGCAAGACGTGCCACCCGCACCGCGACCCGCGGCGGTTTCACACTCATCGAGGTCCTGATCGCGATCGCGATCGTCGTCGCACTCGGCGCGGTCGTGGGCGTCGCGCTGCTCGGCGTGCGCGACCAGGCCGACGTCGACAACTCGAAGATCCAGCTCCAAAACATCGAGCAGGGGATCATGATGTTCGAGCTCGACTACCGCCGGGTGCCCAACGAGGACGAGGGCCTCGAGGTCCTGTGGAACAAGGAAGTCCTCGATCCGGACGCCGACGCCGACAAGTGGAAGAAGTACCTCACCGAGGCCCTGCCCAACGACCCGTGGGGCAACGAGTGGGGCTACCGCGGCGAGGACCCCGAGTACGGTGAGAAGTACGACCTCTGGTCCAACGGTCCCGACGGCGAGGAAGACACCGAGGACGACATCGTCGCGTGGAACGAGAACGAAGGCGATGAGTTCGGCAGCGACTTTGGTTCCGACATGCCCGCACCCGACGGCCCGTAAACGGCTCTCGTCGCCGCGGAATGTGCTCAGCGTTTGTGCAGCGTCCGGCAACAGCCGCGGAGGCGGTGATTGTCTCGGCGTGCTGATTCCTCGATGATGTCAGGCCGGAGGTCGGCCCCGTGCGTCAACGCGCAGTCTCACAACCCCGAGCGTTCACGCTCATCGAGATCCTGCTCGCCCTCGGCGTGCTCGTGATGATGGTCGCCCTCGTGGGCCCCGCACTCTTCGAGCAGATCGCGCCGCGGACGTTCGGCTACACCACCGATCGGCTCGTTCAGGAAATCCGCCTCGCCCGCGAAGACGCCCGGCGGACGGGCGAGATCACGCTGGTCTACGCGACACCCGATCCCGAGACGCAGAGGATCCGCATCGAGAGCCGCCGGCACACACCGGAGGACGGCTCCACCGAGGCGGGGGTGTTCGGCGGCGAACAAGGTTCCTTCGCGGCGTCTGGAACGGCCTCGCTCAATCAACGGTCGTTTGATGCCCAAAGATCCGGCGGTATGCCGGGTGCCGCGGGTTTCACGGATTCTGGCGACGTCATCCGTTTGCTGTTCGAATTGCCCGACGGCTACCGCATCACGTTCGAGCCGCCCGTTTCGCTGTCGGCCGACCCAGGGTTCGGCGCGACCATCACACCCGACGCGCTCTCCGAGATCGGCGGGCTCGCGCCGTCTCCCGGAGAGCCCGGAACCGGTCTCGACCCTTTCGGGGCGGACGGCATCGGCGGGATCGATTCCGCGGGCACGCCGGAGCTCGTCGCGGTCTGCGTCCCCGACGGGAGCGTGCTCCCCGCGGGGTCGGTCTATCTGGTTGATCCGGAGGACCGCGTCGCTCAACTCATCATCGAATCGGCATCGGGTGTGATCCGGTGCGACGCCGTCAGGGCACAACAGGATGAGGCGGACCTGCTTGCTCAGCCCGACCCGACAAGAACTCTCGGCGCGAAACCCGGTGAGAATGCACGCCCGCGCGGTTCATCCCGGGAGGCGATGCCGTGATGAAGCGCTCGGACGGCAGTTCTCTGGTGATCGGGACGGCGCACGCACAACGGGCTCGCGCACGCCGGGGGGCGGTGCTGCTCGAGATCGTTCTCGCGCTCGGGCTCTTCGTCGCCACAGCGATGACGCTGCTCGGCGTCGTCAGCGGTGCGATCGACAGCCTGACCCGATCGCGTGACCAACTCATCGGCGCAGACCACGCCCGGAACGCGCTCGCGATGATCGAGGCTGGGATCGCACGCCCCGAATCCCTGAACGGCCCAGTGCCCGCATGGTCGGGCGGGGGCGACGCGGCCGAGGATTGGATGGGCAACGAGGATCCGGAGGCTCCCGCTGGCGCATTCGGTGGCGCGATGGACGCCGGCTCAGCGTTCGATGAATCGCAGCCCGCGTCGGGTGATCTGGTCACCACCGGCTGGGCCCTTGAGATCGAGACCGAACCCGCCCGCGTTCCCGGCCTCACGCTCGTGACCGTGCGTGCGCACCGCGTGGACAACGCGGGGGACGAGGTAATGGGGGGCGCATCGGTCACGCTCCGCCAGATCGTCGCGTTCGATGCAGGGTCCGAATCGCAGAGCCCCATGGACGACGACGCTCTCTTTGGCAGCGGGTTCGACGACGGCGGTGGGATGCCATGAAACTGCGGATCACTCCGAATACTGCACGAGCGTTCAGCCTCCTCGAGGTTCTGGTCGCGCTCGCATTGCTCGGCATCCTTCTCGGCTCGGTGTACGTCTTTGTGACAACGCTCTTCGACCGCGAGAGCCGGGCGCTCGACGAGGCCGACCGCTCGCAGGTCGCGACGATGGTCTTCGATCGTCTCGAGGCGGATCTGATGACCGCGATCGCGTCTACTGGCGGCGGAATTGGGATCGAAGGCGACGCGAACCGGGTCCGCATTGCCCACCAGTCTGTCCTGCTCGGATCGCCCGATGCGCCGACGCACGACCTCCAGACCACAACCATCCGCTTCGACCAGCGTTCCGGGCGACTGGTCCTTGAGCGGGTGTCCGACGACGTCGAGCAGTCGGGCCGATCGTCCGCGGAGGCGTACCCCGTGCCCGTCCGCCGGGCCGCGTTCCGGTACCACGACGGCGCATCCTGGCGTGATCGGTTCTCATCGACGCGTTCGATGCCTGCCGCGATCGAACTCGCGATCTGGTTCGGCAACCCGACCGATCCCGACTCCGAATCATCGCAATCCGAGTTTCTCGATGACCGGGGCGCCGGCTTCGGTCAGACCGACCCAAGACCGGACAACGGCGATCCGTTCTCTGCAAATCAGGGCGCCGCCGGCGCGTTCACCGATGAACCGTTCATCGCCGATTCCTTTGGGGGTGAGTTCGACGAGTGGTCGGAAGAACCCGAAGACCTCGGCCAGCCCGACCGCGTGCGCATGATCACGATCCCCGACGCTCAGATCCCGAGGTTTGTCCGCCGCCAACTCGACGCGGGGGGTCGGCCATGACTGATCACCCTCCGGTTCTACACAGCAAAAGAGGCGTCGTGATGTTCGCCGTGCTGTTCCTCGTGGTGATCGCGTCGCTGTCTGCCGCGGCGATGCTGACGGCGACGGCCGCCGAACGCATGGCGTCCGTTCGGTCTGTCGAAGACCTTGAACTCCGCCTCGCCGTCCGTTCCGCGCTGACGGTGATGACCGCCGATCTCGCGAGGCAGCGCGACGATCTCCTCTCCGGTGACTCACCGAGCGCGCCCAGGGCGGTCCGCATCGACCGCGGGAAGCCCGACGACGACACCCCGCCTCCGGGCATCCTCGTTGAGTTCGTCCCGTTCGCGGATGATCGCGTGCTTGTCCCCGAATCCGCAAGGCTCGACCTGAACACCGCCCCGATCGACGCGATCGCGTCGCTGCCCGGTCTGCCGGATGGCTTGGCAGATGCGATCGATCGTGGAAGACGCATCGCGCCGTTCCGATCGCCGGTCGAAGTGCTGGGCCTTGTCGGGAGCGATCAACAAAGTCGTTTCGCCGATCCGCCGCTCGGGTTACCCGATCGCTCACTCGACAGCCCAACCGACAGCGCTTTCGATATCCCGAGCGCAGGCTCGAGCCAGGTCCCAACCGACACTCTCAATCGGTCGTCGGTCGCATCGATGGACGCGTCAGACCCAGACGATCCGGGCGGCAACGCATGGCTCGATTTCCTCACGGTCTACTCGGCCGATCCAACGGTGAGCACAGGAAGCGCTGACTCCGATCGCACGGGCTCGCCGCGCGTGAACGTGAACGCGCCCTGGTCAGACCGGATCGAACAGGCGCTCCTCGAGGCCGCGGGCGACTCGGCGGATGAATCGCTGCGAACGCTCTTTGTCGATGCGCCGATGCTCCGGTCGCCGAGCGTCCTGGTCGGCCTGCTGGCCGAGAACGGGGTGCCCCAGGAGCAATGGGGTGCGCTCCTCGACGCGATCACGACGACGCCCGACTTGTACCGGCTGGGGCTGGTCGATCTGAACCGCGCGCCCGCCGAGGTGCTCGCGGGGCTCCCGGGGCTCGACGCGGCGTCGGCGGAGTCGATCGTCTCGGCCCGCGATCGGCTCGATCTCAACGACCGGCGTTCGATCGACTGGCCGCTCTCTGAGGGGATACTCGACGAGTCGCAGTTCCGCGCGTGCGTCGATTCCCTCACGACCCGCTCGCTGCAGTGGCGGTTCATGCTCCGAGCGTCGTTCGAGCCCGAGCAGGACAGTTTCATCGGGTTCGATCCCGACGACACGCCCGCGGACCTCCTGCCCCAGGCCGACGAGTTCGGCGTCGCGATCGAGGACGATACCGATGAAGACACCGGGCCCTCGCTCCTGTTCGAGGTCGTGCTCGATCTCGCGGGTGATCGACCTCGCATCGCGTACCTTCGCGAGCGCACGGCCTATGACCTCGCGCTCGCCGTCGCGGCGATCCCCGGCATGAACCGAAACGCGACCGAGCCTCGCTCCGAATTCGAGAGCGACGAGGAATTTGACGTCGAGCCGATGGGATCGGAGTTCGCCACCGGTGCGACCGGGACGGGGATCGACGCCGGATTCGGGGACGCAGACGACAACGAGTTCGGGTTCGGCGACTCGGGCGATTTCTTCTCGCTCGGCGATGATGCCACCGATGACGCGGGGCTCCTCGGTTTCGATGAACAGCCGACTGACGCCCCGCCGAGCGAGGCGGTACCGTCAGGACGCTCGCGCACAAACTCGCCCGCGTCAGAGGGGGGCGGCGGGCGCGACACCCGTCTCGGCCGCTGGGCACCCAGCCGCGGGCCGAGACGATCCGAGGAAGCCGGGAACAGCCCGGGGAACGGAGGCCGGCGGTGAGCACCATTGTGCTGGATCTTGAGTCCGACCGGGTTCTCGCGGCCGAGGTTGCGGTCGCGCGAGGCAACGCACGCGTCGTCCGCGCTTTCGCGTGGGATGTGCCCGAGGGTCTCGACACCGGCGCCGAGCCGCTCGGCGTCTGGATCCGTGAACGTCTCGACGAGGCCGGCATGAAGGGCAAGGCCGCGGTCGTCGCGGCGACGCGTGCGGAGGTGCTCGTCAAGCGGCTCGAGGCGCCCGCGGATTCGCTGAGCCCGACCGAGCGTCATGAGATGGTTCATCTCCAGATGTCCAAGCAGGCCAGCCTCGCCGCGGGTTCGAGCGTCGTGGATTATGTCGAGGGCGAGAGTTCGGAGAGTGAACTGGGCGACGCGGGGTTCGTCATTGCCAGCGCGATGCCCGCCGAACGCGTCGCCGATCGGACCAGCACCGTTCGATCGGCGGGGCTGAAACTCGTCGGGATTCGGCTTCGGACCGCCGGTGTGCGCGCGCTCGTGAGCGATGAACTCGACGCCGATCGCCCGACGCTCCTCGTGAACCCGAGTGTCGGTTCGGTCGAATTGCTGATGCTTGTTGGCGGTCAGGTGGTGAGCTCGCGGTCGGTCGCGGTGGGGCTCCCGGCTCGGGGCGAAGCCGCCTCGGAGTACGCCGAGCGCGTCGCGGTCGAGGCGTCACGAACGCTGGTGAGTTTCCGTGTTATGGAGCACGGGGGCGACATCTAGCGCACGGTCGTGCTGGCGGGCGGGGGCGTCGGAACGGCGCTCGCCGAGGCGCTCGGTACGCGGCTCGGCCTCCCCGCCCAGACGCTCGACCCCGCGACAATCGTTGACTTCGACGATGGTGTCGACGACAGGCTGCACCCCGCCCTCGCGCCGCTCGCCGGGCTGATGCTCTGCGGTCCTCGTGGCGTGCGGGCACACGACTTCGCGAATCCGACGCGTCCACCCGACACCAGGGCCGCGCTCCGTCAGGGCGTGCTCGCCGCGATGCTCGCGATCATCGTCCTGGGCGGCATCGGGTACGTGCTGGGCCAGCGCACGCTTGCGGACGCGAAGCGGGAGCGAGACCTTGCGAAGGACGCCTACGAAGACGCGGTCGGCGATTACATCGAAACGCAACTGACGGGCGCACGGCTGGGGCACATCCGCGCGTGGACCGATGACACGATGGACTGGCCGGCGCACCTGGAAGCGATCCTCGCGACGCTTCCGGACGCGGAATCGGCGGCGCTCGGCCAGCTCGCGGTCCGGCTTGAGTCGGCGCCCCGGTTTGAGCCGGGCGAGCCGCTCAAGGACCCGGAGGCATGGTCCGCGGCACGGGCGATGCGCGTGTCGATCAGCGGGGCGGTGCGCGATCGGGCACATATAGCGGATCTGCGACAGCGGCTGCTGGACACCGGGTTGTACACGGTGTCGAGCCAGGGCCCCGAGGTCGCGGATCGGTTCTCGCTCGAGATCGCGACCGGGCTGCTCTCGCCGAAAACAGACACGGACGACCGCGACGGAGCGGCTGAGGGGGAGGGCTGATGAACTCCAAACTGCTCATCGGTGCCGGGATCGCCGCGGCAGTGGTCGTTGGGATCGGATGGTTCGCGGCGGATCGGTTGTTTCTTTCCGAGTACCGGGACGTGCGCGCTCAGATTGCCGACTATGCGCAGAGAACAGAGTCGTTCGAGAACGGCGCGAAGGGCTCGCGGGATATCAAGATCGGGCTGCGCGACGCGGCGGAGACGATGCTGGGCGGCGAACAGAATGTTGTCGAGCACCGGCTGCGCGGTCTGCTCAGCGAACTCGCGGAGCGGAACGGGCTCTCGGAGATCATCGTGTCGCACGGCCGGCCCCGCGTCGAGGCGAACCCGGCAAACGATCGCGCCTCGCGGGTCAACCGGACGCTGCGTCGGCGGCTCGGCGACCAGACCGACTTCGCGGTCATCCGGGGCCGGATCCAGGGCATGGGCACGCTGGACCAGGTTGTGCGCACGCTCGCGGACCTTCGGGCTCAAGGCTGGATCCACCGCGTCGAGGGTTTCACGATCGAGCCGAAGGGGAAGGAGCGGTCGGCGTTCGAGTTGAAGGCCGACTTCGCGACGATCTTTGCGCCGGATCTTGTTGAGGCGAACACGGAGGCGCCGGTTCTCGTCGCGGCGGATGACAACGACGTTCGCGCGCTCGGCGTGATCGCGTCTCGGGCGCCGTTCCGGTTCGCCGAGCCGAAGCCCGCGACGCCGCCCGCGACTCCGGTTCGGGTTGTGACCAAACCGGCGAAGAAGCCGCTTCCGCCGTACGACAAATGGCGTGTCACGGGCGTGATGGAATCGGTCGCCGCGGGCGCATCTGAACAGGGGGGGGTCGAGGTCTTTCTGGCGCGCACAGACACCGGCGAGACCCGGACGCTGACGGTGGGCCAAGGCGTGCTCGGGGCGACACTTACGCGTGCGTCGGGTGAGCATGCATGGTTCGAGAAAGACGGACGGGTCGTTGTCGTCCAGGCCGGCGAGACGCTGGACCGGGCGAGACCCGCCGAGACGGTACACTCCGAGGCTATCGGTTCGGGCTAAACGGCCCGGCCGTCGAAGAACACAACATCCCGCGAGCTGGGTTGCGTGAAGAAGGCCGGGAGTGGCCTTGCGACCGAGCCGCGGATACCGATAGGGAGTCCGCGATGGATCGCCGCTCTACTCGTTCCTCTTCGACTCGTTCGTTCTCGTCGCGTGCGCTGGTGGCCGCGGCCGTCGTGTCGTCGGCGGGGTTGCCGATGTCCGCGTTCGCGCAGGCCGGCGCCGGGTCGACGGTGCCTTCGGCCGCGGGTGTCGGGGACGTGCGCGCCGAGGACGCCCGGCTTCGGTTTACGTTCAATGGCGCGCCGTTCGGGCAGGTGCTGGATTTCTTCGCGCGTGAAACCGGGCTGCCGGTGATCCGCGAGGCGGACGTGCCCGGCGGGACGATGACCTTTATCTCCGCGGCGGACTACTCGGTCGCCGAGGCGATCGAGATCCTGAACCTGAACCTCGCGCTGCACGGTCGGCTGCTCGTCCGGCGGGACAACTTTTTGTACTTCCGGACGCTGGCAGATGCGGCGCGGAAGCCGGGACGGGTCTTCGACGCGTCAGAGTTGCGCGACGCTGATCCCTCGGAGTATCTGACCATCACGATGCCGCTGAGCAACAGCAACGCGGATCGTGTCGTCGAGCAGATCAAGCCCTTGATCAAGGAGCCGGGACTGGCGACGGCGGTGCAGCCGCAGAACATGGTGATTCTTGTTGAGACCGCGGCGCAGTGTGCGCGGATCCGGGATCTCGTCAAGAACATCGATTCTGTGAAGCCGGTCGATTCGCAGTACAAGATCTTCACGCTCAAGTACGCGAAGGCATCGCAGGCCGTGGAGTCGCTCAAGGGGCTGGTCGGCCAGCGGATCCTCAAGCAGATCATCGAGAAGGACGGGAAAGTCCGGCAGGTCGAGGAGATCGACGTCGCGGGGCTGAGCCTGCAGGCGGACGAGCGACTGAACGCGATCATCGCGGTGGGCTCGGCGGTTCGTCTGCAGACGGTCGAGGAACTGATCGCGCTGATCGACGCGCCCGAGGGCGGGCTGAGCGGCGGGGAGGCGGAGCTCTCGACGTTCCAGATGCGGTCGGTGACGCCCGAGCAGGCGAAGAGTCAGCTCGACGCGTTGTTCCGCGGGTTGCCCGAGGGCCGGAAGCCGACGCTGATCCCGCTCGACGCGGTGGGCAAGCTTGTGGTGGTCGCGGAGCGGGGCCTGCTGCTGCAGGCGACGGCGTTGCTCGGCGAGTTGGACCCGCCCGCGGCGGGCGAGGCGCCGATGAGCGCTCAGACGACGGCGCGGGTGATCCCGCTCGAGCACGCGAGCGCGGGGTCGGTCGAGTCGATCGCGCGGCGGATGCTGTCGCCCCGGCAACTGCAGATGCTGCGGTTCACGCCGACACCGAACGGGGAGGGGCTGCTCGTGAGCGGGCCGCCCGCGGATGTCGAGACTTTCGCGGAACTGGTCGAGGGCGTGGATGTGCGCCCCGAGGTGAAGCGTGAGGTCCGGCAGGTGACGGTGCCGGGGTCCGGGGATGTGCGCACGGTCGTGAACAAGGCGAAGGAACTCGACGGGCTCGGCGACGGGTCGGACGAGGACCCGGTGCGGGTGATCGTCGAGGCGGATTCGCGGACGGCGACGCTGGTCGGGTCGCTCAAAGCGATCCAGAGGTTCGAGGGTCGACTGCGCGACGCGGCGGGCTCGGTGACGGTCGCCACGACCAAGCGGACCTACACCCCCGAGGTGCTGCGTCCCAGTGACCTCGCGCAGCGGTTGCCTCGGTTGGCGAGGCCCATGCTCGCGCCCGAGGACGGGTCGGCGTACGTCGCGCCGTCGTTCGAGGCGATCGACGAGCTCGACACGCTCGTGATCCGTGCGGAGCCGAGCCAGTTCGCGGTGATCGATCAGCTGATCGCGCAGCTCGATGTTGAGACGACGACCGGGCAGCAGCTGCGGGTGATCCCTGTCCGGGGGAACGACCCGGAGGGCTTGCTCTCGAGGGCGGTCTACTTGATGTCGCAGCGCGTCGCGACGATGGATGAGAAGGACGCGGCGGCGTCGCCCATCTCGACCGAATACGACGAGCTGAGCGGCAACGTGATCGCGCGGGGAACACCCGAGGCGCTGCGGCTGCTCGACGAGAGCCTGCGGCAGGCGCAGCAGCTGACCCCCCCGGCGCGGACGACGCGGATCGTGGACGTGCGCAATGTCGAGGCGAAGTCGATCGTCGTGCCCCTGATGGAGCTGCTGGAGTCGGCGGATCCGGTGGACCCGTCGCGGGCGATTCCCGACCCGGCGGTGAAGACGATCGAGCGGACGAATTCGCTGCTGGTGACGGCCGAGGACGCGCAGCATCGGATGATCGTGGATTTCGTGCGCCGGCTGGACACCGTCGAGCAGGGCGAACTGCCCCCGCTGAAGCTGCTGCAGGTGCGGACGGCGGACGTGAACGCGGTGGCGTCGATGCTGACCCAGCAGTACAACAGCCGTCCGCCGGCGGAACGGACGGCGAAGCCCGTGCAGGTGCGTGCCGACGCGGCGACGGGGACGCTGATCGTGAGCGCGCACGAGACGCTGTTCCCGGAGATCAAGGCGTTCGTCGAGGAGTTGAATATCGAGCGGGCGGACGGTCCTGCTCGGGAGACGTTCCTGTTCCCGTTGAAAGTCGCGCAGGCGACGGACGTCGCGAGTGCGATGAACCAGTTGTATCCAGAACCCCCGATGCCGCGGGATCGGCGCGGCAACGAGATGCCCTGGTTGCAGAAGACCAAGGAAGTCTCGGTGTCGGCGGACGCGTCGAGCAACAGCCTGATCATCGACGCGCCGGCGGAGCGGCGGGAGAGCCTGGAGACGCTGGCCGAGACGCTGGACCGGGTGGAGGTGCCGCCGGTCGCGCAGCTGCGGACCTACCGGATCGAGCGGGCAGATCTTCGCGCGGTCGCGAGCATGCTGACGGGGCTGGCGCGTCGCGGGACGCTTTCGGGCCCGGCTCAATCGGGCAAGCAAAAGGTCGATGTCGTGGTCGAGGTCGAGCCCAAGAGCAACACGCTGATCGTGGCGGGCGATGAGGTGACGTTCGAGAAGGTCGAGCAGATCCTCGCGGACCTGACGGCTGTCCCGGTGGAGCGCGGGCTGCGGATCGTCCCGATCGCCAACGCGGACGCGGCGGCGGTGCGCGAGCGGTCGCTGGCGATCTACGACGCGCAGGTCGAGCAGATCCCCGGGGCGGGGTCCGTGGATATCACGGTGGATGAATCGACGAACTCGCTGGAGGTCGTTGCGGACACCGAGGCGATGGATCGGTACATGGACATCATCGACGAGCTTCAGCGTCAGATCGGTCCGGCCCGCGAGGTCCGGCTGATCGAGCTCCGGCTCGCGAAGGCGGGGGACGTGATCGCGTTCCTCGAGGAGATGACGAGCGCGAGCGAGACGCTGCGGATCGACGGAGGCCCGGCGCCGGTGTTCGAGGCGATCGAGTCGAACAACTCGATCATGGTGGCGGCGCAGCCCGCGCAATTCCGGATCATCGAGTCGCTGATCCGGTCGCTGGATAATCAGCAGTCGGCGGAGCGGCCGCCCCTGCGGATCATCCGTCTGCGCTCGACGGACGCGGGGAACATCGCGACGATCCTTCAGCGGAACTACCAGAGCCGTCCCGCTGAGGACCGGCAACTCAAGCCTGTGGATATCCAGGCGGACGCTGCGACAAACTCGCTGATCGTGAGCGCCCACCCCGAGGTGCTCCCGGAGATCGAGCAGATCATCAGCGAACTCAACGACGCGCAGGCGTTCGACAGCGAGGGGCGGGAGATCCGGATCTTCCCGCTCAAGGTCGCGCGGGCGGAGGAACTCGCCAAGACGATCGACGCGATGTACCCCGAGCCCCCGATGCCGTACGACAACCGGGGTCGGCCTCTGCCGCACCTGCGGGGCAAGAAGGAAGTGAGCGTCCGTGCGGACCCGGTGACGAACTCGCTGATCGTCGATGCGCCGGCGCAGCGGCTGAGCGGGTTCGAGCAGATCGTGCAATCGCTCGACAAGCTGAAGGTGGACGAGGGCGTCGAGCTGCGGACCTACAAGGTCGAGCGGGCGGACCTCAACGCGGTGGCGACGACGCTGCGTCAGCTCGGCAGCGGCGGCGCACTGGGCGCGACGGGGAACACGCCGGTGACGGTTTCGACCGAGCCGGGGAGCCGGACGGTGATCGTGTCGGGTCCGCAGACGATCTTCGCGCAGGTCGAGAAGGTGATCTCGGAAATCGACGGGGACGTCGATCGTCCCGCGACGTCGCTGCGGATGTACCCGCTCAAGTTTGCGAAGGCCGACCGGCTGGAGCCGCTGATGGAGCGCTTGCTGGTCGCGCGGCTGCGGGAGTCGGACGAAGCGCCGGCGCGGCTCGTTGACGAGTTGCTCGAGGTCGCGAGCGACGCGGCGAGCAACACGCTGATCATCTCGGGGCCCGACGAAGTGCAGGAAATCGCGGCGCAGCTGATTGAGGCGCTCGATACCGAGGCGGCGACGGTGGGGCGGGCGACGGTGCGGATCGTCCCGCTGACGTTCGCGTCGGCGAGCGAGGTCGCCCAGACGCTCAATGGGGCGGTTCCGAACATGGAACTCCCGGCGGGCGGTCCCGTGTCGGTGCTCGCGGCGATCGGGAGCAACGCGCTGCTGTTGACCGGTGCGGGGGCGGACCTTGCCAAAGTCGAGGAACTGATCGAGCCGCTCGACAAGCAGCCGTTCGACCCTGAGAAGCCCGCGGTCGAGACTTTCACGCTGACGCACGCGGACGCGAGCGAGATCGCGCGGACGGTCGAGAGCCTGCTGCTGGATCAGCAGCAGATGGACCCGCGTTTGCTCGCGTACAGGCTGCGATACAGCCGGGGGCAGTATGTCGCGCCGCCCAAGATCCGCGTCGAGGCGGAGCGGCGGACGAACGCGTTGATCGTGAGCGGGCCTGCCGAGACAATCGCGCTGGCGAAGTCCATGATCGAGCGTCTGGACCAGCCCGCGGAATCGTCGGACCGGACGGTGTTGACGTTCACGCCCGCGAAGGCGGACCCCGCGGTGCTCGCGCAGACGGTCTCGAAGATCGTGCGCGAGACCTTCGACGTGGAGCGGCGTCCGCTCGAGATCACGGCTGAGCCCTCGTCGGGGGCGGTGCTGGTGATCGGGCCGGAGACGCAGGCGAACGAGGCGGTCAGGCTGCTGGCCGAGTTCGACGATCGGTCGGCGTCGATGCCGCTTGTGGAGATGCGGTCGTTCGCGCTCGAGCACGCGGAAGCGCGGGCGGTGTCGCGGACGGTGCAGCAGATGCTCGCGGACACGAGCCGCTGGCCGGAGGATCTGCGGAGGGCCGAGCGGGCGGGGCTGAACATCCCGCGTCCGACGATCCAGGCGGACGAGGGCACGAACCGCCTGCTGGTGAGCGTTCCCGGCACGTTGATGGCGATGGCGAGCGATCTGATCGAGACGCTGGACCAGCCTCGCGGGGACGCGGCGGTCGAGGTCCGTGTCTTCCGGCTGACGAAGGGGGACGCGTCGAGCGCGGCGGCGGCGCTGCGCGAAACCCTGGGCGCAGGGATCTCGGCCGGAGAGCCCGAGCCTCGCATCAGCGCCGAGACCAACAGTAATTCGGTGGTGGTCGCCGCGTCGAGCGAGCGGTTGGTGAGGGCTGGAGAACTGATCGAGGCGATGGATGAGATCGCGGCCGAGCCCAGCGAGATCGGGGTCCGGACGATCTTCCTGCGGTTCGCGAGCGCGGAGACGGTGGCACCAATCGTTGAGCGGGTTCTGACGAGCGAGAGCGATGGCGGTCAGATGGATTACTGGCTGCAGTACAACATCCGGATGGCGCGGGCTCGGTCGGGGCAGACCGATGAGGAGCCGACGGTGCGTGTCGCGGCGGAGCGTCGTCTGAACGCGATCGTGGTGAGCGGGCCGACGCCTGTGCTCACGCTCGCCGAGGAGGTCGTGACAGGCCTTGATGTCGATCCCGATGATCGGCCGGGGGGCGACGGGCCCGGCGGGGGCCGGATCGTCAAGGTCATCACGCTGACGAACGCGGACGCGGGCGATCTGGCGGACAGTCTCGAGGCGGTGCTTTCCGATGACGGGACGGGGGGCACGCCCCCGACGATGCGGGTCGATGCGTCGTCGAACTCGCTGATCGTCAGCGCATCTCCCGGCCAGCTCGCGCTGATCGAGGGGCTCGCCACCCAACTCGATTCGGCGACGATGACGAGTTCGCGGCAGATGCGGACCGTTCGGCTGGACCGGTCCCGGTCCGATGCCAGAACCATCGCGAGAACGCTGCAGCGAATCCTGCGTGAACAGGGCGGCATCAAGGTCGAGGTGATCGACGCGGCGGACCTGCTCGAGAAGACCGATGAGAAGGCGGACAAGACGCGCGGCGAGGACTCGTCCCGGCTGGATGACGGGATCGGCCTTCCCTCGGGGGCCGGCGGTGGCTTCTTCGGTCGCATCCGACACGCGGTCGTCGTGAGCGGATTCGCGGCGATGCAGGACGGCGCGGCGCAGCCCGAGACCGACACATCGAACCCGAATGGCTCGGGCCAGGATTCCGAGACCGGCGGCGTGACGATCGCCGTAGACCCGGAGACGAACTCGCTGGTGTTCATCGGGTCGGAGCGACTGACGGGTCGTCTCACAGAGCTCGCTCGCGAGCTTGAGCGGCAGGCGCCGGCCGAGCCGCTGGGTGTCCGCGTCGTCAAGCTCCCCGACTCTGCCGACGCTCGATCGGTCTCGAATCTGATCAATCAGACGGTCCGCCAGGTCGGGCGTGCCAGCGACAACAACCCTTCGGGTTTCACGGGGCGGGTCGCGGTGAGTCCCGATCCTGACGCCGGCGCGGTGATCGTGTGGGCGAACGATACCGACTTCGAGACGGTCTCTTCGCTGATCTCGGGCGTCTCCCGGCTCGATCGATCCGCGGAGTTGACGATCAAGGTGTACCCGCTCGTCAACACCAACGGCCGCGGCGCGGCACGGTCCGTCCAAGAACTTTTCAGCCCAAATCCCCGAGGCCGGCAGGCGCAGCGCGTGCGTGAGCTGATGCTGACGGTCGAGGGTCCCGACGGCTCGACGCTGGAGGGGACCTTCGACCCCGAGCAGATCAGCGTCACGAGCGATCCTTCGGGAACGGCGCTGATCGTGAGCGCCCCACGTTCGGCGATCCGCGTGATCGACCGTTTCGTCGGCCTGCTCGATCAGAGCCCGATGACCGACCGGATGGAGGTCCGGCGGTACGCCCTGGAGAACGCGGACGCCCAGGATCTGGCGCGGACGATCCAGCGGACGATGGACGCGACGCGGCAGGGGCGGGCGGCCGGCGATACGCCGCGGGCGGTGGCGGTTGCCGACGATCGGACCAACAGCCTGCTGGTGACGGCGTCGGCTGATCAGCACGACGAGATCGAGCGTCTGGTCTCCGGGAGCGACGTGAGCCTCGAGCTCGCGGATCTCGCGACGGCGATCATCCCCCTCGAGCACACGACGCCGCGCGCGGTGCAGCGGATCGTCGAGCAGGTCATCATCGGTCGCGACCCGGCGAGGCAGGACTCGGTGCAGATCAGCGCCGAGGATTCGACAAACATGCTCGTCGTCAAGGCGGACGAGCCGACGCTCGCGGAGGTCCGGGAGCTGGTCGCGCAGATCGACATCAGCGAATCGGGGTCGTACCCGGTCCGCTCGATCAAGCTCGAGCGGGCGGACGCGGCGGAGGTCGCGGCGGGTCTGCAGCGGTTCTTCCAGCAGCGGGCGAGGCTGTCGGG
>DDFO01000036.1:64266-76774 GCA_002337215.1 Phycisphaerales bacterium UBA1926 | reverse complement strand
AAGCCGGTCGGGCGACGCGGCGATCTTCGGTGATCGCGGCAGCGGGACGATCGTGATCGCCGCGAGCGACGAGGACTACGAGCAGATCGAGAGCCTTGTCGATCAGTTCGATGCGCCGGCCGCGGACCGGACGCTGAGCTTCCGCATCATCCCGCTCGAGCACGCGAGCGTGACCGACATCGCCGACACGGTCCAGTCGATCGCGTTCGAGCTGCAGTGGGAGCGGATGTACGGGCGGAACAGCCAGAACGCGATCGATGCGCGGGTCCTCGTCGAGACCAACCGACGGACGAACTCCGTGCTCGTCTTCGGCGAGGGCGAGATCCTCGACACGATCGAGAACGTCATCACCCAGCTCGACCAGCCGACCTCGGATGCGGGAACGAAGATCGTCAAGGCGGTCTATGTCGAGCGGGGCGATCTCAACGCGATCGCGCGGCTGATCGAGGATGTCACGGCGACACCCGGCTGGATGTTCTGGCGCGGGCCCGATCCCGAGCAGGTGCAGACCGAGGTGGACCGCGAGCGCCGGCTCGTGCTGCTGATCGGCGATAAGCCGCGGGTCGAGCAGGCCGAGGACTACATCGCCCAGATCGACGCGGCGGACGGGGGAGAGGGGCAGGTCGTCGAATCGATCCGGCTCCGGTACGCGGAAGCGGAGCGAGCGGCGAACAGCCTTTCGCGGTTCTTCCGTGATCGCGCTCGATCGCTCCAGCAGCGGACGGACCGCGTCGCGATCATCGGCTCCCGCGAGGGCAATCTGCTGATCGTGAGCGGGCCCCCTGAGGAGATGCCGGTGCTGCGGGACCTCGTCGCCCAGATCGACCAGCCCGAGATGGGCGAGGACCGGCGCATCGAGGTGTACACGCTCGCAAACAGCGATGTGCGCGAGGCGGCGAACACGCTCCGGGCGATGTTCCCGAGACGCGGCCCGGTCGAGGAGCAGGTCATCGTGACGCCCCAGCCGAGCCGGGGGGCGCTGATCGTGAGCGCGCCCGATCGCGAACTGCTCCGGATCGAGACGCTGCTCAACGAGATCGACAGCGTCGCCGACGACGCGGCGTCGAGCATCGTGACGGTGCCGCTCGCGTTCGCCCGCGCGGCAGACGTGGCCGACAGTCTCCGTCTCGCGCTCCCCGCGAGCCTGAGCGTCAAGATCACGCCCGACGAACGCAGTAATTCGCTGCTGCTGACCGGGTCGGACGACGCGATCGCCCAGGTCGTCAAGCAGGTCGAAAGGCTCGACAACGCGACGGTGCAGTCGCCTGTCGAGTTCCGGCGGTTCGAGCTTGACCACGCCGAAGCGTTCGACATCACGCTGATCCTGCGGAACATGCTGCGGGATCGCCCCAGGCCGGGCGGGACGCCCCCCGCGAACATCGACTACAGCCTCAACACGAACATCCTGAGCGTGACGGCCTCGCCCGACGAGATCAGTTTCATCGAGGAGATGATCGAGCAGCTGGACGTCCCGGCGCCGACAACCAGGCGGACCGAGTTCGTGAATCTTGAGTACGCGAGGGCCGACGCGGTCCGCGAGGCGCTCAGCGTGTTCTACGGCAAGGACGCGCAGGAGGCCCGGGGCGAGGTGGAGCGGAACGTGACGATCGTCGCCGACCAGACCGCCAACTCGCTGCTGATCACGGGCGACGAATCGGTGTTCGAGGACATCCGCGCACTGCTCGGAAAGCTCGACACCCCCGAGTACGACACCTCGCGTCAGTTGGTCGTGATCCCGCTCGTGCACGCGGACGCGGCGAGCGTCGCGCGGGCGCTCAACGAGGGCTTCCAGGCCCCGCTCGAGCAGGAGATCCGCCGGGACCAGGCGCGGACCGAGCGGAACAATCAGCGGAACGCCCGATCGGGCGAGCGCGACGAACCCGTGGGCACGACGGTGCTCGTGAGCGCCGAGGAAACGCCCAGCGTGAGCGCCGAGCCCGTGTCCAACGCGTTGATTGTGTTCGCGAGCCGGCGCGAGCTCGAGCGGATCCGTGCGATCGTCGAGCAGCTCGATACCCCCGAGTTCCAGAGACTCCCCAACGCCCGGCTCATCCCGGTGGGCGCAACGACGCGCCCGAGCCGGCTCGCCGAGCGTGTGCGACAGGTTTTTCTGCAGGTCACGGGCCGGGAGCGGTCGTCGCGGGTGGTCGTGGTTGGGGATGACGATTCGGGCGTGTTGATCGTTCGGGCCGACGACGACGCATTCGGCGAGATCGAATCGCTCGCCGAGGCGCTGATGCTCGCGGGCGAGGACGCCGTCGCGACGCCCCGCGTGATCCGGCTGGGCCGGCTCCCCGCGTCACGGCTGCGGGGCATGATCGCCAACATCTTCAACCCGATGGCGCAGCGCCGGGGGGAGACGCTCACGATCGAGGTCGATCGCGATTCCAACGCCCTGGTCGTCGCCGCGAGCGAGGAGATGCACGCGCGGATCGAAACCCTCATCCGCGAGCTGGACGGGCCGGTCGGGAGCGACAACGACGCGGATTCCGACAACGACGAGATCCCGACGCCGGGCGTGGGACAGGGCGTGCGCGTGTTCGAGCTTGAGCACACGAGCCCGGAGTCGATGGCCCGCCTGCTCGGCCAGCTCGGCCTGACCGGGCCGCAGAACGCCGACCGTCCGGGCATCGTGGGCGAGCCGATCCGGGTCGTGCCCATGCGCACGAAGCGGGCGGTGGCGGTGCTCGCGAGCCCGATCGATCTGCAGTCGGTTGCGACGCTGATCGGGCAGCTCGACACGATCGATCTGGCGGACGCGCAGACGCTCGCGATCGTGCCCCTGGAACTCGCCGAGTCGGGCACGGTGGTGCGGCTGCTTGAGAACCTGCTGCGTCCCGATTCGGGCGACGGGATGACCGAGCCCGCGTCGGCGCTCGCCGAGCAGGTCCGCCGGCTGAAGATGGCGGACGGCGTGTTCGAGAAGAGCGGGGTGGACATCGATCTTTCGGTGCCGATCAAGCTCATCGCCGACGGGTCGTCCAACTCGGTCCTGATCGCCTCGACGCCCGGCAACGTGCGCGCGATGGAAGAAGTCATTGAGCTGTTCGACAGGCTCCCGGTCGGCGACGCGGTGGTCGTGCGGATCTTCCCGCTCGAGAACGCGTCGGCGGCGCGCGTGCGGCAGATCGTCGAGGACCTGTTCCGCCGGGGCGAGGCGCTCAGCCGCCTCCCCGGAACAAGCCGGCAGGCGTCGCCCACGACGACGACCGGGCAGGCCCTGCGCGGTGAGATCGCGGCGACTATTGACGAGCGCACCAACGCGCTGATCGTCGCGGGGCGCGAGGAGGCGGTCGCGCTGATCGAGGTGCTGGTCGATGATCTCGATAGCGACGACGCGGAACGCGGCTGGATCGAAACGGCGATCCTGCCGCTCGAGTACGCCGACGCGGTAACACTCGCCGACAAGCTCGACGAGGTGCTCGTCCGCGGCCTGGGGCGGACGCCTGATGCCATCGGTCTGCAGCAGCAGATCGGTCGGCTGCGGCTCGTTGTCGAGCACAACGGTGGGGACGGTTCGACGTCCTACCCGAGCGATCTGTTCGCGCCGATGTCCGGGCTGGTGATCACGCCCGAGGAGTCGCTGAACGCGTTGATCGTGGTGGGGACGCCGACGAACATCGAGCTCGTGTCGATGCTCGCCGATCAGTTGGATGTCGAGCTCGCGAGTGCCGGCAACGCGGTGCGGGTGATCCCGTTGGAGTACGCGGCGGCCGACCGGGTCGAGGGTGTGCTGCGTGAGGTCTTCGAGGGTCGTGACGATCTGGCGAGCGCACGCCCCGAGGACCGACTGATCATCACCGTCGACGCTCGCACGAACGCGCTCATCGTGTCGACGAGCCCCCGAAGTTTCGCGGTCGTCGAGAAGCTGATCGAGACGCTCGATCGGGATGAGGCCCGGTTCGCCGTGGGGCTCCATGTTGTTCCGGTCCCGGGGGCCGACGTGTCGGACCTCGCCCCGAAGATCCGCCGCTTGATGAATGAGCGTTTGAACGCTCAGCAGCGTCGGGGCGGCGTCGAGAGCCCGCTCGATGTCTTCAGCATCGAACCCGTGCCCGCGGACGATCTGCTGATCGTCGCGGCGAGCGATGAGAACCTCGAACTCGTCAAGGAACTGATCGCGGCGTTGACCTCGGACGGCGACGGGTTCGCCGAGGCCGAACGCGTCGAGCTGATCCCGATCGAGTCTGCCGGTGGCGCGTCGGAACTCGCCGAGGCGATCGACGAGCTGTATGTCCGCCGGGAGAACGAGAAGCGGGGGCGTCGGTCGGTGAGCGTGGTGCCCAGCGAGCGGCAGAACGCGTTGCTCGTCAGCGGCACAGACGCGGATATCGAAGCGATCCGAGAACTGGTGAGGACGCTCGATCGACCCGAGGCGGAATCCGAGCAGCAGATCAAGCGGATCCCGCTCCGGGCCGGGAACTCGCTGGAGATGGTCCGGCTCGTGGAAGAACTGCTCGCCGGGCGTCCGATCGCCGGTGGACGGGGCGGTGTCCAAGCGACGAAGCTCCGGTTCTACCAGCAGAAACTCGAGGGGCAGATCGCCGAGGACGGGGTTGTCGAGGCCACGATCGATCCAGCTGTGCGGGAGCTCGTCCGGCTCACGCCTGATTTGCGGACGAACTCGGTGCTGATTTCAGCGCCGCCGGCCATCATGATCCTCGTCGAAGAGATCATCCGCGACCTCGACGCCGAGACGAGCGGCGACCGCGAGATCGCGCAGTATCGGCTCGAGAACGCGGACGCGCAGCAGATGGCGCTGCTGCTCCGCGATCTGTTCAACCTCCAGCAGCAGGGCGACCGGCTCGTGCTCGTTCCGCGGCAGAATCTCGAGACGAACGAGCCCGGCATCGACGGTCTTGAGCCGGGCGGCGCGAGCGGCCCCGGCGCGCAGGCCGCGTTCACGCCCGTTCCCGATCAGCGGCAGGCGCTTGCGATCACGATCGATCGTCGGACCAACACGCTGCTGGTGTCCGGCACCACCGAATACCTGAGCCAGGTCGAGTCGGTCGTGACGGAGTTGGACAGCATCGATGCCAACGAGCGCGAGCAGCTGGTCTATTCGCTCAAGAACGCGCAGGCGGCCGAGATCCAGACGGTGCTCACCGACTACTTCGCGGGCGAGGCGGAGTTGCGGCGCAGCGTGCTCGGGCCGGGTCTGACAGGGTCGCTCGCGAGGCAGCTCGAGCAGGAGGTCACCGTCATCGGGGACCCTCAGGCGAACAAGGTGCTCGTCAGTGCCTCGCCCCGCTACATCGACACGGTCAAGAAGATCATCGGTGAACTCGACGCGTCGCCGCCCCAGGTGATGATCCAGGTGCTGCTCGCCGAAGTCACGCTCGACGACGAGCAGCAGTGGGGTCTCGATTTCAACGTCGGGATCGATGTCGCGTCGAGCAATATCGGCGGTGACGGGTACGTGTTCAACAAGCTCGCGGCGGGGGCCGGGGCGGCGACGGCGCTGGGCGTGCCCAACTTCAGCGTCGCGAGCACGGACTTCGAGTTGCTCGTGCGGGCCCTCGAGGTGCAGGGCAAGCTCGAGGTGCTGAGCCGACCCCAGGTGACGGTCAACAACAACGAGCCCGCCCTGATTCAGGTGGGCGAGAACGTGAGCATCGTTACGGGTGTCAACCAGTTCCAGGACCGCTCGAGTGTCGTCACCGAGCGTGAGGATGTCGGCATCATCATGAACGTGACGCCCTCGATCTCGCCCGACGGGTTTGTCCGTCTCGAGATCGCGCCCTCGATATCGAGCGTCAGCGCACGGACGACGCAGATCTCCGAGGACTTCGAGGCGCCGATCATTACCGAGCGGAAGGTCGAGACAACGGTGACCGTCAAAGACGGGCAGACGGTCGTGATCGGCGGACTGATCCAGACGGTGGGCGAGGAACGCGTGTGGAAGTTGCCGTTCTTCGGCGATATCCCGCTCGTCGGCAATCTGTTCAAGAGCACGGAGCGGTCGAACGTGAAGACCGAACTGCTCGTGGTGCTCCGCCCGGTTGTCATCCCGGGCGATGGGCCCGCTGCCATCGAGGCGCAGGGCAGACTGCTCAACAACGCGTTCGAGCAACTCGCCGATCCTCAGAAGATTCGCGAAACGCTCGGCGAGAGCGGGCGATTCCTGGACGCGATGCCGCTCCCGGTATTGCCCGTTGCTCCTGACACACCCGAGGATGTGAGTGGTTCTCGTCGGATCGAGATCGAGCCTCCGACGCTCGAACCTGAGCGGATGGAGCGGCGCGGGGACGGGTCGTGATCGGCAGCGCTCGGAGAGGGCTCGTGGTCGCCGGAGTGCTCATCGGCATGTCCGCGGTTGTCGGCTGCGTCTCGGAGGTCACGCCCTCGACGCCCGGCCGGGATCGGCCGACAATTTCTCGACCGTCGCGTCCGTCGGGGATCGAGCCGCAGCAGATGCTGCTGACCGCGGGTGTGCCGAGCGATGCTGACGGGAACGCGTTTCCCGACACGATCCCGGTGACGGTCTACCTGTTCGGCGACGGTTCACGCTACCAGCTCCCCCTCGCCGAACGCGGCGAATTCGAGTTCCTGATCTCGACACGAGAGGGACAGGAGATCGGCCGCTGGATCTTCCCGGAAGCGGAGACGGCCTCGGCGATGGGGGACTCACCCGCCGGGGTGTGCTACCGGTTTGCGCTCCGACTCGGGCCGGGGCGAGACCGTTTCCGGTCGGTCCCCGTCAGCCTTCGCGCAATCTTCACACGGGCGAAAACGGGCCAGCGGGTCGTGAGCCCCTCCGCGGCCACGATGCGCCTCGGCTTGGGCGAATCTGACTCCTGAGTCGCGATTTGCTCGGTCTAGTATGAGCGCATCCGGGGTGATCGGACCCGATACCGGATTCGGGTATCCTGAATCGATCCGACACGGAAACCGACGAGGAGCCGAGCAATGAGCGTGCTTCGAAAAGTGCTGGCGGTGGGTCTCTGCCTGACGGCTTCGGCCGCGGGGGTTCTCGCGGGCGGTGATGTCAGGCTCGACGATGAACTCCCGGTGTACGGCCCCAAGAGGGTTGTGGGCGGCAGCCTGCGTTCGATCGGATCGGACACGATGCTCAACCTCGTCCAAGGCTGGGCGCAGAGCTTCAACGAGAAACACCCCGCCGTCCGGGTTCAAGTCGAGGGCAAAGGATCGTCCACGGCCCCCCCGGCGCTGCTCGAGACGCAGGCTCAGTTCGGCCCGATGAGCCGGGCGATGAGCGATGAGGAGAAGGACCGATTCGTCGGGAAGTTCGGCTATCAGCCGACCGAACTCCGGGTCGCGATCGATTGCGTGGCGTTGTTCGTAAACAAGGACAACCCGATCGAATCGCTCACGCTCGACCAGATCGAGAAGATCTTCTCGGTGAAAGGCTCCGAGCAGATGACCTGGGGCGACCTTGGTGTTGAAGACGGGGCCTGGGAAGACCGCCCGATCACGCTCACGGGGCGCAACTCAGCATCTGGCACCTACAAGTATTTCAAGAAGTACGCCTGCGGCGGCAACGACTTCAAGCCCACCGTGCAGGAGAACCCCGGCTCGTCGGGCGTCGTGAACGCGATCTCACGCGATCCGTCGGCGATCGGGTACTCGGGCATCGGGTATCGCACGCCGGATGTCAAGGTGGTGCCCGTTGCGTTCGAAGCAGGCGAGGAAGCGTTCGGCCCGTCGGTCGACAACGCGTTCAGCGGGGATTATCCGCTCGCCCGGTTCCTCTACCTCTACCTCAACTTCGACAAACGCAAAGCGATTGATCCGCTGACAGAGGAGTTCATCCGCCTGATCTACTCGAAGCAGGGTCAGGAGTCGGTCGTGAAGGACGGCGCGTTCCCGCTCAGCGCGGAACTCGCCCGTCAGGAACTCCGCAAGCTGGGGCTCGAGCCCGGCTTCTGATCGAATCGGCTCCGGAGCCTGCCTCATGGACGCGGGGGGTGAAAGCCCAGGATTCAGCGGTGGCGCTGCGGGAAACGCGGCGCACCGGGCCGCGCGCGGCCGTCGCACGGCGACCTGGGTGCGCGTGCAGGACCGGGCCGCGTCTGTGCTGATCTCGTTCGGCGGGCTCATCGTGCTGCTCGCGATGCTGGGGATCTGTGTCTTCCTTGTCGTCAGCGCGGCGCCGCTCTTCGCCCCCGGGGTCAACCTTGGCGAGACCGCCCGATTCAGCATGGGCGACCGGGCCCCGCTCTGGATGTCGGTGGACAGCGCGTTCGGCCGGGTCCTGAGCCTCGACGCGGACGGGATGATCCGCGTCCGCGATCTTTCAACAGGCGATCCGCTCACCGAGCGTCCGGCGCTCGAAGACGGCGGCGTTCCTTCGGCAGTCCGAGCAGAGCCGGGCGAGGGCTGGCTCACGCTCAGCCTCGAGAACGGCGGATTCGTGATCGCACGCCCCGAGTTCTCGTGGGAGCCCTTCGGCGATGCGGCAGAGCCCGGCGAGCTTGCCAGCAGCGACGCGCCCCCAGGCACCTTCGTGCAGTCCTTCGAGGACGGTGGGCTGCGGCGCTGGTCGATGTCGATCAGTCGGCTGGGCCCGTTCGCGGACGCCGAAACGGGTGGCACGTTCGACACGCGAGGGCAGACAGAGCGCTCGAGGGCGTTCGCCGGGATCAGCGGGTCCGAGATCCGGACGGGTGATCTCGGCGGGCGACGGGCTCTGGGCGGCGCGGTCCGCTACCGCGCCCGGTCCGACGCGTTCTCGGTCACCGCCGAGCAGATCGGAACGCTGCCCGACCGCGTGTACGCCTCGGGAGACGGCCATTGGGCGTTTTTGATGTGGGAATCGGGACGCATCGCAGCGATCGACCGCGAGGCGGAGAGCGACGCGGTCCGTGTGCTTGAACTCGACCCCTCGGCCGGCGACGTGGCGCCCATCACCGCTTCTGCGATGGCGCTCGGGGCTCAGACGTTGCTTACCGGAGACGAAGCGGGCGTCGTATCCGCCTGGTCCATTGTCGGCACACCTCCCAGGCTCGTCCGGCGGATGGAACGCAAAATCGGCGACGCGTCGGTCAGCACGATCCGCCCCGGAGACCGCGATCGGACGATCGTCGTCGGGCTCGAAGACGGGTCCGCGGTGATGTTCAACCAAGGGAGCCGAAAACGGATTGTCTCCGTCGCCCCCGACGGCTTCGACGCGATTGCCGCGGCGGCGGCCTCACCGGGGTCCGACGCGTTCATGGTTGTTGATTCCCGAGGCGAGGCGTCGGTCACCGCGGTCGAGCCGGGTCATGTCGAGGCGTCGTTCGGCGCGCTGTTCGGGAAGATGCCTTACGAGGGGTACGACGAGGCCGCGTTTGTGTACCAGTCGACGGGTGATGCGAGCGCCGAGCCCAAGTACAGCCTCGTGCCGCTGATCTGGGGCACGATGAAGGCGACGATCGTCGCGATGCTGATCGCCGCCCCGCTCGCGGTGCTCGCGGCGATCTACTCGGGAGAGTTTCTGAGCCCGCGGGTCCGCAAGTACGTCAAGCCCTCGATTGAGCTGATGGCGTCGCTGCCCTCTGTCGTGCTCGGGTTCATGGCGGCGATGGTCGTCGCCCCGTTCGTGCGCGACCAGCTCCCCCGGGTGCTGGTGCTCGCGGCAACCGGCCCCATTGTTGTCGTGCTCGCCGCGCACGCGTGGCGGATGATCCCGCGGAACACGCGGGTGCGGTGGGGCGCCGCCGGCCAGTTCGGTGCGATCCTTGTCGCGACGATCGGGGGCGTGCTGCTCGCGATCCCGGCGGGCGGATGGATCGAGAGCGGCCTGTTCCCCACGGGCGAAGGGGGCGGGTCGATCCGCGGGTGGCTCGAACGCGAGCACGGCGGCCCGGCGCCCGGCTGGACGCTGGCGATGCTCCCGATCGTCGTCGGCGTCGTGCTGCTGATCGACGGCACACTGCTCAATCAGATCTGGCGGCGGGTGGCTTCTCAAGCGGGGGACCGACACGAATCACTGGGGCCGAACGCGGTCGAGTCGGTGCGGTTGTTGATCAACCTCGCGGTCTCGGTGCTCGGTGCGGTCGCGATCGCGACGGCCTTGTCGGGGATGGGCTTCGATCCGCGCGACTCGATCTTCGGGCCGTTCAGCCAGCGGAACACGCTGGTGGTGGGCCTGATCATGGGGATCGCGGTGATCCCGATCATCTACACGATCAGCGAGGACGCGATCCGCAGCGTGCCGGTGAGCCTGAGGTCGGCGTCGCTGGGCGTCGGCGCGACGCCCTGGCAGACCGCCGTGCGGGTCGTGCTCCCGGTCGCGGCGTCGGGCATCTTCAGCGCCGTGATGGTCGGGCTCGGGCGGGCCGTCGGCGAGACGATGATCGTGCTGATGGCGACCGGCAACACCCCCGAGATGACGATGAACATCTTCAGCGGGTTCCGCACGCTCGCAGCGAACATCGCCGTTGAGTTGCCCGAGGCGCCCCGTGCGAGCACGCACTACCGCGTCCTCTTCCTGTGCGGGCTCGTGCTCTTTCTGATGACACTGGTGATCAACACGAGCGCGGAGCTCGTCCGCCAGCATTTCCGCAAGAAGAACGCAGCGCTCTGAGCGCACAGCACCGAACCCCGGAGAGCAAGAAGCCTTGAGCGAACCGATCCCGAGCACGACACCGACGACCCGCCGGCGCACGCCCCCGAGCGCGCACGGCGAGCCCGCGGTCTGGCTCACCGGGTCGGCGCTGATTACCTGTCTCGCGCTCGTCGCGGTCACCCTGCTCATCATCGCGAGCGAGGGGCTCGTGACGCTCTGGCCGCGCCCGATCGAGCGGATCGAACTCAAGTCGGGGGAGACATTCCTCGGCTTGCCGATGGGGACCGAGACGTTCGTGCCCGGCGACAGTGATTCGGCGCGCATCAATGAACTGGGGGCCGCCGGTGAGGTTCTGGATCCGGAAGGCCGGGCGACGCGCTACCGCTTCCGGCTCGGCAACCGCGACATCGGGCGGGACGCGTTCGTGTGGGTCCCGGGCTTCGAGATCGCGGCGCGGTCGGTCGCAGAGGACGCGGTCCTTGTCGAGCGGGACGAGTGGGGGGTCTTCGTCGGTGTGCCTTCGGCGGTGATCGTGCGCTCAGAAATTGAAGAGGACACCACGGTGCCATTTGCGCCCGACGGCGTGGCGGCGACCGAGTATGGCGAGGGTGCTGCGGTCCGAGAGGTTGTCGACGAGTCCGACGGCGTGCGCACGGTGCTTCAGACCGTTCGCATCACCGATGGGCCTGGCGAAACGCTCGAGGTTTACCGCACGATCCGGGACGATCTCCGGTCGCGTCGCGCACGGATCCAGACCCTGCAACGCGACGAGATCCCGCGGACTCAGGACAAGATTGACTCGCTGGCGTGGAAGGTCCGCCGAGCGGAGCGGGCCGGGACGCGCACCGATCGCGGTGCGCCGCTCGCGGCGTGGTTCGGTGCGCTTGCGGGCGTCGTTGCGTTCGGGGCTGCCGGCGTGCGCATGACTCGGATCGAGCACGCGAAGGGTCTTGTCTCGGGGCTGCGGACGCTGTGCTTCGTCGCGGTCGCGGCGTGTGCGCTCTTTGTCGTCCTTGAGCGGCCGTTCGCTCGAGGCTCGGTGACTGCGTCGGAACTCGCGTCGATCAGCGCGGAGGTCGCGAGCGAACGCGCGGAGTTGATCACGCGGCGGGACGCGTTGCTCGCTGAGGTCCGGATGCTCGAGCGGATGGACCGCACGGTCCGGCTCGAGATCATGGACCCCGGGATGGGGCGGTTTGCCCCCGAGTCGCAGGCAACGCCGAACGAACCCATGCGGCTGTCCCAAGCGACGCGGATCGTGGAGACGAACCGGCTGGGGCTCGCGGGCCGGGTCGGGGTCTATCTCAAACGCTGGGGTGACTTTCTATCCAAGCCCCCGGGCGAGAGCCCGGGCGAGGGCGGGGTGTTCCCGGTCATCGTGGGCACGGTGGTGCTGACGCTGCTCCTGACGGTCACGGTGGTGCCCCTCGGGGTCGTCGCGGCGATCTACCTGCGGGAGTATGCGACGCAGGGCGTGGTGACCAGCGCGATCCGGATCGCGATCAACAACCTCGCGGGTGTTCCCAGCATCGTGTACGGGATGTTCGGGCTCGGGTTCTTCTGTTACACGCTGGGCGGGTACGTGGACGCCGGACCCGGCGCGACCGCGCTGCCCACGGTGCCTTGGTGGACACTGATCGCGTCGCTCGTGCTGGTGATCGGGATCGCGGCGTCGCTGACCGCGATGGGCTCGGACGGCGGGCCTCTGCAGCGCGGGGACGGGCTCCGGGGCAAGCTCCCGGGGCTTTTCGCGGGCTGGGGGTGGCTCGCGTGCGTGTGCCTCGCGGGGTATCTGATCTGGAAGACACCCTATTTTGGCGGCTTCTTTGCCGAGCGTCTGCCTGAGCAGCCCACGTTCGGTACGCGAGGGATTCTCTGGGCGGCGTTGACGCTGGCGTTGCTGACGCTGCCGGTCGTGATCGTTGCGACCGAGGAGGCGATCAGTGCGGTCCCGGGTTCGATGCGGGAGGGGAGCCTGGGATGTGGTGCGAGCCGATG
>DDFO01000036.1:63325-64186 GCA_002337215.1 Phycisphaerales bacterium UBA1926 | reverse complement strand
GAGCCGATGGCAGACGATCCGCCGGATCGTGCTCCCGGCTTCCATGCCCGGTGTACTGACGGGGGCGATCCTCGCGATGGCGCGCGGCGCGGGCGAGGTCGCGCCGCTGATGCTTGTGGGGGCGGTGAATCTGGCGCCGACGCTGCCGGTCTCGGCTGATGCACCGTTCCTTCACGGCGACCGGACTTTTATGCACCTGGGCTTCCATATCTACAACCTGGGCTTCCAGAGCCCTGATGCGGAAGCGGCGCGGCCTCTGGTGTGGACGACCACGCTGCTGCTTGTCGCGATCGTGCTCGGTCTGAACCTCTTTGCGATGTTCATCCGGGCTCGGCTACCCTCCCGAGCGGGGGGCGTCTGATGGCGTACGAATCTGATCGAACAGGGCCCGGATCACGGTCACAACGGCGTTCAGAGCGCAGGGGCGGCGGATGAGCATTGCACGGATTTCCGGGAACTGGACGGCCGGCGAGGAGAACATCCGCGCCGGGAACGGCGCTCGGGCGAGCAAGGGCGCTGACGCGTCCGTGCTGGCTGCGATCCGTCGGGGTGAGCGCGTCGAGGCGAAGATCCACGACGAGGTCTTCTCGGAGGACCACGTTCTGGAGATCGATGATTTCTGCTTGTGGTACGGGGCATCACAGGCGCTCCACAGCGTCACGATGCCGATCTCGNNCTGCTCGGGCCTTCGGGCTGCGGAAAAAGCACGCTGCTGCGGAGCGTGAATCGGCTGAACGATCTGATCGATGGCGTCCGCGCGACGGGCGACCTCCGGCTCAACGGGAGCTCAGTGTACGGCCCACGCGTGGATGTGATCGATCTTCGGAAGCGGCTCGGGATGGTGTTCCAGAAGCCGAACCC
>DDFO01000036.1:42036-63266 GCA_002337215.1 Phycisphaerales bacterium UBA1926 | reverse complement strand
ATGGTGTTCCAGAAGCCGAACCCGTTCCCGATGTCGATCTTTGAGAATGTGGTCTACCCGCTGCGTATTGACGGTGTTCGGCAGAAGGGCGTACTGCGGGACGCGTGCGAGCAGGCGCTCCGCGGCGCGGCGTTGTGGGACGAGGTCAAGGACCGGCTCAACCAGCCGGCGCTCGGGCTCTCGGGCGGGCAGCAGCAGCGGCTGTGCATCGCGCGGGCGATCGTGTCGGATCCCGAGGTGCTGCTGCTCGATGAGCCCTGCTCGGCGCTCGATCCGATCGCGACGCAGCGTGTCGAGGAGCTCATCGCGGAGATCAGCGAGCGTTATTCGGTCCTGATCGTGACCCACAACATGCAGCAGGCTGCCCGGGTGAGCCAGTACACGGCGTTCATGTACCTCGGGAACCTGGTGGAATACGGGCCAACCCAGTCCATTTTCCAGAGGCCGGCGCTGCCCGAGACCGAGCAGTACGTCACGGGCCGCTTCGGGTGACGCGGCGGGGCCGGCGGCCCCTCGGGCGGTTTCCGGGCGATCGGCATATTCGGTGAAGAATTGGGGATCATTCCTGATCCAGTGCGCGGTACGACCGATAGAGACGGGTACTATCCACAGAAACCTGCATCCGCCGCGTTTCTACGCCGGCCGGGTCCGGCGGGAGACGCAGGCTGTGTGATTCGGCGGTACCGATGACGAGTGCACCGCGAGCGATTCCCCCATCCATGAACGGCTGGAGCCCCGAGTACCTGGAGACTCGGTATGCGCTCTACAAAGCCGACCCCGGGGCGCTGGACGAGACCGAGCGGATGTTCTTCGCCGGCTTTGATCTGGCGATGGCCGAGGGTCTGAAGTTCGCAGGCGGTTCGTCTTCCGGCGGCGGTGGCGCTTCGGGCGGGCTCGCGCTTGCGCGAGCGACTTCGGTGCCCGATGGCAACGGGAGCAGACTGAACGGATCGGCCGAGAAGGTGCGTGTGACGCCGTTCGCGGGTCAACCCGCAGGCCGGGCGTCGCAGGCGCAGGCGATCGTTGACGATCTCGTGACATCCTACCGGCAGTTCGGGCACCTGGCTGCCAAGATCGACCCGTTCGACCGCGATCGTCCCGCGCCCGAGGAGCTGACGCTCGCCTATCACGGCCTGAAGGAAGCGGACCTCGATCAGGCGATCGACGCGAGCGATCTGGGCGACGAGGGCGACACCACGCTCCGCGCGCTGATCGAGCGGCTCGAGCGGACCTACTGCGGCTCGATCGGTGTTGAGTTGATGCACATCAACGAGACCGAGGTCCGCGCGTGGCTCGTTGAGCGTGTCGAGCGGTCGGGCGGCCGGATCGAGCTCACCAAGCAGGACAAGACCAAGCTGCTCGAGCAACTGACGCGGGCCGAGACGTTTGAACGGTTCCTCGGGAAGCGGTACCCCGGCGAGAAGCGGTTCAGCCTCGAGGGCTCGGAGTCGCTGATTCCGCTGCTGGACCGGGTGCTCGAAACGGCGTCGGATCTGGATGTTGAAGAGATCGTATTGGGGATGGCGCACCGCGGCAGGCTCAACGTGCTCAACAACATCCTGGGCAAGACATACGAGCAGATCTTCACAGAGTTTGAGGAGAGCTGGCTCGAGGACTTCGATGATTCTGGTGGGGACGTCAAGTACCACAAGGGATACTCGGGGACGCGGCGGTACCCGAACGGGCGGATGCTGCACCTGGCGATGGCGAGCAACCCCAGCCACCTCGAGGCGGTGGGGGCGGTCGTGCTGGGGCGGTGCCGGGCGAAGCAGCGGCTGCGGGGCGACCTGGAGCGCAAGCGGGTGATGCCGCTGATCATGCACGGCGATGCGGCCGTGATGGGTCAGGGGATCGTCGCGGAGATTCTGAACTTCAGCCAGCTCGAGGGGTACACGACCGGCGGCTCGATCCACGTCGTGGTGAACAACCAGATCGGGTTTACGACGCTGCCCGAGGACGCGCGTTCGAGCATGTACTGCACGGATGTTGCGAAGATCATCGAAGCGCCGGTGCTGCACGTGAACGGCGAGGACCCCGAGGCGGTGGTCGCGGCGGCGAAGATCGCGACCGAGTACCGCCAGAAGTTCAAGCGGGATGTGTTCATCGATCTGCAGTGCTACCGCAAGTATGGTCACAACGAGCAGGACGAAACGAGCTTCACGCAGCCCATCCTTGCGGCGATGATCAAGAACAAGCTGTCGGTGCTGAGCCAGTACCAGCAGCAGCTGCTCGACGAGGGTGTGATCAACCAGGCCGACATCCATGCGATCAAGCTCCGGATGGACGAGGCGTTGGAGCGTGCGCAGGACACGGTCAAGTCGAACCCGCACGACCCGATGATCGACCCGGGCAGCTCGCGCTGGTCTGGGCAGAGCCACAAGTACAACTTTGAGCCCGCCGAAACCGCGGTCTCGATGGACACGCTCAAGGAAATCTGCGCCGGGCTTGGTCGCGTCCCGGACGGGTTCAACGTCAATCGCAAGCTCAAACCGCTGCTCAAGAGCCGTTCGGGGCTCACCGAGAGCGGCGATATCAGCTACGCGGACGCGGAGCATCTCGCGTACGGGACGCTGCTGCTGGAGGGGTACGCGATCCGTCTGAGCGGGCAGGACTGCCGCCGGGGGACGTTCAGCCATCGCCACGCGGTGCTGCGAGACTCGGAGAGCGCCGACCCGTTCATCCCGCTCAACAACATCCGCGAGGTCGGGACGATCGGGACCGAGACGGCGCCGGGAACGACCGGCGCGAACGGCAAGCCCAGGCAGGGCCGGCTCTGCGTGTATGACAGCCCGCTGAGCGAGGAATCGGTCCTCGGGTTCGACTACGGCTATTCGCTGGCCGACCCCGACATGCTGGTCATCTGGGAAGCGCAGTTCGGCGACTTTGTCAACGGTGCCCAGGTGCTGATTGATCAGTTCATCGCGTCGGCCGAGGTGAAGTGGGACCGCTGGTCGGGCCTGGTGATGCTGCTGCCCCACGGGTACGAGGGCGCGGGCCCCGAGCACTCGTCGTGCCGGATCGAGCGGTTCCTCGAGCTGTGCGGCAACGACAACATGCAGGTGGTCTACCCGACCACCGCGGCGCAGACATTCCACATGTTCCGGCGTCAGATGAAGCGTGACTTCCGCAAGCCGCTGATCGTCGCGTCGCCCAAGAGCATGCTGCGGACGAACACGAGCCAGATTTCGGAGCTTACGCAAGGGACCTTCCGCGAGATCCTCGACGACCCTGCGTTCGAGGGCTGGCACCCCGAGTTCAAGAAGCCGCTCGACCCCAAGAAGGTATCGCGGGTTCTGATCTGCAGCGGCAAGATCTATCACGAGCTTGACGCACGACGTCGGGAGAACGGTCGGGACGACACGGCGATCGTCCGGATCGAGCAGGTCTATCCGTTCCACGCCGGATCGCTCGGCGAGATCCTCGGGAGGTATCCCAAGAAGGCCGAGCTGGCGTACGTGCAGGAGGAGCCGCGGAACATGGGTTCGTACCTGTTTGTCGCGGACCGGATGGAGCACGCGATGGGCCTGAAGGAGTTGGTCTATATCGGTCGCTCCGCATCTTCGAGCCCGGCCGTCGGGTCGAAGCGGGTCCACAAGATCGAGCAAGACAAGATCCTGACCGAGGCGATCGGCCCGGCTCCTGAGGAATCGAAGTCCAAGGGTTGAGACCCCGGGGCACGACGCCCCGCGAGCGCCCGGGACTGCGGGCAACGAGGCGAACATGGCGACGGACATTGTCATCCCGACGGTCGGCGAATCGGTCAACGAGGGCGTGATCGCCGCGTGGACCAAGGGCGACGGGGAGTGGGTCGAGCGGGACGAGACGATCATCGAGCTCGAGACCGACAAGATCACGATGGAGATCCCCGCGCCGGCGGCAGGCGTGCTGAGCCGCGGCGCAGGCGAGGGCGACACCGTCGAGGTGGGCGCCACCGTCGGCTCGATCGATGAATCCGCAGAGAAGCCCGCGGGCGGGTCGGCGTCTTCGGAGGCCGAGGCGGGATCGGCGAGCGCTTCGGCGGACGGCGGCGGCACCGCGGTGAAGGAACCACCGGCGAAAGCAGCCCCGGCTGCGAAGGCACCCCCGGAGGCAACAAAGAACGAATCGCCAGCTGCGGCGAACACGCCCGCACCGTCGAACGGCGATGTGCACGCGACGCCCGTTGCCAAGAAACTCGCCGACGAGCAGCACATCGATCTGCATAACGTCGCAGGGACAGGGCCCGGCGGGCGCATCCGTGAGCAGGACGTTCTCGCCGCGATGCGGAGCGTTGGTTCAGCCGCGAGCGCCGTGGTCGGCTCGATCGGGTCGGCACCTTCGGGTCCGTCGCGGGAAATCACCCAGGAACGCATGAGCCCGATGCGGCAGAAGATCGCGTCGAGGCTCGTCGAGGCCCAGCAGACCGCCGCGATGCTCACGACCTTCAACGAGGTCGATATGACCGCGGTCATGGAGACCCGCAAGCAGTACAAAGACGCGTTCGGGGAGAAGCACGGGATCGGGCTCGGCTTCATGAGCTTCTTCGTCAAGGCCGCGGCCTCGGCGCTCCGGGCGTTCCCGATGGTCAACGCGTACGTCGTCGAGGGCGAGGGCGGGAAGCCCGCGATCGAGAAGCACAGCTACCAGGACATCGCGATCGCGGTGTCGAGCCCCAAGGGGCTCGTCGTCCCGGTGTTGCGGAACACCGAGGGCATGTCGTTCGCGGATGTCGAGAGCGGCATCAAGGACTTCGCCGTCCGTGCCAAGGACGGGAAACTCGGGCTCGACGAGATGCAGGGCGGCACGTTCACGATCACCAACGGCGGCATCTTCGGCTCGCTGATCTCGACGCCCATCCTCAACCCGCCGCAGTCGGCGATCTTGGGGATGCACGGGATCAAGAAGCGTGCGGTCGAGCACCCCGACAAGCCGGGCGAAATCGCGCTGCGTCCGATGATGTACCTCGCGTTGTCGTACGACCACCGGATCGTGGACGGTGCGGACGCGGTGCGGTTCCTCGTGCACATCAAGGACGCGATCGAGGATCCGAAGCGTCTGCTGCTGGATCTGTGAGCAGGTTACGAGGGCCAATACAGCGCGGCGGGCTTGCTCACCATGTGCTGAACCTGATCGCCGCGGTACTGGTTATCGTTGGACTGGTCTTGTGCATCCGCGGCGCGGCTCTCGGGCTGGGCGAACTCGGGTCGCTCTACCGGGGCGTGGAAGGTGATGCGCTCGCAACGCCCGATGTCTCCGAAGAGGAACGCAGCGGGCGGCTGGCGTCCCATGCCTTTGGGGCTCTCTTGGGCCTCATTCCGGTCGGCGTGGGAGTGACGTTGTTCGCCGTGAGCCGGGTGTTCTACCGAGTGAAGAACACGCAGTCGATCGACGACCGCGCGATCCTGCACGACTGAGGAGGGGCGTTCACCCCGACGCGGCCGCGGCGGCGGCGGCCTGTGCGGCAGCAGCGGCCGCGATCTGTGAAGCCTGTCCTGTGTCTGCACTGCCCAGCATCGTCGCGACCACCGGAAGCGCAGACCCGGCTCCGGGCGGTTTGAGCGACCACAGAATCTCGCCCGTCATCGGATCGACGCAGGTTACCCGCCCACTCCGGCAGGCGTAGACACCCATCGGGTCGGCCGAGATGGTAATAAATCCTGAGGCGGCCCATCGGCTCCCGGGGATCTCGGTGGTCCAGATGACGCGTCCGCTCTGCCCATCGATCGCGGAGAGATACTTCTTGGCGGCAACGAAGACGAGGGCCGCAGGATCGAATCCGGTCGACTGTGGGGTGTGTTCGTAGGGGGTAGGTGCCATGCGCAGATCATAAGACAAACGCCCGGGAGGGCCGGGCGTTCGTCAGGGATGAGCGATGATCGGAGCGTGCCGAAGCACAGGCGGGTTAAGGCTTGCCGGACTACTTCTCCGGTGCGCGCTCACCCGTCTCTTCTCCCCACCACACATCGGCGTCGTTCTCCAGCGTGGACGGGCCTTCCTTCTCCCAGAGTTTGTGGGTATCAGTGAACAAGTCCTTGTAGAACAGCAGGAGGCGACCATCCTGAATCTTGAAGTTCTTGGGGCTCGGTTCGGTATATCCCTCGTACGCGGCGGCGTAGGCACACCACCCACCGAAAGCAGGCTCGTACTTGGCGGGGGTCTTCTTGAAGAGATCTCGGTTCGCGGTGCGAGCGAACCGGTAGGTGACACCGTTATAGGTATGGGTGATCTTTTTGCTGCCCTTGGTCGGGGTGCCCTTGCCCTTTGGGTCGCCCTCCGGGAAATAAGCGACGGGGTCGTATCCCTGCGCACCGAGGGTCTTCTTCTCGAGTTGGTACTTTTCGAGACGGATCTGGGTCCATTGCCGCTCGTTCGCGTCTTTGGGGGGCAGGGCGGCCGCGGTGGAGGCCGCGAGTGCGAGCGCTAGCGAGGCGAAGAGGACGGCGGGGCTCGGGGGCTTGTTGCTTGTCATCGTGGGGGCCTTTCGTGGAGGGATGGCTGAACGGTCCAATTTGCAGCCGGTAGCGAGAGATCGAACAAGTAAGTGAACACTAATATTCGGTCGATTCCCGATCACTCCGGGTTCCTTTTCTGATCCGAACGCGTGGGATCGCCTTGTGCGCTCCGTTTGGAGGGAGGCCGCGGGACCCGCGGCCCAGCACACGGAAAGTAAGGAGCAGCGACATGGCGAACTACAAGATCGAAGACATCGAGGGCATCGGCCCCGCGTACGGCGACAAGCTCCGCGAGGCGGGCGTCACCGACACCGACGGTCTCCTGGCGGCCTCCAAGACCGCCGCGCAGCGCAAGGAACTGGCCGCGAAGGCGGACATCAGCGAGAAGCTGATCCTTGAGTGGGCCAACCACGCGGACCTGTACCGCATCAAGGGGATCGGCAGCGAGTACGCCGATCTGCTCGAAGAAGCGGGTGTGGACACCGTCCCCGAGCTCGCCCAGCGGAACGCGGCGAACCTTGCCGCCAAGCTCGTCGAGGTCAACGACGCGAAGAGCCTGGTCCGCAGCGCGCCCAGCGAGAAGGAAGTCGCGGGCTGGATCGAGCAGGCGTCGGGCATGGAGCGTGCGCTCGAGTATTGAGCCGTATGACGCCTGCATGAGCAGCGTGGGGCTCAGGTTGAGGAGCGGCCCCCTCAGAGAAGCAGAGAGAGAACCCTTCCGCCGTGCGGGTGTACACTGCCCGTATGGCACTTTCACGCGATCAGATCGCCAAGCGAGCGGCACAGGAACTCCGCGACGGGTTCGTCGTCAACCTGGGCATCGGCATGCCGACGCTCGTGGCGAACCATATCCCCGTCGGCATCGATGTCTGGCTCCAGTCAGAGAACGGCCTGCTCGGGATCGGTCCGTTCCCGACCGAGGCCGAGGTGGACGCCGACCTCATCAACGCCGGCAAGCAGACGGTGACCGCCCGCGCCGGCGCGAGCTACTTTTCCAGTTCCGACTCATTCGGCATGATCCGGGGCGGGCACATCGACATGTGCATCCTCGGCGCGATGCAGGTGAGCCAGGCGGGCGATATCGCCAACTGGATGATCCCCGGCAAGATGGTCAAGGGCATGGGCGGCGCGATGGACCTCGTCGCGGGCGTGCAGAAGGTCGTCGTCGCGATGGAGCACTGCTCGAAGCGGGGCGACGCGAAGATCGTCAAGGAATGCTCGCTCCCGCTGACCGGCAAGGCGTGCATCGACATGATCATCACCGACCTGAGCGTGCTCGAGTTCGACGAGGGCAAGGGGCGGTTCCGGCTGACCGAACTCGCGCCGGGCGTGACCGTTGACGAGGTGAAGTCGAAGACGGAGGCGGAGTTCGTGGTGGAGGGTGAGCCGGCGGTGATCGGGGCCGGATGAACGACAGATTCGCGAAGTCTCTAGAGAATTGGCGGATCGACGCGGAACGCGCGCGTCATCGGTGTCTGACAAGAGCGGTGATCTTCAGCGGTTGCATGATGGGGATCTCCGGGCTGCACGGGATCGCGATCGTGCTCGCCCTTGTGCTCACAAAGAGCATGGTCGTCCTGATGATCGTGTTCTTCGCCGGGCTGCCGATCCACTTGCTTGCGGTACCCTTTGCGCTGGCCGCGATGGTGAATCTCTCTCTGTTCCTGGGGGGTGACATCTCTCCGCGATGGGGCGGGTGGGTGAAGCGTGTCGCGGATGCGGAGACGGAAGTAGGGGGCAACAATGATCTTCCGAGTGCACGGCGTGCGAGCCGATAAATCGAAGGGACATGTCGATGTCCGCTCCGACAGCGAAGCCGTCGCCCGGTACGCCGCGACCCGTCACGGCCTTGCCACAACCACCTCGGTCGAGATCATCAGCGAGGACGAGGCGGGCGAGGTCGTCACGCCTCCGGTCGGCAGCAAGATTCTCAAGGCGTGGTACCACGAGCGGCGGGACGACGTGCTCGTGATCGCCAGCGGGATCTTCCTGGGGCTGACGGCATTCACCATCTTCATGATGATCGTCTCAAGGCTGCTGGGTGGGACGGTCTACATCGGATAGAAAAAGCGGCCCATTCCAGGGCCGCTCGTGAGCGATTCGATGCAGATCGGTCGGGGGCTCAATTCACCAGCCGCAGCGGCCTCTCACGCGCGATCCGGCGGAAGACCTCGATGAGCTCCTCCTCGTAGGCCGCGACCGAGTCGCCCCCGGGGATATGGAAGTGCTCGCCGCCGGACACGTCGGCGATGTCCTGCATGAGGTTGTAGTCCACGTTGGCACCCAGGCTGATCGCCATGATCGCGTACCCCGAATCCGCGGCGTACTGAGCCTGCTCGAGCGCGTACTGCTTGGCGTACGAACTGCTCCCGGGGAGGTTGGCGATGCCGTCGGTCAGCAGCACAATTGTCTTGAGCGTGCCGTCGCGGCCATTCGTGCTGAGCTCTTCCCGGCCGACCGCGAGCCCGGCGCCGATGTTGGTCGAGCCGTGGTAATGGCCGGCCTGACGGTGCCGCGTGATCGTCCGGATGGTCTCGATGTCGTCGGTCAGACCGTGCTCGAGCTTGCCGTTTCCGTTCGACGAGGTGTAGACCGCGAGCCCCACCTGGTCCTCGGTTGCGACATCATCGATGAAGTCGAGAAAGATATCCACCGAGTCCTTCACGGCCGTGATGGGCTGAGCGCTCGCCATCCAGAGGTCGGGGGTCTGCGTGGCTGAACGCCGCTTCTCGAGCAGATAGTTCATGAAGGTCAGGCCGCCGTACTCCTTTTTGTAGCCGTTGTTGCGCAGGTTACTGCTGCCCTGCACGTAGTTGATGTAATCGCTCCATGACCCGGAGGGGTAGGGATACGGGACATTCTGCAACCCGAGGTAATACTTGACGTAGTAGTCGTTGTCGGTGCTGATGTAACGGGTGTCGAACTCCATGTTCCCGTAGGTGTGCCCGCCCAGTTCCTGCCAGATCTCGTACAAGTTCGCCTCGACCGCGTCGCGTCCCAGGTAAGGAATGTGACGCACCTGGCTGTCGTAGTTCATCGACCCGGAGAGGTCGAGCACAAGCACGATATCCCGGGGGCGGTATACCGCGATCGAGGACGCGCGCACATCCACCTCGCCCTGCCCGAAGACCTGAGCGAACGCGAGCGTCAGCGGGTTGCCCCCGGCCTCGGTCAGGCCGGCGGTCACGCGGACGGCGTCGGCGAACGCTTCGTCCTCGCCGGTGAGCGGCGTGAACGTGCGGGTCTCGGTGTTCCAGTCGCCCAGTTCGACGTTGCTCTCGCTGAGCTCGACGCTCTGTCCCTCGGCGAAGTTCTTGGCCGCGTACTCGACCGCCCGCTGGCGGGCAAGATCGGGATCAACCGTCAGCGCGCTCGCGCCGGCCAGGGCGCCCGAGTCGGCTGCGATCTGGAGGTCGGCGTGGGATGTATAGAGCAGCGCGCCGTCAACAACCAGAGCCGCGACCCCGAGCAGCAGGCCCATCGAGGCGAGGCCCCAGATGGTCGCGATACCCCGGCGGGCGGGCCCGTGCACCCGGCGCCGCGCGGCGCCGCGTGGTTGGGTGGGCGACACCGTTGCGGCGCGGAGCCGCGCGATCGATCGCTTGGCCCGTGTCAGCCGGGTCGGCGAGGTGCCGGTCCGGATCGTCGCCGGGGCGTTCGGCGTAGAAAGAATGGTGGTGTTGTGCGTATGCATGTCGGCTCTCCTTCCGGCGTGAGCCTGCTTATTGCTCGCTGCGCATCGTGACGCGGACGTCGATCGTGTCTTCGCCGAACATGCCGAACATGTCCCCCAGCGACGCCTGCTTGAGCGGCAGGCTGATCTCGACCTCGACATCACGCATGAAGTCATCGGGCGAGGGCTGGGACGCGACGATGTCGAACTCCAGGTCGTCGCTGCTGGGCAGCAGCGTCTCGGCGACGGTGACCGCCTGGCCGACCGTGCCGCCCTGAACGGCGAGCGTCCGCGCGGCTTCACGAGCGGCGTGCAGCATCGTGTGACGCATGTGGAGGATCGAGCCGAACTCGATGGCCCCGAAGATGAGCGACATCATGATGGGGAGCATGAAGGCGGATTCGACGATCGAGACGCCGCGCCGCGAGCGTTTGCAAGACCGGAGACTCTTCACAGAGCTCCTCGGAGATTGAAAGATAGATCGGGATTTCATGCGTGCCATTGGAGACCTCCTCCGAATGCGGCCAGCGATCCGATGCAGATCGCGAGCCCGTAGGGAATGCGAGCCGATCCCCCTGCGGGAGGCAGAAACGCGAGACACTCACCGGCGGTGAGTCGTCCGTGAGCGAAGCCGACCATGCCGAGCGTCATCGTGCGGAGCTTGGCGAACAGAGCGGACGCCGAGCCGTCGCACAGACTCCAGGCGACGCCGATGACGCCGCCCAGCAGAGCGATCACGACGAGGGCGTAGACACCCTGCGAGAGCCCGAGCCAGGCGCCGATCGCCGCCATCATCTTGGCATCGCCCGCGCCGCCCCCGGCGCCGACGAAGAGAATCACATAGGGAATCGCGAGCACGATCGAGGCGGCAAACGCCCCGGCGAACCCGGAGACGCCGCCGGTCGTCGCGGCGAACGCGAGCCCGGTCATCCACAGCGGGAGCGTGAGCGCGTTGGGGAGCCTGCGGGCCTTGAGGTCCGTCACGCAGCCAACCACGCACGCACCCAGCACGACCACCCACGCCACGAGGGCGGTCGTCGGGTCGGGGATGGGCAGCGCGTCGAACATTGTGGCTCCTGATGCGTCAAACAATCACGAAACGTGCTTGGAAAAGCACCCGCGGCCTGAAGGGCCGCGGGTGCCAGCAAGGCGTCGGGGGCGGGACGGGCCCGCGGCTCGTAAGCCGCGAGCTTCCGGCCCGCCACCCGGCGCGGATTGGGCGTCAGCTGATGCCGTCGACGGTGCCCTGGACGGCGCCGAATCGACCCGTGATCGCACCCGAGAGAGCACCGAGTGCCGCAACGAGGCCCGCCACAATGAGGGCGGTCATGACGGCGTACTCGATGGTCTCGAGGCCGTCATCCTCGGTGATGAAGCGCTTGGCAAAGATGTTGAGCTTGTTCATGGCGATCCTCCTGGTTGGTTGAACCCGTCTCCGGGCGTCGCGTGTCCGGGCATCGCGTCGCCCGGGGCGTGTTCAAGCACGCCACCACAGATGTGCAAACCAAAATCGGGGAGTGCAAGGCGCCGGTGAAAAATCTCGCCGCACACGGTTCCGGTTGTGCGGGCATCCCCGGCGTCTCGCGATCCGGAGCGGTTTGCCGACAGGCATTTGGGCGCATGAAAAAGGACGCCCCGCGGCGTCCTCTCCTGTGTCTCGTGCTGCGTGGCCTGTATCACGCCGCGCGGCGGACGGGCTTGCTCGTCGCCCGTGTCACCGGTTTGGGGCGACGGATCTCGAACGCCGGCTCATGTTGATCGGACGCGGACTCAGGCTTGGTCGGTCCGGTGTGAGCCGGGGCCGTCCGGGCGGCGTGGATCCGTGCGCTGAAGCTGCAGATCAGAAGGTGAGGCGTCATGAGGCATATCGCGCCGGCAGTCAGCTCGGGGATCGTCCACGACCCGATCGATGCGCACACGGTTAGCCCAAAGAACCAGGCGGTCATCACCACTGGGTTGAACAGTCTCCGAGAAAATGCGTCCAGCGCCGAGGCAATCAGCGCTGTCGCAAAGAGGAAGCTCCACGGCATAAGTTCGCCGCTCGCGGTCGCGTTGGTAAGAAAATCGAGCATCGCTGTCCTTTCGAGAGGACACAGGATTCCCCGGTGCCGGGGGTGGACGTGTCGTCTCAACGTCGAATTCAACGCGAGGGATTGCCAGTCAGAGTCTGTGGATCGGGCCGCAAGTTGTGTGCGAGGAACCGCACAGACCGATCTGCGGGCGTGATCGGGCCAGATCGGGTCTTGGGCGGGCGCCGGATGTCAGCCCGGCGTGCGGCGATCCGGTAATGGACGTTCTCGGTCCAGCGCTGGCGCGGGTTGTGCGTTCGGATCGGGTTGGTTGGGCCGCGCGGCCGGCCGGCAAGGGGGGGCTTTGGGTTGACGCAAGTTCTTGTGAAGGCGGGCCGATGCGCTCAAGGTGGGGCGTCGTGTGCGCGCCCGCCGATCGTGAGGAGGGTCGCCTGTGAGTGGAAAACTCCCGATTCTGATGGTGCTCGGGCTTGGGCTCGTGGCGTCGATGTGCGCCGCCGTGCTGATGGCGGCGATGCGAGCGGGGGGGGGCAACACCGCGGCGGTGCCGACAACGGTCGAGATCTGGGTCGCGAAGTCGAACGTGCCCGCGATGACCCGGATCGTCGAGGATCTGCTCGAGGTCCGGGAAGTCAGCGTCGGCGACAAGCCTGAGGGTGCGTTCACCGATCCCGTACAGATTCTTGGGCGGGTGATCAAGAACGAACTCGTTGCGGGTCAGCCGATCGTGACCGGGGTGCTGCTCTCCGATGAGGGCGGCGCGCAACTCGCGACGTCGCTTCCTTCCGGGATGCGGGCGGTGAGTGTGGAGATCATCGGGTCGTCGGCGATGCGGGGCCTCCTGTTCCCCGGCTGCCGGGTGGACGTGATCGTCGCGTACAAGCGGATCCCGGGACGGGGTAGCGAAGGCGGCCCGGTCTCGCAGACGTTGCTTCAGAATGTCAGCGTGCTCGCGGTTGAGGACAAGACGGTCTTCACCGCGGAGCCGGACGAGGACGAGGACGAGAAGAAGACGACGCTTGCGAGCCGGCGGACGAGTCGGGGGCTGATGGTGACCCTGATGGTCGATCCGCAGCAGGCCCGCGAGCTGCAGTCCGCCCGCGATCTCGGCGAGCTCAGCCTCTCGCTGCGGAACCCGCTCGATGACTCGCTCACCGCGGACCCGACGACTGCGGTGGAGACGACCGACATCGTCTCGCAGCCCGAGACCGAGCGCAAGGAACCCGAGGGGCCCTGGCGTGTCGTCGTCGTGCGCGGGGGGGAGACCGAGATCCTGACGTTTGACGTGACGGGGTTCGTCGTCGAGAACAGTGGTGAACCCGCGCGGTTCGCGGATGTTCCGACGGAGTCGACCGAAGAGATCGAGTGATTCGAGGATCGAAGGGTCGGCCGTCCGGGGGGGTGGCCGAGTTCGTAGCAATGGCGGAGCACTGGGGCCGAGGAGTCTGATGATGCGAAAGTCCGCGAAACAACCCGTGATCCGATACTCCGGTCTTCTTGCCGTGTGCGCTGGCCTGTGCATGACGCCGGGCGTGTCGATCGGTTCATCCGCCGCGTCGGCCGGTGGTCCGAACGCCGTGCAGCTCGACGAGGAGGGGATCACGCAGGTCGCGATCCCGTCGGGTCGATCGACGGTGATCGAGCCGGGCTGGATGATCTCAGAGGTCGCGGTCTCGGACGAGACGATCGCAGACGTGAAGGTGCTCAAGCCCGACCGAGTGATGGTCATCGGCAAGTCTGTTGGCGCGACGGACGTGACGCTCTGGGACGCGGACGGCAACCGATGGGAGGCCCGGGTCACGGTGCACGTGGACCTCGAGCAACTCCGGCTGACGCTGGAGAAGGTCCTGCCGGACTCGAGCATCGAACTCGAGCAGAGCGAGGGCGTGATGATCGTGTCCGGCGTACTGAGCCGGGCAGAGCACGCCGAGGATCTTCACAGCTTCCTCGAAGCGGCGGAGATCAAGTATGTCGATATGACCCGTGTCGCCGGGCTGCAGCAGGTGATGATCAAGGTCCGGGTCGCTGAAGCGAACCGGCTCGCGATCCGCTCGCTCGGCTCGAACGCGGTTCACTCTGGGGACTCGTTCTTCGGGGGTTCGACAGTCGGGGGCAACCCGAACTCGATCGATATCGGCATCCCGGGAGGCCAGGCCGCGGGCGACAACCTCGACTTCAATGTGCTTCAGTCCGCGAGCGTGGGCGACGCGGTGACGCTGTTCGCCGGCTTCCCGGGTCTCGATTTCGAGCTCTTCGTCGAGGCGCTCGAGGACAACCAGTATCTGCGGACGCTCGCCGAGCCCACGCTTGTGGCGATGAGCGGCGAGAAGGCCTCGTTCCTCGCGGGCGGCGAGTTCCCGATCCCGATCGCCAGCGCGGGGATCGGCGGCGCGACGCAGATCACGATCGAATGGAAAGAGTTCGGCGTGCGGCTCAACTTCGAGCCCACGGTTCTGGGCGACGGGACGATCCGCATGCAGGTCGCGCCCGAGGTGAGCGACCTGAGCGATGTTGGGGCGGTGGAGGTCGAGGGCTTCCGGATCCCCTCGCTGCTCACCCGCCGCGCCGCGACCACGCTGAGCATGCGGACCGGGCAGACCTTCGCGATGGCGGGGCTTCTCGATCAGAATATCGCGGCTCGCTCGCAGAAGGTGCCGGGATTGGGGAGCATCCCGATCCTCGGGCGGCTCTTCAGCAGCGTGCGGTACGAACGCGGCGAGACGGAGCTGGTGGTCCTGGCGACCGTTGAGCTCGTCGAGCCCATGGAAACGCAGGTGGACCTGCCGGTTCCCGGCGACACGCACAACGAGCCGGACGCGTGGGAGCTATACGCCGAGGGCCGGATCCACGGGAAGGTGAGCGACCCGAAGCCGCCCGCGGTGTGGGCGTCGGACATGGGGCTCGATCGGCTTGTGGGACCAGGCGCGTGGGCGACGCACGACATGCGGCGTGAGCCTGTTCGCGAGGACAAGGGCGAGTGATCGCAACGCGGGGGATCGCATGAACGGATCTGTTCGGACCATTCTGTTGAGCAGCGACACCGACGTGGAGACGTCGCTCGTCGAGGCGTTCGGCAGCGACGCGTTGCTGACGCCGACCGCGACCGTGGGCTCGCTCGATGAGCTTGAGGCGATGCTCGCGGTGCGTCCGTTCGGGCTTGTGGTCGTGGACGTGCAGCCCGATCCCGACGCGATGATCGCGACGCTGCGGGCGCTGATCCCGACCAAGCCGAACTGCCGGTTCGTCGTGATCGCCGAGGCCTTTGATAAAGCCATCCTGCTTGAATCGATGCAGGCGGGCGCGAGGCACTATCTGCCCAAGGACTGGATCGGGCCCGACGTGGTCCCGATCTGCCGAGAACTGGCCGAGCAGATCTCGGGGGATTCGTCCGAATCGGACTCGGGAGGCCGGGTGATCACCGTGCTCTCGTCGAGCGGCGGGTGCGGCGCGACGACGTTCGCGGTGAACCTGGCGGCGGAGCTCGGCATCATCTCCGAAGCCCGCTCGCTGCTTGTCGACTTCGACCTTCGGTTCGGCGGCGTGGCGACGCACCTGGGTGTTTCCGGGGAGTATGGGCTCGCGGATCTGCTCAGCCGGGATGGCCCGCTCGACGCGGACCTCGTGCGCTCGACGGCGATCTCGAAAAGCGACTGGCTGAGCGTGCTGTTGAGCCCTGCGAGCATCAACTTTGCGGATCCTTCACCACTGTACTTCGATGAACTGCAGGCGACGCTCGGCGTGTTCCGGACCGGGTTCCCGTTCACCGTGCTCGACGCACCGGGGCTGCCTTTTGAGGCGGCCGGCGCGCTGGCGGGGTTCAGCGACGAGATCGCCATCGTGCTCAACCTGAGCGTCAAGGACCTGCGGCACACGCGGTTCCTCCTCGAAGGGCTGGCGAAGGCCGGTATCGACGCTCCGCTGCACCTGTTCGCGAACCGGTGCAAGGGGGCGGGGAAGCCGATCTCGCTGAAGGACGCCCAGGAAACGCTGGAATTCGCGGGTGAGCTGCGTCCGTTGCCCGAAGACATCGTTGCGGCGACGGATTCACTTCACTCGGGAGAACCGTTGGCAAAGTCCGCGGCAAAATCGAAACTCCGGAAGGCGATTCGCTCGTACGCCGAGGAGTTCATCCACAACGATCAGGACGACACCGAGGCGGCGCCCGCGAAGAAACGCGGACTGTTCGGCGGTCGAGAGAAGGCGGCGTAAGGCATGGCGGCGGACACCGGACCGAACAAGCAGGCCGAGAACCCGAGCGGCGCGGAGAGCGACACGCGGAGCCGGGTCCACATGCGCCTGCTCGGCTCGATCGACCTCAACCAGGCGAAGCAGATGCCCCAGGAGCAGCTGCGCAAGGAGTGTGCCCAGAAGGTTGAGGCGCTGCTCGCCGCGGAGGGCAAGCCGCTCTCGACCCAGGAGAAAGAACGCCTCATCACGCAGGTGATGGACGATATCTTCGGGCTCGGCCCGCTCGAGGACCTTCTCCGAGACCCCGACATCAGCGACATTCTGATCAACGGTCCCAAGCAGATCTACATCGAGAAGAAGGGCCGGCTGGTCGTCTCCGAAACAACCTTCCGGGACAACGATCACCTGCTCACCGTTATCCAGCGGATCGCGAGCGCGATGGGGCGGCGTGTGGACGAGAGCACGCCCATGCTCGACGCTCGCCTCGCGGACGGCTCGCGTGTGAACGCGATCATCTCCCCGCTCGCCCTCGATGGGCACAGCGTCTCGATCCGGCGTTTCGGTGCGATCCCGTTCACGCTCGAGAAGCTCAAAGAGTTCGGCGCGATGACCGAGGAGATGCACCGCTTCCTCGAATCCGCGGTTGCCGCCAAGCTCAACATCATCATCTCGGGTGGTACCGGGTCGGGAAAGACGACGCTGCTCAACTGCCTGAGCCGGTGCATCCCGGATGGCGACCGCGTGCTGACCATCGAGGACGCCGCGGAACTGCAGCTCCAGCGTGACCACGTCGTGCGGCTGGAGACCAGGCCCGCCAACGTCGAGGGCAAGGGGCTCATCACCCAGCGCGACCTCGTCAAGAACGCGCTGCGGATGCGGCCCGATCGGGTCGTCATCGGCGAGATCCGCGGGGGCGAGGCTCTCGACATGCTCCAAGCGATGAACACGGGGCACGACGGGTCGATGACCACGCTCCACTCCAACGGCACGCGTGACACGATCCGACGGCTCGAGAGCATGGTCTCGATGGCGGGGCTCGACTTCCCGATCGCGACGATCCGACAGCAGATCTCGAGCGCCGTGCAGCTCCTCGTCCACGCCGATCGACTGACGGGCGGTCCGCGCAAAATCACCGCGATCAGCGAGATCACGGGCATGGAGAGCGATGTCGTGCTGCTGCAGGACATCTTCAAGTTCAAGCAGACGGGTCTGGACGACAACGGCAGCGCCATGGGCTACCACGAGGCCTGCGGCGTGCGTCCCAAGTGCATCGAGATGATCCGGGCCGAGGGCCACGACCTTCCCGACGAGCTCTTCCACAAGGGCCAGCTCGACGCGAAGAAGGAGCGGACCGCCGCCCAGTCGCAGATCCGGATGGTCAAGAAGAAGGGGGCCGCGTGATGGACGGTCTCGGGATGATCGACATCCTGGCGGTCGGGGCGGTTTTCCTTCTGATCCTCTGCGTCACCGCGATCGGCGGCGTGCTGTGGATGCAGAAACAGAGGCAGCGATCGGACCTCATCCGGCAGCGTGTCGGCAGCGAGAGCGGCGCTGTGGAGACGAAGAAGGGCGGCAAGGCCGAGCGCGTCGTCAGGCTCTTCCACGACGGGAACGAGTTCGAGGCGGTCCTCCCGGGCTTCGGGAAGCGTGCCGCGGGCCCGATCGCCAAGGTCCAGAAGATCGTCAAGGAAGCGGGCATCGAGACCCCGCTTCCGACGCTCATGATGATCGCGGTCGCGTCGGCGGTGGGGATTTTCGTCGGCATCTGGGTCTTCACGCAGCATGTCCCGGGGGCTTCGATCGCGGCCGGCGGCACGATCTACGCGCTCTGGACGCTCGTGAAGATGAAGGCGAACAAGCAGACCGCGAAGTTCGACGATCAGTTTGTCGAGGCGCTCGACCTGTGCAGCCGGTCGCTCCGCGCGGGCCACACGGTGGTCGCGGGTCTCACGCTCGCCTCCGAGGAAAGCGAAGAGCCCGTCAAGAGCGTGCTCACGGAGATCGTGCAGCAGCAGCAAATGGGTGTGAGCCTCGAGGACGCGCTGCGGGCGGTCGCCAACAAGAACCCGAGCCAGGATCTCAAGCTGTTTGCCGCGTCCGTCGCGGTGCAGATCCGCGCGGGCGGTAACCTCAGCGAGACGACGAATCGCCTTTCGGCGGTCATCCGCGAGCGTCTCCGTCTCAGCAAGCGTGTGCGTGTGCTGATCGCCCAGACCCAGATGAGCAAGCAGATGCTGCTCGGTCTCCCCGTCGTCGTGTTCGTGCTGCTCAATGTGATCAACCCCGAGTACGTCAAGCCCATGTACACGACGGACATGGGCCAGCAGATGCTCGCGATCTGCGTTGCCAGCATGTTCCTCGGCTCGTGGGCCATGAGCAAGATGGCCGTCATCAAGTACTGATCGTCCGAAGCGAGGAGTGTCCACAGCCGTGCCATCCGTTGAACTGTTCATTCCGGCCCTTGTGTTCGTCCTCTTCTCGATGGTCGGCGCGGTCGTTCTGCTCGCGGGTGGGCGGAACAAGAAAGCACTCGCAACAAGGCTCGAGCAAATCCGCTCCGAGAACGAACTCCCCGACGCGGTCGTGGTTGACAAGCCCAGCCCGCTCACCGAAATGCTCGGCCGGCTCGGCGGGGCGTCTGTGCTGGGCGGGCCCAGCCCCAAACTCAAGGCAACTTTGGCTCGGGCAGGCTACAACCAGCGCGGTTCCGCGGAGCTCTTCTTCGGAATCAAGATCACCACGATGCTCGTGGGCCTCACCGCGGGGCTGCTCATCGCGATCCAGATGCAGGTCTCGATGGGCATGGGCGTGCTCGTGGTCGTGGGCGCGGCGGCCGGCCTGTCGATGATCCCGAACCTGATCCTGGGTCAGAAGGTCAAGAAGCGGACGCAGGAGATCCGCAACGCCCTGCCCAACGCGATCGACCTGCTAGAGGTCTGCGTGAGTGCCGGCATGGGCATGGACCAGGCGTGGAATTCGACGAGCGAGGAGATGGGTGAGGCGAGCCAGGCGCTGGCCGATGAGATGCAGCTTGTCAATCTCGAGATGCTCCTGGGAGCCAAGCGATCGACGGCTCTGAAGAGCATGGCGGACCGATCAGGGGCCGACGACCTCTCGAACCTCGCCTCGATTATCAGCCAGGCCGATAAATTCGGCACCTCGGTTGCCGACGCTTTGCGGACCTTCGCGGAGACGATGCGGGAGGCGCGGAGCCAGAAAGCGGAGGAATCGGCAGAGAAGATGGCGATCAAGCTGCTGCTGCCGATGGTGATATTCATCTTCCCCGTGGTGCTGCTCGTCTCGGCGGGGCCCGCGGCACTGAAGATGGTGGAGATGTTCTCGAACTGAGACATCTCGGGAATCAAACCCGCTCGGCCCGGAGGCCCGGAGGACGTATGCCCAGTGCACTTGGATCAACAAAGTCGTTTCTTGCGATGTTGCTCGCGGCCGCGGCGCTGCTCTCGGGCTGCGCCGGCAAGCAGGGCGGGCTCGCGGACGTCGAGTGGAACGATCAGGCGAGGCGGGACACGAACGCGTGGATGATCCGGACCTATCAGGGGCAGCAGGTCGAGAACGCGATCACCCGCCAGCACACGATCTGGGCGCATCACTTCGTGCAGGGCACGACGTCGCTGACGCCCAGAGCCGAGCGAGATCTCGGGATCCTGCGGGACCACTACCTCCGCCACGACGGGGGCGTGCTCACCGTCCGCCGGGGTGATGCGAGCGACGAACTCTTCGAGGCACGCCTCGCCGTGCTCGACAGCTGGCTCTCCGATGAGGGCGTTCGCATGGCGAGCGTCACCGTCGAGCACGACCTCTACACGGGGGACGGCAAGCGCTCGACCAGGGCCGCGCAGGACTACGTCCGGCCCAGCTCCGACGAACCTTACAACTATCACCAGAGCGGGGACAAGTAAGAACACCGCGGCGCGAGCCGACAGGAGATCACGGATGCGGAAGGCCCAGACCAACATGATCAGTCGACTCCTCGCTGGTGTCGCCCTCTCGGCGACGCTCGGCGCGGGGCTCCTCGGGTGTCAGTCCAGTGCTCGCCAGGCGGACGGCTTCGGCAACGGCGCCGACCGACCGCCCACCCCGCGCACGCTGCACATGATGGCGAAGCTCATCAACGAGAACGGCCGGTTCGACCAGGCCGAGTTCGTGCTCTCTCGGGTCATCAGTGATACGCCCGAGTATCTCCCCGCCTACGTTGAACTCGCCGACTTGTACATCGAGCGTGGACGATTCGGCGACGCGATCGCGACGCTTCAGGGAGCGCACAACATCGCCCCGAATGACCCTGTGATCGCGAACAATCTCGGTGTTCTCATGCTCCGCGAGAAGGACTTCGCTGGTGCCTCACAGGCCTTCAGGGCCGCGGTCGAGCAGGATCCCAACGAGGCCCGCTACCACGCGAACTACGCGGTCAGCTTCGCCATGCAGGGTGAGTACGAACGCGCATACACCGCCTGGGCGGCGGTTCTACCCCCCGAAGAAGTCTTCTGGAATGTCGCGGTTGTCGCCGAGGCGCGAGGCGATCACGGTGTCGCCAGCGAGTACTTCGCCAGTGCGAACATGATCCGGAAGGGCATCCGGGAAGACCCGAACGCGTCCACGATCGCGTCGGAGTTTGACAACGGCGCGTACGGCCCGCTTCCCGAGCCGGGCATGACACCCGCCGCACAGCCGATGAGTACCGCGACGGTCTCGGTCCCAGTGGAATAAGCCTCGACGGATTGAGTCGGAATCTGATGGACCGCCCGCGTGCATTCGCGGGCGGTTTTTGTGTGCTCTTCATGTATTTCTTCGAGCCGCGCCCGGACGATACCTAGAATTGAGTATCGAGGCACCCCGCCCGGCAAAGCGCCGACGGGGAGTTCGGCGGGGTCCCGGCAGGGGTGCTCG
>DDFO01000036.1:26916-41995 GCA_002337215.1 Phycisphaerales bacterium UBA1926 | reverse complement strand
TCGGCAGGGGTGCTCGTTGCGGAGGTGCCGCGATGCAACTCTCAGGGCTGAAGTACGGTGCGACTCTCCTCGATCTCGTGGGGTTTCCGCATCCCGAGTTCCTCACAGGATCCGCGACGAACGCGGAGATTCGTCGACTGATCGACGCCCACGGACGGATCGTCGTTAAGCCGGTGTTCCACGAGGCGGCGGGCAAGAAGGGCAAGGCCGGGCTCGTCCGGATTGTCGACAGTGTTCACGATGCGCTGGCAGCAAAGCGGGATCTTTTCTTCGCAACGCATCGCGTTGGGAACCGGACCGTTCGCGCCAACGGCGTCACCTTCGAGGCCTTCATCGAGTCAGACGCCGAGATCTACTTCGCGATCAACGAATCCACGCGGGATCGCAAACCCGCATTCACGATCTCTCCGTTCGGTGGAACCGAGGTCGAAGATCTCGCGGTGGAGAATCTCCGGACAGTCTGGATCGATCCGTTCATGGGGCTCAAGTCCTTCGACGTGACCAACGCGCTCCGTGAACTCGGTTGCCCCAGCGAGTATGTCTCGCCTCTCGTGCAGCACCTGCCCAGCATGTGGGATCTCTACGAGGACTATGGGCTCACAACCATCGAACTCAACCCAATCAGGCTCCACCGCGACGCGGATTCCGGTCAGCTTGTGCCCTTCGCGTGCGACGTCAAGGCGGCGTTCGATCAAGACAATCCTGCGCGGAAGCGCACCGGCCTGAGCGACTCGATATTCCGCCTCGATGAGAGCCAGTTCGAAGACGAGATCAACCGCCTGCGAACCTACCGGGGGCAGAGCGATGCGATCGAGATGAATCCGAACGGGACGATTCTCCCGTTCATGTTCGGCGGTGGGGCCGCAACCGCCGCGACGGAAACGCTTGGCGAACGAGCGATCTTCTCGTCGGACTTCGGTGGCAACCCGCCCTACGAGAAGATGTACGACATCACCCGCATCGCGTTGCGGCACCATCTGGCCGCGGCGAACGTGCTCCTCGTCATCGGGGGCAAAGCCAACAACACGGATATCTATGTGACGTTCCGCGGTCTGTTCGATGCGCTCCGCGACCACTGCGCCGAGCGTGGCACGCCGAATATCTACGTCGTCGTCGGGCGTGGCGGGCCCAATCTCGTCCGAGGCATGTCCTACGCGCGCGATGTCCTCGACGCGCTCGGCATGCCCTACTCCATGTTCGGGCACGACACCTCCATGATCCAGGTACTCGAGTACGCACTCCGCATCGATGAGTGGTGGGGCAACGAGCGGCAGCCGGCGGTTCAACTCCCCGAGACAGCCGCGACCGTCTGACAGAACCGACCGCGTAGCGCCCCGCGACGACGTGATGCCGTGGGACGGGAAGGAGACACCCGTGCGCATGAAACAAACAAAGCCGTTCCCCTACTTCGTCGGTGTGTACTCACTGGAGGAGCTCGTCGGGAAAGACTCAAGGGTCTGCGTGATCAACATCCTCGGTAACGAGAGCAGAAAGGTCACGCCGGTCTCCCACGCGTATTCGGGCGGCAACGTGGTGGCGGGTGTGCAGTACGGCAGGACCGGGGAACTCGAGACGCCGATCGGCCCTGTCGAGGTCTATCCGTCCGTTCTCGCGGTCATGGAAGCGGGTCGCCACTTTGACACCGGGGTGATCTATCTGCCGCCATCCGCCGTCGCCCAGGCCGCGAGCGAGCTCGTCACATTCAACCCGGATCTCAAACGCATCGTGATCGTGACCGAGAAAGTCCCGACCTCCGATTCGCGAGATATCCGGTTCATATGTCAGGAGGCCGGGGTGGATGTCATTGGTGCCAACTGCCTTGGCGTCGCGAACGCGTGGGACAAGGTGCGAATCGGCGGCGCCCTCGGGGGCGATCACCCCGAAGAGACGCTCCGCGCAGGCTCTGTTGCGATCCATTCCAACTCCGGCAATTTCACGACCACGATCGCCGAGTACCTCCGGATCGCCGGGTTCGGCATTTCGACCGCGGTCTCATCGGGGAAAGATATCTACATCCACTTCGCGCTCCCCGAGTTCCTGTATGCCGCGCAGAACGATCCGCGCACGAAAGCCGTCGCGATCTATGTTGAGCCGGGGGGGTACTACGAGCACGAAGCGTTGCGGATGATCAGGGATCGTGTCTTCGCGTTCGGGAAGCCCATGGTCGTTTGTGTCACGGGCCGATGGAAGAAGAACGTCTCCCGCTCGTGCGGCCATGCGGGGGCGCTCGCGGGATCGGGCGACGACGCGGCGAGCAAGGAAGCATGGTTCGATGAGTACTTCGGCGTTCCAGTGTTCGATCCGACCGACCCGCGTGTCTCGAAGCGAGGCGTCAGAGTCGCGTCCATCCAACATTTCCCCGATGCGATGCGGGCTGTTTACGCCGCGATCGATGAACAGAGCGATTTCACACCAGACGGCGACTTGTCGCTCAAGCCTTGGATCCGTGATACACGCGTGACGCTCCCGTCGGCCCTTGATATACCGCTCGTGCATCCGCCCGAGCCGTATGGAGAGCAGTTCCGCGCCGCCTACCGTCTCATCGGATCTCAACCCCTGCGCCGCTCGATGCGGAACACATCCGGCGCGTCTCGCATGGATCCTGCGACACAGGTTGCCGAGTTGCACGGCGTTTCGGTGCTGGATCTCTCGACCAGGCCGCTCGAGGACAACCTCTACTTCGCGCTCGCAAAGGATTTTCCGACCGATGAGGATCGGCGGTCCATGAACACGATCCTGCACCTGTGCGCCCGGCTTGCCAAACCAGATCTCGATGCGGTGTCCAAGGCGCGAGCTGCGGGCGCAACACCGAACGCGATCGCGGCGGCCGCGCTCGCCCAGCAAGGGGATCCACGCTGGATCCGTCGAACCCGCGCGTACGCGGCGTGGCTCATCGATCTCATCCGAGAGCACGGAATCGATGAACAGACCGAGCACATCCCGGCCGAGGTGGGCATCGACGCGGCGAAGACGATTTTCTTCCCCGCAGACCATGACGCTGAACAGGCCGATACACACGAGCCGGTCGAGCACGATGAGGTTTCAGATTTCTTGCTCACCGCGTTCCGAGATTCGGAAAAGTCCTGCGCCGCGTTGCATGTCTGCCGGTATCTGATCGATCTCGCCGAAGATCGGAAGCAGCAGATCGTGGATCTCCGCGAGTTCTTGCTCGCATCCGCGATTGTCTGCCTGTTCTGGAAGCCCATGCTGAAGCGCCGGATCACGCGTCACGGGATCGAGAATGCGGCGGCCCATCTCGCCGCCGTGGTCTGCGTGCTCGCATGCGCGGTGGATGACCCTGCCGGCAATGAGGCCTGGAAGCGATGCGCCACCGGTCCCCTCCGCGGCCTCGCGAACTCCTTCGGCGACACAGCGTTTGCATATCTGTTCAATCGTGAACCAACACCGGAGCAGGCCCGAGAGTTCGCCATGCTCCTGGGGCTCACAATCACGAACGGGCCGGGCACGCTGTCTGCGAAGGGCGCCAAGGAATCCGTTTCGGCCCGGAACCACGTTTCGATGGCGTACGTCGGTTTCCTCGCCAACACCGGGCTCGCGCACGGCGGCAACGGGTTCGAGGCTGTCAAGTACCTCCTCGAGCAGTTCGAGCACACCAAGCTCAAGAACCCCGCAGAGCCCGCCGCCGAGATCAATCTCGACGAACTCGCCCGGAACGCCGCGTCTCGATACGGGGAGTTCAAACGCGAGCAACGGGCGATCGGTGTGATGCGACCCGCGCCGATCCCTTGCATCAACCACCCGGTCTTCCGCGGTGCCGCTGTGAACACAGATCCGCGCGAGGACTTCGTCCGTCGCACACTCGCGGAGTCAGACATTCCGAACGTGTTTCTCGAGTTCTATCACCGGCTCGTCATCGAACTCCAGGAGCAGGGAATCACACCGAACGTGTTCTGCGTCAACATCGACGCCGTCCTTGCGGTGATCGCGCTCAAACTCGCGTGGGGTGATCTGAAGTCGCAAGCAATGTCCGAGAACCGTCTCCAGGAGATCGTCTTCTCGCTGTTCCTCTATGGGCGTATCACGGGGATCATGGCGGAGGTCATCGACCACGCCGATCGTGGGCGAGATCTCGATTGCCGGACGCCGCAGAGCGAACTGGCGTTTGTCAGGTGAGCGGATTAGCGGGTCCAGACCAAGAGCAGGGGAGGTGGTTTTACCGCCCCTGCCTCGTTCTTGAAACAAAAGAAGACAAGTAGGTCTACAATAAGCAGGTCGCATCCCTCGAACCGGAAGGGGCTCGTATGACGCTCGTTCGTTCCTATATGCATCGAGTCGGCACGACACCGCTTGTGAGTGAAACGATCGACACGATGTTCCGCCGCGTCGCACGCGATTTTTCCGACCGTGAAGCGGTCGTTTCGCTGCACCAGAAGCTCCGTCTGACGTACGGAGATCTCGATCGATACATCGAGCGTGTCGCGCGTGGACTGATCGCGATGGGCGTTGCCCGCGGTGACCGCGTCGGCGTCTGGGGAATCAACACCGTCGAATGGCTCGTGCTCGAACTCGCGACAGCGCGTGTCGGCGCCCTGCTTGTCAACATCAACCCGGCGTACCGCGTCTCAGAACTGCGGCACGCCCTCCGTCTCGCGGAAGTCAACGTCCTGTTCCTCATGCCAGCCTTCCGAAGCTCGGCATACTTGGAGATGATCCTGGAACTCGTCCCCGAGGCCGATAGGGGCGGCGATCGTTTCGAGTCGCATCTCTTCCCACATCTCCGTGGAGCGGTGGTCTACGACCCGGACGATCTCACTCGGGAGTACCGATTCGCCAGCGCGATCCCGTCCTGGGCCGAATTCCTCGCCGCGGGCGATTCCGTCCCCAACGACGTCACTTCGGAGCGATCACGCGAACTCGATCCCGACGACCCGATCAACATCCAGTTCACATCGGGCACGACCGGTTTCCCGAAGGCCGTCGTGCTCACGCACTTCAACATCGTCAACAACGCACGCTTCATCGCGCAGCATCTGGACATGAGCGAGCGAGACCGGTTGTGCGTTCCCGTTCCGTTCTACCACTGCTTCGGGATGGTCGTGTCCAATCTCGTCTGCATCGCGAGCGGCGCGTGCCTCGTGATACCCGGCGATTACTTCGAGCCCGGTGCAACGCTCCACGCGATCGCCGACGAACGGTGCACGATTATCCATGGTGTCCCAACGATGTTCGCTGCGGAGATCGACCACCCCGATTTCAAGACACTCGATCTCAGCGCCCTCCGAACGGGCATCATGGCGGGATCACCATGCCCGCCCGACCTGATGCACCGCGTCCGCGAAGACATGGGATGCCGCGACATCCTCATCGGGTACGGCCAGACCGAGGCGTCGCCCATCGCGACCCTCACACAGGCCGACGATTACGTTGAGCGTCGTCTCCGCACTGTCGGCCGCCCGATCGAGCATCAAGAGTGCAAGATCATCGACACCGTAACCGGACGCACGCTGCCGATCGGTGAGCAGGGCGAGGTTTGCATCCGGGGTTACAACACGATGCGTGGCTACTACGCCCAGCCCGAGGAGACCGCGGCCGCGATCGACGCCGCCGCCTGGCTCCACACCGGTGACCTCGGGACGATGGACGCCGACGGCTACGTCGCCATCACCGGCCGCCTCAAAGACATGATCATCCGAGGCGGCGAGAACATCTACCCCGCCGAAATCGAAGCGTTCTTCTCCGAGCACCCGGGCATCGAGCAGGTCGCCGTCTTCGGCGTCCCGCACCAGACGCTCGGTGAAGAAGTCATCGCATGGGTCCTGCCTCGTCCCGGGGTCCGCCTCGACTCGGACGATCTCCGAGGCTGGGCGAAGGGAAAAATCGCGCATTACAAGATCCCGGCGTTCATCCAGATCGTCGACGAGTTCCCGATGACGGTCACCGGCAAGGTCCTGAAGCGTCGCATGAGTCAGGCGGTGGTCCGATGGCGCGACGCGGGCGGCGAGAGTGCCTCGCGACCGGTCGGCCAGTATGCCCCGAGATCCGACGCCCCCGGAGCAGACGCAGTCATCATCGCGACCTGAATATCTGTTGAAAACATCGGGAGTGATGTCCCCGGGAACGCAATAAAGGATAAGATAATCAGTAAATAGATGGCCCGCAGACTCACGACGCGGCCCCAGTCCAAGGCGCGTCGCGGAGCACCGAGGTGCACCAATGACCGCAACTCAGCCGACCGATCGAGCAAACCCATGGCCCGACGCGAGCCGCGATGCGTGGCGCGCCGCCGTTGACCGTGATCTCAAGGGCGTCCCGTTCGAGAAACGCCTCGTATCGCGAACGTACGAAGGTCTCGAGATCCAGCCTCTCTACACCCGCGATGACTGGGACAACTCGTCCAACCCGACCGGCGCACCCGGCGCGCACCCGCGGACCCGAGGGGCGACCCCGCTCGGCTGTGTCACCGAGGGATGGTCGATCAGGGAGGAACGGGCGGAAGCTGATCCTGCCGCGCTCAACGCCGCGATCCTCGACGATCTCATCCATGGAGCCGACGCGATCAACATCCGCGTCAGCCATGAAGGGATGCCCAACGATGCCCACACCACGGCGTCTGGTTCTGCCGCGGGCGCGGTTGTGGCGACGGTGGACGATCTCGATCGCGCGCTCAAGGGTGTCCACCTCGGCATGATCACTCTTGGATTCGTCCCGGGCGATGCGTTCGTCGAGATCGCGGGGCTCGCTCGCTCGCTCTTTGACCGCCGGGGAGATGATCCCAAAGATGCCTGTCTCGCATTCAATGCCGATCCGATCGCCGAACTCGCGCGCAGCGGCGTTCTCCCGGCATCAGTCGGCACCATGCTCGATCGTCTCGGGACTCTCGCCGCCTGGACCGATTCGAATCTGCCGGGCTCGACCGCCGTCCGTGTGAGCACCGCGCCGTACCACGATGCGAACGCGACCGCCGCGCAAGACCTGGCGTGCGCGATGAGCACGGGGATTGCCTACATGCGTGCAATGACGCGGGCCGGCCTCGCGCCCGATCGTGCGGCCCGGCAGATCGTCTTCCAGTTCAGTCTCTCGACCAATTTCTTCCTCGCGATCGCCAAGCTCCGCGCGGCCCGCAGGCTCTGGTCAGAAATCCTCAAAGGCTGCGGTGTTCCGGACGCCGGACGAGTCATGCGCATCGAGACCCGGACGGCCCGCCGATCGCTGACCCATCGCGACCCGTGGATCAATATGCTCCGCAATACTGCGGCCTGCTTCGCGGGCGCCGTCGGCGGCGCGGACTCGGTGCTGAGTGTCCCGTTCGACGAGCCGATCGGTGGGCCGAGCGTCCTGTCGCGCCGGATCGCACGGAACACTCAGACCATCCTCTCGCGTGAATCGAGTCTGCATCGGGTCATCGATCCCACCGGCGGATCGTACTACCTGGAGCACCTGACCGACGATCTCGCGAAGACCGCATGGCGCACGATGCAGGACATCGAGCGAGCGGGCGGGATGCCCGCGGCGCTCGAAGAGGGCCCACTCCGCGGGTGGATCGCCGAGGCGTACTCGGCCCGTCTGCGGAACATCGCGAAACGCAAGGACGCCGTCACCGGTGTCAGTGAGTTCCCACAGCTCCATGAGGAGCAGCCCCCGCGTGAGCCGGATAATCACAGGCAAGTCCTCAAAGAGTCTGCCAGGCGACTCGAATCTCGGCAACACAGCGAAACAAGGACGCGTTTGCTCGACGAGATCAAACGCGATTCGGGAGGTTCTCAGGAAAGCCTCTCGGCGTTCTCGATGGATCGGATGAACCAGGTCGTGTGCGCTGCAGACGCGGGCGCGTGCATCCTCGAAATGAGCACGGCGCTCAATCAGCGTGAAACGCCGGAACGTACCGAGCCGCTCGCGCCCCACCCCTATGCAGAGCCCTTCGAGGCCATGCGTGACGCGAGCGACGCGATCTATGACGAGCGGGGACACAGGCCCACGGTTGTCCTGGTCGCTGTCGGTCCGCCCGCGGAGTACACCGCCCGGGCAAACTTCATGACCGGGTTCTTCGAAGCGGGCGGGTTCGAGGTCCACACCTCCGCGACGGCAAGCGGCGTTGACGCCGCAGCCGAGTCGTTCCGGCAGGTCCATACGCAGCACGGGGCCGATATCGCGGCGATCTGCGCCGCTGACCATCGCTACCTCGAACTGGTTCCCGTGCTCGCGCCGGCGCTGCACGCCGCGGGTGCACGCACGGTGCTGCTCGCGGGCCGACCGGGTGACGCGGAATCGGAGTTCCGCGACGCCGGTGTCGACCGATTCGTGTTCATGGGCTGCGATGTGCTCGCGACACTCACCGAGTTGCTGCACGAGGAAGGAGCGATCTCGTGACCACCATCCCCGACTTTGCGGCCGTCGAGCTAGAGCCCTTGCACACAGACAAGCACACCGCCGACCGCTGGCAAAGCAGCATCTCAGAGGAGTTCGATCCCGAGAGCCTTCTCTGGCAGACCCCCGAGAAGATCCCGGTCCGGCCGGTGTACTTCGCCGAGGATGTCGCAGGCTACGACGATCTCGACACGATGCCGGGTCTGCCACCGTTCATCCGAGGCCCCTACGCGACCATGTACGCGATGCGGCCGTGGACGATCCGGCAGTACGCGGGATACTCAACGGCTGAGGAATCCAACGCGTTCTACCGCCGCAACCTCGCCTCGGGCCAGCGGGGTCTGAGCATCGCCTTCGATCTCGCGACCCACCGCGGCTACGACTCGGACCATCCGCGCGTCGCGGGCGACGTCGGCATGGCAGGAGTCGCGGTGGATTCAATCCGCGACATGCGCACACTCTTCGATGGCATCCCGCTCGACAAGATGAGCGTCTCGATGACGATGAACGGTGCGGTACTCCCGGTGATGGCGCTCTATATCGTCGCGGCCGAGGAGCAGGGCGTCGCGTCCGAGCTACTCAGCGGCACGATCCAGAACGACATCCTCAAGGAGTTCATGGTCCGCAACACCTACATCTATCCGCCGACGCCGAGCGTGCGCATCATCGGCGACATTTTTCGGTACACGAGCGAGCGGATGCCCAAGTTCAACAGCATCTCGATCTCCGGCTACCACATGCAGGAGGCGGGCGCGACCGCCGATCTGGAGTTGGGGTACACGCTCGCCGACGGGATCGAGTATGTGCGCACGGGCATCAACGCCGGGCTTGATCCCGACGCGTTCTGCCCGAGGATCTCGTTCTTCTGGGCGATCGGGATGAACTTCTTCATGGAAGTCGCCAAGCTGCGGGCCGCGCGTCTGCTCTGGGCCGAGATCGTGCGAGGCTTCGGCGCGAGCAACCCGAAGAGCCTCTGTCTCAGGACGCACAGCCAGACCAGCGGCTGGAGCCTGACAGCCCAGGACCCATTCAACAATGTTGTGCGCACGTGCATCGAGGCGATGGCGGCGACGCAGGGACATACCCAGAGCCTGCACACCAATGCGCTCGACGAGGCGTTGGCGCTGCCCAGCGAGTTCAGCGCCCGCATCGCCCGGAACACGCAATTGTTTCTCCAGCAGGAGACCGACACCTGCCGGGTCGTCGACCCGTGGGGCGGGTCGTACTACGTTGAGCGATTGACACGTGATCTCGCCGACCGGGCCCGTGCGCACATCCGCGAGGTGGAGGACTTGGGCGGGATGGCCGAGGCCATCAACGCAGGGATTCCCAAGATGCGGATCGAGGAAGCGGCGGCCCGGACCCAGGCCCGCATCGACTCGGGCCGTCAGACGGTGGTGGGTCTGAATGCGCACCGCCTTGAGCTCGAAGATGACCTCGCCGTGCGCAAGATCGACAATGCCGAGGTGCTCAGAGCGCAGATCGAGAGCCTCCGGGTGCTGCGGGCAGAGCGTGATCAGACCCAGACGGACTCGGCCCTCGATGCGTTGACGCGTGTTGCGGAATCTGGTGAGGGGAACCTGCTGGAGGCATGTGTTGACGCGGCGCGAGCGCACGCGACTGTGGGAGAGATGAGCCTGGCGATGGAGAAGGTCTTCGGACGTCACCGGGCGCGCACGCAGGCGGTCCGGGGCGTGTATGGACGAGAGATGGGAACACAGACACATTCGGTTCAGGCCGTGCGAGAATCGGCATCCCGATTTGAAGCCACGGAGGGACGGCGTCCGCGCATTCTGGTCGCGAAGATGGGTCAGGATGGGCACGACAGGGGACAGAAAGTCATCGCGTCGGCATTCGCGGATCTTGGATTCGACGTTGACATCGGGCCGCTGTTCCAGACACCCGACGAGGTCGCTCGGCAAGCGGTTGACAACGATGTGCACATCGTGGGTGTTTCGTCTCTCGCGGCCGGGCACCTCACGCTGGTGCCCGCGCTGCGAGCCGCGCTTGCGGAACTCGGGCGCAGCGACATCCTCGTCGTCGTGGGGGGCGTGATCCCGCCTCAGGATTACGCCGAGCTGCGTGCGGCTGGGGCGGCGGCGATCTTTGGCCCCGGCACGGTGATCGCTGACGCGGCGATGCAACTCCTGCGCACGATCTCGGATGCGTTGGATATCGATCTTGACCTTGGTGTTGAAACCGACGCTCACCGGATGAGGGGTGAGACCTCGTGAGCAGGGTCGATCTTGCCAGCCTCGAGAAGGGCCTGCTCGCGGGCGATCGCGGGGCGCTGTCACGAGCGATCACGCTGATCGAGTCCAACGCGCCGCGGCATCAGGAAGCGGCCGAGCGGCTCTTGGATTGTCTGATGCCGCACACGGGGCGATCGATACGCGTCGGTATCACCGGAGCACCCGGGTCGGGCAAAAGCACTTTCATCGAGTGCCTCGGTGGCATGCTGACCGCACGCGCGCATCGCGTTGCGGTGCTGGCGGTCGATCCTTCGAGCGGGGTGAGCGGCGGGAGCATTCTGGGTGACAAGACGCGGATGGAGCGGCTAAGCGTCGATCCGAACGCGTTTGTGCGACCATCGCCGAGCGCCGGCTCGCTGGGCGGTGTTGCCTCGAAGACGCGTGAGAGCATGCTCGCGTGCGAGGCGGCCGGGTTCGACGTCGTGCTGATCGAAACCGTCGGGGTGGGGCAGTCTGAGACCACCGTCGCGGACATGTCGGACTTCTATCTGGCACTGATGATCCCGGGCGCGGGGGACGAGTTGCAGGGGATCAAGCGGGGGCTGCTCGAGCTCGCGGACATGGTCGCGGTCAACAAGTCGGACGGCGAGATGTTGGCTGAGGCGAGACGGGCCCTCGCGACCTACCGGGCGGCGGTCCATATGTCGGGGGGGGATGAGGACTGGACTGTTCCGGTTGTCTCCTGCAGTGCGCACACCGGTGACGGGATCGCCGAACTGTGGGAAACGATCGAGTCTCGGATTGGGGCGTTGCGGTCGGATGGTCGCTTGGAGGCGCGAAGGCGGGCTCAGATGTTGCGATGGATGTGGTCGGCTGTGGATGATCGCCTGCACGCGATCTCGCGCTCGGGGATCGGTGAGGATCCGACGAGGGCGCAGATTATTGAGCGCGTGGCGAGTGGGGGGATTTTGCCGCCGATCGCGGCGCGTGCGTTCGTTGATGCTGTTTGCTTGGGTATTCGGAACGAGTCACAGAGATCCGATGACGAGCCGGCGGGGCCGGTTGCGTTTTCTGGGTCGGAAGGAGATGCACGATGATCGGCGTGAAGGCGATTAACCACATCGGGATCGCGGTTCGTTCGTTGGACGAGCATCGCGCGTTTTACGAGGACACGTTGGGCGCGCGCTTCGAGGCGGTGGAGGAGGTCCCGGATCAGAAAGTACGGGTCGGGTTCTTCCTGGTCGGGGACCCCGCTCAGGAAGGCGGTGGGGCGGTTCGTTTGGAATTGCTCGAGCCGACCAGTACCGACTCCCCGGTCGCCAAGTTCATCGAGAAGAAGGGTGAGGGGATTCACCACATCGCCTACTCGGTCGAGGGCCTCGATGCCAGGCTGGCGGAGCTCAAGGCGCATGGTGTTCGGCTGATCGACGAGGCGCCGCGCGACGGGGCGCATCATCAGCGGATCGCGTTTTTGCATCCCAAGGCGAGCAAGGGTGTGCTGACTGAATTGTGCGAGGGTCCTGCGGGATCGTGAAGGAGAACGTGCGATGATGGCGACAGCAGCGGCGTGCCACTCCATGGAGAGCCGGGTCCAAGACCTTCGTGAGCGGTTGCAGGCTCTCGAATCGGGCGGGGGCGAGAAGCGCATCGAGAAGCAGCACGCGTCCGGCAAGCTGACGGCGAGGGAGCGGATCGCGTTGCTCGCCGACCCCGATTCGTTCATTGAGCGAAACGCGTTTGCGCGGCATCGGTGCACGGATTTCGGGATGGACGGCAAAGACCTTCCCGCGGATGGAGTGGTGACGGGCAGCGCCGTTGTGGACGGCCGTCTCGTTCATGTGGCGAGCCAGGACTTCACGGTTGCGGGCGGGGCCGCGGGTGAGGTGCATTCCGACAAGATCGTCGAGATGATGAAAGCCTCGCTGAAAACGGGGAGCCCGTTCGTATTCATCAATGACTCGGGGGGCGCGAGGATCCAAGAGGGCATCGATAGCCTCGCGGCATACGGCCGAGTGTTCTTTCACAATACGCTGCTGTCAGGGGTAGTCCCGCAGGTGTCGCTGATCTGTGGGCCGTGCGCGGGCGGTGCGGCGTACAGCCCCGCGCTGACGGATTTCATCATCCAGACCAAGAAGGCCCGGATGTTCATAACGGGTCCTCAGGTGATCCGGAGTGTGACCGGGGAGGAGATCAGCGCTGAACAGTTGGGCGGCACGCTGACGCACACCCATTATTCGGGTGTTGTGCACTTCGAGGCGGATGACGACGAGCACGCGGTGATGATCTGCCGGAAGCTGCTGACGTTTCTGCCTTCGAATAACATGGAGGACCCGCCTGAGACTGAGGTCGATCCGCTGGTGGTTGACGACCCTGAGATGGACGGGATCGTGCCGGTGAACCCGCGGGAGCCGTACGACGTGCACGCGGTGATCGAACGGATCGTGGATGCGGGCGATTTCCTTGAGATCCAGGCCCACTTTGCGCCCAATATCGTTATCGGCTTCGGCCGTGTGCTCGGGCGGACGGTCGGCATCGTTGCGAATAACGCGGGACAGCGTGCGGGTGTGCTCGACATCGACTCGTCGGATAAGGGGTCTCGCTTCGTACGATTCTGCAACGCCTTCAATATCCCGATCGTGACGCTCGTCGATGTGCCCGGTTTTCTTCCCGGTGTGGAGCAGGAGTATCACGGCATCATCCGGCACGGGGCGAAGTTGCTGTTCGCGTACTCGGCCTGCACGGTACCCAAGGTGACGATTATCCTGCGCAAGGCGTACGGCGGCGCCTATGTCGCGATGAGCAGCAAGGATCTGGGCGCGGACGCCGTCGCGGCTTGGCCCGGAGCGGAGATCGCGGTTATGGGTGCCGAGGGCGCGATCGAGGTGATATTCCGCAAGGAGATCGAAGAAGCTGAGGACAAAGCGGCGGCGCGGGCTGAATTCGCAGCGCTGTACCGCGAGAAGTTTGCAAGCCCCTACGTCGCTGCGGGTCGCCGGATGATCGACAGCGTGATCGAGCCTGCCGCGACACGGGGATACATCGCGAAGGCGCTGGAAACGATGCGGACGAAGCGAGAGTTGCGTCCGGAGAAGAAGCACGGACTGATACCGCTTTGATGGAGACGGCGGGGATGAACGAGCGTGTTCTTTGTGCGATGGTCGAGGTTGGTGGGAGCGGCTCGGACTTTGCCGGGGCGCTGGTGCTGAGCGTCGTGGGCATCTCTGTGGTCTTCGCGACGCTTGTCGTGCTGGCGCTGGTCATCGGCCAGATCGTGCGGCTGTTCTCGGGCCGGGACGACGGTAAGCCGGCTGTGCTTTCTGCAGTGGACGATGTGGATAATGACGCATCGATCGACCCTCGGCATCGCGTGGTGATCGCCGCGGCCGTGGCGGCGGCTCTCGGTCAACGGTCGCGGGTGCACCGGGTCGTGATGCTCGGGAACCGGAGCGGTCGTCAGTGGGTGACGGAGGGACGGGTTGTGGTCATGGGCTCGCACCGTCCCCATCGGTGATGGTGGGTGATGGCGTGTCGGCGATCGCCGAGAAGGGCACGGTGTTGGAATGAAGATGCGGATCACGGTCGAGGGAGTCGGTTACGACGTCGAGGTTGAGATGCTCGACGATGGGATGAAGGGGACGGTTGCCTCGACGCGTCGGGCGACGGTCTCTGCGTCGGGATCCGAGAGGGGGGGCGCGATGGAGGCGTCTCCCGGGTTTGTTCCGCCGCCGGTTTCTGCTGCGGCCTCAGCAGCCGGGGCTGGGCAGGTTTCGGCTGGGGGCGATGGCAAGCAGGTCAAGAGCCCGATCGCGGGGACTGTGCAGAGCGTGTCGGTGAGGGTGGGTGACGCCGTGAAGGTGAACGACACGCTGCTCGTGCTGGAGGCGATGAAAATGGAGTCGGCCGTTGCCTCGCCCATCGCGGGGACCGTGAAGTCGGTCGGCGCCGAGGCTGGCAAGGCGGTGCGGATGGGTGATGTGCTCGTCGAGTTCGAGTGAGGGTGTGATGGAAAGTCTCTCGATGATCTGGGCGACGCTGACCTCGTACCTTTCAGACTCTGGGTTTGGGCATTTTCATTGGACGAACGGGGTGATGCTCGCCGTCGGTGGGGTGTTCATCTACCTGGCGGTGCGAAAGAAGTACGAGCCGTTGCTGCTGTTGCCGATCGGGTTTGGGATGCTGATCGGGAACATCCCGTACGACGCGGGGAAGCTCCCGCTTGGGGTGTACGACGGGCCGGTGAGCGAGTCGGACCTGGCGTACTACGAGGTCGTGCTCTGGCCCGAGCGGATCGTCGATGGACCCGACGGACAGACCTTTGAATTCCATGTGTTGCATCCGAATGCGCCAGACCGATCGGAGCCGGTGACAGACGCAGAACTCGCGTCGTGGCGTCGGCTCGGTGTGGAGACGACGCAGCGGCTGCTCGCGAGACTCGATCGCCCGGCCTTCCGATTCGCCGAGTCACCTATACGCATCGACGATCCCGTCGAGGGCATCGGTCGTATCCGCGAGCGCCGGGGTGTGCTCATCAACACGCACCGCCTTCTCGCGCCGCGTGTCCC
>DDFO01000036.1:21770-26838 GCA_002337215.1 Phycisphaerales bacterium UBA1926 | reverse complement strand
GTGTCCCGGTCGACGAGCCGGGCATCTACGCGGCGGGGAGCGGGCGATATGTGTTTGTCACCGAGATCGATGATGGGGGCCGGTACCCCGAGCTCTGGAGTCTCGCGAAGCAGGACCCGCACAACGCGAGCGTGTTCTGGTGGCTGTTCGCGGGTGTCGGGCTCGCGGGGTTCTATCCGCCTCTGATTTTTCTTGGGATCGGCGCGATGACGGACTTTGGTCCGATGCTGAGCAACCCCAAAACGCTGCTGCTCGGGGCGGCGGCGCAGTTCGGGATCTTCGCGAGCCTGATCGGCGCGGTTGGGCTGGGGTTCACGCTGCCCGAGGCGGCGTCGATCGGAATCATCGGCGGCGCGGACGGGCCGACGGCGATCTTCACGTGTTCGCAATTGGCGCCGGAACTGCTCGGGGCGGTGGCGCTCGCGGCGTACTCGTACATGGCGATGGTTCCAATTATCCAGCCTCCGATCATCAGGCTTTTGACAACCAAGGCGGAGCGGCGGATCCGGATGAGCGAGCGGAAGCCGGTCTCTTCGCGAGTGCGCGTCGTCTTCCCGATCGTCGGGTTCCTGCTCACCGCGTTGCTTGCGCCCGGCGGGTTGCCGCTGCTCGGGATGCTGTTCTTTGGGAACCTGTTGCGGGAATCGCTGGTGACGGAACGGCTCGCGAACACGGCCCGCACCGCGTTTGTTGATATCGTGACAATCTTGCTGGGGGTGACGGTGGGAGCGAAGACCAGCGCGGAGAGCTTTCTCACGATGCAGACGATCTCGATCTTCATACTCGGTCTGTGTGCCTTCGCGGTAGCGACCGCGACAGGCGTGGTCTTTGCCAAGACGATGAACCGGCTGAGCCGGGATCCGATCAACCCGATGATCGGCGCGGCAGGGGTTTCGGCGGTTCCGATGTCGGCACGGGTGGTCCACACGCTCGGGATGAAGGAGGACCCGCAGAACTTCCTGCTCATGCACGCGATGGGTCCGAACGTCGCGGGCGTCATCGGTTCGGCTGTTGCGGCGGGCGTGCTGCTGAGCCGGCTGGCGGGCGGGTGAGCGTGCGGGTTGTCACCCGTGATCGGGTCGGATCGACCAACGATGAGGCCGTCGCTCTGGCAGAAGCGGGGGAATCACTCCCGCTTGCGGTCCGAGCCCTGGAGCAGATCGCGGGTCGGGGACGACTATCGCGGTCGTGGGCCTCGCCACGGGGAGGTGTCTGGCTGAGTGTCGTCGGATCCCGGGACGGTGTCGTCGCGGGGTCGGTGGCGTTACGGACGGCGCTCGCAGTGCTCGATGCTGTGCGGCCCGAGGTCGCGGGAGACCACGGGAATTTCGGCGGCAACAGTGGGGACGGGCTGTCGATCAAGTGGCCGAATGATCTGCTGTTTGAGGGCAAGAAGATCGCGGGCGTGCTCTGTGAGCGGCGGTCGATCGGTGACGGTTCCTCATGCCTGGTCATCGGCGTCGGTGTGAATGCGGATTTCGAGGCGGACTTGTTGCCCCGGAACGTGCGTACACCGGCGATGACGCTCCGGACGGCGCTGGGTCGGCCCGTCGACGCGGACGCGATCGCGGCGAGACTGGTCGACGGGCTCGGCGCGGTGCTTACGCGGACCGAAGCGGCATTGGATGGTGATGAGCTCCGTCAAGTGCTCGATCGGATGGCATACCTCGACGAGCGCGTGTCGTTCGCAAGGCTCGATGGGCGGGTGGTTTCTGGTGTCCTCGCAGGGCTTGCCCCTGACGGCCGGGCCGCGCTACGCGTGGGCGATGAAATCGAGTGGGTGAACGCGGGAGATGTCGATCGCGCGGGCGGTGGACAGGGCTGATTCACTCTCGAATTCCTTGGGTCCTACCGACGCCCGCTCAAAAGAAGATAAAAAGGTATCCAAAAGGGTATAATCCCAGTAGCAGGCCGGCATCGTCCGGCGGGACGGCGCTGCCGGTCGGTGCTTCAGCAAAGGAGACGCCCTATGACCGGTGCATTGACCAGCGCGTATGAGCCGATTTATCGCCGATCAATCGAAGCTCCCGAGTCGTTCTGGGCCGAGGTCGCTGAGGGGGTCGCCTGGGAGAAGACGTGGGACCGGGTGCTTGAGTCCGACAGGGCACCGTTCTATCGCTGGTTCGTTGGCGGGCGTTTGAATACCTGCTACAACGCGGTCGATCGTCATGTCGAAGCCGGCCATGGCGATCGCGACGCGATCATCTACGACAGCGCGATGACGGGCACAAAGCGGCGCATCACCTACCGCGCGTTGCAGAAAGAAGTCGCGGTGTTCGCGGGGGCGTTGCGGAATCTTGGCGTTGGTGAGGGTGACCGTGTGGTTATCTACATGCCGATGGTGCCCGAGGCCGCGATCGCGATGTTGGCATGCGCACGGCTCGGTGCGGTTCACTCTGTCGTGTTCGGGGGGTTCGCCCCGAAGGAACTCGCGAAGAGGATCGACGACGCTCAGCCGAAACTGCTTGTGAGTGCGACGTGCGGGCTTGAGCCGAACCGGACGATCGCGTACAAGCCGCTTCTTGATGAGGCGATCGAGGCTTCGGTTCACAAGCCGGAACACTGCGTGATCTTGCGTCGTGCCGAGTGCGACGCGACGCTTGTCGATGGCCGTGATGTTTGGTGGGACGACGCGATCACCGGCGTCGAACCCGCGGCGTGCGTGACGGTCGAGGCGACCGACCCGCTGTATGTGCTCTACACGTCAGGAACGACGGGTGTTCCGAAGGGCGTGCTGCGCGACAACGGTGGGCACGCCGCGGCGCTCGCGTGGTCGATGAAAACGGTCTACGACATCGGGCCCGGCGATGTTTTCTGGGCCGCCAGCGATATCGGGTGGGTCGTGGGGCACTCCTACATTGTTTATGGTCCGCTGCTGGCGGGGGCGACGACGGTGATGTACGAGGGCAAGCCGGTTGGTACGCCGAATCCTGGCGCGTTCTGGCGGATCATCGAGGACTACAAGGTCAAGGTGCTGTTCACGGCGCCGACAGCCTTCAGGGCGATCAAGCGGGATGATCCTGAGTGCACCTATCTCGAAGGACACGATATCGCGTCGCTCAAGTATCTCTTCCTCGCAGGGGAACGGTGCGACCCCGACACACTGAACTGGGCACGCGACGTGCTCCATGTCCCCGTGATCGATCACTGGTGGCAGACGGAGACCGGATGGGCCATGGCGGCGGATTGCGCGGGGCTGGGCCTGCTCCCGGTCAAAGACGGCTCGCCGACGAAGCCTGTGCCCGGTTGGGACCTGCGTGTGCTGGCTGACGATGGCACGGAAGTCGCTGCCGGGACGATCGGGAACATCGTCGTAAAACTGCCGTTGCCGCCCGGTGCGCTGCCGACGCTGTTTCACAACGACGAGGGCTATCGCAAGTCGTACCTGAGCCACTTCCCGGGGTACTACGAGACGTCCGATGCCGGGTATATGGATGAGGATGGGTATGTCTACATCATGAGCCGGGTGGATGACATCATCAACGTCGCGGGGCATCGCCTGAGCACGGGTGGCATGGAAGAGGTGCTTTCGGGCCACCCGGATGTCGCGGAGTGTGCGGTGATCGGTGTGGCCGACCCGCTGAAGGGCGAGGTCCCGGTGGGGCTCGTGGTGCTCAAAGCGGGGCACGATCGTGACGAGGCCGGGATTGCGAAGGAACTCGTCGGACGCGTGCGGAGCACGATCGGAGCGGTCGCGGCGTTCAAGCGCGTTCTGATCGTGAGACAACTGCCCAAGACGCGTTCAGGGAAGACCCTGCGCAACGTGATGCGAGCGATCGCGGACGGAAAGGAACCGGCGATTCCGGCGACCATCGAGGATGTCACGGTACTCGGCGAGATCTCCAAGGCGTTCAGCAGAGAAACCGTCGGCGATGCAAGATGAACCGCACGCCGCGGCACACGATGCCACTCGAGGTTCGTAATCCTCTGAAGGGAGCGGATCGCACACAAAATAGCTCTTGGTCGTGCTCCCCGTAACCGGCACGGCGCACCATCGCAAGGCTCTGTACGGCCGAACTCCAACGGCGGCCGCGGCTGCCCTGTAGACTACTGGCGTTCGAACGACCCCCAAGCGAAACGACCCGTTCGAATCAGAGGACACCAATGCGCATAAAGACAAATGTTTTCTTCGCTGTCTGCACTGTCATGGTCGCCGCAACCATCGCGAGCGCAGAGGGAATGACCCTCAAGCACGTGGCCGAACTCCGCAGCGTCACCGATGTACGGATGAGCCCGGTCGGCGGGATGACCGCGTACACCCTGAGCGTTCCGCGGCGACTCGTCGAGGACCAGGACGGGGGGGCATGGACCGAGCTCCATCTCCTTGACGCCGAAGGCGAGAACAGACCGTTCGTCACGGGCGAGGTCAGCGTGTCGTCGATCGGCTGGACGCCTGACGGGAGCGCGATCACGTTTCTGAGCAAGCGGGACGGCGACGAGCACACACGGCTGTATTCGATCCCGGTCAGCGGCGGCGAGGCCCGCCCGATCGCGACGCTCGAGACTTCGATCAATTCATATTCCCTCAGCCCTGACGGTCGAGCCGTCGCGCTGATCGCGTCCGAACCCGAGGACGCATCTCGGAAAAAGGAGAAGGACCTCGGCTTCGATCAGTACGTCTTCGAGGAAGAATGGCAGCCGCGGCGTCTTTACATCCTCGATCTTGACGCAGAGGACGCCGAGCCGAAGATGCTCGAGATCGAAGGCTCGGTGCAGCGCGCCGCGTGGTCGCCGGCCGGGGACCGTCTCGCGATCTCGGTCACGCCGCGGGAGATGGTCGACGACGTGATCATGTTCAAACGCCTCCGCATCATCTCGCCGGATGGTGCGGTGCTCGGGTCGATCGACAACCCCGGCAAGCTCGGGGAGTTCGAGTGGAGCCCCGACGGCGAGCACCTCGCGTTCATCAGCGGGCAGACGATCAACGATCCGTCCGAGGGGCGGCTGATGGTCGCCGGCAAGGACGGCGGGGCGATGACCGATCTGCTGCCGGGCCTGATGGGGCAGGTCGAGGCGATCGAGTGGCACACCACGAGCGAGGTGCAGTTCATCGCCCACGAGGGCACCG
>DDFO01000036.1:7080-21685 GCA_002337215.1 Phycisphaerales bacterium UBA1926 | reverse complement strand
CGCCCACGAGGGCACCGAGGCACGGCTCGGGATGGTCGGGCTCAACGGGCGTCCCGCCCAGACGCTCTTCCGCAAGGGCGGTCCCATCTGGACCAACTTCACCACGGGCATGGACGGGCGTACCGCACTGCTCGCCTCGACTCCCGAGCACCCGACGGAGATCTACCGATTTGGCTTCGAGAACGGCTCGCCCCAACGTGTCACAGACTCAAACCCCTGGCTCGCCGATGTCGAGTTCGCAAAGCAGGAGGTCGTGACCTACAAGGCCCGCGACGGGATGGAGATCGAGGGCGTCCTCGTCTACCCGCTCGACTACCAGGAGGGCAAGCGGTACCCGCTCATCCTGGGCGTGCACGGCGGGCCCGAGGCGCACTACTCGAACGGATGGCTCACCCGGTACAGCCTCCCTGCGCAGCCCGCGGCCGCGGAGGGCTTCTTCATGTTCTTCCAGAACTACCGTGGCTCAACAGGGCGGGGCGTCGAGTTCTCGATGCTCAGCCAGGGGCGCTACGCGAAGGAGGAGTTCGACGATCTCGTGGACGGCGTTGACTACCTGATCGAAGAGGGACTCGTCGATGGGGACAGGGTCGGCATCACGGGCGGTTCCTACGGCGGCTACGCCTCCGCATGGGGCGCGACCTATTACTCCGAGCGGTTTGCCGCGTCGGTCATGTTCGTGGGCATCAGCGAGCAGTTCAGCAAGTTCGGCACCACCGACATCCCCCAGGAGATGCACCTCGTCCACTCTCGGACCTGGCCCTGGAAGGACTGGGATCTGTTCGCGGAATCGAGCCCGGTCCGGTATGTCGAGAGGGCCCAAACCCCGATCCTCATCATGCACGGCGATTCGGACCCGCGCGTCGATCCGCGGCAGAGCGAGATCCTCTACCGCTATCTGACGCTGCAGGACAACCCACCTCCCGCTCGGCTCGTGTTCTACAAGGGCGAGGGCCACGGCAACCGCAGGGCCGCGTCGCGATACGACTACTCGCTCCGCATGATGCGATGGATGAATCACTATCTCAAAGGACCGGGCGGCAACCCGCCGCCGCCGGAACTCGACTACGACCTTGATCTGCACGAGGAGTAGGCCAACGACACTCGTCCGCGGACACCGATCAGCCGAGGAAGGCGGTCTCGTTCGTGGTGTTCTGGCGAACACCGGTGCGAATCGGATAGTGCCGGACTTGAAGGCCGGTGATCGGGATCGAACCGACGACATTCAGCTTGGGAACAGCTGCGGGCGTTGAATGTTGCTACTCCGCGGCGACTCTAAGTGGCTGGCCATAGAGAGTCTTCCGCCGCTCGGCGTCTGCCGTGAGCAAACGTTCTCAGCCGCTGTACTACAGATACGTCGATGAAGTCGGTGGCTTCATATCTCTTCAAGGCAGGACAAGCAGGTGTCGAGAAATCAGTTGAGCCTCTGAAACTCGCTCTTCGACAAGCTATCCGTCAGCCTGTCGAGACTCGCCACATGATCCTCCACGCCAGAATCAATTACCTTCTGGCCGCGGGGGGTAAAGGGTCCTGATCAGTCGGGTTCTCGGTTGGCCATTTGGCCTCATTGCTTTCGAACAAGCGCGGCCGCAGATCGTTCAGAAACCGAAGCTCAGCATCGGTCAAGGTCGAGACTCGCCTTCCGGATCGACCGTCTGCATCAATGACGAAGTTCCACGAGCGAAGAACCGTTGTCTGGTGATCACCTGGAATCTCAACAACCTCGTGGCCTGCCGCTCTTGAGGTGATAGCGATAGCGATCGCTTCATCCGCGGGGAGGAACTCATCCTCATTCGGTAGCAAGACGAGCATCGGAGTTTGAGCCTTCCTAGCAATGTCGTCCAGATCGGGAGCGTCCGGGGAACGAAAGAAGCCGGCAGCAAGGGTTGCCCATGCGGACCCTCTCTGAGACGCGATGGCGTGGCGAACGATTGTTGAGGAGCGAACCGGAGCGAACAAGATCACTCCAGCAGGCTTCGCCCCACCATCAAGCAGATTGGCGGCGATGAGTGTTCCGAGCGAACTTGCACGAATGATCACCTGATCCTCACGGCCGCCGGCAAGCCGAACTGCCTCGTGCCACATCGCGTTGCCGTCTTCGAGAAATCGATCGAAGTCCTTGCGCCCTTCCGAGCTGCCGATGCCTCTGTAGTCGAACACCACCGAAGATGCTCCCCATTGCTCGTGGGCTCTGAGACAGGATTCCAGCCCCGTCCGACCGATGCCCACGGATATACCAGTCTCTATTGATGCACCAGAGGGGAGCAGATGCAGCACGATTGGTGCTTGCGACGGAGCCGCGACAAGGACACCTACGAGATTGGAGCCATCTGACGCGACCGCGGTAATCGACCGTGACTCAGGAATCTGTTCAAGGACTGACGGGCCCATTCGCCCAGCGTCTTGCAGGAGCGGGTTTGCGGTACAGCTCATCATCGTGAGGGAGCTCAGCGCCGCGAGCACAACCAAACCGGGCCTTTGATATGGGTAGGTGGGGCGTGGATTCATTGTCAGTATGGTCCTTGTACAGAGCTTGGCAGCGGGCAACGCGATCAGCGGAGGCTGTTGAGGGCGGCTTGCACGATGTGCTCTGCGAGTATCTCTCGGCCGGCCTGATCGAGAGACACCGCCGGGTGCAACGTCGCCGCGACACCCGCCACCAGCGACGGATACATGCACTGGGCGCTAATCAAGAAGGCAATGCGGGCGATTGATTCAGGTGACAGGTCTTCGCGACCTCGATCAGCGGCGACAAAGCCGCAGACATCACACAAGGCGTTGAAGACCCTGCCTATGGACACTTCCACCTGCCGATCGAAAGACTCGGTGGGATCGAGCATCTCGTGTATCAAGATGCGGCCCAAATCCGATGGTTTCCCGTCGGGATCAAGCGAGTGATCCAGCAACATCGCGACAAAGCGCCGCAGACGGGTCTCGGGATCGGCGTCTGCCCAGAAATCACGACCCGTGTCGAGCTCAACCCAGACGTTCCGAGCGACGCTGGCTGCGCGGGCGAAGTCGATGGCCGCGTCGTACAAGCCGCTTTTCGAGCCGAAGTGGTAGTTGACCGCGGCGACGTTGGCATCGGCATGGTCGCAGACCTGTCGGACGCTCGTCGCGGCAAATCCCTGAGACGCGAACAAACCGACCGCCGCTTCGAGCAGTCGGTACTGCGTGGCCTCGGTGGTGGCCGGATTCACGGCGCGTTCTCGATGATGATGAATCCGAAGTGGTGCTCCGCGTGGCGGCAGTGCAGCTGCTCCCAGTCGTCATGGGTCATCTTGCCGAGAAAGGGGCTGGGCCGTGACATCGCGCCCTGTCTTGACGCGAGTTCGACCTCCGCGCGGAAAGCCGCGATCGCTTCGTCCATCGTGATCCCAGCGGGCGGCTGGAAGGCTGGTGCCGTCTTCATGCCTGGCTTGAACGGAGACCCAAGCACCCGAGACTTCATCAACCTTCCGAGCAGCCGAAAGTACCATGGCATGGTGAAGTCGGCACCGGCATGAGACACACGGATGAGACGCCGGACATGATCAATGTTCTGCGCAGCCGTCCATTCGCCAAGCGTGGTCACGGGCACGGACGCAAGCGACTCAACATCTAACAGGATGTCGGCAAGCGTCTGAAAGCGGAGCTCGCGCCGAGAGCTCCCAGCCGTGACGGGTTTCGGGGAAGCCGATACTTCGAGAGTTGTCATTGCGGCCCTTTCATGGCTCGAGGAGCGAGATAAGAGATCCCATTCAAACGACTGTATCAAACGAACGTTTTATTGTCAAGTAGCCGCACTGCTGCTGGTCCTCGTCGCATAGAGCCAGAATGTACGTAGTATGCCTGGGCGGTGCGTTTGGTCCGATTCACACCGTGACGGTCACGCGGGCATCGGAAACGCCACATGTTCGCCCGCGCAACCCCTTGGCGACTGCAGCCGAGAGATTCGCGACTCCTCCATACCGTGCGAGACTCGCCAGGACAATGAGTCCTGTGACAGGCGGCCATCACGGATGAGGGCATGGTCTCGTCGTCGCTCTTCCGCCAGGGGATCGATCGGCGTGGTGAAAAGCGCCCTACCAAATTGAGTTGCCGCACGAAGCGCACCCGCCATGCTGGGGTGCCCCACGGGATCCTGACCGACGTACCTGCGGGCGACGGTTGCGAAGTCCTCCGGCTCGACGCCAGCGACCCTTTCGACAGCATCCGACGGCGCTCCGACCGCGAACGTGCCCCGTCGGTACTCCTCGAGGTACTGCACAAACTGTGTCTGAGGACCAGCCGGCCAACCACTCGCCCTCACGGACTTCAGGATCATGCGTTCTGACATGGGACGGTACTTGATCGATCGTCCGGTTGCCGCGGCGATGTGATCCACGATCTCCTCCGGCGAGAGCAGGCTCGGACCGGTCGGCCGGTATGACCTGCCGGCATGCAGGTCCGGCCGATCCAGCGAGCCGACGATCACGCGCGCAATATCCTCGTTCGAGGGCGGTGCGTTCAAGCCGCTGCCCAGTGGCATTGGAAAGACCCCGAGCTGAGCCGCGGGTTCGAGCACAAAGAAGTAGTTTGCAGCGAACCAACCGACATTGATGATGGTGTGAGTGGCCCCCGTCACCGCCGGGATGATGCGGTCCATCAGATGGATCTCTCTCGTGTACAAAGACGGATGGTCTTCCTGACTGAGCCACTGTCCGAGCTGCACCACATGCTCGACTTCGGCGTCTCGTGCCGCGAGCGCGAACACGTTCGCGAAATGGAGCGCGTTGTGCGCCATCGGAGCACAGAAATACGCCCTCTTGATGCCTCGGAGTGCCTCGCGCATATCCCTCGTGTCTGCAAGATTGCCGACGATAACTTCTGCGCCGGCACGCCGGAGTTGTTCGGCACGCGCGTCCTCGACACGGACGAGCGACCGAACCCGATATCCTTTCTCCAGGAGTTGGAGCGTGGTCGGGATACCTGTTCGACCGGCCGCGCTTGTGACAAGCACTGAGTGCTCGCGAGTTGGTGACGTCACGGGTTCGTTCTGCATCATCGTTGGGTTTCCATTGTCGCAAGAGTGGTGGATAGTGCTGACTCGGGCTCGTGGATCAGGCGTCGATTGCGGCTTGAGTTATCGAGACAGCCGGAGGTGTTCAACGGCAACGGGTGCAACAACCTCTTCGATGCCGCCCGAGTCAATGTCATAGAGCAAGGCCGATACCGTTATGAAGCTCGGAACACGCGGGTCATCTCGAAGACGGTTTACGTCTTCCCTCAGTGCTTCGTGGTGATCGTGAATTGCCGTTGCTGAGACGTCCACCCCGGCACGCTCACGGAGCATGCTCTGCAGGTGTGGATCGGCGAAACGCTCGGCGCCACACTTGGTGTGCTGGACGAGCACCAGATTGAAAGGGCCCGGCGAGTCTCCATCCATCATGGCGACCAGCATCGCCAGCGCGATGATCTCATCCAGCGAGGACGGCGTGACACGGCCGCCGTTGTTCCTGATCACGACGCTGTCACCGAGTTCAAGGCCGAAGATATGCGATGGATCGACACGGGCGTCCACACACGCCAAAATGACGGCCCGGAGTTTCGGGATGACGGGGAGTTTCGCCTGATCAAAGGACTTGATGAATTGCTCGTTGCGAGCGAGCAGGACTTGGGTGCTTGACATCTGTGTTCTCCTGAGTGTTACTCGATTACATCGACGGCCACGGCGGTCATGTTGCCCTGCTGTGGAGACCGAAGGCTTCAGACAGCCGTAGGATGGACTCGCTGAAGGATTCAGCGGGTGAGCCCGTAATTGTTTGGACAAGATTGTTCTGCTCACGGAACACGCCGTTCTTGTGATCGTCAGCGACATGCCCAAGGTGTGTGATCAGTGATGGGCTCATGCCGGGCACGCCTTCCAGCGCCTCGGCCCAAGCCTCCCGCGGCAGGTCGACGTACTCGATGCTCTGGCCCAAGACTTCCGACAACGCAGTTGCCATCTCGCTGATGGACAGCAAAGCTGGTCCCGTGATCACGTATCGCTTGCCGAGATGCGGTTCGGGATTGATGAGAATGGTCGCAATGACGGCTGCGAGATCACCCGCCGAAACCGGTGCGTGCCGATCATCACCGTACGGCAGGTACAACATCCCTTGCTCGGAGATGCTCTTGGCGCCGAACATGAAGAGGTTCTCAACGAAGAAGGTCGCCGCGATATGCACAGCGCCGACGCCCGCCCAGTCGAGGACTCGCTCAGACATCCAGTGTTGCCGAGACAGCGGACTCGGCGCGTTCTCACGGGCTGTGATCTGGGACATGTTCACGACCGTCTCCACGCCAGCATCCCGTGCGGCGATCGCGAAGTTGACGGTGGCTTCGACAAGATGTGTGCCCTGTGGCGGATAACAGAAATACGCCCCTTTCACGCCCGCGAGAGCAGCCCGAATCGTGTCCAGGTCGTGGAAGTCGCCGAAGACGACCTCGGCGCCGAGTGCCTGAAGCCGATCCGTCCGTTCGTCCTGCTTTCGCGCGAGCGCCCGGACGAGAGAGCCATTCAGCAAGAGGGATTCAGCTGTGGCGCTGCCCGTCTTGCCCGTTGCCCCGGTGACCAAAATCGTTGCGTTGTTCATCATCTGCTCCATGCTACGTGTTGTATATACAACATATTCTCCCAAGAAACTCGCCCTATCCACGCGCACTGCGCCCCCGGAGCGTGTCGAACGCTTGAATGATCGCCTCTGCACCACCCGACCCCAGACGATCGCTCGCCTCCGCCTGGGCCGCCCTCCACATCGGAAGGGCCTTGGCGATGACCGCTGTTCCTCGGCGAGTGATTCGAATGACCTGAGTATGGCCCGCCTCGCCTGGCGAGATCGATACCCAGCCGTTCCTTTCCATGCGGCCCAGATTCCGACTCAGGGTCGACTTCTCTAGCACCAACTGCTTCGCGATCTCGCCCGGAGCGATCGGTCCCGACTTGTGGATGAAACTGAGCGTCGTGAGCTGGGCCGCGGTGATGCCTGCATCGCGAAGTGCCTCATCAAAGAGGCCAGTAATCGCGCGATTCAGGAGGCGAGTTCGCCCGCAGAGGCACGCGTCCATGATCTCGGAGGCAGGGTCAGGATGGTCAGCGAAGTATGGCATTCGTGCCCACAGTGTTGTATCTACAACCAGAAAAGTCAACCGACTATTTCCGCGTCTGCGAGAATTCAGCGAGGGACACCGAACTCCACCGCCGGCGAGATCGACGCGACCCCATCGATCAACTCTGACCGCGTTACATCCCCGCCCTCGGCATCAGGCAGGCGATTGAACGCCGCCATGATGAATGCCAAGAAGGCGTACAGCGCACCGCCGATCAGCGCGATGCCGACGACACCGACGCGGGCGGTGATCGTCACCAGGTCATCCACGGGACACCTCCCTCATCTCACCGAACGCAACCTCGGCGGCGAACTCGCGGAAGCTGCGCGGCGGGCGGCCGAGCGCACGCTGCACGCCATCGGTCACGTGCGCGTTCACGCCCGAACTGGTGATCTCGAACAGATACCGCAAAAGATCGCCATATTCTGCGGGCACGCCCGCCTGCTCCATACCGGCGAAGAACTCCTCGGTTGTCACGGGCATGTACCGAATCTCCCGCCCGGCCGCATCGCTCAGCTGCTGCGCGACATCGGTGTAGGTCAGCAGCTCGGGCCCGGTGACCTCGTAAACCTCGCCGTTGTGCCGCTGATCGAGCAGCGCCTCGGCCGCGACCTCGGCGATGTCGTCCACATCGACGAACGGCTCGGGCACATCCGGGTTCGGCAACGCGATCGCGCCATCGGCGACCATACCCGCGAAGTCGCCCTCGCTGAAGTTCTGGTCAAACCAGCCGGCGCGGACGATCGTCCAGGCCAGACCCGATTGCTCGACGATCAGCTCGCATGCCCGGGCTTCCGGCTCGCCCCGACCGCTGAGCAGGACCAGCTTCCGCACGCCCTTGCTCCTGGCAACCTCGACGAACCGGGTCAGGTCCTCGGGTGCGCCGGGCACAGACAGGTCCGGCGTGTACACGACGTACGCCGCGTCCATGCCCTCGAGCGCCGGTTCCCAAGTCGCCGGCTCGGCCCAATCGAACGCGGGAGACCCCGACCGGGATCCGCGGCGGACAGCCACCCCGCGATCCTCAAGCAGCGGGACAACCCGGCGGCCGGTCTTGCCGTTCGCTGCGATCACAAGAACGTTCTGGTACGGGAGAGTGGCAGTGGTCATGGTGTGCTCCAATCAGCAGAATCAGCGGCGATCGACGATGACCACCATGTTCGATGAATCAACTATCGGGGCCCAAGGCAAGATCCTCAATGGTCCATAATCGACATAAATTGCTCAATCGTCCAGACTAGGTGCCTTAAGAGAGACACACGATATAATGGGCCGTGGCCCGACTGACCCCGTCATCACCGTCCTCCCCGGCGCCCCCGCCGGCCGATGCATGGGCATCGACCGATCCGCTCGGCGAAACCCTGCACTCGTTTCGCCTCCAGGGGGTGGTCTACGCCCGGTCGCACCTGACCGCGCCCTGGGGCGTGGTGATGCCGCCGATGCCCGACTGCGTGATGTTCCACATCGTGACCGCGGGCGAGTGCCGGCTCGAGTTCGCCGATGCCGAGCCGGCGGTGCTGCGCCCGGGGGAGTTCGCCTTGATGCCACGCGGCGAGGGCCACCTAGTCATGCACGGCAAGGGGGCGCGCACGGTCGACTACTTCGACCTGCCGATCGAGCGAATCACGCCGAGATACGAGGTGCTCACCTATGGCGGCGGCGGTGCCGAGACGACACTCATCTGTGGCGGCGTGCGCATCGATCACCCGGCCGCGCGCGATCTGGTCGAGTTGTTGCCCAGCCTGATCCACATCAAGACGTGGAACACGCCGAACGCGGAGTGGATGCACAGCACACTCCGGCTCATGGCGGCGGAGGCGAGCTCGCGTCAGCCAGGCGGCGAGACGATCGTGACGCGCCTAGCAGACATCCTCGTCATCCAGGCGATCCGGACGTGGCTCATCGAGAACCCGGCCTCCCGCCGCGGCTGGCTCGGCGCTCTGAGCGACGAGCGCATCGGCCCGGCCATCCTGCAGATCCACCGCGAGCCGACCAAGGACTGGACCGTCACGTCGCTCGCCGAAGCAGTGTTGATGTCGCGCTCCGCGTTCTCTGCCCGCTTTACCGAGCTGGTCGGCGAGCCCGCGATGCAGTACCTCACCCGCTGGCGGATGCACCTCGCCGGGTCATGGCTCCTTGAGTCCGACATCACCGCGGCCGAGTGCGCTGCGAAGCTCGGCTACAACTCCGAAGCAGCCTTCAACCGAGCATTCAAACGCGTGATGAATACGCCGCCAGGTGAGTGGAAACGATCTGCAATAAGAAGTGCCTAGTCGCGAACGACAGCCCAGGCGGCGACCGCCGGTGCGCGCTCGTACCCAAACATCTGGCACTAGATTTATAGGCCGAATAAGCATTACAAACGGCGTTTCGTCGACGTTGTACGCGATGCGGGAGAGTCTCGTAAATGCTTGATTAATCGGGACTTCTGAAAGCGGGCGATCGGGATCGAACCGACGACATTCAGCTTGGGAAGCAGCACGACACGGCGGTGGAGAGCCCACGTATCATGCAATGAATGCACAAGATACACCTGTGCACGCCTATTCACAAGGTTTTTAAGCAGCACGTCTAGAACTGCTCTGATTGCAAACCACACCGGCTTTTGCATGCTATGGGGATAATCACCTCCGGCCTAAATGGTTGCGATGTAGGTGTGACCAAATGAGGTGGATCGACAACTGGCGTTCAGGGGCATCCCCCGATGAACTCCTGGATGAAGAACTGCAGGTCCGCGAGATCCCACACGCCCCGGGGCTCGACATAGTCCGAATCTTCGTCGCCGCTCGTGAAGCCCAGGATGAACAGCTGCAGGTCCGCGAGGTCGAGCACCCCGTTCTCGGTCAGATCCGCATAACAGGGTCCTGCCCAAGCCACCGCGGCATCGATGCTAAGCATGCCCTCACCCAACGCATGCGAGTCGAGCCCGGGATTCTGGGGTGAGACATCGATCGCGGTTACCTCGGCCATCTGCTCGAAGTCACCAAAGCGGCGGATGGTGCCGAGCTGCTTGAGCAGCGCCGCGGTGCCGGCTACGAGCGGGGCGGCGGCGCTGGTGCCGCTGGCCTCCCCGTACCCGCCCAGGATGGGTCCGACGATGCTGACTCCGGGCGCGGCGAGAAGCACACGCTCGCTTCCCGAAGCGCCCGAATAGTTACTGAAATCGGTGAGCCTGCCGTTGAGCTCAACCGCGGCGACGCCAACAGCCTTGTTATTAATCGCAGGGTATTCGGGCTGCGCGATGCCCTGGTTCCCCGCGGCGGCGACGGGGATGATGCCGAGCGCCGAGACATCGTCCACGGCACGCTCGACAATCCGAACTTCCGCGATCGAGCCGAGGCTCATGTTGATCACGTCAGCGCCGTACTCGGCGGCGTGGTAGATCGCCTTGGCGAGTGTGAACGCGTCGGTGAAACCTTCGTCGTTGAGTGCACGGATCGGCATCAGAGTTGCATCGGGCGCGACGTAGCGGATGATGCCCGCGACCCAGGTGCCGTGCCCGACCATCTCGTCGACGAGTCCCTGGTTGTCGTCGTTGATTCCGTTGCCGGCGTCCTGGATATCGCTCGCAAGGCCGACGAAGCTGATCGAGGCGGGGTGCAGGTTCGAGTGGAACATGGGGTTGGCGAGGTCGATGCCCGTGTCGATGATCGCGACGGTCGTGCCGGCACCTGTCGCGGTGGCGTGGGCGGCGTTCGCGCCCAGAACCGTCCAGACCGGCTGCTCGGTGAAGGCGACCGGCGCGACATTGAAGAACAGCGACCCGGAGTTGGGTCCGCTGTTGCCGGTGTCGAAGTTCAGTTCGGAGTGGTCGATCTGGGGGTCGGCAAAGAAGAGCAGTTCGAACTCGTCTTCGGTCAGCGCGGGCTGGAACGAGACAAGGTGGATGTTCTTCGATTCGATCGAATCGAGCAGTGTGAAGCCGTAACGGGCGAGAACTTCGTTGATGTCCACGCCGGGCAGCAGCTCAAGGATGCCTTCGTCGAAACGGGCGTCCCCGCCCGGCGGGTCGTCAAAATCGGTGGCGATCGCGGGTGAGGCGGCGGCGAGTGTGAACAGGGCGGCAGAGAGGAGGCGTTGTAAAGACTTCATTGGTTCTCTCATTTCAGACTCCGAGGTACACAAAGTTTGCCCAAAGAGCGGGGTGAATGCCAGCGCGAATCTGTGATCTTTGGGCACAAACCAACGCAGATCGGATCTTGATTGGGTTCGTCTCTCCGGCTCCAGATGGAGCGAGGGTTCGGTACATCTCCGACATCAGGCCCCTCGTGGTCGCATCGTGAGCGCTCCACAGGCTCATCACGAGCCCCCGGGCACCTGCAGCGAGGAAACCACGTCCGAATCCGTAGAGTTCTTCACCAGAATCGAGGGCGCTCCGACCGGTGTCGCACCCGCTGAGGACGACGACCGATCCCGGTAATGTCCAGCCAAGCACATCACGGACGGTGACCCAGCTATCGGCGAGCTTGAGCCCGGCCGCGAGCGGGTTGTTCGACGGGAACGCCCCGTGGCAGGCGAGGTGGAGAATGCCGGAAGACGCCGCGGCATCGCGGGCTCTCTGAGCCGTGGCTTCGGGACCGATCGTGACAGAGGCGTCGGTGAGGGCATCGCGCAGCAGGTTTGCCTCCTTTTCGATCTCAGGTGCGATGCGGTCCGGCACCGCGAGCACGGAAATGCTGCTCGGCGGGGCCTGCTTTCCATCAGCCATCAGAGGGAGCATGCTCGCGGTTGGAAGAACGATCGGTTCAGTCAACTCAACGAGGTACGCCTCGCCGTCAAAGAGCGCCCCGAACGGCACGGTGTGCATCGTACCTGCGGGAACAACCACAACCTGTTCGGTGTCGCTGAGCGCATCGGTGAGCGGGGCCCAGATCAACGCATGCAACGATTCAAGCGCACGCTTGCAAGCGTCAACGCGGCGGGTACCTGGCGCCGCATTGCCCGCGAGAGCGCCGCCGCGCACGAGCCCCCGACGGATCTGGAACTGCACAGCATGGATCGCGTCCTCGATCTCTTCGATGGATCGAAGCCGGACAAGCGAGAGCGAACCAGCGCGGATCACGAACGCGATGACTTTGTCGCCATCGATCCAGTAGCTCACCAGCGCCTGGTTCGGGCTGAGGCAGCCGGCGATCCCTTCGAGGCGTTCGGGCGTGCCGAGCATCTGGCGGCCCCGGCGTGTCGCGTGCAGACGAATCTCGATCTCAGACACCTTGTGCTCTGCATCCCGGAGCGAGTCTTTCCAGGAGTCAGGGGATGTGCCGCCCGCGATCGGGTCGTGGTTCGAATAGGCCGCGTGGAGATCGGCACGCACCTGGGCGTATTCTCGGAGAAGTGTGTCTGTCGCGGGGTCGTCCGAGTCCGCCGCAGATGCACGCTCAGCGCCGCCCTCGACGAGATCAAGCAGCGTGCGGCCGCGAGCGAGTTCTGTGTATTCAAAGGCGTCTTGGATGGCTCTGTTCTCGAGCATCAGGCGGACCGCGAGGCTGTACATCGCTTGGTTCCCGCCCATGAGCCCCGCGCGGAAGCGCGAACCCTGGAGCGATCCCCGCGTACGCTCGATGGACTCGATCGCGGCACGGGCGTCGTCGATCGCCTCGAGAAGGCGGCCGGCGTCGGCGCGGAGCATCGCTCGGCGGTGCAGTGTCTCGGCCTCGAGCATGGGAAAAACAAACTCACGGGCACGCTCCATCGCGCCTGTCAGGATGGCTTCCGCCTGATCCGATTCACCCAGCCCGGCCTTGAGGTCTGCGGTGAGCAGGTCGCAGAGCAGCGACTCGCCCCGGTGGTCCGCGAGCGCAGCCGCGGCGGCGGCGAGGTCGGGCTCGACCTTGGCATGATCACCTCGATCGAGTCGCAGCGATGCGAGATGGAGTGTTGCCACCGCACGGCCGATGGTGTTCCCCGCGTTCTCGTAGAGGGCTTGGGATTCCAGGAGCGCACGCTCGGCGGATTCAGGATCGTGGCGGATCTGAAGGCGACCCACCCCCGTGAGCGCCCGGGCGCGTTCCTGCACCGCGCCCGCTGATGCCAGGAGTTCGCCCGCGCGCTGATAGCCGGCGATCGCGTCTTCGGTCAGCCCGGTTGCGGCGTAGACATCCGCCTGCTCGGTGAGAATCCGTCCCAGCTCACCCGTCGCCTCGTCTGCCTCAAAGAAGCGCCTGGCAATCTCAAACTGCTCGATCGCGGACGCGAGACGCCCCTGCCTGCCGTACATGTCCGCGAGGCTCCCCCGCACGATCGCCGCGGCGCGCGTCACCCCGGCGGCCTCGAAGGTCTCGGCGCTGCGCTTGAAAACGGGCTCGGCCTCCGCGAACCGCCCTGCGTCCAGCAGCGTCTCGGCGAGCCCGGACTCGATCTGTGCGCGCGTCGTCCGCTCGTGATCGTGAATCTCGAGCGCACGCTGGAACATGGCGATCGCACGCCCGGTATCCCCGGTCATCCGTGTGACGATCGCCGCGTTTGTGAGCGCTTGAGCCGCGAGATCAAAGCGATCCGCGTCCGTGAACGCGCGTTCCGCGGCGAGCGCAGATTCGAGCGCTCCGCGCAGGTTCCCGAGTTTCGCCTGCGCGTGAACGAGGACCATCCGCGCACGGGCATACTCGATCGTGTCGCCCGCCGATTCGGCCAGCCGGACCGCCTCGCTGCCGGATTCAACAGCCTCGGTGTACCGGGAGGCGTAGCTGAGCGCGTGGGCGCGCACGGCGGCGTGTCTCGAGGCGACCCGGTCGTCCCCGCTCGCGATCACGGCCGGAGCAAGCCGATCGAGCGCGGCAAACGCGCCCTCGAGATCACGCACCACGCCAGTCCTCGCCTCGTCGAGGGCGGCGAGCATCGCCCCTGTGTCGATCGGGGCGCCTGGGTGCGTGCCTGCATTATCCAGCACGCGTTCGGGTTGGTTCTCTCCGGTCATGGGATCGCCCTGTCAGGAATCGGACTGGAGTTGAAGTTGCTGCGCTCAGGGGATGTTGAGTGGGCCCGCTTCGACGCGTGTTCTGCGGAGTGTGCACACCATCGTGAAAGAGCCGTCGGGGAGGGAGGATCGGAAGGCGCCGTCGGGTTCGGTCGTGATCTTTTGGATTATGCGCCCATCGTCGTTCGTGAACTCGATGGTCCACGGTTGCGTGCCGTGTTCCGATTCCTCTGCGGCATCGCCTGCGTCGATCTGACCACGGATTGTCGAGTGATCATCGTCGCCCGGGCTGATCTCGAGATCGATCTCGCAGACCTCGGCCGAGAACGCGACCTGGGTGATCTCGGCGACACCGCGGAAGCCGGCGACAGCGGGTGTCAGGCGGCTGTCGAAGTCGAGGGCAGCAAGGAACGTGCGCACGCCGTCAGCGGCCTTCCCCGCGAGCCGTTGGGCGAGCCCCGGACTCTCCGCTGCGAGCAGACGCTCGGCCTTGCGGATCGCGGCGGCGTTGACGTCGATCGAGGGCTCTTCTTTGAGGAAGGCCGCGAGTTGCTCGAGCACCTCGGCTTGTTCACGCGTCTCGGG
>DDFO01000036.1:4726-6931 GCA_002337215.1 Phycisphaerales bacterium UBA1926 | reverse complement strand
GGGATCGGCGTTGAGCCGATCGCGAAGAGCACGGGCCTCGTCTGTTGGCAGATCGCCGGCAACGAGCGCCGCGAGGATATCGGGTGTGATGTCGTCCATCGGTCTGGTCCCTTCACTGTGGATCAGGAGACCCGGTGGGGGGGGGTGGATACACCGCGGTGAAGAAAAATCAGGCCCTGGTCACGTCTGTGCGGGTATAGATAGTTCGGAGTTTGTCAAGGCACCTGCCTCTTGTGGGGCCGATCGAGCCGCGAGGCATGCCCAGTGACTCGGCGATCCGGTCGTAATCGGGCTGGTCTTCTCGGAAGAGCACCAACAGAAGGTCTCGGCACCTGTTGTCGAGGCGTTCGAGCGCATCGCGCATCCGTTGCCGGTTCTCGAGCAGATCGGCTTCCTCGGGATCCGCCCATGCGAGCGGTTCTTGATGGGCGATGTCGCGTGCGCGTTTCGCCTCGCGGCCGATGCGCCAGGTTTCGCGTTGCGTTGTGCGGATGAGCCATGCGGGGAGGCTTCGGTGGTCGCGGAGCGAGCCGAGGTGCTTGACGGCGATGGTCCAGACGGACTGAAAGACTTCGTCGCGGAGGTCCGGTGAAAGGCCGCTGCGAGCAGGGATCGACGCGACGAGGCGGGCGTACCGGTGGACGAGTTCGCTCCACGCGTCGCCCTCGCCGGCGACGCAAGCGGCGATGAGATGCTCGTCGGATTGATCCGTTCGGGGGCGCGTCATTCGTTTTCTGTCTCTGGCGAGCCTGTGGCTTTGGAGTGTACCGCACGGTATCGCGACTCGGGAACTTTGCAAAGTTTGTTTCCGCTTTGTATCTGGTCGCGTTGATCGCGCTCCTGCTTTCAGATCGGACCTGATTCGATCGCGTGCCAGAAGGGGTCCCCCATTCAAGCACGGCCGACAGGATCGAGAACCACTTTCTGAAATCGTCCAGAGTAACCAGTACAACGAATAAGGATGAACACCATGAAGACTGCCATGACACGCATCGCTCTGCTCGCCGGTCTCGCAACCGCCTCAACCGCCTCGGCGACGCCCGCGTTTGGAACGCCCGGTACACTCGCGACGGCCCAGCGTCCCGGCGGCGTGGCGAGCGCCGACTTCAACGGCGATGGCCTCGCGGATCTCGCCGTCACCGCGGACAACATTGACCGCATCGATGTGTTCTTCGGGACGGGCGGGGGCGCGTTCGGCCCCGCGACCCCGATCTTCACCGGCGCCAACTCCGGCCCCGACGCGCTGGTCTCTGCCGACGTCAACGGCGACGGGCAGGCCGACCTCGTGGTCGTGCTGAAGAACCAGAACACGGTTCGGGTGTACACGAACAACGGCGGCGCGTTCGCGGCGGGCAGCTCCGCGGGTACCGGCGCTGAGCCCGTGTCGCTGAGGTCTGCCGACCTCGACGGTGACGGCGATGCCGATTTCGTGGTCGCGAACCGCGACGGCAACTCGTTCTCCGTGCTCACCAACACCGGCGGTGCGCTGGCGTCGGCCTCGTTCGGCGCGGGTCTCGAGCCCCGTGACGCGGCGCCGATCGATATCAACGGTGACGGGCAGATGGAGGTCGCCGTCTCGAATCACGACGCGCGGAACATCACGATTCACGCGTCGGGGACGTATGCGGTGCAGCAGACACTCGCCGTCAACCCGATCACGCGTCCCGAGGGGCTCGCGGTCGCCGACCTGGACGGCGATGGCGACAGCGACCTCGCGGCGGCGCTCTCCGACGACGCGATCTCGTTCGCGGGTCTTTACATGAACAACGGTGCCTCGCTCGGTGCCGCGGTGAATGTCGTCACCAACGGTGCGAACACGGGAGGTATCATCGCCGCGGACTTCGATCTCGATGGCGATATCGATCTGGTAACCGCGAATCAGGATTCCAACAACGTGTCGGTCATTGAGAACGCCGCCGGAGTGTTCCAGGTCGGCGCGGTGATGCCGGTCGGGACACGCCCAGAAGCGATGTTCTCGGCGGACCTGGATAACAACGGCTCGCCCGACTTCGCGGTGACCAACCGTGACAGCAACAACACGATGGTCTTCCTGAGCGACGCGGTCGGCGCGCCGCAGCCGTGCAACGCGGCGGATCTCGCCGAGGCGTTCGGTGTGCTCGATCTCGCGGATGTTCAGGGGTTCGTCGCGGGCTTCACCGCCCAGAACCCGGTGGCCGACATCGACGGCAACGGCGTGTTCGATCT
>DDFO01000036.1:3808-4642 GCA_002337215.1 Phycisphaerales bacterium UBA1926 | reverse complement strand
GACGGCAACGGCGTGTTCGATCTGGCGGATATCCAGGCGTTCGTCCTGGCATTCACGACGGGCTGCCCCGCATAGGTCAATCCAAGACCCGTGTTTTTCCCTTCCGCGACGCCCCGACACGGGGCGTCGTTATTTTCTCAGGAGCGTGTATCTACTCGGACCTCAATGTCTCCTTTGATTTGGAGAGCACGCCTTCGCTCAGTCCGAGCCACAACTCGACGGATCATGGCGCATCGTTCTCGACGCTTGATCCGATAACCCGGAAAGGAAACGAGACATGATCACTCAGTACCCGAGACGAGTCGCGGAGATCTGCTCTGCCTCTGTTGCACTGCTGGCGCTGTGTGCGTCTGCCGCCCGGGGACAGCCGATCACCGAGGATCTGAAGATCATGCCCACCGACGGACACGCAGCACAGGAGTTCGGATGTGCGACGGCAATCGATGCCAATGTCCTGCTGGTCGGTGCGCGTTCCGACGGTGAATTCGGCCCCGACTCCGGGGCCGCCTATCTCTTCGATTCAACGAGCGGGTCACAGATCGCGAAGCTGACCGCGAACGACAGTGACGCGGGTGATCGGTTTGGTTTCTCGGTTGCGATCGCTGAAGGCGTCGTGACAATCGGTGCGCCGAACGATGTCCACGCTGGCATCGCGTCGGGGTCGGTCTATGTGTTTGATGCGTCCACTGGCGAGCTTCAGACCAAACTGCTGCCGAGCGATGCGGACGCGGGCGATCTCTTTGGTTACTCCGTCGCGGTCAGCGGCGGTGTCGTCGCCGTAGGTGCGATCGGGAACGACGATCTCGGGGAGTCCTCGGGTTCCGCATACCTCTT
>DDFO01000036.1:0-3768 GCA_002337215.1 Phycisphaerales bacterium UBA1926 | reverse complement strand
ATACCTCTTCGACGCGTCATCCGGTTCACAGCTCGCCAAGCTACTCCCGGAAGACGGCGCCGCGAATCAGGCGTTCGGTGTATCCGTCGCGATGGACGGCACGACCGTCGCGGTCGGCTCCCGGATGTACTTTGTGCTCGGTGAGGGATTCACACTCGGAGCCGTGCGGCTCTTCGATGTTTCGAGCGGTGGACTCCTCCGCACGCTTAATGCGCAGAACGGGACATGGACAGATTTCTTCGCCGAATCCATCGATATCGACGGCGGCCTCGTCGCTGTGGGAGCCTGGGCGAGGAGCATCTTCTTCGACCACTCTGGTGCGGCCTATGTCTTCGATGCAGCGACAGGGGAGCAGATCAGCTACATATTCCCTGCGGACGGTCACGACCGGGACAACTTCGGTGCCTCGGTCTCGCTCGACGATGGTGTCCTCGTGATCGGGGCGCACCAGGACGGGGACAGCGGCATGGTTGCGGGCTCCGCGTATCTGTTCGATGCCGAGAACGGCTCACAGATCGACAAACTGCTCGCCAGCGATGGGGCTGCGTTCGATTACTTCGGGACATCGGTCTGCATCGACGCGGGTGTCGTCGCAATCGGTGCCATCGGCGACGAAGACAACGGTGCCGAATCAGGCTCGGTGTACGTCTTCGGCAGTACCAACGGCATCTGCGCCGCCGATCTGACCGGAGACGGGATTCTCGACCTCGCCGATCTTCAGGCGTTTATCACGATGTTCACCGCCCAGGATCCGGGTGCAGATATCGACAACAACGGCGTGTTCGATCTCGCGGACATCCAGGCGTTCGTCCTGTCGTTCACGACCGGCTGCCCCGTGTAATCGGGCTTCTGAAAAATTGTTCCCGTCCTTCTCCCGGCGCCCCAACATGGGGCGTCGTTCTTTATGAGCCATGCAGATGCCTTGAGCTTCATGTTCCCATTTCTAGATTTTTGTGCGGGTCCCGTATCTTGCACACATGAGATCACTCCTGTGAGATGCCGGCCCCGCCCGTTTCTGGGTGAGCCGGCGGTTTTACGCGTTGAGAGACTTGTTCAATCGGAGAAACGCCATGAAACAGTGCCGAAACGTCAGCGAATGCAACCACGTGCATGCTCAACGATTCTCGGCGTTGGTGCTGGCCTTGATCGCAGGCAATGCGCTCGGGCAGGCGGACTTCACGGAGAACTTTGAATCCAACGGCGCGGCGCAGGCGGGGGGTTGGGGACCGTCGGGGCTGGTTACGCGGGGCTGGGTGTTCCGGAACCAGTCGACCCCTGCGGATAGCGCGGCGTGGTATGACGGGGACAACTTCGGGACCGAGGCGTTCGAGGGGGCGGGATATCTCGTGTCTTCGAGCCTCGCGACGGACTATTTCGGTGGTCAGGTCTCGACGTGGGCGATCCTGCCCGATCTGCCAGGGCTGCAGGCGGGGGACCTGATTACGCTGTGGGTTCTCGGGGGCGGGGCGTTCAGCCAGGATTCGTTCTTCGAGATCCGGCACTCGGATTCGGGGATCTCGACAGGGTCGGGGCCGGAGGAGGTGGGGGACTTTGACCAGGTGCTCTATAGCGCCGAGTTGCCGGTCGCGACGCAGGGGTACACGCGTGTGACGGCGACAGTCCCGGCGGACGGGCGGCTGGCGCTGCGGTTTAGCTCGCCCTGGCTGCAGACCTTCGCTGGCAACGGCGCCACATTCGCGATCGATTCGCTGACGGTCGGACCGACAGGATCCGATCCGTGCGGCCTGGACCTCCCCGACATCGGTGAGACGGTTGTGTGGGGCGCGGGCGGGTCGTACACGATCTGCCAGGATCTGACGATCCCCCCCGGTGCTCGCCTCGAGGTCGAGCCCGGCGCGGTCGTGATGATCGACTCGGGCGCGACACTGCGGGTCGAGGGTGAACTGCATGCAACGGGGACTGTGGCGGATCCCGTTCTCTTCACCGGGAGCGGCGGGTTCAATACTGGGCTCGAGATCGCGGGCGAGGCGACGATCTCGTTCGCGGACATCGGTGTGGATGTGCATGTTGGTGGCGAGGTGGCGACGCTGATCCTGACCGATTCGTCGGTCTCGGGCGGGGCGGAGTTCACGGGCGTGCCCGATCTAATCGTGATCGAGCGGTGTGATTTCCAGAACGCGACGCTCGGCGGGTTCGGCGGCCTGAACGGCTCGATCCGCGTGGTGGACTCGTCGTTCTCGAACGGCGCTGGCATGGGCATTGGCGGGCTCGTCCACCTGGACGGGATTACCGCGGACAGCGCGCCGGTTTTGCTATCGAGCGAGACCTGGGCGTACCCGGTGCTGGTCGAGAACGTGAGCGTGGTGAACAACGCAGGCGGGCCCGGCATCTCGATCGAGGGGCCGAACTATCTGTTCGGGGAAGATGTCACGCTTCTGAACAACCGTGTGCCTCTCGCGATGGGCGGTAGCGGTGCTGGCGTGCTTCCGGGGTCGGTGTTGCCGCTAGCGGGCAACACGGTGAACCGGATCGAGGTTCCCCAATTTGTGCTCGGGCCTAGGCGCGAATGGGCGAACACCGGGCTGCGATACTCGGTGCTCGGTGGGTTCCCCCAGAACTATGGCGGGAGCATCACCGTCGAGCCCGGGACGGACATCGAGTTCGGTCCCGGCGCGGGCGCGTTCCTCATCGGCAGCGCGACGTTGGATCTTCAGGGGACGCGTGATGAGCCGATCCTGCTGCGTTCGATGCAGGAGGGCGCCGCGCGGTGGTTCGGTCTCAAGTGGGTCGACAACTTCGATGCCAAGGCGAGGCACACGATCTTCGATGGCGGTGAGATCACTCTCCAGTCGGACGGTGGCGTGCTCGATCTCACACACTGCACGGTGCGGAATTCGCTCGAGGGGACCGCGAGCGTCACGGGCGGCATCGTTCGCCTATTCGGCTCGAGCATCATCGACAACGCGGTGGGCATGGTCACCACGACCTCGGGGCGGATCGAGGCGGACGGTGGGATCGCGCCGAGCATCTTTGAGGGCAACCAAGTCGCTGTTGAATACAACAACAACTATGGGCTGCCCTACCTGCGGTACAACTGGTGGGGCGATGAAACGGGCCCATCCAGCCCGCTCTGGCCCGACGGTCAGGGCGACCCGGTGCAGGATGTGCACCCCTCGGCGTTCTTCCCGTTCCTCGAGGCGCCGCCCGTGATGGACGACGAGTTCCCGATTGTCGAGATGGAGCCGACCTACTTCCTCGCCAATGTTGGTGACAAGATCATCCTTCGTTGGGAGAGCAGCGACGACGACGCGGTCGTCGAGCAGCGGATCGAGTTCGCGGGCGTGGATTTCCCGGACGATTACCGCGTGATTGCAACGCTCCCGGGCGATGCGACGACATTCGAGTTCGATGTCCCGGAGGTCCTGCCCACGAACAGGTATCCCACGCCCTCTGCGATCCGTATCGTCGCGGTCGATTCCGCGGGGCAGGAATCCTGGGACAAATCAATACTCCGGATTCCTTACCACGCCGATTGGGGTGTGACCTACCAAGATGTCAGCGATCCGGGCTCGCTACACCCTTGGGATTCCTTCGATGTCTGCTGGACGCCCGGCGGCAGCGCCGACGCGTACCTGCTGCTCGACGGCGCGGGGCTGAGCAAATCGAACGGCGGCTCGAACACGGGGTGTCTGGCGATCGGGGCGAAGGCCGCGTACGCGAGCACGGACACCGCGCGGAACCTGATCATCACCTCCTTCGGTGCTGGCGGGCGGATCGCGTACTCGTTCAGCGAGTACTTCGAGATCA
>DDFO01000037.1:24541-37803 GCA_002337215.1 Phycisphaerales bacterium UBA1926 | reverse complement strand
TGCCGGGGCACATGAACGTGCTGCTCGCCGAGGCGGACGTGCCCTACGAGAAGCTGTTCGAGCTCGACGACGTGAACCCGACGATGGAGTCGGTCGATGTCGCGATCGTGCTCGGTGCCAACGACGTGGTCAACCCGCTCGCGATGGAAGAGGGGAGCCCGATCGCGGGGATGCCGATCGCCGAGGTCCACCGCGCCAAGACGGTCTTCACCCTCAAGCGGTCGATGCGCTCGGGATACGCGGGCATCGACAACCCGCTGTTTTACCTCGACAACAACTACATGGTGCTGGGAGACGCAAAGGCAACGATCCAAGCGCTCGCCGACGAGTTCAAGGCCGAGGACTGACCGGAGAGCCGCACGCCCTCCCGTTTACTTCTCGACCGCGCCGCCCGCCTCTTCCCAGGCGAGCCAGCCGCCGCGCACGTTCACGGCCTCGCGCCCCGACCGCTTCAGAAACGCGACCGATCGCGCCGACCGCTTCCCGCTCCGGCAGCTCACATAGATCGGCTCACCATCCGGAACCTCGCCGAACCGCCCGCGGAGCCGGGTGTGCGAGATGTTCGAAGCGCCGGGCATGTGCCCCGCGTCGAACTCGGACCGTCTCCGCACATCCAGAATCGTCCGGTCTCCCGGGTCGAGAGCGGAGAGCCCCTGCACCGTGATCTCACGGACCTTCGCCGACGAGGCGGGTGAACCCGTGACCTCATCGGCCGGGCACCACGACTCGATCCGGTCGCACCCGATCCGGACGAGCTGCCGGACAGTGTCGCCGAGCCGATCCTCACCGACGATCAGGCAGATCCGATCATCGATTCTGACCATCGAGCCCGCGTCGGTCGCGAACGAGCCGCCCAGCGGGAACGACAGCGAGCCCGGAATGTGTCCCGAAACGAACGACTCCCAATTCCGCGTGTCGATGATCGTGAACTCACTCGGATCGATGGCGCCAGCTCGCTCGACCGAGATTCTTTCCGGCTCGGGCAGTGACCCGAGCACCGGAGGCCCGTCCCGGTTGAGCCGCTTCATATCCGCAAAGTACATGGGCGGCTCGGGCTGCCCGTCGAGGATGTATCCGACGAAATCGGACTCGTTTCCTGAGAGCTTGATCGCGGGGTTGAACCGCCGCTCGTAGCCGATCGTGCTCATCGGCACCGCCCCGAGCGCCTTGCCGCACGCGCTACCCGCCCCATGCCCGGGCCAGACCTGGACGAAATCCGGGATTGAACTGAGTCGGTCGAGCGAGTGGTACAGATCGTGCGCACCGGTCTCCATGGTCCCGACTTGTCCCGCAGCGGTCTCGAGCAGATCGGGCCGACCAAGATCGCCCACGAACAGAAAGTCTCCTGAGATCAGGCCGATGGGGGCATCGGCATCAGCGCCGCCGTCGGTCACCAGGTACACCATGTGCTCGGGCGTGTGCCCCGGCGTGTGGATCGCCTCGAATCCGATGTTGCCGATGCTGAACCGATCGCCGTGCTTCAGTTCAGTATGGGATGTTCCCGCGAGCCAGCCAGAACGCCAGTCGTTGCCGCCCTCGTTGGAGACATAGACATGTGCGCCAACGCGATCGGCGGTCTCGCGGGCTCCGCTGACGAAGTCCGCATGGATGTGCGTTTCTGCGACCCCGACGATCCTGAGGCCGTTCGCTTCGGCGAGATCGATGTAGCGATCGACGTCACGGAGCGGATCGAACAGGATCGCCTCACCCGTTGCCTGGCAGCCGATCAGGTACGCCGCCTGCGCGAGCCCTTCGTCGTAGATCGTGCGCATGAACATGCGTGGTTCTCCCCGCGTGTCGCCAGCCGATGGTCTGAATGCCGCTGAACGAAGCGTTAGAAGTATGCTATTCGGCCGCGGGCTCCGCCGCCGCGGGCTCCGCCGCCGCGGTTTCCGTCGCCGGGAGTTCCGCTGCCGCAGTGGAGCGGGCCCGGAACGCGAGGAACATCGGAATCTCCGCCCGGGCCCTGTTCTCTTCCTCGGCCCGAGGCCCCGGCTCACTCTCGCGAGGGCTGGTCCATTCCTCCAGCGACTCGATGGCGAATCCGGCGTCCGCGAGCGCGCGCACATACGCGGAGATCGGGCGGTGGAACGTCGTCGTCGTGATCGCTTCGGCACCCGAAGACGCGGACCCCGGGTTCATGGTGATCTCGACCGACGACTCGCTCATGTAGGCATCGACGCGGCGAAACTGTTTCTGGTTCTGGGGATTCGCTCCGACCCAGCCCCACGCGGTCGTGCGCGGCGTGCGGAACGCGGGGTGCAGGATCACCCCGATCAGTTCGCCCCCGGGGCGGAGCATCCGCGATGTGCCGCGGAGCACGGCATCGAGGTCCGCGATGTTCATCAGCGCCATGAGGCAGACCGCCGAGTCGAACTTCGTTTCGGACGCGTCCGGGACCGCCTCGGCGAGTGATTGCGCGTCGCCTTCGTAGTAGGTGATCCTGCTCTCGGCGTCGCCCAGTTCTCGGGCGCGTTCGATCAGGCCGGCGGCGGCGTCAACTCCGACGACCGTCGCGCCCCGTTCGGCGAGCGCACGGCTGAGCACGCCTTGGCCGCACGCGATGTCGAGGATCGTGCGCCCGCGGGCGTCCCCGATCAGATCGAGCGTGCGGGGGATGAGCAGACGCTGGTAGAGGTCGTTCCCGCGTCCGCCGATCAGGTCGTCGTACCACGCGCTGACCGGGTCCCAGTGGGTGGGCGACGCGTTGCCCTCGGCGTCGAACGTCTTGCTCGGGACGGCCCCCGAGGGCGGGTTCTTGCCCACGAGTTCGTAGAACGGTGCGGGCGCGGGGCACGACTGCCGTGTCCGCTCGCCGGTGATCGGGTGGGCGAAGGTGACCTCGCCGAGATGCAGCGCGAGGCGCGGGATGTCGTCGCGGCGGGTGCGGTACGCGCGATCGCCGGCGACGGGGGTGCCGGCCTCGGCCATGTGCGCGCGCAATTGGTAGGGGTGGTCGGTCTCCGCCCGGAGGCGGACCAGGGTGAGCCCGTCCCGGGACGCGACCGGGCGCACGTGCGTGACCGCGGCGTGCGGCTTGTCGGGGCCGGTGGGCGCCGCTTCGTGATCGTCCACCGACTGCGCAACCCCCCGCGAGTTCTCGATCAGCCTCGAGCGGATCGTGGACGGCGGCGTGTCGGGCGAGATGTAGCCCTCGATGAGCGCGAGATAGATGCGGTCGGTCGCCCGGCTTCGGAACTGCCGGCGGAGGTCCTCGGTGGCCTCGTCCGTGCGTGCAAAGACGAGCACGCCCGACGCGTCGCGATCGATCTCGTGGATCGGGAAGACGCGGAGGTTCCGCTCGCGGCGTCGCTTGAGCTCTTCGCGGGTGATGTCGAGGGCGGTGGCTGTGCGCGAACGCACGGCCGCGGTGACGACGCCGACTGGTTTCTTGACGACAACGATGTGCTCGTCGAGGTGGAGGATCTCGATCGGATCCGGGCGTCGCTGGTCCTGATAGCCTCCGCGATCGTCCGGTCGATTGCCGGTGTAGCGGTCGGGCCTGCGGTTCGGTCCGCCGCCGTGTCCGCCCCCTTGCCCACCGCGGTATCCGTCTCGGTGTCCGTCTCTGGGGCCACCGCCGTGACCGCCGCCGGGGCCGCGCCCGCCTCCGCCGAAGCGGTTGCCGCCGGGGCGGCCCTGGCCACCCTGATTGCCTTGGTAGCCTTGTTGTCTGGGTCGGTTGCCGAAGGGTTTGTTGTTGCGATTGGACTGGTCACCGCCGGAGCGGTTGTTCATGTGCGGTGCGATGTTCTGCACTCCCTAAGTGAGACGGCCGAGGCCGATTTGAGTTGCTTGAGCAACCAGGACGCGAATGTTTGTTTCGAGATCGGCCCGTCGGTGGTCGCGACGAGATCGCCCCCCCGACGGTAGATCGTTGCGGCGATCCGGTCCGCGTCCATCGTCTCGAGCGGGTTGGCGACGATGAAATCCACGTTCTTCCGCTCGAGTTTGCGGAGGGCGGACGATTTAGTCGTTTCGCTGGGTTCGAGTGCGAAACCGACCAGGGTCTGGTCTCCGCGGGCGCGATCGGCGCAGCCGCGGAGGAGGTCGGGCGTGGGCCGGAGTTCCAGCGTCGGCGCGTCGTCACCCCGGCGCCATTTGGTTTCCCGGCAATCCTTCGGCACCACGGGGGTGAAATCGGAGACCGCGGCTGCCATGATGAGCATGTCGCACCACGGGAGATGCTCTTCAAGCAGAGCCTGGAGATCGGCGGTGGACTGGAAACGGATGATGTCGATCTGTCCGTGTTCGGGGATCATCGCGTGCGGGCCCATGAGCAGGCGGACTTCCCACCCCATGTCGGCCGCGGTCTCGGCGAGGGCGCTGCCGACGCGTCCGCTTGAGCGATTGCCGAGGAACCGTACCGCATCGATTGGTTCGTGCGTGGGGCCTGCCGTGATCAGGAGTCGCATGGTCCGCCTTAACGTTCTGGGTCGAGCCTCTGGAGATGATATGTATTGTCGGGACGCGTCGGCGGGTTCGCACTGTGGCCGGCCATGGCGTGGCAACCCGTGCGGTTCATAGACTTTCCCGGTGCTAGGAAGATAGGGAGCGGCATGGCGGGATTCTTGGCTTCTGCGGAGTTTCTTCGGAACTTGTCCGGATTGCGATGCCAATGCTGATTGGGCGTCCTCGGGTTCCGTGGAGTTTCGGGATTCGGCGGGTTGGGATCCGTCGGGTGGTCGAGCCGGTATAGTTGTCGAAGCAGGCTTCGGCGGCGTGGGTCCCGTGTGACCCGGCGCGGTCGTTGCCGCGTGTTCCCCGTTGGGCCGCCTTGGCGAGTGTGTGGCGGCACTGGTAAAAGGGGAAGGAGAGCTTCCGTTCGTTATGGCACGATCAAAGAAGAAACTGGGCGAGATTCTCGCCGGCGCCGGGGTGGTGTCGCAGGAAGACGCCGACAAGGCCGCCAAGGCGGGCAAGAAGAGCAACAAACGGATCGGCGAGGTGCTGATCGACGAGGGAAAGGTCAAGGCCGATCAGGTCGCCCAGGCCCTCGCGAAGCAGTTCGGATTCGACTACGTCGATCCGAACGCCGAGCCGCACGCGTCGCAGGTGAACCTGGACGCGATCGATAAGCAGCTCATCAAGAAATACCTCGTGCTCCCCATGGGCGAGGCAAACGGCAAGCTCCAGCTCATCGTGCACGACCCGATGAACATGGAGTTGATGGATAACCTGCGTTTCCGACTCAACAAGGATCTCGATCTGAAGATCGCGAGCCGGGGGGCGATCAAGCGGTTCCTTGATGGCAAGGAGAGCGGGACGGCGCCCGTCGCGGCTGAGGAGAGCCTCGTCACCGATTCGATCGACCGGACGATCGACCGCTCGGTGGACCGATCGATGGATAAATCGATCGACGTCGCGGGCGAGGATTCGCCGGTCGTGCGGTTGGTGAACCGGATCCTGTCGGAGGCCGTCCGGATCAGGGCTTCCGACGTCCACGTGGAGCCGATGGCGGACCGCGTGCGACTGCGGTATCGCATCGACGGTGTGTGCGTGGAGCGTGACAACCTCCCGAAGCGGATGCAGAAGGCGATCCTGAGCCGCCTGAAGCTGATGAGCGGCGTGAACATCGCCGAGAAACGGATCCCTCAGGACGGCCGGATCAAGCTTGAGGTCGATGACGTCAACATCGACTACCGCGTGTCGGCGTGCCCGGCGTACCACGGGGAGAGCGTGGTCTGCCGTATTCTGCGCCCGGATGCGGTGAGGATCGGTCTGCCGAACCTGGGCTTCGAGGCCGACAACCTCGAGATGTTCAACAAGATCATCCGCAAGCCCAACGGGATCTTCCTGGTGACGGGTCCCACGGGGTCGGGCAAGACGACGACGCTGTACACGGCGCTCGATGTGCTCAACCGGCCCGATCGGAAAATCATCACCGCCGAGGACCCGGTCGAATACAACTTCGATGGCATCAACCAGTGCCAGGTGCGAGAGAGCATCGGGCTGACCTTCCCGGCGATTCTGCGTTCGATGCTGCGTCAGGCGCCCAACATCATCCTTGTGGGTGAGATCCGTGACCGCGAGGTGGGCGAGATCGCGATTCAGGCGGCGCTGACGGGTCACCTTGTGTTCTCGACGCTCCACACCAACGACGCGCCGAGCGCCATGACGCGTCTGATCGACATGGGCATCAAACCCTTCCTTGTCGCGTCATCGATCCAGGCGATCATGGCACAGCGGCTGGTGCGAATCCTGTACGACAAGAGCAAGGTTCTGTCCGAAGAGGGGGACCTCGATCCCAAGTACCTTCGGCTCATCGGGCTCAGTAAGGAAGAGGCGCTCGGGAAGGCATGCAAGCCTGTGGATCATCCGGACGCTCCCGGGGGATTCAAGGGTCGACGAGCGATCTTCGAGCTGCTGCAGATGAACAGCGAACTCCGCGATCTGGCGTTCAAGATGGCGCCGGTAGCGGAGCTTCGGAAGGCCGCGCTGACATCGGGGATGCGGCCGCTCGTCGAGGACGGGCGGAAGAAGGTCCTCCGCGGGATGACAACCCCCGAAGAGATCGCCCGCGTGAGCCAGGTGGACGAGTTTTGAGGAATCCCGGGGCGACGCCCCGGACTGAGCCGGGCGGCGGTGCCGCGCGGCGGACGGAGAATGCGCGATGTCAACGATTCAGATCGACCGCCTGCTCGACACGGTGGTCAAGCTCGACGCGAGCGACCTCCACCTGACGGTGGGGCGGCAGCCGACAATCCGCATCAGCGGTGGACTGCGGAACCTGCAGACCAAGGTCCTCGATTCCGACGACATGGTGACGCTGATGAAGTCGATCACCCCAGAGCGGAACCAGCAGGAACTCCAGGAAGAGGGCGGCACGGACTTCGGCTTCGCCTACGGCGACGCGGCCCGCTTCCGAGTGTCGGTTTTTCGCCAGAAGGGCGACCTGGCGCTGGTGCTCAGGCAGATCCCCAACCGGCTACTGACGTTCGAACAGATCGGTCTCCCTGAGATCTGTAAGGACCTGGTCCGAAGACCCCGTGGCCTGTTCCTGGTGACGGGGCCCACCGGTTCGGGCAAGACGACCTCGCTGGCGACGATGATCGACTACATCAACATGTACATGGATCACCACATCATCACGATGGAAGATCCGATCGAGTACTACCACAACCACAAGAAGTCGATCGTGAACCAGCGCGAGGTGGGCAACGACGTGCCCAACTTCGCCGAGGCCCTCCGGCGGGCGCTGCGTCAGGACCCTGACGTGATCCTCGTGGGCGAGATGCGTGACCTCGAGACGATCGAGGCCGCGGTGCGGGCGGCGGAGACGGGCCACCTCGTGTTCGGGACGCTCCACACGACAGGGGCCGCAAAGACGATCGACCGTCTGGTGGATGCCTTCCCCGTGAGCCAGCAGAACCAGATCCGGGTGCAGCTCTCGACGGCGCTGATCTGCGTGCTCAGCCAGGTACTGATGAAGCGGGTGGATACCAAGGGCCGGGTCGCGGCGTACGAGTTCCTCGTGGTGACGCCCGCGATCGCGAACCTCATCCGAGACAACAAATCATTCCGGATCGATTCTTCGATCCAGACGGGCAAGAAGTACGGCATGCAGTTGCTCGATGATCACCTTTGGAGCCTCTACTCGCGCGGCATGATCGCGGCCGAGGAGATGATTGACAAGGGCAAGAATCCGGCTGACTTGAGAGAAAAGGTGATGGAATCAGGCGGAACGATCAATCGCCCGGAACTGGCCGATAAGGGCGGAGATGGCGAATAAGCCGTTTGAATGGGTATTGATTGGGTCGAAGAACGTAGAATTGACGCCGAATTAAGGCAATAGTGAAAGTGTCCAGTTGTAACTGGCGGATAATCTCTCTAGAATGCGGGTGAACCGATGCTCCATCTGTTCGAATCGGATGGGGAGATCGGCTGCAAGTTGGCTGAACGTCACTGGTCGGTGGGAACGCTCGGGATCGTCTGATCTCCGGCATGTCCACGATCGAACCGGTGCTCGAGGGGCCGACAGCGATTCGATCGGGTTACGGGCGTCGAGATGTCGCTCGGGCCGGACCGGTACTTGGCGTGCTGCGGTACGTTGGGTCGCAGCGGATCGGGTTGGAACCACTCGGTAAGGAGTTGGCGGTGCCGACACTTCCGGTTTCGGAGCTTAAAGGACGCAAGCTCGGTCGCGTGCTGACCAAGCTGGGGTACTGCACGCGTGAGCAGGTCCACGAGGCCCTCGCGATCCAGAAGACCAAGAAAGACAAGATCGGGAAGATCCTCGTCGATCTCGGGTACATCTCTGAGGTGCAGATCTCCGAGGCGCTCGCGGGCCAGGCGGGTATGGAGTACCGCGATCTATCGGACTTCGAGATCCCCGACGATGTGGTCGACGCGATCCCCGCAGAGAACGCGAACGCGTACGGCATCGTCCCGGTCGAGTACGACCCGGGCAAGAAGTTCCTCCGCGTCGCGCTCAAGACGCACGAGAACTTCCAGGCGGTCGATGACCTGCGTCTGCTGATGGGCTTCAAGGTCGAGGCGGTCGTCGCGAGCCCCGATGCGGTTGATGCGCTGATCGAGAAGCACTACGCCTCCAAGTCGAGCGCGATGACGGATCTCGTCAGCGGCATGGCGACGGATGACAAGTTCGCGTCGCTGGCGGCGTCGGGCGATCAGTCGATCGACCTCGACGCGGTGCTCGAGGCCGCGGGCGACAACCAGATCGTCAAGCTGATCAACCTCGTGCTGCTCCAGGCGATCAAGGACCGTGCGTCTGATATCCACTTCGAGCCGTTCGAGAACGAGTTTAAGATGCGGTACCGCATCGACGGCGTGCTCTACGAGATGGTCCCGCCCCCCAAGCACCTGGGCCCGGCGATCACGAGCCGCGTGAAGGTCATGGCGAACCTCGACATCGCGGAACGCCGCCTGCCGCAGGACGGCCGTATCGAACTGACGGTGGGGGGCAATCCGATCGACCTCCGCGTGGCGATCCTGCCCACGATCTACGGCGAATCGTGCGTGATGCGTGTGCTCGACCGGTCGAACGTTGAGCTGAGCCTCGACCGCGTGGGTCTTCGAGAAGACGACCTCGAGACGTTCGGCAGACTGATCCGCAAGCCGAACGGCATCGTGGTGGTGACAGGTCCGACGGGGTCGGGAAAGACGACGACGCTGTACGCGGCGCTCTCCCGCCTCAACGACATCGAGACGAAGATCCTGACGGCCGAGGATCCGGTCGAGTACGACATCGACGGGCTGTGTCAGTGCCAGGTCAATACTGAGATGGGCCTGACGTTCGCGAAGCTGCTCCGCTCGTTCCTGCGTCAGGATCCCGACGTGATCCTCGTGGGAGAGATCCGCGACCTGGAGACCGCGTCGATCGCGGTGCAGGCATCGCTGACGGGGCACTTGGTGCTCTCGACGCTTCACACGAACGACGCGCCGAGTTCGATCATCCGGCTTGTGGACCTGGGGCTCGAGCCCTTCCTCCTCACCGCGACGATCGAGGGCGTGGTCGCGCAGCGGCTGGTCCGCCGGCTCGACCCGACGGTGAAGGAAGCGTACATCCCGAGCGAGGAAGAACTGATGGAGCTCGAACTCCGGCAGGAAGACGTGGCGGGCCGCGAGTTCTACCGCCCGAGCCGGACCGACCGGGTCGGTGGGGGCTACAAGGGCCGGCTCGCACTCTATGAGATCATGGAGATGGACGACGACATGCGCGAGCTCGTGATGAAAGAGGCGAGCACGTCGGTGCTGCGAGATTACGCACGTCGACGCGGGATGCGGAGCTTGCGGGAGAGCGGGATGCTCGCGATCTACGACGGGCTGACAACCATCGACGAGGTGGTACGCGAGACGCTGGGCGACGAATAACGCTCTTCGGGGCAAAACGGACCGTATCCAAGAGGAAAAGGGGCGTGAGCGTCCCGGGCCGCGGTCGTTGGAGAATGTGGCATGCCGACCTTTACCTATGAAGCTCTGAACGCTGCCGGGAAACAGCAGCGGGGGACGATCGAAGCGTCCACCAGCGAGGAAGCGATCCAGCGGATCCGCAACCAGCAGCTGTTCCCGACGACCGTGAAGCCCGCGAAGGCGAGCAAGAAGGACACCAGCGCGGGCGGTGGCGACGGTCAGGCGTCCGCGAAGAAGCGGAAGAAGAAAAAGGGCGGCGGTTTCTCGATCGGCGGCGTGAGCAAGAAGCAGCTCACGCTCTTCACGCGTCAGCTCTCGACGCTGCAGGACGCGGGCCTCCCGTTGCTGCGGTCGCTGCAGATTCTCGAGGGTCAGCAGAAACCGGGCCTGCTGAAGAACGTCGTGGGCGGGGTGGTCGAGGAGGTCGAGGGTGGCTCGTCGCTCTCGGACGCGATGGCGAAGTACCCCAAGGCGTTTGACGTGCTCTACACCAAGATGGTGCACGCGGGTGAGATCGGCGGCGTCCTGGACATCATCCTCCAGCGGCTCGCGGAGTTCATGGAGAAGGCCCAGCGTCTCAAGAGGAAGATCAACGGCGCGATGGTCTACCCGATCGCGGTGATCCTGATCGCGATGGTGATCCTGACGGCGATCATGTGGTTCATCATCCCGAAGTTCGAGGAGATCTTCGCGGACTTCGGCGTGAACCTTCCTGGGCTCACGGTCTGGCTGATCGACACAAGCCGGTGGGTGGCGGGCCAGCAGGCGGGGCAGAAGGTCCCCGGTGCGGTCTTCGTCGCGCTCTCGCCGTTCGCCGCGTTCATCTTCTGGAAGGTGATCCGCAAGACCAAGCCCGGCAAGGCGGTGACGGACGTCATCCTGCTCTGGACTCCGGTGTTCGGGAACCTGATCCGGAAGACGACGATCGCGAAGTTCACGCGGACGCTCGGCACGCTCATCGGCGCCGGCGTGCCGATTCTCGACGCGGTGACGATCACCGCGGAAACGAGCGGTAACTTCGTGTTCGAGCGGGCGCTGACGAAGGTGCACGATTCGATCCGCGAGGGCGAAACGTTCGCCGAGCCGCTCCGCGCGTCCAAGACCTGCGACGGCATCGTGATCAACATGATCGACGTGGGCGAGGAAACGGGCGAACTCGACGCGATGCTGATGAAGATCGCGGACAACTACGACGAAGAGGTCGACGTCGCCGTGGGCGCGTTGGTCTCGCTGCTGCAGCCGCTCATGGTCATCGTGCTGGGCGGCATCATCGGGACGATCATCATCGCGATGTTCCTCCCGCTCGTCGAAATGATCAACTCGCTGAACGGCGGCTGAGCGAATGGCAAAGGACACGATGCGGAAACCGCACGGACATCCCGGAATCAGAGGCCCTCGGCGGGGCTTCACGCTCGTCGAGATCCTGGTGGTCATCGTGATCATCTCGGTGATCGCGGCGGTTATCCTCGTGGCGGTCAACGCGGCGGGGACGACAGGCCGGCAGCGAGCCGATCAGGCGACGGTGCAGGGGCTGGTGGTCGCGACCGAGCAGTTCAGCCAGCAGTTCGGGTTCCCGCCCCCGCTGGTGCAGGACGGCCTCCAGTCCGCGAGCGCCGGCGCGATGACCGTGGACCCGGTGCTGATCCCGCCGGTTTCGTCCCCGCCTCCGTCGAGCGGTGAGCCGATCGTGACGCCTCCGTCGAGCGATCGGATCCGCCTCGCGGCGGTGTACAACCCGGGCATACAGCAGAACCGGCGTTTCCTTGAAGGGCTACCGCCCGGCGTCGGAGCGCCGTCGATCGCGGACACGATCGCTCGGTACGAAATCGGCACTCCCGAGTGGCGTGATGCGAACCAGCGGTACAGCAAGTACACGCTGGGGTACTACCTCGCCGGGGCGATGCCCGCGGCGCTCGACGGCGTGGATGGCCCGGGCATGGTTCGGCCGCTCGCCGACGGGACGTTCGAGGGCGTGAAGGCCGACTCGGCCGACCCGCTCGAGACCGGTGGGCGGACGACATCTCGGAACCGATACGACGCGTTCTTCGACGCCGACCGCGGATCGGCGAGGCTCGTCCGCGAGTACTTCGATATCGAGGAGTACCGCGAGAACGCGGGCGATCCCGAACTCACGATCGCGGACCCCTCGACGCAGACCGACTGGCGCCACGCGGCAATCGTGGACAGCAACGACAAAGCATTCCGGTACTACCGCTGGGAGCCCCTGAGCGATGGGTACGGCATCGCGACGACCGCGACCTGCCAGCTCAATATCCCCTACGTCCTGCTCGATGATGAGGCGCTTGAGCGGCTCGTCAGCGCGGGCGGCGGCGGCGCGGCGTCGATCGACGTGACCGGCGGCGACGCGGCTCTGCGGGGCGCATCCTGGGCGATCGTCGGGGCCGGGCCGGACGGCCTGTTCGGGACCGAACCGGTCGAGACGCTCCGCGATCGGCTGCCGACCCCGGAGACCGGGAACGACGAGGCCGACTACCGCGCGCTCGCCAAGACCGACAACGTGGTGGGGGTGGGGCGATGAGGAACCGACACGTCCACGCAAAGGCAGTGCACGCGGCCCATCGGGCGTTCACGCTGATCGAACTGATCATCGTCGTGACGCTGATCATCGTGGTGCTCGGCATCGCGGTGCCCGCCTTCAACGGCATGGTCAACGCGTCCGAGCGGTCGCTCGCCGAGAACACGCTGCGGGTCGGCGTCGCGGTCGCGAGGGATCTCGCCGTGCTCAATGGTGAGGACTCGGGGCTGCTGTTCGTCCGCGAGACGAACGGGCGGACGCGGATGATCCCTGTGGTCAAGGTCGGGACACTCACCGACGCTGGGAACAACCCGTTTGTCGTCGGCGGATTCGATCCGCAGAGCCCGAACCCCGCCTCGGCGAACGCGATCTCCTTTGAACGCGACATCTACGCACCGGTCGACTTCGCGTCCACGCTGCAACTGCCGCGCGGCTGGGGTGTCGCGGGGTACGCGGAGCCCGGCACGATCGACCGAGTGGTCGGCAACCCCGCGGGCGGGATCACCGAGGGGTGGTACGACTCGGCGCCCTACGGCGACGACGGCATGAACATCACAGGCGGCGCGTTCGACCCGGTCCGCGACGCGGGCCACTGGGTGCTCCCCGAGAGCGACTACTTCGAGAAGTTCACGCAATCACCCGCGGCGTCGCCCGCAGACGGGTTCACGAGCGAGGTCTCGAACGCGGACGCGAACCGCACCCCGCGGCAGAGCTTCATGCTCCGGTTCGAGTCGGGCACCGGTCTGCTGCTCCGAGGCGGTCGTCCCGCGCTCGTGCTCGACCCTCGACCGACCTCGCTGGGCCGGCTCGCCGCGTCGGAAGCGCCGCGGTGGACCCGCGCCAATAGGATCGA